>JAZPYL010000107.1:0-12472 GCA_045544175.1 Acutalibacteraceae bacterium | reverse complement strand
AGAGCTTGGAAGAAATATCCATATAAATATCAAAAGTACAACCCTAAAGTCAGCACTAAAAGCCCTAAGATTCTTCGCAAAGCTCAGAATGACAAAGGCAACTTTCCCGATACGTCAGAAAAGACGGACCTTTATAATTAATACCGAAATATCTTTTGTGCACACGGACACGGCACGCCGTGTCCCTACGAAATACAATCTACGGATTTCCCCGTCACAACCTCGTAACCCTCCGCGGAAAAGCGTAAAAAAGAAAGGTCACGGAAAACCCGCGACCTTAATTCTGCATTCTGCACTCTGCATTCTGCATTTATTCTGCCCTAAGCAGAATATCAACAATTTCGCCCGTCATAGCATCAATATCCGTCTGTGAGGGATTGGAGCTGATTTTCTGCATCTTCGTCTGATACTCAGCCTTTACGGTCTCATCACACATACCGAGTACATAATAGAATACATCTGTATTTATACCCAGAGCATCGGAGAAATTCTTCTTACCCCAGATTGTACTGCCGTCTTCACCGATACCCGTAAATACGATTGTACCCTCTTCAAGCTCCCAGTCCCATACAGCTGTGGGATAAACGGAATATCTTACCGAATCAAGGATCAGTGTATAATAGCCGTCTTCCTTGACTAAGGGTGTGGTACCCTTGAGCTTTCTTTTCTTTTCGATATCAGTGCTGCTGATGATGGCATTTTCAAGAATGGTTACCGTTGATGAAGCATTTCTCTCAACGGCCTTGTAATTATCACTGTCGCCGGAGTTATCAAAAATAACTACGTCCCAGTTGCCGTAAAGTGAAGCCTTCTTCACCTTCTTGCTTCCCGTAACACCCGAATAGGTTTCCGGACAAGCCATAGGCCATCCGTCAGTGCTCCACTTGATTTCTCTTACCTCAAGGCAGGGGTATGCATAAGCCTCTACACCGTATTCCTCAGCTGTAGCTGCACCCGTTGTAATAAGTGAACCTACCTTGTAATAAAGCTGAGACTGTGAACAGACAAACCAGTTGCCCTTTGTGGTTTTGATGACTGTGGGACTGCCGATTGAGGCTCTGCCTATGTCAGTATAGGCAACACCGCCTCCGCTGCTCGAAACAAAGTTATAACCGCCTATCAGCTTGAAGCCCTTGGTATACTGATTGTTTCTTGCAGTTTTTCCGAAATCGGTCATATTCATTCCGTTATAATCAAGGTAGGGACCTTCAAGAGTTTTTGCTCTTGCTACACGGATATTATAGTTTGATGCCGAATCGCCGTAGGTTACAAAGAGATAATAATAACCTGTACTCTTGTTGTATACAATGTCAACACCGCTTACGAGACTTCCGTCATTTTTACTCAGTGCAGGAATTCTGCCGGGCTTTGCAATAAGTGTACCGGCCTGATAACGTGAAGAGCCGTGGAGAGTTGAAACAACATCGCCTGTGTTATTGTATTTGCTGTCGGCTTTAAGAAGACCTGTCTTGGTGCTGAGCTCGACAATATAAATTTCACCGTTTATCTTATTTCTGCCGTAAGAGCCACCGTATACCATAAACAAACCGTTTTCCGTATTGATAACGGAGGGGTGAACTGCATTAGCCGCATCATAGGAAGCCTTTACACCGTGCTTTGTCTTTTCGCCGTTATCATCTTCCACTGTCTCTGTGCCTGCATGTCTTCCGCAGGTGCTTATAACAAGACCTGCATCCTGCCACTCTTTAGTTTCAATACTCTTTGCAAGGTCGTCGGTCTTTACGCAGAAAATAGCCGACTCATTTGCATCCTCGGTTTTTGAAAGAGCAAAATAGAGGTAGTATGTGCCGTTACGGTAAATGATTTCAGGAGAAAGAGGCGTTCTGTCCTGATGCTGATCCGAATAGGTTTCATCCTTACCGTAGCCGTGCTCCTTTGCCCATTTCTCTACACTGTCGAAGGCAGAGAAGGACATAATTGTATTGCTTGAAGCTCCTTCGGGACAAGGGAAATAAGTTGTACGGCTTGTCCAGTTAAGAAGATCCGTAGACTTGATAACAACGTTGTCTGAACCGAAGCAGTAATAATATCCGCTTTTTTCGTCATAGATAACTGACGGGTCTTCTATATCATAAGCAGCGTAAGAGCCGATATATTTATTATCTGCGTATCTGTCAATTTCAGGTCTGTCTACACTTGCGGCAGATTCCTCTGTCTCATAGCCTGAGGGTCTTTTGCCTTTTTTAAAGAAGGCAAGGATATTGAGCTTTCCGTCAACCTTAGCCTTATACTGAAGCATATTTACCTGGTCTGTAACATTTTCGCCGTTGACTATAAGCTTCTTCAGATTGTAATAAGTGGAATCTGTTCTTTCGGGATTGATGTTGAGTGTAAGCTCCTGACCGTTTTCGCATACAACCTTGTATTTTTCATCAGTGCCTGAGGTTTCCTTACTGTCAACGGTAATAACACCGTGACCGAAGGATTCGATAAACACTGAATAATCCTCAGGTCTTACATATTCCCAGTAAATAACGAATACAGCAGCAAAAAGAATAAGCGTTGCCGTAAAGAATGCTAAAAACTTTTTCATTATATACTATTTGTCCTTTCTTTTTCTTATTCTGTAGTAAGCGATGAAATGACGTCAGAATAAATAGTAACCGCATTATTGAAGAAATTCTTCTTCACCGTTTCAATCTGACTTTCATCAGGTACATAAACCGTAATCTTAAGAAGCTCCGTATCCATATCCATAACGGTGAATCTTACATGGAAGCCGTGTTCAAGAGGAATAATTTCAACGGCACTTTCTTTTATGATTCTCTCTCGCGAAAGAACCTTTACTGCCGCAGATACCGCTTTTTCACGTATACTTCTCGGAAGTGAGCGTTCAATGGCGGCTACGTCAAGAGTAGCCTTCGGGGTAAGCGTTATAAGCTCATCGCCCTCGAATATTTCACTTTCCACCTGACCGCCCTCAACAAGCTCGCTGACGGCACCGTTGACCTCAAAATAATTGGCAATTTTATATTCACTTAAAATCTCATTTATCTGGGTTCTTGTAAGAGACTTTTTAGTACTCTTGAGTATATAGCACACCAGAAGCTTTATTTCATTTTTCTCTCTGAGTCCTCCGAGAGCAATTCCCTCACTGAAAGTATCCGATGCCATAAGCTTTCTCTCTTTCTTTAATTTCATATAATTATACATTATTAATTCTACCACAAGAAAATAAAAAGTAAATAGAAAAATATAAATTTTATAAAATTGTAATAGTATATCCTTTATATATATTTGACACTTCGCTTGTTTTTTAGTAATATATCTTCGGAGGCGATAAAAAATGAGCAGAAAATACACTACTGTCCTTTTTGATGCAGATAACACTCTTCTTGATTTTGACAAAGACGAGGACTGTGCTTTAAGAAAGGTAATGAACGAATACGGTGTACCCGTTACGGAAGAAACCGTTTCAACATATATCAATATAAATGTAGGTATGTGGAAGGCACTTGAAAGAGGAGAAATCACAAAGCCTGAGCTTAAGAGAACACGTTTCGGAAAGTTTTTTGAGGCAATCGGCTTTAAAACTGAAGCTGACCCCTTTGAAGTAAACGAAAGATACCTTTACCTGCTCGGCGAGGGAGACAATGTGCTCGAGGGTGCCGTTGACCTTTGCAAAAAGCTCAGAGATGAAGGCTTCGACTTATACATTATTACTAACGGTGTTACCGACACCCAGAAAAGAAGAATGGGCAGAAGCGGTATTCTCCCCTACATTACGGAATGCTTTATTTCCGAAACCTTAGGTCATCAGAAGCCTAAGAAGGAATTCTTTGATATTGTTCTTGACCGCATTCCCGAAAAGGATAAGGAAAAGATTATTGTTGTCGGCGACTCCCTTACCTCAGATATCAGGGGTGCTATGAACGCAGGTCTTGACAGTGTGTGGATAAATATGAAGGGAGCTGACCTTCCCGAAGAATACACACCGAAGTATATTATTAAGGATATAAGGGACTTTGAAGGAATACTTCTTGGCGAATGATAATATAATGTAATATATAAAAGCAAGGTGTTACGATACCTTGCTTTTTTCTTATCACTGTACATAATGCTCTCCCCCTTATCATTCTGAACGCAGTGAAGAATCTTAAGCGCCTTCGCTATGTTCACGATGACATTATGCACTTTCCATTTAATCCGCCGGCACTGCCTGCCCCGAAAAATTTTCTGAAATTTTCCAAAAAAAATTTTAAAAAACCTATTGACAAACATAAAAACATCGGTTATACTGTAGTCAAGTTAATGATAATGATTATCGTTATCATTAACAGAAAGGTTGTGAAAACTATGGCAGCTCAAAGAAATTCAAAGCAAAGAGATGCAGTTTTTCAGAACTTAAGCGAAAGATATGACCACCCCACTGCCGAAGAGGTTTATCTGGCGGTAAGGGAAACGAATCCTACAATAAGTCTTGCAACAGTCTACAGAAATCTGAGGCTGCTTGAAAGCGAAGGTAAGATTCTTAAAATCCCCACCCCCACCGGCGACCGATTCGACGGGCACACTCACAGACACAGTCATTTCACCTGCGGCACCTGCGGTAAGGTACTTGATCTGGAGCTGAAGGAAAGTGTCTCGGCGGAAAGTCTTATCAAAACACCACACCCGGTAGTTACAGGTTACGAGCTTATGTTCTTCGGAATCTGCAACAAATGTAAAACAAACTAATTAAAAAAACTAATTATCTTGGAGGAAAACAAAATGAAAAAGTATTATTGCCCCGTATGCGGTTACGAAAGTGACGAAAAGATTGATGTATGCCCCATCTGCAAAGCTAAGATGAAGGAAAGAGAAGAAGGTGCAGGTATGACCTGGGCTGCAGAGCATATCCTCGGCGTCGGCAAAGAAGCAAACGTTCCCGAAGAAATCGTTATGGGACTTCGTGACAACTTCAACGGCGAATGCTCAGAGGTTGGCATGTATCTTGCAATGGCAAGAGTTGCTCACAGAGAAGGCTACCCCGAAATCGGTCTTTACTGGGAAAAGGCAGCTTACGAAGAAGCAGAGCACGCAGCTAAGTTTGCAGAGCTTCTCGGCGAAGTTGTAACTGACAGCACAAAGAAGAACCTCGAAATGAGAGTTGCTGCTGAAAACGGCGCAACACAGGGCAAGTTCGACCTTGCAAAGATGGCTAAGGAGCACGGTCTTGACGCTATCCACGACACCGTTCACGAAATGGCTCGTGACGAAGCAAGACACGGCAAGGCTTTCGAAGGTCTTCTTAACAGATACTTTGGTTAATAACCTCTCCGTCAACCTGACGGTTGCCACCTCTCCTGAGAGGAGAGGCTAAGCAATGTGGCACCTTCGGTGCTGTTATAACCCCTCTGTCACTCTCTGACAGTCCGGTTCAGAAAAAGTGACTGAAAAGATTTAAATCATATGGGAGGGGATGCGGTTTTCGTGTCCCCTCTTTTACATAAAAAGGAGTAGAGTTTATGTTCGATTATACAATCTGTAAGTGTAAGCAGGTATCTTTCTTTGATGTAGAGGATGCACTCAATAAGTTTGATAAATTTGAAGATGTACACAAGGCTTTTGAAGATGTACAGACAATCACCCACTGCTCAACGGGCTGCGGCGGCTGCCACGATAAGATACTTGATGCAATTTCAGAAATTATGACTAAACGCCGTTCCTACTGACTAATATTATTAATGGAGGTAATTTATTATGGCTAAATATGTTTGTCCCTGTTCTTATGTTTACGATCCTGAGCTTGGCGATCCCGATAACGGTGTAGCTCCCGGCACTGCATGGGAAGATGTACCTGAGGATTGGGTATGCCCTTGGTGCGGACTGGGCAAGGATGCATTTGAGGAAGAATAATATAAAGGAATTTGATTGAGTTTATACTATAAAAGGCGGGACGGCTCAGACTGTCCCGTTATTCTTTACTGAAAAGCAAGGCTCTGATATGCTCTTGTTGACAGATACAGAATAAATATGGTAAAATCAGATTATCAAAGTAAAGGAGATTACAAAATGAAGAAGATATTTATCCCCGTCGGAATTATTGTTCTTATTCTTGCAATTATTGCAGTAATTCTGAGTAAAACCTCACCCACAAATCCCGGTTATCACGTTCACGAGGACGGTTCAACCCACTATGACACCACATATCACGTTCACGCTGACGGCGTGACTCATTACGAGGAGCATTAAAAAAAGTGGCAGAGAAATCTGCCACTTCTGTTTTTTATATAATGCCTAAAGGTATAAGCACCGCTAAAAGAACCGCAACGGCGCCCCAGACAATCATCAGGAATTTTTTCTGAGTCTTTCTCGGCTTGTCGTAAATGAGATTTGATGCCAGGAAGAAGGGTATGTAGGTAGTGATGAACACGGGAAGTGCGCCCCACCATTTGTACACCCAGATAAATGCAGGTGTTGATGCAAGGAAAATCTCAAATACAGAGAAGAAAAAGGCATTACCTATTGCAAAGGCAATTCTGTTGTTTATACCGAGAATTTTCTTATTCTTGTCTTCCGGCATAAGGTCAACCATAAAGCCTGCAACCGAGAACATAAGCGAAAGCTCCCAGCTTACACCGATAAGAAGAATAAAGGTGGTGCTTTCGGGACTTACCGTCCAGAGAGCATAACCGGTAAAGTGAGCAATAACCGCATTGGCTATTTCATATAACCAGTGAACACCGTAAAGCGCAAGCGCAGCAGCAACACCGTTCCAGTTTTTCTTCTTGATCTGGGGAATATATACCCCGCAGACAACAAGAGCCAATAAGGTGATAAAGGTCCAGTTGAAATTGTCCGTACTTCTTACAGCAGCCGCAGCGGCCTCGGCAGCCTTCATGGCAGCTTCAGAATAATCGCCGAATAACATAATATTTCCTCCTTTTTTTATCTTTTGCTGTTTTATTTTCAGCAATTATATTTTAACAAAAAAAGGCTCCGACAGTCAATAGTTTTTTGAAAAGCTATATATAATCTCCCCTTGACATTTTCCCCTCAAAAATGTACAATAATTACTTGTGAGTGAGTTGGGCAGTCGCGGGCATCTTATGATGCGTGAGGAAAGTCCGAGCTTCACACGGCAGGGTAACGGTTAACGACCGCCGAGGGCGACCTTAGGGACAGTGCAACAGAAATAAACCGCCGTATATTTACGGTAAGGATGGAAAGGCGAGGTAAGAGCTCACCGGCACACAGGAGACTGTGTGGCCATGTAAACCCTACCCGAAGCAACACCGACAGGATGATACGTCAGCCGGACGCAAACCGAAAGGTGGCTTGAACCTGTGAGCAATTGCAGGTCTAGATAGATGATTGCCTTAAATGACAGAACTCGGCTTACAGGCTCACTCATTTTTATAAAAAAATTCACCTTTAACTTATCTTTTGTATAAGATACAGTGAGGTGATTTTTTTGCTTTATAACATTATTTATGCCCTGGGTATTATCCTTATGCTGACAGGTCTGTTCTTCCTTTTCTATGTACTTATAAGCAAAAGTCTGTGTCTCGGTGAAAAACATAACTACTACACTGTCATTGCAGGATATGAGGAAAAGAAAAATCTCCCCGACGAAATATACTGCGCCTTTACCCAGATGAATCTTTTTAATCTCGGCTCCCCTCCCCCTCTTATTGTGATAGACTATAATCTTTCTGAGGAGACAAGGCTCAGATGCAGTCTTATGAACGAAGCCTTCGGTAAAATTGTATTCTGCAAAGAAAATGAGCTTACAGAAATTATAGGCAACAATCTTTATTCAAACGATTGAAATACAGGTACAAAATGTTGTATAATGAAAGCTATCGATACGGCAGAGAACCAATATCATTAACTTAAGGGCTTATTTGTCATTCTGAACGCAGTGAAGAATCTTATGCAGACGATGAATTAAAAGATCCTTCGCTATGCTCAGGATGACAAGACCTACAGCCTGCTTCCTGAGTTAATAACATTGGCAGAAAGGAGGACATTATGGATACAGAAGATATTATTATCAGCGGTGTAATCGAAGACATCGTTTATTCCAACCCCGAAAACGGCTACAGTGTTATTGACATAAACCATAACAATCAGCTTGTAACTGCCGTGGGTATAATGCCCTCCTGCTGTCCCGGTGAGGAGATAAAGCTTAAGGGCTACTGGACAAAGCATCCCACCTTCGGCACTCAGTTCAAGGCTGTTGCCGCTGAAAGAACTCTGCCGAAAAGCTCAGGCGATATGCTCAGATATCTTTCAAGCGGTGCGGTCAAGGGTATAGGTCCTGCCACTGCAGCTAAAATTATTGAAAGATTCGGCGAGGATACCTTCAATATACTCGAAAAAGAGCCTCACCGTCTTTCTGATATAAAGGGTATAAGCCTCGATAAAGCCAAAGAAATAGGCAAAAGATTTCAGGAGCAGTTTGCCGTAAGGGAGATTATGATTGCTCTTGAAAGATTCGGCATGAGTGCTACGGAATGTCTTAACGCATATCAGGCCTTCGGCCCGTCAGCCGTTGAGAGAATTACGGAAAATCCCTATGTTCTCTGTAAAGAGGATATCGGCATAAAATTCGAGCGTGCCGACGAAATTGCAGAGAGTCTTCCCATGGGCATAAGGTCAGTTTTCCGTCACCGTGCAGGCATTCTGCATATTCTCAGGCATAACCTCCGCAACGGTCATACCTGTCTTCCCAGAGAAAAGCTGATTATCCCCTCTTTTGAGCTTCTCGGTATTGAAAGAGAAGAGACTCAGGAAATTATAAGCGACCTTATCGAAGATAAAGAAATAATCGAGGACTTTTTCTCGGATAAAAGCTATATTTTCCTTCCCGAAGAATATATGGACGAAAAGAGCATAGCCGACAGAATAAAGGTTATGCTTAAGTTTCCCCCTGCTCAGGGAAGAACCGTTGACAAGGATATTGACAGAATAGAAGAAATTAAAAATATAAAGTTTGAGGACAAGCAGAGAGAGGCCATCAAAACAGCCGTTACCAAAGGCCTTCTTGTTCTCACGGGCGGTCCCGGTACAGGTAAGACCACTACCCTTAACGGTATACTTGAGCTTTACGAAAAGAAAGGACTTCGTGTTCTTCTTGCGGCACCTACAGGAAGAGCTGCTATGAGAATGAGCGAGGTTACCGGCAAAGAAGCAAAAACTATTCACCGACTTCTTGAGGTCGAATGGACTGACGGAAGCCGCAGACCGAGATTTGTCCGTAATATTGAAAATCCCCTTGAGGCTGACGCAGTAATCGTTGACGAGCTTTCAATGGTGGACACTCACCTTTTTGCATCACTCCTTGATGCTCTGCCCTTGGGCTGCAGACTTATTATGGTCGGTGACTCTGACCAGCTTCCCCCTGTCGGTGCAGGTAATGTGCTTCAGGATATTATATCCTCAGAGCTTCTTCCCGTTGTAGCACTTACCGAGGTTTTCCGTCAGAGTCTTGAAAGCCTTATTGTCACCAATGCCCACCGAATAGTCAAAGGTGAATATCCCGACCTCACAAAAACAGACAGAGACTTCTTCTTCCTTCAGCGAAGCAGTATTTTTCAGACCGCCTCCACCGTAGTTGACCTTTATACAAAAAGACTCCCCAAGGCATACGGATACAATCCTATAGAGGACATACAGATTATCTGTCCCTCAAGGAAGGGCGAATTAGGCACAGTCAGTCTCAACGCCGCACTTCAGGGAATTCTCAATCCTCCCGCAGAAATGAAAGAGGAATTTACCGGTGCAGGTAAGGTTCTTCGTGAAGGCGACAAGGTTATGCAGATTAAAAACAACTACGATATTATCTGGACAAGAGATAAAGAGGCTTCAAGCGGTATCTTCAACGGAGATATCGGTATTATTATTGCTATTAACCACAATGCTTCCTTTATGAAGATTGACTTTGACGGAAGAATTGCAATTTATCCCTTTGAAAATGTCAGTGAGCTTGAGCTCGCCTACGCAATCACCGTTCACAAAAGTCAGGGCTGTGAATTTGAGGCAGTTGTTATGCCTGTCTGCTCCGTAATACCTCAGCTGAGCTACAGAAATCTTCTCTATACTGCCGTAACAAGAGCTAAAAACAGACTTATTCTCGTGGGCACTCAGAGTCAGGTAAATGCAATGGTAGACAACGATAAAAAGACAAGACGGTATTCATCACTTAAGCATCTGCTTTTAAAGAACTGATATGAAGACACTGAAGATAATAGAGAAAATATTCTTCCCCGAAAAATGTGCCGTCTGCGGCAGGACACTTAAAATTAATGAAGAGAGCTGCCTCTGCTGCGGAAGTGCCGAGCAAAAGCTTTCTGCTGACTGCTGTGAGCATTGCGGTCTGCAAAAAGACAGCTGCTGCTGTGAAAGCAGAGTATCTGCACCTGTTTCACATATCACAGGTGTTTTTCACTACGACGGACTTATTCAGTGTAAGCTTCTCAATTACAAATTCGGCAGAAAGAAAGAGCTTTACAAATTCTTCGGTGACGCCTTGAGTGAAAGAGTTGCCGTCTCTTTTTCAAAGGCAGATTTTGATGTTGTCACCTTTGTTCCTTCATCGGAAAATACAATAAAGGAACGAGGCTATGACCAGTGTGAGCTTATCTCAAAAAGAGTCAGTGAAAAGCTTTTTCTGCCCCACGAAAAGCTTCTTATAAAGACTGAAGAAACACCCAAGCAGCACAAACTCACTGCAAAGGAAAGAATGACAAATGTTATCGGCTCTTTTGCAATAAGGGAAGGTGCTGATGTAAAAGGCAAGAGCATTCTTATCTGCGACGATATAAAGACAACAGGTGCTACTCTTAAGGAATGCTCTGATGTTCTTCTTGCGGCAGGGGCAAAGGATGTATACTGTGCAGCAGTAGCAGTTACGGGAAATCTTGTCTTCTCTCCCGCTCTTGACAAAGAAAGTAAAAAGCCTTAAAATTAAGAGAAAGAAAAACAAAGGAAGTGAAACAATGCCCGGACAGAACATAGGAATAGACCTCGGTACAGAAAAAATAACGGCTTTTGTCGAAGGCAGAGGCATTGTTTTCTCTGAGGATAACGCCATAAGCTATGACCTATATAATAACGAGGTTTACGCTATCGGTAACGAAGCGGGAAAAATGCTTGAAAAAACTCCCGATGGACTCACGGTGAAGAAGCCCATAATAAACGGAGTTATTTCTGACTTTTCCGTTATGGTTGAGATACTCTCTCACTTTATTAAAAAGCTTTGCGACAAAAAGGTATTCCGTCCTAACGTTGCAATAAGTGCACCCAGCTGTATCACGGCTCTTGAGAGGAAAACTCTCGTTGAAGCCGCCTGTGTCAGCGGTGCCGGTAAGGTCAGCGTTATTGATGAGCCTGTTGTTTCCGCCTTGGGTGCAGGACTTTCCATTGACCACCCTCACGGCACAATGGTCATTGACCTTGGTGCAGGTACAACGGATATCGCAATTATCACAATGGGTACCGTCGCCTATGCATCATCGCTGAAAATTGCAGGTGACGCCTTAGACGAGGCCGTTGTTCAGTATGTAAAAAGAGAAAAAAATCTGACCATCGGTATTCAGACGGCAAAAAAAATCAAGCACACCGTAGGCTGTGCTTTCAAGAGAAGCGAAGAGGTTGAAATGGAGGTCACCGGCAAGAACTACGTCACCGGTATGCCTGAAATATTCACTATCTCTTCAACTGAGGTTTATGATGCCCTGAAGGATCAGATTAATCTTATTTTTGAAGAAATTATCTCCGTTATGGAGCAGGCTCCCCCTGAGCTTTATTCGGATATATGCTATGAGGGCATTCTTCTCACGGGTGGCACTGCAAAGCTTCCCGGCCTTGATAAAGAGCTCAGCTCACGTCTCGGCATCAGGGTAAGAAGAGCCGCCGATCCTGAGCACTGTGCGGCAAAGGGTGCAGGCTATATTCTTAAGAATATGCAGGCTCTTGAGGATCACGGTTATAATTTCAGGTTGAAAGAGAATGTATATATGTTCAGTGAGTGATGCGGAATTGTATTCCGCAAATGCAGAATGCAGAATTGTGGTCGCGGGTTTTCCGTGGCCTTTTTTTAATGCAGAATGCAGAGTGCAGAATGCAGAATTGTGGTCGCGGGTTTTCCGTGGCCTTTTTTTTGCTCTTTTCCGCAGAAGGATAGGGTTATAACGGGGGAATTCGTCAATTGTATTTGATATGTAGGCTATTTTTAATAATATATGTTGTAGGGACACGGCTTGCCGTGTCCGTTCTGCTTAAAAGGTATCTGCACGCGTGTTTCCGGCAGCGTTATGAGGTCATCAGGCCCTAAAAATCTGTCATTCTGAACACAACCCTTTGTCATTCCGAACGCAATTCTTTGTCATTCTGAGCTTTGCGAAGAATCTTAGGCCTTTTAGTGCTAACTTTAAGGTTGTACTTTTGATATTTATACGGATGTCTCTTCCAAGTTCTACTCCGCTCGAGCCGCTCGGGCTTTTCCTTTGGCTCAGACGAGCAC
>JAZPYL010000106.1:0-7167 GCA_045544175.1 Acutalibacteraceae bacterium | reverse complement strand
GGTAATATATCATCCGGATAAAATTCATCAAATGAAAGAATCGATTCATTATCCTGAAGTGAATAAATCACATTTCCGTTCACATCAATAATATCCATTCCCGACGTTTGTGAATCATGTACTATAGCATATCCTGTTTTACTGAAACTTGTTTCAATACCTTTTATATCTGAATTGCAGCCAATTACCTCACCATTTGTATTAATAACACACCACATATCATCAATTTTCACCCAAGCATAACCGCTGCGAAAGTCTCCGGAACCTGAAACTCTCGCTGAACTTATAGTGATATCTGTTTTTGGCGGATTATATGACTGACTTTTATTATTATCCTCATTTGTTTTATTTCCATTTGCACATGAAACTAAGCTGAGCATAGTAGTAACCCCAGCCAAGAATAAAATTGATTTTTTCATATGTTACACCATCCTTTAGTATTTTAAATGATTATATCATATCAACAGATTTTTCGCAATAGTAATGCCGAAATTTATACAGATTCACTATTTTAAAATAATTAGTTATGTGCAAATACAATAAATCATTTGTACAATCAATTAATCTAATATTTCTCTGTAATACATATAAGAGCCTATTTCCCCGAGATTTTACGGGGAATAGGCTCTTTTTATTTTACCGGCAAAGTACGTGAATCTCTGATCAGCTATTCTGACCATAATAACATTCCATAAGGGAAACGGTTTTCTTTTCACTTAATCCGCTGAAAAAGCTATTAAAGAATTTATTTGTTTCAGCATCAAACACATTTACTTCAACGTCTTTCCATTGCCTATTCATTTCTTCAAATATCATCGAGGTCTGACAGGAAGGCACGTTGTTATAATATGTCATATATAATTCAGTCAGCTTGTCCGTCTCAATTCCCATTGCTTGCGATAGTTCATTGAAGAATAATTCCTGCATTGATATATAATACTCAATAAATGGCAATACTATGGCGTTTCGAGCAGTATCTGTATAGCTTATGTGAGAATCTATATCCATTTCCCAACCGCTTATAAGGAAACAAACCTCTTCAAAAATAAGCTTGTTTTCGGAAACAAGAATGGCGAGATTACGATAAAAATATTTAGTGAGCGTTTCAAGGAGCGATACCTTAAGCTCTATTTTTAAATCAACGAGCTCATCTTCTGTTATCTCATGACCGAGCTTTTTGGAATATGCCATCATAAACTCTTCGGGCTCTTCCTGAATAACCTCATTGGCATAAAGCAGATAAAGGAGCTCTGTCTTTTCCTCTTCTGTCTGACATCTGAACATATCAAATACAACGTTCAAATCAGACTGCTGTGTGGTCTCTGCGAAATCTTCCGAACCATACCCGTCAAGCACTGTAACATACGACATACTATCAAGATAGGCCACCTTCGAAATATAGGTTTCAGGCTTAGTATTATATAAATTCGCAGAGAGTCTTTCTGCTGCTGCCTCTATAAGCCAGTTATAAAACAGCGGATCGATCTCCATGTCTTCCCACACTGCCATAAAACCATAACTTCTTTCAAGCCCCAGCTCCTTGCAATGCTTTACAGAGGTTTTCTGCATAAGGTGCTGTGTTTCATGGGCAACTGTCTTTTTAGGTGAATCTTCAAAACCTGAGACCCATATCATGTTTTCACACATAACACGGGAAAACTCCATGCTTCCGTCATCGAGTATTCCAGCATTGCTTACTCCCCTACCTTCAAACAGCGTGAGGTTAGCAATATTTGCGTCAATATCATCAAGCTGATCGGGATATGCGTGTTCGGCAAGCTCCTCATTAAGTGTACGGCTTATGTACTCACAACAAAAACGCATATCCTCTTCATTAAGCTTTATTCGCCCACTGACTCCCTCTGACGCAATCTTATTATCGGTGTTTCTATTAACCAGCTCATAAAGCTCCTCTGCATCAATCGGAAGATCAGTTACAATGCCATATACAGGAGTATTGTCCGTTTCAGGAAGTTCCTGAAACCGCTGATATGCCTCTTCAATATGAATATCAGCAAGCAGAGGATATTCAACTACACCGCTGATTTTATCACAAAAGCCCTCGCAATCAGCAATAGCCGCAACAGCTTTCAAAACATTATCCTGCTCCTGTGTGTAGGTTGCTTCTTCATAAAACGCTTTAATATCTTCTTCTGTAATATAATTATCAAGTACTGTTGATGATTCACCCACAGATGAATTGTTCTCATTATTACTGCAGCCTGTGGACAAGACAGCCACACATAATATGCATACAATGTGTTTCAGGGATTTCATAGGTTCTCCTTACATATATCTAATACAATAAAAATAGCGGAAACTGTAAGAACTGGCTGTATTTTCTTCTTATCCCGCATACTCCTTTAGCTTATCATAAAGATCGGAAAATGCATTTTTGTCATCAGTATATTCTCGTGCTTTTACTACGTTTTCCATACCCTTGACCGCGATTTCAGAAGCTGGCTCATTACGCTGCTCCTTAGCAAGAAATACAGCATAATCATAGCTTGCCCATGCATGAACATAGTATCCATAAGGATGAGATGGTGCTGTTTCTATGGATTTAAGTCCGTACTCAAGTGCTTTCTCAAAGGATTTTTCCGCTTCCTGATTTTGTCCGTTTCTTGCAAAAAGAACTCCCGACAATCTGCTTGCGGTACATCTGATATTACATAGTTGTCTGTTTCCGTTTGACTTTGCTCCTGTGAAATCCTCAATCATAATAACAGCCTCATTAGCTGTATTCTCAGCAAGCGTCAGAAATTCATGAGTTTTGCTGTCATACTCGGGATTGTTTATCAGGTACTTGGCAGAATCATTACACGCAAATCCTATCTTGCAGTATGTATCGGTTATCTCATAGTTTTTACTCTTAACAAGCATATATTTAGATAATGCAAGCTCCATGTACTCTATTCCCTCTTCAAATCTGCTCTGTCTCAGACAACTTTCACTGTGTCTTTTGCAGGCAAGTCCAAAATTTAGATAAAATTCGGGATTCCATACAGGCTGTATTGCTTCTGCTATATTATACGCCTCAACGGCTTTAATCTGCATTTTTTCTTCAAGGTCGTGCTTTTTGGCTTCGCCGTATATATTACCCATTATTTCATGGGATTTAGCATACAAATCATGCAATGAAAGTGCATTTACCTTTCTTATGTCATCAAGCTCCTCAAAAATATATGTCATATATCTGAAAGCCTCGTCAAAATTTTCCTTTATTGTATACTCCTGTGCAATATAAAGGTATGTCTTGAGTTTGTTGCTTATATATGTTTTATACGACATATCAATTCTCATTTGCTCAAGTAGACAGATATACTCATTGGCAAGTGCTATAACCTGGTCAGAGGCTCCGCTTGTTGCTGACGGCGCTATATGAGCTATATCCATTTCTATTGCTATAAACTGCAGCAATGAAGTTTTACTGTCAGTTTTTTCAGCAAGGAGACGGCCTGCTCTGCATCTTTCAACAGCCTTACTATAATCGGACTGATAATAATCCAATAATGATATATCTATCATCAGCTTAAGTCTTAAATCGTTTTCATCACTGATATTATCAAGAAGATATACAAGCTCATTATAATACTGCCTTGCTTCACCTCGTGATAACAGAAAATGTTTAAGCTCATTGAGTGTATTATAATATTTTCTGACATTTTTTATTTTTCTGCCGTATTGACACAGACAACAGAAATGACTATGCAAATCAAGATTACCTGCCGCTGTCATGTGCTTTATCAAAAGACGCTCTGCATCAAATAATCTGTTGAAGCATTCAATTTCAATCTGCGGATTGTAATCGGCAAGATACTCGTGAATTACATCTGCCATACTGCTTTGTACATTGTATAGTCCTTCAGACACAGATTCAAAGGTAGAGCCGTTAAACCACTTGTCATTAAGGGCAAATATTCTTTCAGGGAAAAGAATGTGGAAAATATTGCTGTCAAATACACAGGCATACGATAATAGATAAAGCGGCTCCCTTTTTTCGTTGCTGAGATGCTGCAGATACTCAAGAGCTATTCCCTTTCGCTCATTAGATTCAAGACGTTTCCAGTCGTTATCGGAAAAATCGCCCTTCTCTATGATTGTTTCGAGAACTCGGTGCATATAGAAGGGAGAACCATGACACAGTGATATTATGCGATCAATAGTGTCCTTATTTTCTATTTGTGTCTCTAAATAACTGCGCATATCTTCATCATCAATATTTTTGATTTCAAGATATTCCAAACCGTCGATTTCAGATTCAAGCTTTTCTCTTGATACAAGCACCCATAAAACGTTACCGCCCGATCCCTTTATCAGTTTATTTATCCATTCATTATTATTCTCTTCTATATCAGAACTATTCCGCTTGAAATTGTCTATAAACATAACAATTCGCTTACAGCCTTTTGCTTCTGTTATTTTCAGATCCTCTGCAAGTGCACTAGGCAAACTACCTCTAAGCATCTTATCGTCCATACTATCATAGTACTTATATTTCTCTTTATCGTTTGATGAAATATCTTTATACTTTTTATAGACCTTGGAAATGATCTTTAATGCTTTTAGGCCTGTTCCGAGATATGTAAGATCAATAATTGATGAAGTAAAAGATGAAGCGACATCAGTTGCATCAAGTGCTGTATCCATAATTTCTCCGCTCCCTAAAAGAGAATTTTCTCTCTCGGAATACGGGATTCTTTTATTTCGCCTGCTGTCAATAATATCTGCTATTCTGAAATCAATAGGCTTAAAACTGCTGATACGCTTTAACTGATCACAAAGCTCGTACAGTATATCTATCATTTCATTTTCAGAAGTCGTACTGATCCTTCCAAGATCAATATACCCTCCGACCATTCTGTTGATAAACATCGGTTCTTTCATAATATGATGAATAAATGCACTTTTTCCTATGCCTATTTCACCATGAATATTCAGCACGGAAACTGCTCTTGCATCAAGTATCTCTCCGAATTTCTTTATTTCATTATTTCTTCTTATCATACTTAGCCTCCGATACAGTAATATTTCCCCTTTACAACTCCTCTCAGATATGTAAGTAAAAAGAAATATTGCTATTTACTGACTATATTATAACATAACTAAATACTGTTTTCAACAAGATTATAATCGTATCATAACTGAATCAACTTATACTATCAGCTTCGGCTTGTAGGGCACTACGCAGAATTTCTTCAAACAGGGATTCTGCTTTTTTATTTTTTCGGGAAATCTTGAAACAACATTCTGCTACACATAAATCAAAATTCAAATTGGTAAATGAACTTTGGCGTCCTCCAAGCGAGTGTCGTTTTTCTATTTCATTCACCACCTCTTCGATATACGGCAGCATCTTACTGAATTTATTTCTATTTAGAACCTCAATTTTATACCCCTCAGGAACTTTTGAGTAGAATGGCATTCCGTTTGTCTGAATTGTACTACCCTTTGCAATATTTCTTCGGATAAAAGAGAAATATTCAGTTGACTTAAACAACTCCATACGTATTCTTCCTGCTCCTGTTTTCTGAGCTTCTACTGCAATAAATAAATGACGTTTATAATCACCTATTCTTATATAAAAAACATCGACAACAACAGTTCCTTTCAACTTTGATTTTTCACATCTGCCGATTGCTGTTCTCAATTTATTAAGGACCGATAGTGCTGTGCGATTACTGCCTAGGTCTATCAAATCATGCATTTCAACTGCACTTGCACACCCTTCTTTGTTAGCCACATACCAAGCACATTTCAGCCATTTAGATATAGGCAAATGTGACCTTTGAAGTAATGTTCCTGTAATGATTGTAGACTGATACCCGCATTCCTTGCACTTATATTTCATATTCCCCACTTTCCAGTGTTCGTTGTGCGAGCATCTTGGACATCTCCAACCATTTCCCCATTTTAATTTATACAAATAATCAATACATTCCTGCTCATCGTTAAAAGCAATATTAAATTTATTAAAAATAGTTTTCTTGTTATCCATACCAGCAAGTATATCATATCGTATCAGGTTCGTCAAGTGCATATGAAAAGCTTCACCAGTTATTAGAATTTGTCGAAGGGTAGCAATAAATTTAATACTACCTATATATGTTCGACAGAAAGGAATAATATACATGATGACAGTTGAAATCTCAAAAACTCAAGCACAGGAATTTGCAGTGGCGATATTCGATAGTATCGCAAGCTACATCGAAGCTCACCAAGAGGAGTACGAGGAATTTCTGAAGAGCGAGGAACAGAACGGAGGTGAATCAATATGAATGCAAATACACAGATTGACAACAGACAGGAGGTTTATACAATGACATTGTACTACAACACAGTTTGCCAGAGTGAAAGAAACGCTTTCTACCCTCACAAAATTGCAATAAACAGTCCAGAGAATTTAAAAATTGCTGTTTCCTACGACCACGTTTGTGCGGAGTACAAAGACAGCTATCGTAAAAATGCGAATTTCATCCAATCGGATTGCAGTATGTTTGATGTTGACAACAGCGAAACAGATAATCCAGATGAATGGATTACACCAGAGGATGTAAGAGAAGCATTTCCCGATGTTCCCTTTTATGTTTCCTATTCCCGCAACCATATAAAGCAAAAGGGCGATAAAGCTCCCAGACCTAAGTTTCATCTGTACTTTCCAGATGCAGAATTCTCAGACAGCAAAGAATACAGCAAACATAAAAAGGCGGTTTGCAATTATTTCAAAAAATTCGACCAGAATGCAAAGGACGCTGCCCGTTTTTTCTTTGGTGTCCCTAATCCAAAAGTAGAGTTTTATGACGGAAATACGCTGTTATTCGATTTTATGCTGACTGTTTCTGTTAGCGAAGAAGCAAATCGAAAATCAGCCGCTACAGAAATAAAGCTTGATGACATACCAGAGGGACAGCGTAACGCCACGATGCATCAGTTTGCATTAAAGGTACTAACTAGATATGGAGCGGATGATGGAACAGCGTATCAGGCGTTTATCAATGAATCTGAAAGGTGTTCACCGTCATTGGATAATTCTGAGCTTAGTCAAATCTGGAATGGAACAGTTGCGTATTATAACAGTCACATAAAAACAAGTGCTGACTATATTCCGCCAGAGCTTTATAATATAGGAGTTATGAATACTAACTTTGAATTTCCTATATTCGATTA
>JAZPYL010000105.1:0-6089 GCA_045544175.1 Acutalibacteraceae bacterium | reverse complement strand
TGAATTTTTATTCTGCCAGTCAAGGTCAGCGTCAGTGTAGGGAACAGCGGGCTTGATTTCAAAAAGGTCAGTTCCCAATGTCTCGGAAAGTGCCTTTGCGACCTTTGCGGTTACACCGCTTGCAGAAAAATATGCTGTCAGTTTTTTGCTCATAATAAGTTCTCCTTTTTACATTTTATAATTAAACCTCAGATTATGTATGGTCTGTTCATAGTATCACCTCTGTAAATCGTGAGTTATCAGTAGCTGATTTTGGATTCTCTTTTATTTAGTTTGCCATTACTCGATAACCTGAATTCTAACCAGTGAATAGGAAGTGGAGTTATTTCATCGACTGGTTTGTTATTATCCTATATTGTTGTATGATTTGTTTCTCTGTTATGAGAGAATCTGCAAAATACGCCGTCTTTTTCTCCCCACGTTTCAAATATACCGACAAACATAGTATCATCATATTCTATTTCGCTGAATACATAGTTTATATAAAAACGCATTATGACTCCTCCCCACAAATTCCTATATTTTCCTCATTATACCACACTACGCACGAAAAAACAATGCTTCCTTGTAGCAACAAGGAAGCACTAAGAAAAATTTACACCAAAGCCCCTATACCGATAACCACAATGCCAAGCGTTACGAGGATAATTCCTGTTGCACGGTTAAGCGTTCGGGAGCTGACTTTATTTGCAATCACAGCACCGATACGGGCAAAAACCAGAGTGAACAGTATGCATAGTATCAGCACAGTCAAATCCGGAGTCTTGCTGTCGATAATAAAGTGACTTACCGCACCTGTAAGGGCTGTAAATGTCATAATAAAAACGCTTGTGCCCACAGCGGTTTTGAGCTCGTAGCCAAGCACCATAGTGAGAATCATAAGCATCATCATTCCACCGCCTGCACCGACAAATCCGCAGATAAAGCCAATAAGCATACCAAAGATAACCGACTGTACAAGTCTTTTCTTCGGGGAAACTGAGTTCATGGCTTCTTTTGTGGTGTTAACAGGCTTTACAATGAATTTGATACCCATAAGAGTAGTCATAAATACCGAAGTACCGCCCATTGCATCATTAGGCACAAAGCTTGCGATGAAGCTTCCCACAAATGTAAAAATCAGAACGGCAAGCATCATAACAATACCATTTTTAATATCAATATTTTTATTTCTGTGGTATGTATAAGCACTGACACCGCTTGCCAGTACATCGCTTGCAAGAGCAATACCGATTGCACTGTATGCAGGCATACCGAGGAAGGTTACCAGCATAGGCGTAATCACCACCGCAGCACTCATTCCTGCAAAGCCTGTGCCCAGTCCTGCGCCACAGCCTGCCAGAAGACAGACAATTATTGTTATAAACAGCTCCATAACATAATTCCTTCTACATAGTTTATGAATATATTATAGCATATCTGAAGAGAAAAAACAACTTATCCTTGTATCACAAAAAATATGATATAATTTCAGAAACATCTTGACAGCTAATTGGAATTAGCTTATAATACAGATGAGGCTAATTGTGATTAGCCAAAGGAGTGATACAATGAACACAAAAAAGAGAATTCTTGATGAAGCACTTAAACTGTTTTCGGAAAAAGGCTATGCCAATGTATTTGTTGCGGAAATCGCAGAGGCAGTCGGTATAAAAGCCCCCTCACTTTATAAACACTATAAAAGCAAGCGTGATATTTTCAATGCAATTCTTGATGAGATGAAGCAAAGCTATGACAAACAGGCAGAAGCTCTGAATATGAACGGAAACAATCCTTCGGCTGATGCGGAGGTTTTCTCTGCTGTTTCGGAAGATGACCTTGTGAAAATGGGTATGGGACTGTTCATGTACTTTCTTCACGACGAATACGCACAGAAATTCAGAAAAATGCTGACGATTGAGCAGTTTCATAACGCCGAGCTGTCGGAGCTTTTTACAAAGCAGTACGCTGATGATCCGCTTTCATATCAGTCAGCGATGTTTGCAATGCTTTCTGCAAACGGAGTGCTGAAACAGCAGAATCCGAATGTAATGGCTCTGCAGTTTTATGCACCCATATTTATGCTTCTTACAATGTGCGACAGAGAGCCTCAGAGAGAAGCAGAGCTGATAAAATTACTGGAACAGCACATCAGACAGTTCAGCCGAATTTACAGCAAGGAGGAAAACAAATGAAAATCACAGTCATTCACGGACAAAGCCACAAAGGCTCTACATACAATATTGCAAAACAGCTTTACGATAAGCTTGGCGGAGAAGTTACAGAGTTTTTTCTTCCGAAGGACTTTGATTATTACTGTAAGGGCTGTACAGCTTGTTTTACAGATGAAACAAAATGTCCTCATTACGAAAAGCTTGAGCCTATAACAAAGGCAATGGACGAGGCAGATGTAATTATTCTCACAAGTCCTGTTTATGTTATGCATGCAACAGGAGCTATGAAAGCTATTTTAGATCATTACGGCTACAGATTTTTAGTGCACCGTCCCGAAGATAAGATGTTTACAAAACAGGCTGTATGTATTTCAACCGCAGTGGGTGCAGGAATGAAAAGCACAATAAAGGATATGGCAGACAGCACATTTTTCTGGGGAATTGCAAAGACGTATAAGCTTGGTGTAGCGGTTATGGAAACAAGGTGGGAAGCGGTCAAGGCGGAAATAAAGCAGAAAACCGATAAAAAAACGACCTCTCTTGCAAAGAAAATTTCAAGAAAAGTCGGCAGAATAAAACCTGATATAAAGACAAAAGGCTTTTTTGCTGTTATGGCTATGATGCAGAAAAATGGCTTTAATCCCGCCGACAAGGAATACTGGACAGCTAAAGGCTGGACAAAGGGCAAGCGTCCCTGGAAATCATAAAATAATTTCAGAAAACCTATTGACTCTCACGTTGCGTCATAGTATATAATCAGAATCAGGGAGGCGGTATTATGAAAATGCACATCAGGGAATTTGCAAGGCTTACAGGTGTAAGTGTGCGCACACTTCACTATTACGACGAAATCGGACTGCTGAAGCCCTCTTTTGTTGACGAGCAAAACGGCTATCGCTTTTATGATGAGCGCTGTCTTGAGCATATGCAGGAGATTTTGTTCTATCGTGAGCTTGATTTTCCGCTGAAGGATATTGGTGAGATTATGTCATCTCCCGACTACGATAAACAGACTGCACTGAAAGAGCAGAGACGGTTGCTGACACTGAAAAAGGAGCGTCTTGAACGGCTGATTACAGCTCTTGACGGTGCGATGAAAGGAGAAAATCTATCTATGAACATATTTGATAACAGCGAGTATAAGGTTCAGCGTGAGCAGTATGCAAAGGAAGCGAAGGAAAAGTGGGGCTCTACCGAAGCATACAAGGAAAGCGCTGAAAAGACAAAAGACTACTCAAAGGAAAAGTGGAGCAATGTCTCTGAGGGGATGAACACTTTAATGGCAGAGTTTGCAGAGTGCAAGGCAGGGGGGAATGCTCCTGAAAGCGACGAAGCACAGGCACTTGTGAAGAAATGGCAGAACTATATCACAGAGAATTTCTACACCTGTACAAAGGAAATCCTTGCGGGACTCGGACAGATGTACATTGCCGATGAGCGTTTCAAGGATAACATTGATAAGCACGGTAAAGGCACTGCGGAGTTTATGTGTCAGGCTATAGGAGCTTATTGCAGATAATGAAAAGTCTCTCCCTTACGTATAATATCCATAAATAAACAAATCCAGAGAAGAATTGAGCTGTTCTTCTCTGGATTTTTTATCTCACATATAAATCGGGATTTAATGATTATTTCGCAACGGTAATTATAATCATACAAACCGCCATTAGGACACTGATAATTCCTGTTGCATATAAGTAAGGATTTAATTTGTTTCCTAAGTTTTCTACCGTGTCATTCTTGCTTTTCTTTATGAGATATATCATTCTGATAAACATTGCAATATCTATCGTCAGGAACACTCCCGCAAATATAAGAGGTATCAATACACCCAATTTCATAAATAATCTCCTTGTCAATTCTCATTTCCCCAATTACCTGACCTATTGTAATTTACTTAAATTTCTCCTTAAGCATTAAAACCTTTTCTTCGATTTTTTTGATAATGATTTTGAATTCCTCATCAGATTTTCCTGTAGGGTCATCTAATTCCCAGTTATCATCGAAGTCTCTTCCGATAAAAGGACAGCTCACATTGCATCCCATTGAAACAGCGATATCGGGTTTCGGAATTTCAGCAAGCAGTTTTGAATACTGAGTCTTTTCCATATCAATCCCGTACAGCTCTTTCATTAATCTTACAGCGTCCTGATTGATCTGAGGCTTAGTTTCTGTGCCGGCAGAATAGCTTTCAAAAGTATCCGACGCAAAGTGTTTTCCCAGTGCCTCAGCAATCTGACTGCGACAGGAGTTATGAACACAAATAAAGGCAATCTTTTTCTTTGGTTTTGAATAAAACGGACACATCTCATTCAGGCACTGATTATTCAGATGTGCGCGGGAACAGATAATATTATCCGTTTTCATTTTTATTCCGAGTTTTTCTTCGCTGAACTTTACGGCTTCAATGACAGCAAGATAGGAATCTCTTTTACAGCAACGGGGCCCGCCGTTTTTGCCTATAGCATCAAGAGCTTTTGCAGTCATCTGATTGGAAAGTCCCCATGCTTCTCTGGCAAGAGGTGTTGACTTTAATGCAATTGAAACAAACATACCGGCACTGATACCGGCACCGCACGCTCCCCAGAAACCGCAAGCACCGCCGGGTACTTGCTTTCCTCTTTTCTGCATTTCAAAAAGTGCAGATTTTAAATCAATATCTCCGCCTGCATTTTTATAAGCGGTCAGCAATGCAGAGCCTACCATCGTGTGATGTTCGGGACCGTGCATATGGCAGGAGGGTATGGACATCATTTGTTCCATAATCTCAACAGGATTCTGAGACTTGCTGTTAAAGCATATTGAAATTATTTCGTCCATTCCGCTTGTATGACATTCATCGCAGACAAAATGACCGTTTATACATCTTGTTTTACTGCTTTGCTTTTTGTGGCAGAGTTCACACTCCATCACTCCATCTGTATCGAGATATTCAAGCGGTGCTTTGCATATCAAACATTCTTCATTCATTTATATTACCTCCGTAAAATTCTTATTATCCAGTCTGTCCGATATATTGGAACTTGTCAATCGCATTCTTTTTGATAGTAAGCAAATTCCTCGTCCCGTTTTACTTCACAATAACCCAGCTTGGTATAAAAAGCATTTGTTCTTACATTCCAAAGTGGCGTATCAAGTTTGATTTTCTTAATACCAGAATAGTAAGTTTCCACAATTTTCATCAAAGAAAGACCATATCCCTTTCGATGATGAGCTGGGTTAATAAATATTCTGCCAATGTACAATGTTTCACCGTCTTTGTCCGCAAACAGAACGGCACCGCCAACGATTTCTCCATCTATGACTGCCTGCAGCAAATGTCCTTCATTTTTCATCTGAATGTGCCATGGAACGGAATCATAATCAGGAGGTCTATCCGCATCACAAGCGCCAACATGAATATCGCTGTCAAACGCAGCCTTTGATATAGCCACGATCCTTTCGATATGTTTCGATTCAGCATTTTCTAATTTCATGAAAATCATCTCCTCGTTTTACTGTCCTTCCCTGATAAACGGATATTGTATTTCATCACATAAAGTATGTATTTCCATTACCGAACCTCAAACTTCTATTATCAAATCTTCTTCACAAAACAAATGATTCTGTTTGCTTCCCGAAAGCCTGCGCTGAGGTGAAATTGCCGGCTGATCTCATTGTCAAGCTCGCAGTCGCTTGCAAACTCCGAACAGCCTTTCTCTTTTGCCCATTGTTCGCAGCAAGCCAAGAGCTGTTTTGCGCAGCCCTGTTTGCGGTAAGGCTCTTCCACAAAAATCCCCTCCAGATAGCCGACGGGACTGTCGGTCGTTCCCTCTACATAATCGTGACGCAATCCGCACTGCGCAAATCCAACAGTCTTGTCGCCGTCCGTCATCAGAAACACCGCACAGTCGGGATGATCGATCGCCGCGACAAGCCCCTCCGCCAATTTCTCAA
>JAZPYL010000104.1:0-58600 GCA_045544175.1 Acutalibacteraceae bacterium | reverse complement strand
GTTTATGATGCATCACTCGATTACCTGAAGCTTTGGGAAATGGGAGAGAATAATCTTGTTGTTCACCGTGAGGGCTCATGGGATTGGGTTGACTGGGGATACAAAGCAGATGTGACCGCCATTGAAAATGCATGGGTTTATTATGCTCTTTCCGCCACAGAAAAAATGGCGAAAAATTTAGGAAAAGATGAAGATATCGCATTTATTGCTGAAAGAAAAGAAGTAATAGCAAAGGGCTATAAATCACTCTGGACAGAAGATGGATTCAAAAGCGAAGACAATAAAAAACCCGATGACAGAGCCAATGCTCTTGCAGTTTTGTCAGGACTTGCAACAAAAAAGCAGTATGAAACCATAACAAAGGTACTTGCAGCTACTCAAAATTCAGGTCCGTATATGGAATATTATGTTCTTGAAGCTCTTTGCAAAATGGGAGAATATGAACTTGCCAAAGACAGAATAAAAGACAGATATGAAAAAATGGTAGGCAAGGATTATTCAACCTTATGGGAGTTTTGGCCCGCTTGGCGAGGCTCTAAAAATCACGCGTCAACCGGTGGACCTCTTGTTATAATGAGTAAGCATTTTGCAGGTATCACACCAATTGAAGCAGGTTACGAAAAGGTTAAAATCGACCCGCAATACACTCTTTCCGATAGTATGAACTGTACCGTTCCGAGCGTAAAAGGGTTGATTACCTTGGATTATGAAAAGACTGACGGAGAATATGTTATCAACCTTATTCTCCCACAAGATATGAACGCTGTTTTATATGTACCGGATGGTGCCATAGTAAATATCAATTCAACACCATATTACCAAAACGACGAATATGTAAACAACGAAATCGGCAATGTCGAGATTGTGGAAAAAGCATTCTGAGAACCTGTTAAAGGGTGCAATAAACTATCAAATTAACTTGCAAATTGGTGCGAGTTATGCTAAACATCAACCCCTGACTTCTGAAAGTCAGGGGCGTTTCATTCACTGAGTTCAATTACCGTCTTCCCTTGTCTCTCCGCCATTTCTTTAAACTGTGCCGCACCGCCGAAACTGTGTGAAATATAAGTCACAACAACATCAGCCTGCTCAATCATCCACTTGTTTCTGTAAGATATTGCAAAGCGTTTAGGTACAGTTTCAATACCTTCGGGAAGGATAGTATTTGTATAGTCATCGTACTCGTTTTTCTTGCCGGGGAGATAGGCTAAAACAACACTGTAAGTAACAGGGTAAGTTTCAAAAAGTCTTGCATATTATTAGTTTTTTATGATGTTAGTCTTCTGGAAAACAGGTTTTTTTATAGCTTTAAAATATCCGATTAACAGATAACAGTCATTTATTTGCTCGATCTTATCAAATATTTTCTATAGTAATAAGAAATGTGATATTATCACAGAACGGTGCAAAAAGCTGTGATATAATAAGGCCACAAAGAAAAAAGGAGGACGTGAATATGTCTGCTATCAACATTAATAAAAACAATTTTCAAAGTGAAGTATTAATTTCCGAAAAGAAAGTCCTTCTGGACTTTTGGGCTCCTTGGTGCGGTCCTTGCCGTATGGTGGTACCGATTGTTGAAGAAATTGCCGATGAGCGCCCCGATATCAAGGTCGGAAAGGTCAACGTAGATGAAGAGGCGGAGCTGGCAAGTCAGTTCGGCATTATGAGCATACCGACACTGATAGTAATTGAAAAGGGAGAAATCGTAAATCAGGCAATGGGTGCAAAATCTAAGGAAGCAATTCTCAGTATGCTGTAAGGAGATGATAAAATGGGGTTCTTTGATTTTTTAAGACAACCCGATGTGAATCAGGGTGTAAATGATTATAAAAATACTGTCGGTGCCGTACTGCTTGATGTGCGCACTCCGCAGGAATATAGCGAAGGGCATATCCCAGGAAGCAAGAATGTTCCGCTGCAAAGTCTTGACAAAGTAAGGACTGTCGTGGAAAATAAAGATACAGAGTTGTTTGTATATTGCTATTCCGGTGCGAGAAGCCGTCAGGCTGCAGCGGCACTGGGACGGATGGGATATACTAAGGTCAATAACATAGGCGGTATATCTTCTTATCGCGGAAAGGTGGAACGGTAATTATGAAGGTTGTGATTGTAGGCGGTGTGGCAGGCGGAGCAACTGCTGCCGCACGTATCCGAAGGCTTGATGAAAAGGCGCAGATCGTAGTGTTTGAACGCTCGGGATATATTTCCTACGCCAACTGCGGACTGCCGTACTATATCGGGGATGTGATCACCGATGCTGAGGAACTGACACTTCAGTCTCCCGAAAGCTTTTACTCTCGCTTTCATGTGGATATGAGGGTTCATCACGAGGTTACAAAAATTCATCCCGATAAAAAAACAGTATCGGTTAAAAATTTGAAAACGGGGGAAGAATTTGAGGAAAGCTATGATAAGCTCATTCTTTCTCCCGGAGCAAAGCCGACACAGCCTGATTTTTCCGGTGCAGACATTGATAAGGTATTTACACTTCGTACCGTGGAGGATACGCTTCGTATCAAGGAATATATGAATCAGAATCATCCTGAATCAGCAGTGCTGGTGGGTGGCGGCTTTATCGGTCTTGAGCTTGCGGAAAACCTGCGTGAGCTTGGAATGGATGTTACTGTTGTTGAATACGCAAAGCAGCTGATGAGTCCCTTTGACTCTGATATGGCAGCATTTATCCATAACGAGATGAGAAAGCACGGTGTAAAGCTTGTGCTTGGCAGTGCGGTGGAGGGCTTTGAGGAAAAAGACGGCGGCGTTAAGGTGCTTTTGAAGGACGATGCCTCACTTTATGCCGATATGGTGGTGCTTGCTATCGGCGTTACGCCCGATACGGCTCTTGCAAAAGAAGCAGGACTTGAGCTCGGTATCAAAGGCAGTATTGTTGTCAACGACCGTATGGAAACCTCGGCTCCCGACATTTATGCTGCAGGCGATGCGGTACAGGTGAAGCACTTTGTTACGGGTGAGGATACACTGATTTCCCTTGCAGGACCCGCCAACAAACAGGGACGTATTATTGCAGATAACATCTGCGGACTTGACAGTCGATATAAAGGCTCCCAGGGAAGCTCGGTCATCAGGGTTTTTGATATGACGGCGGCCCTCACCGGCATCAACGAACGAAGTGCAAGGGCGGCAGGACTTGACACGGAAACAGTGATCCTTTCGCCTATGAGCCACGCAGGATATTATCCCGGCGGAAAAGTTATGACAATGAAGGTGATTTTTGAAAAAAGCACATACCGACTGCTTGGTGCTCAGATCGTAGGCTACGAAGGCGTGGATAAGCGTATAGACGTACTTGCTGCTGCCATCCGTGCAGGAATGAGTGCCGTTGATCTGAAGGACCTTGACCTCGCTTACGCACCGCCTTATTCTTCTGCCAAGGATCCTGTGAATATGGCAGGCTATATGATTGATAATATTGCAAAGGGTGTGCTGAAGCAATGGCATCTTGAGGATGCGGATAAACTGCCCCGTGACGGAAGTGTAACGCTTCTTGATACAAGAACTGTTTGGGAGTATAGTCAAGGTCATATTGAAGGCTTTAAGAATATCCCTGTTGATGAGCTTCGGGAACGGCTTGACGAGGTGGAAAAAGACAAGCCTGTGTACGTGATCTGTCAAAGCGGTCTGCGAAGTTACATCGCAAGCCGTATTTTGGAAGGTAACGGCTATACTGCATATAATTTCGCAGGAGGCTTTCGGTTTTACGATGCAGTGACAAATGACCGCATACTGATTGAACGCGCTACCGCCTGCGGAATGGATAACTAAAAAAGTGCCACTCCTTCAGAAAAGGGGGAGTGGTAAGAACGCGTCTGTAAATCTTCTGAAAAACAGTTGTTCAGGACTCAGGTTATGAACTGACAGAAATTGAATAAGGCAGGTATATAAAATGTCCGCCGTGGGCTTGGCTTCGGCGGACATTGTTTACTTTTCGTTTAATTTTTCTAACTTGGTTTTGTCTGTAAGCTCAATTGTACCGCGGGAGAGCTTAACCATTCCTTCATTCTGAAAGTATTTCAGCATCCGGGTGATGACCTCACGGTGAGAACCAAGGTGGTTGGCAACAGCTTCGTGTGTGATTTTCAGCCTGTCGCTGTCTTCAATAGCAGATTCTTCCAGGAGGAAGGCGGCAACGCGTTTGTCAAGGCTTTTCCACATAATTTGCTCAATAAGCCACATCACATCGGAAAAGCAGGTGGCCATCAGTTCATTTGTGTAGTTCGCTACGGGTGCGGACTCGGCCATAATATTCTGATAGACCTCGACGGGAATGACCCAAAGGTCAGTGTCCTTTTCTGCCTCAATGGTGATATCAAACTGAATGGAGCGCATCATACAGGACGCGGAAAACAGACACATATCACGATCAAACAGACGGTAAATAGTGATTTCCCGTCCTTCATCGGAGAAGATATAAGCTCGAAGCTGACCGGACTTTACCAGTAAAAGCCCTGTGCAGTCATCGCCGCCGTTGTGTATCACCGTTCCTTTTTTTACCGTACGGGTGATCAGTGAACCTATTATCTGTCCTTGGTGAACAGAGCTTAATTTATTCCAAATGGGAAAATAGTTTTGAAAATCCATATAACCGTCCTGCTCTTATCTGCTTAAAAGTATGGAGCAGATAAGGAATATATTTTTATTTATTATACACGGTTTGCTCCTGAATTTCAATATAAATGCAATTGATTGCAAATTAGCAACAGATATCTTTCAGTTTTAAACCGTACAGTTTGTAAATTAGCGAATTAAGGTTCAGAATAGGGTAGTGCTGTTATGATGAGGACTCACTTCAGAACATTTCCCCAAAAAAACTTGAGAAATCAAGGACTTTCTGCATTTTAAAGTCCGTTTCGGCCTTGTGTTCCCAATGAATCAAAGCTGCCATTGTTTAAGGCTACTTATGTCTGAACCGAGAAAGTTGCCTAAAACTGAATATTTTATACATAAGATCTGTTTTTAAGGGAGCTTAACCGAAAAAAATTATAAAAATTTTCAAAAAACTCTTGACATCTTCACTTTAAAGTTGTAAACTGCAAAAGTAAAGATTTTTAAAGGCTATGACGAAGACGGAAGCTGTAAGGAATTTTTCAGAGAGCCGGGGACGGTGCAATCCCGGTAAAGGACTACAGATTTTCCCATCCCTTCTGAGCCGGAAGTCCCAAAGGCTTAACACCCAGTAGGCGCTTCCCGTGGATGCTGCGTTAATGCATAGAGGTTGTCAGACTTCGAAGAGGTGGCAGATTATAATATCTGCAATTTGAGTGGTACCGCGAGTGAGTTTTTATTTCACCCGTCTCAAAGCAAGCTTAGCTTTGAGGCGGGTTTTGTCTTTGCCTTAAAGCGACAAACTTATGCATAGTATAAAACATAGAAAGGCGGAAAGAAAATGTTATCTCTATCAAAAGTATTCAATGCACAGACGGTGCTCAAGAGCATTATCCGTGAAACAAGCGTAGTAAGGGCTCACGGTATTGCTCCCGACTGCAAGCTCTATCTCAAGCCTGAAAACTTGCAGTTTACAGGCTCATTCAAGGTAAGAGGTGCCGCATACAAAATTGCCATGCTGTCTCAGGAAGAAAAAGAGAAGGGTGTAATCGCCTGCTCGGCGGGTAATCACGCACAGGGCGTCGCTCTTGCGGCAACAAAAAACGGAATAAAGTCACTGATTTGTCTGCCTGATACTGCACCGATTTCCAAGGTTGAAGCAACAAAAGGCTTCGGTGCAGAGGTTTGTCTTGTTGAGGGCTGCTATGATGATGCCTATCAGAAGGCACTTGAATTAAAGGAAAGTGAAGGCTATACCTTTGTACACCCCTTTGACGATGAAAATGTTATTGCAGGTCAGGGTACGGTGGCTCTTGAAATTTTAAATGACCTTGATGATATTGATGCCATTGTTGTACCCATAGGAGGAGGCGGACTTATAGCAGGTGTTGCTTATACGGTCAAGCAGATTAAGCCTGAGGTAAAGGTTTACGGTGTGCAGGTAAGCGGTGCACCCAGTATGTATAACTCAATTAAAGACGGTGAAATTGAGTGTCTGAGCTCCGTTTCAACCATTGCAGACGGTATTGCAGTTAAAAAGCCCGGTGAAAACACCTTCAGCCTTGTAAAGGAATATGTAGATGATATTGCTCTTGTCAGCGACGATGAGGTATCAAGTGCAATTCTCGCCCTTATAGAAAAGCAGAAAATGATTGCTGAGGGCGCAGGTGCTGCAGCTGTTGCGGCGGTGATGTTTAATAAGTTCGACCTTAAAGGCAAAAGAGTTGTCGCTATTGTTTCAGGCGGTAATATTGATGTTACAAGTCTGTCACGTGTTATTGACCGAGGACTTTTGAACTCAGGCCGTTCTTCAAGTCTTCTGATTGAGCTTATTGATAAGCCGGGTCAGCTTAAAGATATTTCGCGCATTATTGCTGACTGCGGCGGCAATGTAACAGGTGTTCACTATGAAAAGGGCAATACCGAAAGTGTAAACGGCTGTTTCCTTCGCATTGAAATGGAAACAAGAGATTATGACCATGTTAATTTAATTACGCAGTCCTTGCGCAGTGAAGGATTTAAAATAGTAAATTAAAAAGCAGCTGGCATTATTACCGATATCACAAAAGGTAAAAGCTATAGGCTTCGGCTCTTCCCATTCTTTGTTTCAGAATATTATTAAATGTGCAGGACTCCTCAAATCTTTGAAAGAAGGCGAAAATAATGACTAAAAATATTGCTGTTGTCCGTGGCGGCAGAACAGGCACGGAAATAGTTGAACGGACTTTTAAGATGCTTGATATGGTTGCAGAGCTTTACAGACACATCTTTAATTATAACGGTTCAGGCTGCCGTACAGCTGACATTATGAGTGAAGGTATGACAAAGGCAGACTGCAAAGAGTACGGAAAAATCATCGTAAACAACCTGAAAAACTATTGATTTATGCTTATGAACAGATACTATATAAAAATGACAGTACACAACAGAACAGGAGTGCTTAACCGAATTACTGCAATGTTCTCAAGACTGCAGATTAATATTTGCACGCTGACCCTTGCAGGTGCTGACAGCGGGAAGGAAGCAACAATGGAGTTCGGCTTCAGCTGTGACGAAAGCAAGAAGACTTTACTTGTAAGCCGGTTGAAAAAGCTTTATGATATCAGGAAAGTTGAAGAAATAGCTGACTGCGGCGAATAATATATTTTAATGATACAAAAACAGGGTTACTGACGTAGATATATCCCGTTCTTACTGAAAAAGAAAAGGTATATGATGCTCGCCCTGCATAATTCAGGTATGGGAACTTGTTCGGGGATACATTCTAACCGGGAGCAGTGGCGTATTTTTTAAAATACCGCATAATACAGAGATTGTTGTGCCTCGTATTGAAATTTATCAATACGAGGCTTCTGTATCTTTTGATTTGCATACTGAATCAGGGCCGATAAGTGAAGCTGCTGAAAAAAATAAAAAATTTTTTTCAAAAAACTGTTGACAAATAAAAAACAGAGGGATATAATGCAGTTATCACTTTAGCACATAAAAACTTTAAAGTGATGAGACTTTAAATTATTAAAACAACGGAGATGACTTGTTATGAAAACAACAAAAAAGGTAATCACAATAGTACTTGCACTTGTACTGATCTGCGGCGTGTTTGCAGCATGCGGCACGAACGAAGGCACAGCAACCGAAAAATATAAAATCGGTGTTGTTCAGCTTGTAGAGCACGTTGCACTTGATGCAGCAACAGAAGGCTTTAAGCAGGCCGTTATTGATGAACTTGGCGAAGAAAATGTTGAATTTGATATTCAGAACGGTCAGAATGACCCTCAGACCTGTTCAACAATCGCTAACCAGTTCGTTGCAAACAATGTGGATCTTATTATGGCAAACGCAACACCTGCTCTTCAGTCTGCAGCAGCTGCGACAGCTGATATCCCCATTCTCGGTACATCTGTTACAGAATACGGCGTTGCACTCAACATTGAAGATTTTGACGGTACTGTGGGCGGTAACATTTCAGGTACATCAGACCTTGCTCCTCTTGATAAGCAGGCTGCAATGATTACTGAGTGGTGCCCCGATGCAAAGACAGCAGGTCTTCTTTACTGCTCAAAGGAAGCAAACAGTCAGTATCAGGTAGATGTTGTTAAGTCTGAGCTTGAAAAAGCAGGCCTCAAAGTAACGCTTTATCCTTTCTCAGATTCAAACGATCTCGCTCAGATATGCACAACAGCTGCTGACAACAGCGATGTTATCTACGTTCCTACCGATAACACCGTTGCTGAAAATACCGGCATTATAGATAATATCTGCGAGCCCAAGAAGGTACCCGTTATCGCCGGCGAAGAAGGAATTTGCTCAGGTTGCGGTATTGCTACACTTTCAATCAGCTACTATGACCTTGGTTACACAACCGGTAAGATGGCTGCACAGATTCTCAAGGGTGAAGCTGATGTTTCCACAATGGCAATCGGCTACGCTGAAACCCAGACACCTAAATACAACAAGCAGAATTGTGAAGCCCTCGGCATTACTCCGCTTGAAGGCTATGTAGCTATCGAAGCTGAATAACAGTAGTACACAGAGTACAGGGAGAAACGGTATTCTCCCTGTATTTGTTAAATTGCTTTACACAGAAGGTGAAAAAATGGACATTTTACAACAGCTTTTGAACGCCTTACCCGGCTCAGTTTCTCAGGGACTTATTTGGGGCATAATGGCTATAGGTGTTTATGTTACATACCGTATACTTGATATTGCCGACCTTACAGTTGACGGCTCTTTCGCAACAGGCGGTGTTGTTGCGGTTATCCTTATTCTTGACGGCTGGAATTTATGGCTTGCAATGCTTATGGCTTTTATTGCCGGACTTTTAACCGGTGCCATAACAGGTCTGTTGCATACTCTTATGGGTATACCGCCTATTCTTGCAGGTATTCTTACCCAACTTTCTCTTTACTCAATAAATCTTAAGCTTTTAGGCAAGGCTAATCAGTCGGTAAACGTTAATCAAACTGATCTTTTGGTTTCTCTTCGCTGGGTCAGAGAATTTGCCTTCCGCAATCCTCTTATTACCGTGGGATTGGTAGCGGTTGTTCTTATTGCAGTTCTTTATTGGTTCTTTGGCACTGAGATGGGCTGCGGCCTCAGAGCAACAGGCGCAAATCTCAATATGAGCCGCGCTCAGGGTATAAACACAAGCTTCAATAAGGTTATCGGTATTATGCTTTCAAACGGACTTGTTGCTTTTTCGGGTGCATTCCTTTCACAGTATCAGGGCTTTGCTGACGTAAAGCAGGGTCAGGGTGCAATTGTTATCGGTCTTGCTGCCGTAATCATCGGTGAAGCAATTTTTGGTAAGATATTCAAGAATTTTGCCCTGAGGCTTCTGTCTGTCGTACTCGGCTCAATTATTTATTATATAGTTGTTCAGACAGTTATAACCCTTGGTCTTGACGCAAATCTTCTTAAGCTTCTTTCGGCCGTTATTGTTGCGATTTTCCTTGCAATTCCCTATTGGAAAAGACAGCATCAAGCAAAGCATATAGTAAAAAATAAAGGGGGGAAGGTAAATGCTTGATATAAAAAATGTAGAAAAAACTTTTAACCCCGGAACCATAAATGAAAAAAAGGCTCTTAACGGTATAAACCTTCATCTTAACGAAGGCGATTTTGTAACCGTTATCGGCGGAAACGGCGCAGGTAAATCCACCATGCTCAATATGGTAGCAGGCGTTTATCCCGTAGACTGCGGGAATATAGTTATTGACGGCGTTGATGTTACAAGGCTTCCCGAATATAAGCGTGCGAAATATCTGGGCAGAGTTTTTCAGGACCCTATGACAGGTACTGCTGCCGATATGCAGATTGAAGAAAATCTTGCCCTTGCCGCAAGAAGAGGCAAAACAAGACTTCTTCGTGTGGGAATCACCGCAAAGGAGAGAAAAGAGTATAAGGAGCTTCTGAAAATCCTTGATCTCGGTCTTGAAGAAAGGCTTACGGCAAAGGTCGGTCTTCTTTCGGGAGGTCAGCGTCAGGCACTTACTCTTCTTATGGCAACACTGAAAAAGCCCAAGGTGCTTCTTCTTGACGAGCACACGGCAGCGCTTGACCCTAAGACAGCTAAAAAGGTGCTTGATATTACAGAGGAAATTGTTCAGAAAAATAACCTTACAACAATAATGATTACACATAATATGGCTGATGCTATCAGAGTCGGCAACCGACTTATTATGATGAATAACGGTAAAATCATTTTTGACGTTTCCGGTGACGAAAAGAAAAAGCTCACCGTAGCAGAGCTCCTCGAAAAGTTTAAGATTTCTGCAGGCGAGGAGCTTAACAACGACAGAATATTGCTTTCATAATATATCTTTTGTCGAGTTGAGATATATTAAAGTGCAACCGCCGGAGGAGAATTCCCCGGCGGTTGTCCTTCACTACCGTTTCATAACTGTGGCCCGGAATTGGTTAGCGGGGCTAAAAAGGACTTCGTAAGGAGTCCTTTATTTTTATCCAATCCGCAGGGTCGGTATGTAATCACGCTTTAGCGTGTATGCAGTCGCCGTAGGCGTATGGCATCATCTTGGTGTCTTTTCCTTCGGATTGATTACATAACAGCCTGTAAGACTGTTGACGGTAAAAAGATTTATGGTTCATGGAGTGCTGTTCGGTTGAAAGTTTCGTGGTTTAGTGCTATAATCATTCCGTAATCAAGCATTTGAACGGAAGTGTAAAAAAACAAATGTCAACTGTAAAAAACTCTGCAAAAACTGACTTTTCCGTAGGTCCCGTATGGAAGTGCATCGTGGCTCAGGCCATACCTCTGACTGTGGCTCAGCTTGTTCAGTTGTTATATAATGTGGTGGACCGCATATACCTTGGCCATATGGGTGACGGAAACAGTATGGCTCTTACAGGTGTAGGGCTTACCTTTCCCGTTGTATCTCTGATTATGGCCTTTACTGCTCTGTTCGGTAACGGCGGTGTGCCTCTTTTTGCCATAAAGCGTGGTGCAGGAGAAGAGAAAACCGCAGGTAAGATTCTCGGTAACTCCTTTGCTTTATTGCTGTGCAGCTCCTTGGTTTTAACTGTGGCAGGATATGCTTTTGCAAAGCCTGTTCTCTTTGCTTTCGGTGCCGGTAAGGAGTCTTACATATATGCCAAGGAATATCTTGATGTTTATCTGCTCGGTACAGTATTTTCTATGATTGCTACGGGTATGAACGGTTATATCAATGCTCAGGGCTTCCCTAAAATCGGTATGTGGTCGGTTGCTTTGGGCGCTGTCTGTAATATAGTTCTTGACCCTCTTTTTATCTTCGGACTGAATATGGGTGTTGCAGGTGCCGCATTGGCAACAATAATAAGTCAGGCTGTTTCTGCCCTTTGGGTGCTTCGCTTTCTTACAGGCAAAAAAGCGGTCATTCCCTTACGCCGTGACAATATAAGAATAGAGAAAAGCCTTACCAAAGATATCTGCAAGCTGGGAATATCAAATTTCATTATGCAGGGTACTACCTGTCTCGTTCAGGTGGCGTGTAATAAAACCTTGCAGACATTCGGCGGTGATTTATACATCGGCATTATGACTGTTACAAACTCTGTACGTGAGATTTTTATGCTTCCTGTTATGGGTATAGTGAGCGGAGCACAGCCTGTTGTCAGCTTCAATTACGGAGCAAGAAAATTTGACAGAGTGCGTTCGGGTATCCGCTTCAACACCTTAATCGGTACGGTTTATACATTAGTGGCATGGATGCTTGTGATTTTATTCCCAAGCTTCTGGTTCGGTATCTTTTCCGACGATGTACAGATGGCAGAGCTTGGCATTGAAGCAATGAAGGTTTATTTCTTCGGCTTTGTGTTTATGTCATTACAGTTTGCAGGTCAGTCAACCTTTCAGGCTCTGGGCGATGCAAAGCACGCTGTATTTTTCTCTCTGCTTCGCAAGGCAATAATTGTTGTGCCTCTTACACTTGTACTTCCGCGAATGGGATTAGGCGTTATGGGTGTGTTTATGGCTGAGCCGATTTCTAATGTTCTTGGCGGTGCGGCCTGCTATCTTACAATGCGTATGACGGTTTACAGAGAGATTAAAAAAGAAATCACTAAGGCTGAAACAAGCAATTAACTTAAACCCCTGACTTTCAATTAAGAAAGTCAGGGGCTCTTTTTTTATTTGCCGAACACATCCCAGCCTGTAACCTTGATGCCCTTATCCTCGGCTCGCTGCAGCAGGTCGCCGCTTTTTAAAAGTCGGTACTCAAAGTCTCTTTTCTGCCATTGCTTTCCGTAGCTGTCATTGGGTAAGGCGGGATGCAGAAAAATCTCCGTCACGCCGTCAATACAGTTGTCTACGGCATCAAGATAGTATTTTCTTAAGGTATTATAATCCTTGATTCTTTCCATTGACCAAGGGTTTGAAACAAGATCATCAAGCAGCTTTACTCCTCTTTTTTCAGCACAAGCTACTATCATCTGCTGAATTTTTACCACGGGAGCAGGAATCTTCATACCTATCTGCCTTTCGAGAAATCCGGGTGTTTTAGGAAAACGGAAGGGGAGATTGTGCTCCTTGCAGAAATCAAATGCATCAAGATAAAAGCGTCTGCCGTTTATGCCGTAAACCGTACCGCAATGGCTGTCTGCATGGTCAACTTCTGCACCCTTGTCAGTTATGTAGCGGTACTGTGCCTCAAGCTCGGCTCTTACGTCCTTGCGTCTTGCTTTTAAGGTGAGATTTTTGCTTTTATGCCACAAGCCGTTTTTGCCGAGGGAGCCGGCACCCGTAAGGCTTTGATAAAGCTCCTTTTCATCGTCCGAATTAAGTGTGATGTGCACACCTACGGGGAATGCAATTTTTTGAGCAAAGGTTGTTGCATCCTTTGCCTCGGGAGCAACAGACATAAGTGAGGTTGAGGTGATTAGTTTTTTTTCAAGCAGATCCTTTATTGCCTCGTTCTGCTCCTTGTTAAGACCGAAATCATCAGCATTTATAATAAGATACTTAGCCATTTTCTTTTTCACCCTCGGGGAATTTAAGGAAGAAGGTAACAACGGAAGCAATTATCATCGCTGCTGCGGGGAATACACAAAGTAACACTCTTGCGGCAAGGGCAGGATTTTCACCGGGGTCATCACCGTTATTGAAGCCGAACAGCTCAGATGTAACAAAGAATGCAAGAGAAATGTAAAGTCCGTTGAGTCTGTTCATAACGCCCATAAGGCTGTTTATGATGCCCTCACGCTTTACTCCGTGCTTTCTGTAGTCGTCGTCAACTATTTTTGCACCGATGCAGTCCATTGTTGTAAGGCAGGCGGCAACACCTACGCCGATAACTGCCGCGATTGCTATGGCGAACGGCAGGGTTTTGACAAAGAAAAGAGGAATAAAGCTGACTGCCATTATAATAAAGCCGATACGCCATACTGTCATAATGGGCATTTTTTTGGCGAGTCTTGACCAGATAAGAATACCTATTACAGCTACACCGAGAACAATGCCCAGCATAATTGTTGTTGTGCTTCCGCCAAGACCGAGGGTGTATTTTACATAGAAGGGCAATGCCTGTGAAATAAGTGAAAACGCTGCCGAATAGAAGGCTCCTGCAAGACCGTAAATCCAGAAGCGCGGATTTTTTACCAGTGCAATAATACTCGGGATAAGCTTCGGCTTTTCCAGTTCTGCGTAGTTCGTTTCTGTTTCCCGACAGCCCCAGAAGCAGTACATCATAACCGCAAGGGCAAGCACACCGTAAATTACGGCTGTGAGCTGATAACCGATTTTCTCTGTAATCATGGGAGTGAGAGCGATACTGATTGCCATTGCAAAAAGCTGACAAATCTGACGGATGCCGTTTGTTTTTGCACGGTCCTCATCTTTTTTGAAAAGCTCAATAAACAGTGAGCCGTAGTTTGCGTTTACAAGTGAGTCGAGGGTACCTGTGAGGATATACATAAGAAGCATATAGATAAAGAGCATACCTTTATCTGACTGTACAAAACCGGGAACGTTGTAAAAGAGGATAAAGAACAGCACAAGAAGAGGTGTGCCGATGAGAAGCCAGGGTCTTCTTCTGCCCCATTTTGTTCTTGTGTTGTCTGACAAAAAGCCGTAAACGGGGTTATCAATTGCATCAACAAAAGCATAAATCAGCGGAATGAGAGCATACTTCTGCATATCAAGACCTAAGGTGTCAACATAATAGATTGCGGCAAAGGACTTGAACATATTGATGGGAATTGATGTGCCGAACATGGCAAATCCGTAGCGGAAGGGTGATGTTTTCTTCGTTAGTGTGTTTGTCGGTGTCATTTTTGATTCTCCTTTATCTGAAATATATCGGATTTGAAACTGCGCAAATCCTTGCAAGCTTGCCGAAGCCTCTGAAGACCTTGACGTAAGCAAATCTGACTTTTTTGAGCCTTACTTTTATGCGGCCGTTTTTAAGCTTAAGCTCCTTTTCGCCCTTGTCGGTGACAAGAGTAACCTTGTTTGTATCGGCATAAATCGTAAGCCATTCATTTTCGTTGAATTCTGCAGTCTGCCCCATTACACAATCACCGTAGCTGAGCTTTATTTTTACTCCGTCGGTGCTTTCGGTTACAAAGCAGTTACCGTTTTTTATTGCAGAGAGTATGTCTTCGCTGCTTCTTGACTGCGAATAAACTGCCGTTACGGGATTGCCGAGCTTTGCAAACTGCTTCGGCTTATGATAGTCGCTTCCTCCGACGGCAGGTATCTGTCTGCCTTTTTTCAGCAGCTCTGTCCATCGGCAGAGAGCCTTTACATTTGACGGGCGCATCGGTCCGTTCCATATCTCCATCATATCGAAGGCGTCCTCGTCCTCCCACTTATAAGGGCAGAGAGGACATTCGGGATGGTTGACGGATATGACGGCACCGAGGCTTCTGGCGTGGCTGATTATATCCTGCATTTCCGCCTCTGTGTTAGCGATGAAGCTGTTTTCAAAGGGGGCAGGTACACCGAAAAAGTTCATATGCCCCTTATAGTGAGTCCATTCAACTGCAGGGATGAAAGTCAGTCCGTCAACGTGGGGTAGGGCGAGATTTTCAGAAAAGTTGTTGTGGTTTGCTATGCCTATAAAGTCGAGGCCCTGCTTTCTTGCTGCTTTACCGAGCTCCCAGGCACTGCACACTCCGTCGGAGGCGGTTGAGTGCATATGCAGGTCGCCGAAGAGAAGCAGCTCGCTTTCATATTCAAAATCAACGGTATATGTAACCTCAACACCTTCATCCATTACATGATAAGCACCGATGATGATTTTCCATTCACCGCTGTTTATCTTCTGACAGAGATAGCCTGATGAGGAGTCGTACTGCCCAACATAAATTGTTTTATGAGAGCTTCCCGACCAGCCGAGAAAGTTGCCGTTTTCATCCATAAGACCGATATCAATAGTGTTTGACGGCTTGAGGTCACCCATAAGGCCTGATGTGGGCTTATAGTAATCGTAGCTGACAGTGATTTTTACTATGCCCTCAGGCACATCAAAGGGTAAGGTATAATACTGACCCTCTTTGTCTTTTGTTATCAGATGCTTAATAACCGTAATACCACCGCCTGACATTTTCTTCTTACCTTTATTTTAGCATTTTATTGCTTATGGGTCAAGGGTAAAGAGCTTATATCAGGGTATCTTGCCGGCATTACCTGTGTCAGCATTCTGACCGTTCGGATTATATTCGTCACCCTAAGGACAACCGTCACCCTGTTTATTGGTGCTGACAGACTGGCTTTTTTTCTTTAAGTGTGGTATAATCAGCTTTACATAAAAGCTTTAAAGCTCATATACAGTTATGAATACAACGGAGAATAATATGAACAGAATTACAGAAATCACAGATTTTCGTGCTGCCGAGCTGGATGTGTACGCACGTCTCAGCGAGGTTCAGCTGTTAAACAGAGAGTTTCCCGAAAAGGGTATGTTTATAGCGGAAAGTCCCAAGGTTATAAATCGGGCTCTTGATGCAGGCTATGAGCCCGTTTCCTGCCTTATGGAAAAAAGACATATTGAGGGTGAAGGTAAGGAAATTCTTGCAAGAATAAAAGATGTTCCTGTTTACTGCGCGGAATTTGATGTTCTGACACAGCTGACAGGCTTCAGGCTTTCAAGGGGTATGCTGTGCGCTATGAGACGAAAGCCTCTTCCTGATGTGAAAGAAATCTGTGAAAACAAAAGACGAATTGTTATACTCGATAAGGTTATGAATCCTACTAATGTAGGTGCGATAATCCGTTCAGCTGCGGCATTGGGAATGGATGCAGTGCTGCTGACTCCCGGCTGCTCCGACCCGCTCTACAGACGTGCCGCAAGAGTCAGTATGGGCACCGTGTTTCAGATTGACTGGACCTTTCTTGATACCGACAGCCTTGATGAAATAAAAGCTCTCGGCTTTAAAACCGTGGCTATGGCACTTAAAGACAATTCTCTTTCAATAAATGACCCGAGGCTGACCGAGGAAAATAAGCTTGCCGTCATTATGGGAACAGAGGGCGACGGACTTTCTGACGATACCATATCTGACTGCGATTATACCGTAAAAATACCGATGTATCACGGTGTAGATTCCCTTAATGTTGCCGCAGCTTCAGCAGTGGCTTTTTACGAGCTTGGCAGCGGGCAGAAAATATAAACGGAAACGTGGTTCTGAATTATATAAAGAGATAAATTTATTTCGGAGAAAAGTTTACTATGGCTATGTGGAATCCCTGGCGGGGATGTAAAAAATGCAGTGACGGTTGTCTCTATTGCTATATTCACAAGGGTGACGTCAAGCGTAGTGTCAATACAAGTGATATCGTAAAAACCAAAGATTTTTATAAGCCTGTTGAAAAGCTGAAAAACGGCAGCTATAAAATGAAAAGCGGTATTGTTTATATGTGCTTTTCGACGGACTTTCTTATTGAGGAAGCAGACATCTGGCGTGACGAATGTTGGAAAATGATAAAAGAGCGTCAGGACTGTACCTTTCTTTTTCTGACAAAACGCATTGAAAGATTTGCTGACTGTATACCTGATGATTGGGGAGACGGATACGAAAATGTAGTTGTTTGCTGTACCGTCGAAAATCAGAAGAATGCGGATAAAAAACTGTCAGTACTGAGGAATCTGCCTATAAAGCATAAATGTATCACGGCTCAGCCCTTGCTTGAAGAGATAAGCATTGAAGAATATCTTGACGGAGTAGAGCTCGTTGTTGTCGGCGGAGAGTCGGACAAGGCTGCAAGACCTCTTGATTATAATTGGGTGCTCAGCATCCGTGAGCAGTGCGTAAGAAGGAATGTGAGCTTCGAATTCAGACAGTGCGGAACACATTTTATCAAGGACGGCAGAATGTATAAGCTGCAGACAAAAGACCTTTGCAAGCAGGCGAAAAAAGCAGGTATTGATTATAAGAAATGTTGACAGCAGGGAGTTTCTGACAGAGCTGTTTAATTCTATGTATGATGTGCTGCCAAAGGCAAGATCAGTCTGACAGCAACAGACGGTTGCTTGATTATCAATCGCAGTATAGCTATAATAGCTTCTGAGGTGAAAAATAATGGAAACAAAAGATATTATACATAAGCTCAGAACTGAAAACGGCTTATCCCAGGATGAGCTTGCCGAAAAGGTATTTGTTACCCGTCAAGCAGTATCCCGTTGGGAACAGGGTGAAACCATACCCAATACGGAAACGCTGAAACTGCTTTCCAAGCTGTTTGATGTTTCTATCAATACTCTTTTAGGCTCTCCGAGGAATCTTATCTGCCAGTGCTGCGGTATGCCCCTTGAGGACAGTAATATCAGCAAGGAAAAGGACGGTATTTTCAACGAAGAATACTGCAAATGGTGCTATGCTGACGGAGAATATATGTATCACGATATGGATGATTTAATTGATGTCTGTGTCGGTCACATGGCAAATGAGCAGTTTACACCTGAGCAGGTGCGTGCATATATGAAGGATATGCTTCCGAAACTCGATTACTGGAAGAAATATAAAAACCTCGACGGTGCAGAAAAGTTTGATGAATTCAAAAAGCAGCTTATTGATGAAATAAATGCTTTGAACATAGAAGGAATGCCCAAGGTAGAAAAGCTCAACGCACTCGTCGGCGGATATGTTAATCTTGAATACCGTCTGCCAAACGGAAAACACATAAAATTTCTTGACGATAATGCAACTTATCTGGGAAATCAGCTTGAATGTGAATTCGGCGGTGACAGATGCTTCGGTATTGCCGCCAATATGGATTTTATTCTTGTGTGTACTTATGAAGAAAACGGAGAAAATCCCGAGCTGGTTGTTTATAAAAAGAGATGATAAATCTGACCCCTGACTGTAAAAGTCGGGGGATATTTTTTTACATCGGTTGCTATATGCCACAAGAAATTTCCCACTGTAATAAAAAATCTGCCATAAAACAACTGCACGCCTTGAAAATAATCTGCAGCCGTGATAATATTAATACATATACTGAATAACAGGGGAGGACAATATGAATATTATTCAGACAATTATTTCTTATTTTGCAGTAGCGGCAGCTTTTATATCTTCACTTTTTTCTTGGGGGAATGCAGAAGTGTCACCGTTTACAAATGATTATGAAATTCCCGACAGTATTCCCGGATACAGCGTGATTTCTACCGATGAAAAAACGGACTGGACGGCTAAATGGATATGGGATAAGGAAAATCTTACTCAGAATAATGTCTGGATGTGCCTTAGCAAAAAGGTCACCCTTGACAAGATTCCCGAGGAGCTTACGGCTCACATTTCAGCTGATTCAAAGTATTGGCTTTACATAAACGGGGAAACTGCCGTCTTTGAGGGAAGCGTGAAAAGAGGTCCCGAAAAGAACAGCGGCTATTATGACAGTATAGATATTGCACCCTATCTTAAAAAGGGCGAAAATCATATTTGTGCTCTTGTCTGGTACTGGGATAACGAGACAAGCTATTCCTACAGCGGAAGCGGTCAGGGCGGCTTCATTTTTGAAGCAGTCGGAAAGAATATCAGTATAATCTCCGACGAAAGCTGGAAGGTGAAAAGAAGCAGTGCCTATGTCAATTCGGAGCTTTATCCGCCTAACTACAGACTTCCCGAATACAGCATTTATTTTGATGCAAGGGAAGAAATGTCCGGCTGGATTAATGAGGATTATGATGTGTCAGAATGGGAAAATGCTACCGAATATGCTGTCGGCGGTGAGGGGGTCTACGGCTCTCTTTATCCGAGAGGCATACCCTTCTTAAAGGACTACGGACTTAAGGATTATGTGAACTCAAAGGACTATGAGAACTATACGGTAAAAAAGCTTTTCGGTGAAAAAATCACTGTGGATATACCCTATAACGCACAGCTTACTCCTTATCTTAAGGTTATAGCTCCTGCAGGCAAGAAAATCCGCATAACAACGGAAAACACCTTAATCGGTGCCGTTTCGTCTACATATATAACTAAAGAAGGGGAGCAGGAATTTGAGGCTCTCGGCTGGTTCAACGGTGAGCATATCACCTATAAAATACCTAAGGGAGTTACGGTTGTTTCTCTTAAATACCGCGAAACAGGCTATGACAGCTCCTTCAGCGGTGACTTTAAGTGTGACGATGAATTTATGAATTCTCTGTGGCAGAAATCTCTCCGCACTCTTTATGTAACAATGCGTGATAATTTTATGGACTGTCCCGACAGAGAAAGAGCACAGTGGTGGGGTGACGTCACAAGCGAAATGATTATGACGATGTACTCTATGGACAGTAATTCCTATCTGCTCTATCAGAAGGGCGTAGAGGCGATGCTCTCTCACGTTGATGACACAAAGGTCCTTCAGACTGTAGTTCCCATAAGCGGAGATTACTTTGAGCTTCCCGTTCAGCAGCTGGGCGGTATTGTGGGCTTCCTCACTTACTACGAATATACGGGCGACAAGGCATTTATTGAAAAGGTTTATGACGCTTCAATTGACTACCTTAAGCTTTGGGAAATGGGCGAAAACAAGCTTGTTGTTCACCGAAGCGGCTCATGGGATTGGCCCGACTGGGGCTCAAAGGCAGATATGACGGCTATAGAAAATGCATGGGTTTACTATGCTCTTTCAGCTGTAGAGGAAATGGCTGATATTTTAGGTGAAGACGAGCACATTTCATTTATCACCGAAAGAAAGGCCGCAATCGCTGAGGGCTATAAGGCACTCTGGACAGAAGAGGGCTTTAAAAGTGAAGACGCCAAAAAGCCCGATGACAGAGCAAATGCTCTTGCAGTTCTTACAGGTCTTGCAGATGAAGAGCAGTATGCTGTCATAAAAAATGTGCTTACAACTACCAAAAACTCAAGTCCCTATATGGAATACTATGTTCTTGAGGCTCTTTGCAAAATGGGCGAATACGAAGCCGCAAGAGACAGAATCAAGGACAGATATGAGGGTATGGTATGTGAGGATTATTCTACTTTATGGGAATTCTGGAACTCATGGCAAGGCACTATGAATCACGCATGGAGCGGCGGCCCTCTTGTTATAATGAGTAAGCATTTTGCAGGTATCACACCTCTCGGAGCAGGCTATGAAAAGGTTAAAATTGAGCCTCAGTACAGTCTGTATGACAGTATGAGCTGTACTGTTCCAAGTGTCAGAGGCTTAATTATTCTCAAGTATGAGAAGGTTGACGGAGTATGTACGGTTGACCTTACTCTCCCTGAGGGTATGGAGGCTCTTCTGTCTGTGCCTGAGGGTGCAGCCGTAAATATCAATGAAAATGCAAAAGACGGTGTTGAGATTACGGAAAAAGCATCGTAACTGATAAATCAATATAAAAATTATTATGAAAGAAGTGGGAACATGGTAAAAACCTATGATGCAGTCGTTATCGGTGCAGGTAACGGCGGACTTGTGGCATCGGCACGACTTGCCAAGGAGGGCAAAAAGACACTGCTTATTGAGCGTCATAATCTTCCCGGCGGCTTTGCAACAAGCTTTGTAAGAGGCAGATTTGAATTTGAAGCATCTCTTCATGAGCTTTGCGGTATCGGCTCTATTACGGGAAAATCACCTCTTCTGAAAATCTTTCAGGAGGTTGGTGCGGCAGATAAAATTGAATGGGTTTCACTGGACGAGGCTTACAGACTGCTTACTCTTGACAAAAAGTGCGACTGTCTGATGCCTTTAGGCAAGGAAGCCTTTATAGCTAAGCTTGAGGAATATGACCCCGGCTCTGAGAAGGTAGTTAGAAAGATTTTTGACCTTATTGAGAGTATTGAAAAAACTCTTGATTTTGTAAGCAATATTGAAGATTTCAAGCCTTCAATGATTAAAGAAATCTTTACTGAGCATACGGAGTTTCTTAAGGTTGCAAACTATTCCGTTGATCAGGTGCTCAAGGCCTTCGGCGCAAGTCAGAAGACAAGAGATATACTTAACGGATACTGGTGCTATCTCGGTCAGCCTACAGATGAGCTTAATGTTATTCACTATTTTACAATGCTTCACTCATATATTATTGACGGTGCTGTTATTCCAAGAGGCAGAAGCCACCAGATAAGCACAGCTTTACTTGAAGCCTTTACGGAAAACGGCGGTGAAGCATGGTTCAATACGAGCGTTAAAAAGATAGTAACCGAAAAGGGTGCGGCAACGGGTGTAATCCTTGATGACGGTACAGAGATAAAGGCAAAGGCTGTTATCTGCAACGCATCACCCTATAACGCATTTACAAAGCTTCTTGATGAAAAGGAAATTCCCGAAAAGCTCAAGAAGGAAGTAAATGCAAAAACACTGGGCGCAAAGGGCTTTGCAGTGTTCTTAGGTCTTAACCGTTCAGCTGATGAGCTGGGACTTGATAATCACACCTATTTCATTTATCCCACCAATGATAACAGAAAATGCTATGAGCTGAGCAAAAAAATCGAAACCAATGACGTTCAGGCGACAGTCTGCCTTAACAGAGCCTTTAATGACTGTTCACCCGAGGGCACAAGCATACTTTATATGACCTCTATTTTTGCAGGCGACGAATGGAGTAAGGTTTCGGTAGAGGATTACCATAAAACGAAAATTTCCTTTGCAGAAAAGATGATAGATAACTTTGAAAAGGCAACGGGTGTTAAAATCAAGCACTATATAGAAGAAATTGAAATTGCAACACCTATGACCTATGCCCGTTATACCGATGCTCCTGCAGGCACTATCTACGGCTACGAGGCAAGCAAGGAAGACGGCATAGTAAAGAGAATTGTTTTTGATATGATAGATAAAGGCATACCCGGTCTTTATTTCTGCGGAGGCTATGCCACAAGGCATATGGGCTATTCACCCAGCTATACAACCGGTGATATGGCAGCAAAGGCCGCAATACTCAGTATGGAAAAGGAGGCAAAATAAATGAGCAGAAAAAAAGCTTCTGTTAACGGCAATTTTAAGGATACAGTCAATACGGTAAAGTTCCTCACTGAAAGAAAGAAGTTTATTGACAGTGCTCCTGCCACTTTACCTACACGTACTGATGATTTCGGTGTAAACAAGGTTTCAAAAATCCTTCATCCCAAAACCCAGAGTCTTGTAATCAGCAGAACGGAAGACCACGGAGAAATTGCTAAAAGCTACTATTTCAGGAGTGAAGGAGCCCCTCTTGCATATTTTAAGGCAGGTCAGTACCTTACCTTCAGATTTGAGATAGGCAGTGCAGTTGTTACCCGTTCATATTCCGTTGCATCTTCACCCGGGAGTGCATTAAACGGCGAGTATCAGATTACCGTTAAGCGTATCAGTGACGGCTTTGTTTCCGACTATATACTCGACAACTGGAAAGAGGGCGATAAGGTTACCGCCTATGCCCCTGAGGGAAATCTTACCTATTGCCCCTTAAGAGATGCAGAAAATATAGTTGCCGTTGCAGGCGGCAGCGGTATCACACCCTTCCTTTCACTTGCAAGAGCAATAGATGAGGGCGACGAGGACTGCAGTCTTACCCTGCTTTACGGCTGCAGAACATCAGATGAAATTCTTTTTAAAGCAGAGCTTGACAGGCTTTCTGAGAACAATGATAAAATCAATGTGGTTTATGTACTCAGCCACAGTGACGAGGAAGGCTATGAAAAGGGCTTCGTAGGTGCAGATATTATAAAGAAATATGCTCCCGAGGGAAATTACAGTATTTTTGTCTGCGGACCGGGAGGCTTATACAAATATCTTGAAACAGAGCTTCCGAAGCTTCAGAAAGAAAAGAAATATATTCGCTTTGAGGTCTTCTCTTCGGGCAAGAAAACGGAAGAATCAAAGGAGTACAGCATCACTGTTATTAACCGCGGAAACGAAACCGTAATGAAGGCTGACAGCAATGAAACGGTGCTCTGTGCACTTGAGCGTGCAGGTACAGAGGTTCCCGCAAGATGTCATACGGGTGAATGCGGCTTCTGCAGAAGCAAGCTCCTGAGCGGTAAGGTTTATATTCCCGAGGGCGAGGATAAGCGCCGTATAGCAGACGTGCAGTTCGGCTTTATACATCTCTGCTGCAGCTATCCCGAAAGCGATCTGGTTATAAGGATTAACTGATTATGTCTGTTACAATCAATATTTATTACACGGGTGAAAGTGACAATGCCTGTAAATTCGCTGAGGAAATGACGGCAAGGGGCATTGTCGGTGAAATCCGTTCAGAAAAGGGTAATCTGAAATACGAATATTTCTTTCCTATGGACGATGACAGAACGGTGCTTCTGATTGACAGCTGGGAAAATCAGAAGGCTCTTGACATACACCACGCTTCACCGATGATGGAGAAAATCATTGAGCTCAGAGAAAAGTACGGCTTAAGAATGAGAGTCGAGCGATTCTGCAGTGACCTGTCGGGAATACCCGAAAATGATAAGAGATTTATAAAAGAATAGCTTTATAAATACTGAAAGGAAGAAAAATATGATTAAAGAAAAGCTTACTAAGCTTAACTGGTTTACAATATGTCTGTTCAGCTTTATGGGCGGTATTGCGTGGAATATTGAAAATATGTATTTCAATACCTTCCTTTATAATTCCGTTTATGCCAATGCAACCGAAGCTGCTATGGCAGGCTCAATGGCTCCGACAACGGCAATCAGCCGTATGGTTTCGCTTTCAGCTATTGCCGCGGTGCTGACCACCTTTATTATGGGAACACTCAGCGACAAGATGAAAAACCGAAAGCTGTTTATTTCTGTTGGTTATCTTCTCTGGGGTATTGTAACGGCTGCCTTCGGCTTTATTACAAGAGACAATGTAGCAGCACTTTTAGGTCTTACCGATGAAGCAAAAATCCTTACAACTACTGTATGGGTTGTAATAGTAATGGATATAATTATGACCTTTATGGGCTCAACGAGTAACGATGCGGCCTTCAATGCGTGGCTGACAGATATTACCACGCCGAAAATCAGACCCACAATGGAAACTGCACTTACCTTTGTAGGCTTCCTTTCCGTTGCAACTGTTATGGGCGTCGGCTCACTTGCTCAGTCGGGTGCCGTTTCATATCAGAATTTCTTCCTTTGTTTAGGCCTTATAGTTGCCGTATGCGGTGCGGCAGGTCTGTTCCTTATTAAAAACCCGCCGAAGAAAGCACAGGAAAATCAGGCTTCATCAAGCTATTGGGCTGACCTTTTCTACGGCTTCAGACCTTCCGTTATAAAAGAAAACTCAAGACTTTATCTGACACTTCTTGCCGTAGGCTTTTCAAGTGTTTCCTATCAGGTGTTTTTCCCGTACCTTCTTGTATATCTTCAGTATGTAGTAATCCCCGATAACAGCAATCTGCTCGCACCGAGTGTTATTGCTACCTTTGTTGTTATGCTCGCAATACTTATCGGCGGTATGGTATTTCTTCTTAAGCTCTCGGGCAAGAATAAGGCAAAGGGACTTATTCCCAGTGCAATTCTTATGACCGTCGGTCTTATTATACTTTCCACCTCAACGGATATACATATTATCCTTGTGGGTATTGTGCCGACCGTTGTGGGCAATCTTGTTATGGGTATTCAGTTCAATGCCGCTATCAAGGACTTTATTCCCGAGGGTAAGGCAGGACTTTTCCAAGGCATCAGAATGATATTCACAGTGCTTATACCTATGGTTTTAGGACCTTATCTCGGTGACCTTGCCTGCCGTAACTCAGCCGTTACTTATATGAATGAATTCGGTGTTGAAACCATTGTTCCTTCACAGAGTATGTTTATTTTTGCGGCAGTCGTTTCCGTATTTGTTCTTGTACCCCTGTTCTTCCTTATAAAGAAGGGCTTTGAGGTTGAGGAAAAATAAAAGCATATTATAGCAATGAACCCCTGACATTTTACTGTCAGGGGTGTTTTATAAGCATAAAAAAAGGAAATCTTTTGAAAGCTGTGTTTCAGAGGGCTTCAGAATCAAAGGCTGCAGGAAAAGCAGCATTATAGCCTGGCTTACTAATTTTAATAAAACCCTTTATTTTACACAGAATATGTGCTATAATTTTTCCATCAATTATTCAGGAGATGAAAAAATGAGCGAAAATCGTGCAATGCAGTATGCCGAAATTCTTTCAAAGCTTATTCAGATTGAAACTATTTCGTCAAGAGAAAACAGAGATATTACAAAATTTTTAGGCTTCCAGAAGGTGCTTCGTGAAACCTTCCCCAATTTTTTTGCTACAGTAGAGTGTGAAGAATTCGGCGGCAGCCTTTTACTTAAGTGGAAGGGTACAGATTCATCCTTAAAGCCCGTTATGCTTATGAATCACCACGATGTTGTTGAAGCAAGCGGTGAGTGGACACATCCGGCATTTTCGGGTGCAATTGCTGACGGCAAGGTATGGGGCAGAGGTACACTTGACACAAAGGGCGGTCTTGTAATGATGCTTCAGGCTGCAGAAGAGCTTATAAAAGAAGGCTTTACGCCTAAGAGAGATACATATTTTGTAACCTCCTGCACTGAGGAAATAGGCGGCCCCGACGCACAGATTATGTCCAAGGCATTGGAAGAGAGAAAAATGGAATTCTATATGGTGCTTGATGAGGGCGGTATGATTCTCTATGATCCCATCGGAGGTGCTGACGGCACGTTCGCTATGATAGGTGTCGGTGAAAAGGGTTATGTTGACCTTAAGTTTACTGCAAAATCAAACGGAGGTCACGCATCTGCACCGGGCAAGAACACACCGCTTGTACGTCTGGGAAAGTTTATGGCTGAGGCAGAAAAGGCAGAATGCTTTGACGTTTATATGTCTGATACGGTAAAAGAAATGCTTTCACGCTTTGCACCTACAATGAGCGGCATTATGAAGGCTGCCTGCGGTAATGTGAATGCATTCAAGCCCATACTTCAGAAGGTAATGCCTGCCATTTCACCTGCAGGCGCAGCAATGCTCAGAACAACTCTTGCATTTACGATGAGCAAGGGCTCCGACGGTGCCAATGTTATTCCTCAGGAAGCCTGGGTAGTGGGCAATATGCGTTTCTCACATCATCAGGGCAAGAAGGCAAGTGTTGATGCAATTACTGCTCTTGCAAAGAAATACGATATTGAAACCGAGATTATTGATGACGGTATTGAGTCGGAAATCACAGATTACAGGGGAGAAGCCTTCAGATTTATCGAAAAGGCAGTTACAAGTGTTTTTCCCGAATATAAATCTGCTCCCTATATTATGAACGCAGCAACGGACAGCAGATATTTCTGTAAGATATGTGACAGCTGTATCCGTTTCGTTCCCTTCAAGATTGACAAGCAGCAGCTTGACAGTGTTCACGGTATTGATGAAAATGTTGATGTTGCAACACTTGCTCCTGCCGTTGATTTCTACAAGTATGTAATCAGAGAGGCATAATAATTAAGCGACAAATAAAGAACGATGCAAAACGCACCGTTCTTTTTCTTTATCTGAAGGCACCTTCATACACTGCCGATTCTATTGACAACACTTTATATTCAAGCTATAATTTTTTTGAATAACAGATTCGGGAGGGCATCATGGAAAAATTCAGATGGGCATATATCGGAAGCGGAAGCATTGCCTGCAGCACTGCAAAAGACATTACCAAAGGCAATCACTCTGTGGCTTCCGTTTACAGCAGAAATTATGAAAAGGCCAAGGACCTTGCAGAAAAGTACGGTGCAACGGCCTATGATGATTTTTACAGTGCAATCTGCCGTGATGATGTTGACGGAGTATATATCGCCACACCTCATACCTCTCACGCGGAATATGCAGCGGAGTGTATGAAAAAGGGTAAGCCCGTTCTCTGCGAAAAGCCTGTAGGCGTCAGCCTTAAGGATGTTGACTCCCTTATTGATACGGCAAAAGCAACTGATACATATTTTTGTGAAGCTATGTGGACCTGGTTTTCCGATGTGGCTCTGACAGTTAAGAAGTGGGTGCAGAACGGGGAAATCGGTGAAATCAGAGAGGTTGTAATCAACTACGCTTTTCCGGGAATTATGATGCCCAAAACCTCCCGCGTGCTTATGCCCGAAACGGCAGGCGGAGCACTTCTTGATATCGGTATATACCCCATAACCTATTGCTACAATCTTTTCGGTTATCCTAAGGAGATACACTGTAAGGGAAAAATCAGAAACGGAATCGACATAAGCGAAAAGGTTATTCTGCAGTATGAGGGCTTTAAATGCACACTTAATATGTCCCTTTGTTATGTCAGGGAAAACTGTCTTATTGTGGGCAGTAAGGGGAAAATCAGTCTGCCCGTATTTTTTCATATGGCTTCAAGGGCTATTCTGAAAAATGAAAAGGGTAAAACCGTTTTTGAGGGTAAAACAGACTATCTGACTGAGTTTACCAAGGTCGCAGAGGAAATTAAAGAGGGCAGAAAAGAGTCAAAGTTTATTCCCTTTGAGGCGACGAGAGACTGTATGAGAATAATGGATGAATGCAGACGGCAGATGGGACTTGTATATCCCTTTGAAAAATAAAAGCAAGGAAGGTTTTTTATGGCGAGGACCACTACAACGGAAACTTTTACAGGCAGTATTTCTCCCGACGAAAGCGATGAATTATTCACTGACAGTGCTAAGCACATAATTGCTTTGGCAGAAAAAATTGAGCTTTCGCAGGAAACTACGGAAAAGCTGCAGTCGCTGATAAACAAAAGCTCAGCAAGGATTTATCGGGTTGCCGTAAAATGCAGAACAAAAGGCTTTCAGTGCCTCAGAGGTAAGCCGCAGATGTTTATTCTGGCGGTAATTTTAAAGCTTGCCGTTGACGTTAAAGCCGAATATGACAAGGCGGGCATTGACGAAAAAATATATTATGATACCATGAGCGATATAAAAATATGGTGCGATAAAACCGACGGCAAAGGCTTGAAAAACTACGGCTGGCTGAAAAATCATGTCAGCTTCGGGCTCTTCAGACTCGGAAGATTGCAGTTCCAGCCTTACGAATGTAAAAATAAAACTCTGCTGTATGCTAAGCTGCCCTTCGGTTACGGAGAAAAGCTGATTTATGTACATATACCTGAGGGCGAAAGTCTTGACGAAGAAAAATGCAGGGCGGCATTTGAGACGGCAAAGGATTTTTTCGGCCGCTTTTTTCCGCAATATGATTACGGATATTTCTTTTGCGAAAGCTGGCTTCTTTTTGACGGTAACAGAGATTTTATGTCAAAGGACAGTAATATATTGAAATTTATGTCTCTTTTTGATATCTGTTACAGTGTTAAAATTGACGGACAGGCAATTGAAAGAATATTCGGTAAACGAAGGCTGTTTAAAAAGAATTACTCCGAAAAAACATCGCTGCAAAGGTCAGCAAAGCAGTATATGCTCAGCGGTAAACAGCTGGGTATCGGAATAGGCGTCAGAAAAGCATAAAAGTATCAGAACAGAAAGACAACGGTTTCTGATATGCTTATTGAAATTTTCCGGTGCGTTTGATATAATTAACTGACACCTGCAGAAACAGTAAAAAACGGTGTGAACTTCGGATTTTTATTTAAAGGAGAAATCGTATGGATAATTTACAGCAAATCAAAGAACAGATATGTGATGTCTGCCATAAAATGTGGCAGCTTGGTTGGGTAGCGGCCAATGACGGCAATGTCAGTGCAAAGCTTCCCGACGGAAGAGTGGTTGCCACACCTACGGGTATCAGCAAGTCATTTATCACACCCGATAAGCTCGTTATTCTTGATAAGGACGGCAATATTCTTGAAGCCAATGAAGGATACCGTCCCTCAAGCGAAATAAAAATGCATCTTCGCTGCTATGATAAAAGAGAAGATGTTTTCAGCGTAATTCACGCTCATCCTCCCGGTGCTACCGGCTTTGCCGTAGCTCATAAGGCGATGGATATGTATAATATGATTGAAGACGTTGCCGCTATCGGTTCAGTGCCTCTCACACCCTACGGCACACCCTCAACCTCAGAGGTGCCTGATGCTATTGAGCCTTATCTTGAAGAGCACGATGTTATGCTTCTTGAAAATCACGGTGCACTTGCCGTGGGCAGTGACGTTATCACAGCCTTTTACAGAATGGAAAGCCTCGAGCTTTGGGCAAAAATCACTATCAATGCCGTTATCTTAGGCGGAAGCCGCGATATCAGCAGTGAAAATATTCAGAAGCTTATAGACCTTCGCAGCTACTACAGAATCACCGGCAGACATCCCGGATATAAGGTGTTTAATCCTGATGATGAGCTGCTTCATAAGAAGGACTGAGGGGTGTACTATGCTTAAAGGAATATCACCTGTAATATCACCTGAGCTTCTTAAGGCTCTTGCAGAAATGGGTCACGGCGACGAGCTTGTAATTGCCGACGGCAACTTTCCTTGCCACAGCGTAGGTAAAAACTCAATTGTAATCCGTGCTGACGGCCACGGTGTGCCTGAGCTTCTTGAGGCGGTGCTTAAGCTCATACCTCTTGATACATATACCGAAAAGCCCGTAGCTCTTATGGAGGTCGTAAAGGGTGACACCTGCGGTACTCCTGAGATATGGGGAACCTATGAAGAGCTTCTCACAAAATATGAACCTGAGCACCACGCAATTGATTATACTGAGCGTTTCGCCTTTTACGAGAGAGCCAAAGGTGCTTATCTCATTATTGCAACGGGCGAAAAGGCAATTTATGCCAATATTCTTCTTAAAAAGGGCGTGGTTAAATGAAAACAGTTTTAGCCTTTGACTTCGGTGCATCAACGGGCAGAGCAATTAAGGCTGTCTTTGACGGTAAGGAAATAAAGTACGAAGAAATTCACCGCTTTGAGAATATACCTAAAACCGCAGACGGTCATATCTGCCACGATGTTGATATGATTCTTTCCGAAATTAAAACAGCCATAGAAAAGGCAGGCGAAATTGATTCACTTGCCTTTGATACCTGGGGCGTTGATTATGCACTTCTTGACAAAGAGGGCAAAATGCTCCATGAGCCCTATCATTATCGTGACGAAAGAACAAAGGATGCTCTTAATAAGGCATTTGAAAAGCTCAGTGCCGATGAAATATACACAGAGACGGGCAACCAGATAATGAACATCAACACTCTGTTCCAGCTTATCTGCGACGAAAACCTTAACAAAGCCGACAAGCTTGTCTTTATGCCTGATCTTTTTGCCTATCTGCTTACGGGAAGAAAAGTCTGTGAGACAACTATTGCATCAACGTCACAGATGCTTGACCCGAAGGCGAAAAAGTGGAGCAGCAAGATTCTCGGAGCTTTCGGTATCAGTGAAAGCCTCTTCCCCGAAATAAAAGACAGCGCAACCGTAAACGGAGAGTATAAGGGTATTCCCGTAATCAGTGTTGCAGGCCACGATACGCAGTGTGCCGTTGCGGCAATGCCTGCCGAAAGCGAAAATGCAGCCTTTCTTTCCTGCGGTACATGGTCGCTTATCGGCTGTGAGCTTGGTGAGCCCGTTATGACGGAGCAAAGCAATGCTCTTGAGCTTTCAAATGAAATAGGTGCTAACGGAAAAATCAATTTCCTTAAAAACATCAGCGGTCTTTGGCTTATTCAGGAAACACGAAGAGACCTTGCACTGACCGACAGAAAGTACAGCTATAATGAGCTTGAAATGCTTGCAAGAGACAGCGAAAAATTCCGCAGCTTCATTGACCCCGATGCTCCCGAGCTTTCAGCACACGGTAAGCTCCCCGACAAAATAAGGACCTACTGTAAAAATACAAATCAGCCTGTGCCCGAAACAGTGGGACAGCTTGTAAGATGTATTTACGAAAGTCTTGCCCTTAAATATCGGCTCGCTCTCGGGCAGATAGGGGAGTGTACGGGTAAAAAATTCGATGTGCTTCATCTTATGGGCGGAGGAACAAAAGACGGATTTTTGTGCGAGCTGACTTCGCAGAGTCTCGGTATTCCCGTTGTTGCAGGACCTGTTGAAGCCACAGCCTTGGGCAACATTCTTCTTCAGCTTATTGCCCTTGGCGAAATTGAAAGTATTGAAGAAGGCAGAAGGCTCATTGCTAAAACAGAGAAGGTAACAACCTTCATAAATGAACATACTCCCGATTGGGACGAAGCTTATGAAAGATTTTGTAAAATTATAAAAAAATAAACATAAAGGAGAAAAACTATGTTATATCCCAGAATAGGTATAAGACCCGTAATTGACGGTCGTTGGGGCGGAGTAAGAGAAAGCCTCGAAAATCAGACTATGGGCATGGCTGAAGCTGCTGCAAAGCTTATCAGTGAAAAGCTCAGATATCCCGACGGTACGCCTGTGCAGTGTGTTATTTCCGAAACAACCATCGGCGGCGGCGCAGAGGCTGCAAAATGTGAGGATCAGTTCTCAAAGGAAAATGTTGTAGCTACTCTCAGCGTTACTCCCTGCTGGTGCTACGGCTCAGAAACCTTTGATATGAACCCCAATACAATCAAGGCTGTATGGGGCTTCAACGGTACGGAAAGACCGGGCGCAGTTTATCTTGCCGCAGTTATGGCAGCTTATGCACAAAAGGGTCTTCCCGCATTCTCGATCTACGGTAAAAACGTTCAGGATATTGATGACAGAACAATACCGGAGGATGTTGCTGAAAAAATTCTTCGCTTTGCAAGAGCCTCAATTGCTGTGGGCTGGATGAAAAACAAGGCTTATGTAAACCTCGGCGGCATTTCAATGGGTATCGCAGGCAGCTACTGCGATGCATCAATGTTCCAGAAATATTTCGGCATCCGTGCCGAATGGGTTGATATGAGTGATATTATCAGAAGAATTACTCTTGAAATCTATGATAAGGACGAATATGAAAAGGCACTTGCATGGATAAAGGCTAACTGTAAAGAAGGCTTCGACGTAAACGCAGGCAAGGATCTTCCCGAAATTATTCGTAAATCCAAGGTTGTTCCCGCTGACAAGGACTGGGAATTCATTGCAAAGTTCTCCATTATTGTAAGGGACATTCTTTACGGCAACAAGAAGCTTGACGAGCTTGGCTGGCACGAAGAGGCTCTCGGCAAAAATGCTGTTGCAGGCGGCTTCCAGGGACAGAGAAACTGGACAGACTGGCTTCCCAATGCTGACTTTACCGAGGCCATTATGGCGTCAACCTTCGACTGGAACGGTCCCAAGGCTCCCACACCCTTTGCAACGGAAAACGATACACTCAACGGTGTTGCCATGATGCTCGGTACTCTGGTATCAGGCAGTGCACCCTGCTTCCACGATGTACGTACATACTGGAGCCCCGAAGCATGTGAAAGAGTTACAGGCTATAAGCCCGAGGGCAAGGCAAAGGACGGTTTTATCCATCTTATCAACTCAGGTGCAACTGCCCTTGACGGCAGCGGTGCTTCCAAGAACGAAAAGGGCGAAGGCTGTATGAAGCCCTTCTGGGAAATGACCGAAGCAGATATGACGGCTTGTCTTGAGGCTACTGACTGGTGCAGAGCAAACTATGAATACTTCAGAGGCGGCGGATTCTCAAGCCACTTCCGTTGCAGAGCAGAAATGCCCGTAACAATGCTCAGAGTCAATATTGTAGAGGGTATCGGACCTGTTATGCAGATTGCCGAGGGTTACACAGCTGACCTTCCCGATAACGCTCACACAACTATTGATGTAAGAACTGACCGCACCTGGCCTACAACCTGGTTCGTACCTAACCTTACAGGTGAAGGCGCATTCAAGGATGTATATTCTGTTATGGCTAACTGGGGTGCAAATCACGGTGTAACGGTTTACGGCCATGTAGGCGATGACCTTATCACACTCGCTTCAATGCTGCGTATTCCCGTAAATATGCACAACGTGCCTGCAGACAGAATTTTCCGTCCGCATTCATGGGCAGCCTTCGGAACAGAGGACAGCCAGAGCGCAGACTACAGAGCCTGTCAGACCTACGGTCCTATATACGGTTAATCAAAAATCCCTGACGGAGTACCGTCAGGGATTCTTTTTATATCTTATGAGGCTTTGAGAGAAGCATTTTAATAAGCTCTGTCACAGTACCCTTTTTTTCTTTGTATCTTTTGCCCCGTACTATCATATATTCTGCCTTGCACAAGGTGATGTCCGTACCCTTGCAAGAAAGAATATCTCTGTCCGAGATAAAAAAGTCGGCATCGTTACCTGTACAAAGAGTACCCGTATTTCCCTCACCGAGCATCTTCGCAGGATTTACAGTATAAGTTTTAAGCGCTTCAAAGGGTGTGAGTGACTGCTCTTTTATATAGAAGTCGGTCATACCCAGCATCTGCTCGTAAGGATTTACTGATTGGACAGGGGAGTCGCTGGAGCCGCAGATACATACATCAGCACCTGCTAATTCCTTAAGCGGCAGCTGCCTTTTTATAATGCTTTCAGGCAGGAACTGCTCATAGCTTTTAAGAAAATGCTTATCTACCCAGGAAAATCCCGGCTGTACGGTAATGGCAAGCGGAAGACCTTTAATTATTTTTACGGCCTTTTCTGACGGGAATTCGAAGTGGTCAATTCTCATCATTGCACCATTTTTTGGTATGAGTTCTTCAAGGTCGCTGTAGATTTCCGTAATCTGATCAATGGCATTTTCACCGATGGCGTGACAGGAAAGACGTATGCTTTTATTGAGAGCCTCTTTGACCTTAGCTTTGATTTTGTCCTTTCCGTAGTAGCAGTGACCCTGTGTGCCGCTGTCCTTATAGGGCTCGCCGAATGCCGCACTGTGTGAGCCTACGGAGCCGTCAAGCTCCCACACACCGCATCCGCCTGCACGAAGAGTCTTCTGCTTTTTTCTGAAAAAGTCAAGTCTGCCGTAGTCCATATACTGAGGATAAAGTCTTACATCAATATCCATTCTTTCGGCAAGAAAAGCGAGAGCTTTTGTAAGAATATCGTTTTCTACATCCTCGTTTCCGTCCAGGGCACATACTCTGCTTATGCCGTAGGAGGCACACAGGTTTGAAAAATTTGCAATACCCTTTGCGATAATTGAAGGGGTGACCTTTGATGCGATAAGGTTTGTAACCTTGCCCTGCATAAATTCGTGTGCTTCGCCTGAGAAAATGCCGTTGCTTTCTTCTGTGGGAAGACCGAGCATTTCCATAAGCTTTGTTGAAATCGCACTGCTGTGACCGTCAATGCTGTAGACAATCACGGCTCTTCCGTCTGACCACTCATCAAGCTCAGAGCGGGTGGGGAGTCTTTTCTCCCTCACGGCAGAAATTATATATCCGTTGGCAGTGATAATTTTCTGCTTCGGATTTGCCTTACAGTAGTCCTTTACACGCTTTCCTATGTCGGCAATATTGTCGGGCTTTACACCCTCAGCAGTAATTTCGCATATATTGAAGCTTGCGGCAGAAAGAACGATTGTGTAAAGGAGATGCAGATGTGAGTCTGTCATTGTGGGGAAAACGTGCTTACCCTCAAGGTCAATCCTCTTATCAAAAGTACCTTCAGGAATTTCGTCTCCCGTATAAGCTATCTTTTCACCCTCGGTAACCATTACGGAGAAAACCTCGTCCTCCCTTACCATAGAGTGAAACTTTCCGTTAAAGTAAAGGCTTTTCATCATACGGGCACCACATTACCTACAGCCATAAGAAGCTGAGCGATGATAACAAGAATCTGTACAAAGGTACCGCACTTGTTACCCAGAGTGCTTTCACCCTCGTCCTTAAGGCTCTTTCGGTAAGCAGGAATAACAAGAATTGCGATAAGAATACCTATAAGACCGCCGCCGATACGCATAAATTCCATAAAGCCGCCAAGGTTAAGGAAGGTCATAAGAAGCGAGGGAAGAGTAGCTATAATCCAGCAGATTCTCTTGTCCTTTTTAATCTGCTCCTCGGTGATGTCTGCAAGGGCAAGTGAAATTGCCCAGTAGCTTGTAATCATAGCGAGAACTGTGAAAACCGAGCCTGCAATCTGTGCCCAGGAGCCGATACCCTTGCTCCAGCCAATCATAGCAACCTCCGTAACCTCTGTTGAAGAAAGAAGAGCACATATTGTAATAACAACCATAAGCACAAGGTTATTCATAAGACCGAGGAAAACAGCCTTTTTAACCTTTTTTGCGTCGGCATCAAGACCTTTGACTGCCTGAGGAACAGAGAAGAAGGCAGAGAAGGCGAGCATAGCCATACCGAAGAAGGCAAGGATATGATTAGGCTGACCGATGCCGAAATTAAGAGGATTATTGATATTGAAAAGTGAAAATACACCGAGTACACCTATAACGGCAAAAATTACGGTGACGGCAACGGTTTCACTCAGACCTACAGCCTTAAGACCGAAAAGAACAACACTTGCAGCAGCTGCATAGAAAACGAGCTTGGATATAATCTCAGGCACACCGATAAGGTCGGTTATGATTTCCGCAGCACCGGATATGTATGCTGCAAGATTTGTGAACATAACAAGAGCCATGACCACAAAGAAGAAAAGTGTAACGGGCTTCTGAAATTTACCTGTGAAAAGATATTTTGAGAAAACCTCAACAATCTGTGATTTGCCGCCGCTTTTGATTGAAATATCGGCAATCATAAGATGTATTACATAGTTAGCAAGAAATGAAAGCACAAGAATGCCAAGAGCCATTAAAATGCCGTTTTTCTCTGCAAGGTAGGGCATAGCCATAATTCCGCCGCCGACACCGTAGCCTGTGATAATGCAGGCACTCTGCCATACGGTAAGCTTGTTCTTTTCCATGATTTTTACACTCCTAAAAATAAACTTTACCGTAATTATATACCAACTGTCAATTTAAGGCAATGGGTTAAGAGCTTTTAATTGAAAACTGCTGTTGCATCAATGTGACAGAAATGATATAATCGGGTTGTATTAAGGAAATAAGGGAGAGAAAAATATGGATTTTAATAAGCTGATTGAAGAAAGATATTCCGTAAGAAGCTTCAGACAGGAGCATTTGCCTCAGGATGTTATAGATAGAATTCTTCTTGCGGGACACAAGGCTCCAACCGGCTGTAATTATCAGCCTCAGAGAATACTTGTCTTAAACAGTGATGAGTCAATCTCTAAGCTTCGTGAGTGCACGAAATGTCATTTCAACGCTCCGACGGCAATGCTTATATGCCACAACAAAAATGAAAGCTGGAAAAGACCTTATGACGGAGCCTTATCCTCGTCGGTTGATGCGGTGATTGTTACCACATATCTTATGCTTGCCGCACAACAGGAAGGCGTAGGGAGCTGCTGGGTGATGCACTTTGACCCTCTGGCTGTGAAAGAAAAATTTGCTGTTCCCGAAAACACCGAGCCGACGGCACTTCTTGTTATGGGTTATCCGTCGCCTGATGCGAAGCCTCTTGAGCTGCATTTCAAGTCCCGCCCTATAGAAGAGACAGTAATTTATGACAGCTTTTGATAAGGAGAATTAATATGAAAAAAATAAGAATCACCGTAATGCGAATTACGGAATACAAGGATTTAATGGAAAAATATGAAAACCCCATTGAGCACGCCTGCCATATGAAGGAGGGACAGGTGTTTATTGCCAACGGCTGGGAAAGACCTGAGGGCTTATGCAATACTGCCTGGGACTGTATGTCTTCCTATGTTATGGCTCTTTCTCACGGAGGCAAAAATTTCTATGACGGCTGGATGAAAAACGAAAGGTCGGCTATGATTTCCTGTAATGACGGGTTCCGTCCCGTAAGCTTTCTTATCGAAGCACTTGATGAGGATGCTGAAGCGTAGACTGAAATTTCTGCCGGGGCATCAGAAAGTTTTTTCATATCTGTCACGGTAAAATTAATATTTATTACGGTTTTATCGGAATTCTTGTATAGGGTCAGCCGATAGTGTATAATTAATTTACAAAATAATATGGTCAGCCGATAGTGTATAATTAATTTACAAAATAAATTCAGGAAGGTGATAAAATGAAAAGATACATAAAAGAAATCATAACACTTATTCTTCAGCTGTTTATGTTCTACATCTTTCCTCTTTTCGCAGGGCCGACAGATGCTATGGGAATGGTTTTTCTGATTTTGCTCGCAACTTCTGTCCTTTCCTTAATCCTCGGAATTATCTCCGAAGAAAAAATCAAGTATTTTTACCCTGTAATATCTGCTGTGATTTTTATACCGTCAGTGTTCATTCATTATAACGAATCGGCACTTATACATTCTCTGTGGTATTTTGTAGTATCGGCAGTGGGAATGGCTGTAGGCACAGTTATAAATCTTATTATAAAAAAGATAAAAGACAGATAAAAATGCCCCTGACTTCAAGTCAGGGGTTCTTTTTATTTATCGGCGAGAACAAGATTCTCAATTGCCCAGGCAACACCGTCTTCATCGTTGGTGGGCAACACTGTCTCCGCTTTTTCTTTAAGGGCATCAATGGCGTTACCCATAGCAAAGGGATGCCCCATCATATCGAACATGGAGATATCGTTTTCCTCGTCACCGATGCAGGCAATCTCGTCAGCAGCAATACCGAGGCTTTCACCCAGTGCCTTAAGAGCAGTACCCTTTGAGCCTGCCTTGTGGTAAATCTCTGCATAGCCCTTTGAAAAGGCGGCAGTAATATCGGGATAGGGCTCAATGATTTTTTTTATGATATCACGGTATTTTTCACCCTTATAGAAAAGCTGAAATTCTTCAACAAGCTTTTTGTCTTTTTTTATTGCCTTTGCCATATTCCGAACGCACTTGATTTCGGGGGCATCGTCACCGAGAAAATGCTTTACACCGTAGTAAACGTGTATGCCCTGAACCCAGTAGCCCCGGTCAATATGTGCCGCAAGGAAAATGAGATGCTTTCTGAATTCATTTGCCAGCTCTACGGCTGCTTCACAGTCAATGAGGGCAGAGAAGATTATTTCGTCCGTCTTTAAATCTGCAACAAGACTGCCGTTTGAAGAAACTACATAGCGGTAGAAGGTCTCGTTCTTGATTTTTACGGGGAGACACTTTGTATTTCTGCCTGTAGTCGGGACAACAATAATTCCCTTTTCGGCAGCCTTCTTCAGCGCATTAAGAGTTTTATCTGACATTCTGCCCTTTGAATCAAGGCAGGTTCCGTCCATATCGACGGCAAGTAGCTTAATCATAAAATAACCTCTTTTTTACCATCTGTTTTCAACATATTCGCAGAAAGCGAACAGGTCCTTGATTTCAAGCTTAGTGCCGTCATCAAGGGTAACGTCACCGTTCCATATACCGTAAATCTGATGACAGTTCATTCTTGCTATAGCTTTAAGGTCAAGGTCGCTTCGGTTATCGAAGGTGGGCTTCATTGTCATATTGAAGCATCCGTCCTCGGATATGATTTTCCATTCCTCCATAAATCTGTCCTTGGGGAATTTCTCTACATCAACAGCACCGATTTTATGAACCCTTCCGTCATAGAAAATACAGGTTTCGGTGGCATGGCTTTCGTCACCGATTGCCCAGGTGATTTCAAAGCCGAAAATATGCTTTTTACCCTCTTCGTCAGTAAGATAGGTAGCCGCACTGCCCCAGTACCAGACAAGACGTCGGGGAGTATTTACCTTGCCCCAGTCGAGAGTACAGAAGGAATTATCCTTTGAGAATTCATAGGTGTAGTCACCGAAACGGAAAACACCTGATGTAGGCATACAGTTCTGCTTGGTGGTCATAAAGAATTTTGTGCTGTCATTTTCAAAGGGGAGAACAGTTGTAATGTTTTCAAGACCCTCGGGAATATCCATATGAAGACTGCATTCAAGATTTTTTCCCTGATGTATCATTTTAAAGTCAACGGTACGCTCCGTTTCCTTTGTATTGAAATCAAAGGTTGTTTTGCCTGCCTTACCCTTGAATCTGCCGGGAACGTCAACCTTATTAAGAGGCACACACTTGTTGCCGCCTGCAAAAACAGTAATTCCGTCAGCGGTAACCTCGCCTGTATGAAGGTCGAGAAGACGAAGCCCCATAAAGCCGCCGATGCCCACATTTGCGAAGCTTACAAGAAGCTGCTTTTTGCCGTCGGTAACGGTGTAATAATCCCATTCCTTACGGCTTATGAGTCTCTCTCTTTTAACAAGGTTACGGTCATATTCAAAAACGTTATGTCTTGCCCAGCCTTTAGCATTGAGTGTGCCGTCGGGATTTAAAAGGGGAGTAGGCTCAGTATATTCCGTCTGCTTCGATTTTTCCTTCCATTCCTTAAAGGGAACATAGGTTCTTATAAGCTCTGTGCTCATTTTATTTCATTTCCTTTCCGTCTGAAAATGCTTTGCCGACAACCTCGCCTAAGGTGCGGTAGGTATGATGAATGGGGTCATAGGTAATGGGGAAAAACTTATTAAGGTCAACCTTTCCGTCGGTGCCTAAAATGCTTTCGTCGGCGGAAACATTGACAATTTCGCCTACAAGACGGCAGGTCTCCTTGTCGAAGCTTACGAGCTTACACTCCAAAGCTAAGGGAAGTTCACTGAAAAGAGGCGCATCAACCAGCTCGCTCTTTTCTGCAGTCCAGCCGCATCTTGCAATTTTATCGGGCACCTTATTGCCTGAAACAATACCAACATAATCGGCAGCAACAACATTTTTCTTATCTGCAATGCTGACAGTGAAAGCACCTCTTTTCAGAATATTTTCAGCTGTCTTATGGTCATCACTGACGCAGACAGAAATCTCTGTTTCTTCACTTATTCCGCCCCAGGCCGCATTCATGGCATTGGGTACACCTTTTTCATCGTATGAACCGATAATAAGCACGGGCATAGGGTAGAGAATGGCTTTTGCACCAAAATTCTTTCTCATAATATTTCCTCCTTCAGCTTTAACTGAATTCATTTTAACATAAATGCTTTTTCATTGCAATTATTACAGCGTAAAATAGTGAGGTTGACATTTATGGGGTTTTGCTTATACTTAAAATCAGTGTAAAGGAGTGATATGAATGAGTGAAAAGTTTGTTTATCAGAATCCGATATGTCCCGAGACAGTAAAAAATATCCGTGACCCCTTTATCATACCTGAAGGCGACAGATATTATCTTACGGGTACTACACCGCCCTTCTGGGACGGTAACAGTCAGGGAGTTTTTCTCTGGAGCAGTGATGACCTTCTCAACTGGAAAGAGGAAGGCTTTATTCTTCATCGTAGTGTGGCCGAAGAAGATTCATGGTTCAGGGACTACTGGTGGGCACCGGAGATTCACAAAAAAGACGGAAAGTTTTATCTGACAGTCAATTGCCGCAACGATAAGCTGGGCATAGGTCAGAATCCTCTTATAGCTGTCAGCGACAGAATTGACGGTGATTATACCGTCCTCAACGGAGAAAAGCCGTTCTTTACTAAAGAAAACTATGATAAAGGTCTTTACCCCTGCGCTGACGGAAACGATGCAAACCTGTTCACCGACGATGACGGAAAAACCTACATCGCTACCTGCTCCTACGAGGGTATACATCTTTTTGAAATCGACCTTGAAAAAGCAGAGCTTATCGGTGAACCCACATTGGTTATTGAGGTTGCCGAAGAGGGAAAGTGGGATACCAAAAATGAAGGTCAGTTCATTATAAAGCATAAGGGCAGATATTACTGCTTTTACAGCTCCTTTGCCCGTTCCTACGAGGTAGGTGTGGCATACGCAGATAATATAAGAGGTCCATGGAAAAAGGACGAACGCAATCCCATAATTACACCACTCGGTGTTGAAGGACTCCATCACAGCGGACACAACTCTGTCTTTTCCGATAAAGAGGGCAGAATGTGGACGGCATATCATATTACCTTTGAAAGCGACGAGGATACACAGCTTCTCGCAATTGACCCCGTTTATTTCAACGAAGAGGGCAGAGCGGAAACCCCTGCTCCGACTATTCGCAGAATGGAAATATGAGTGGAGGGCCAAGGGCAAGCCTCAGGGCCGAGAGCAAACTACAGGGCCAAGGGCCAAGGGCCCAGGGCCGAGGCCGCTCAATAAAGATAAAGAAAAGAACTTGTACCCGCACAGTAAATTGTGACTATATTCAGGGCAACAAATGTTGCCCTTTATTTTTTTAAAGAAAAAAGTTGCAAGATAAAATTATCCTGCAACTTGCATTATTATCTTAATTAATTTTTGCGGACGACATCTTAACCAATACCGATTTTTTGGCGTCCTTGGCCCTCGGCCCTTGGCCCTCACTTGCCCTCGGCCCTTACTTTAAGGCATACTCAAGTCTCGTAAGGTCACCCTCAACATTCTTACCGATAAGGAAGTTTCTTGCCTTGAAAACTACCTTGTCGTCATAGACCTCACAGTAGTAGCCCACACCTGCATCGGTGATACCGAAGTTGTTTTCTTTTCTGTAGCCGGGAATACTTATGGAATAAACACCCTTTTCTTCATTGAGCACCTCAGCAACCTTTTCAAAGATACCGCCGTGAAGATGGCCGTTGATGAAGAAAACATTACTGTATTTTTCCATAACTGCTCTGACCTCGTCATTCTGCTCACCCATATCACCGGTCTTCCAGACCTCAGGAAGTCCGTGGGTTTCGGCAAAGGGCTGATGGCACATTACGAAGGCAGGCTTGCCGTCAGCTGTAGCTCTCCTGAGCTCGCTGTCAAGAAAAGCAATCTGCTCCTTTGAAATATAAGCCTTTTCGAGAATTCTCTTTTCTGTGCAGAGAACAATGAATGTGTAACCGTTTATGTCATAGGAATAATATGGCCTGCCGTTTGTCTTAAGGCCCAGATATTCGTCAACCTTTTTCATTACGATTTTAAGGTTTTTCTTAAAGAAAAAGCGTGCATCGTGGTTACCCATAGTAACGAAAAGTGCGAATTTATCCTTGTAAGCGTCAAAGACTCTGAAGAATCTTGCGTATTCGTTGTTTGTGCCGTAGTCGGCAATATCACCGGCGAGCATAAAAGCATCGATCTTTTCTTTGGAATTTGAGACGTCCTCAAAGGCATTTTTAAGATTCTTTTCTGCCGCTTCTCTGTTTGGAAGGTGAGTATCTGCAATAGCGGCAAAGGAAACCCTGACTTTTTCACTGTCCTCAAAGATGATGGGCTCGTCCTTTGAAAGCTCATAAACAACGTCATATTTGGGATTCATAGCCTTGAACTGTTTTACATATTTGTCGATGAAAATTTCTAATGACATGGTTATTTCTCCTATTGTTTTATTACTTTTTCAGTATACCTTTTTTCGTTTGAAAGTCAAGAAAAATTCTTTATCAGTCCTCGTAAAGCATATAGTAGTTGTCAATCCCTTCGCTTTTCCAGTAGTCGTGCTTAATAACCTTAAAGCCGAGCTTTTCATAAAAGCCCACATTTTCGGGATTCTGAGCTTCAAGACCTAATTTATAGCCCTGAGGCGCAAGGTCCTCAATGCCTTTTTTTATAAGCTTTGTGGCAATACCCTTGCCCTGATGCTCAGGACTTACGAAAACGGGGGAGATAATCAGCGTGTTTTCGGGGAAAACCTTTGAGTCAAGGTGGCTGTACGCCTTTAGTGTTTTTATGGTACGGATAGGATAAAGAGCGAGAAATACCCAGTTAGGGCAAAGCAGAAAGTCGAACATATCATAATCGTTATGCGCATCTCTCCAGACACAAATACCCCTTTTTTCTTCATCAAAATATATTATGTCTTCACGGTTGGATGTGGACAGTCTTTCCATCATAAAATGATAAACATATCTTTTTCTCTTGTTTTCATTTTTTGTTGCATATACGTGAACAGGGTCGTTAACATAACTTTCAGCTGCCATTCTTGCATAATATTTAAGTTCTTTTCTGGTCATTTTTCTTTTGCCCATTTATAAATCCTCCGTGAAAACTCTTTCTAATATAATACACATATAGTTGCAATTTGTAAAGACTCTTACTGCTTTACATGTGACTGTTAATGAAATTATTCACCGTACCCCAGTAAAGCTCCGGGTTCGTTTTTGCACTTCGGGCATGCTTTGCGCCCTTAACTACGAGCTTTTCTTTTTCACAGGCTGCACTGTTATATAATTTATCCAGCATATAAAAGGGTACAAAGGTATCCGCGCTGCCGTGAATGAAAAGAGTGGGTGTGGAGCTATTCTTTACAGCTTCAACACAGCTTGCGTCTCTGAAAGAATAACCGCCTCTTATTTCACACACCACTGAAGCACTGTCCACCAAAGGAAAATCAGGCAAAAAGGGTACATAGCCACGCATGGCATTTCCTATTTCTTCATAAACTCTTGTGAATGCACAGTCGGAAACTACAGCCTTTACACATGACGGAAGGTCACCTTCACCGCTTGCGAAAAGTACTGTTGCCGCACCCATTGAAACGCCGAAAAGCAGTATTTGTGCCTGTGAGTCGTTTTTTAAAATTTCCTTTATCCAAATAATAATGTCTCTTCTTTCCAGGTAGCCCATACCTGTCACATTACCTTCACTTTTGCCATGAGCCCTGGCATCAACACACAGCACGGAAATACCTGTATTATAAAGATTTTTCGCGTAATAGGACATATGCTTTGCCTGGCCTGTATATCCGTGGCATACAATGGCATACCTGTGGCTAGAAAGGGGATTTTGTGCAAAGTATCCGTGCAAAGAAAGTCCGTCTTCACTGGTAATATACATTTCTTCGCCATTATTCATAATCCAGGTTTTTCTTTCTTGTCCGGTGCCGCTGAATTCGGCTGAATCCGTGCTCTTACCCGTGAAAAAAGAGATAACATTTTCCCTTGAAAAAACAGATTCGCGCAGCAATGCAAAGCTGTAAATGAAATTACCAATACTAAAAAAGCAAACAGTACCGATAAGATACATTATGCACCAGAAAACAATAAGTCTCTTAAAAAATTTTTTCATTTAACTCACTTCTTTTGCTTTTTTATAACAACGTATCAGAAATGCTTTTTCTTTGCAAAACTAAAGAGAAAAAATTAAGAAAATCTTAAGCTTTTCTTGCAACGAGCATGGTAGTGTTTTCTATTCTGAAAACCTGCTCAACTGAATTAAAACCTGCAGCTTTGAGCATTTTAATCTGATTTTCAATTGTGCAGGGTGTGTCGTAGTGACAGAAAACATCCTCGGGAATACCTTGCTCTTTCCTTATACGTTCATTTTCCTTAAAATAAAAGTCCTCTTCCGTCTGATCCAAAACCATATAGTCACATTCAATATACATTCCTGCGTCCTTGAGGACAGAGTGTATTTTTTTATAAAGAGCGATTTTCTTTTCGTGAGAAAAATGGTGCATTGTCTGAAAGGAGACAGCGCAGTCAAATCTGCCCTCGCCTAAGGGCACAGTAAAATAGTCGCCGCAGATAAGCTCAATGCTTTTATCCTTGTATTTTTCTCTGAGCTTTTTGAGCATAGCTTCACAAAGGTCAATTCCCGTAACGGAGAGGCAGGGAAAAGCCCTGAATATTCCGTCGAGCTCAAGCCCCGTGCCGCAGCCGAGGTCAAGAAGCGTTTTCGTGCCTTCGGGAATAAGTGAAGCCATTTTTTCATAGGCTTCCTTACAGCCCTCAACCTCCTTTATCATATGCTCGTCATAGTCTTCGACTCTTTTTTCAAAAAAATCCGCCATTCTTTCGAGTGCGCTCATTTCTTGCCTCTTTCTCTTATAATCTTTTCTAAAATATCCTTGTCGGCAGGGCAGAAGGTGTAAAGAGGAATTTCCTCAGGTGTAATCCACCTAATATCGTTATGCTCGAGCATTCTGACCTCACCCTCGGCTATAGTGCAGTTGAAAAGGGTAAGATGTACCTTTATATCGGGATAGGTGTGGTCAACCTCAGTGAAAATATCACCTACGCTGACAGTAACGTCAATTTCTTCTCGGCATTCACGGATGAGGGCTTCCTCAAGGGTTTCTCCCTCTTCGGTCTTGCCGCCGACAAATTCCCACTGTAATGCTCTTGTTTTATTCTTCGGTCTCTGACAAATCATAAACCTGTCGCCGTCCCATATAAGTGCAGCGACAACCTGAGTAATCTTTTCCATTATTGCACCTCATTTCATTTCTTTCTATATGTTATCATAAACTAAGTCTTTTTACAATGGAAAAACTGTATTTTATATATTTACAGATTGACAATACTTTAACTCTCTGTTAAAATAAATGAACGAAAGGTGGCGTATATATGAAAAAAATAATATCTGTTTTATTGACACTGATTATGATTTTTACGCTTGCAATGCCTGCCTTTGCGGCATCGGGCTTCATTGGTGACGAGGTTAATGTTTTCGAAAGCAGAAGTCAGGTCCCTGTTATACGCATTTTAGGTGATGCTGAGCCTATGTATGATGCTGAGGGTAACAAGCTTTTCAACTGGCGTTCAATGTTTTCCGGAGACAGTGAAGAAGACAGTGAAGAAGACGGTGATTCTGAAATTGTGGAATCTGTTGCAAATGTAATTGCTCCCTTTGTTATTGACGGTCTTCTTTATGATAATTGGGATCCGTATTACGAAAAGCTTGAGGAAGAGCTCTCTGAGCTTACAGGCGATTTAAAGCTTGACTGTAACGGCAACCCCGTAGAGGGCACAGGCATTTCCGAAGCAAGAAAGCAGGAAATGGAAGGCTACTTAAAGGTAAACGCAAAAACCGGTAGGGATAAAAACGGCAAAAAGGTACAGTCTGCCAAGGGCTATTACGGAATCAACGATTACCGTTTCTGGTATGACTGGAGACTTGATCCTACCGAAACAGCTGATAAATTAAATGATTATATCCAGAAAGTTAAGGATATCACCGGCTGTCCCAAGGTTTCTATTATGGCCAGCTGTATCGGCACAATTGTTACTACTGCTTATGTTGCAGAGTACGGTGTTGACGATATACACGGTATAGGTTATACAGGCAGTGTTGCAAACGGTGCGGAAGCTTTAAGCGAAGCTATCAGCGGCAAGTTTGACATCAACAGTGCTTCAATCAACCGTATACTCAAGGACAGTGCATACATTGAGCTTTTCAAGCTTGACAGCTTCATTTCCACAACAATTGAGCTTGTTCTTTCAACGGGACTTATTGATATGGCTGAACAGAAAATAAGAGATACACTTTATGACAAGCTTGTTGCCGGTGTAACCTCTGCTTTGGCAATGTCCATTTTCTTTACATTCCCGAGCTATTGGGCAACTATTACCGAAAATGACTATGAAGATGCACTCTTATATGTTTTCGGTGAAGAGGGCAGTGCAAAAAGAGAAGAATATGCAGGTCTTATAACTAAGATAGAAAAATATAACACAGATGTCCGTAAGGATTTTGTTAAACACATAGAGAGCATCAAGGCAGGCGGCGCAAAGTTTGCTGCAATTTCAAAGTACGGCTTCCAGATTATGCCCATCTGCGAATCTTATGCTGTTGTTTCCGATCAGTTTGTATCGGTAAAAAGATCCTCCTTCGGCGCAACAACCTCAGATATTTACAGCACTCTTTCCGATAAATATATTGCTGAGCGCGAAGAACAGGGCTTAGGCAAATATATCTCTCCCGATAAGCAGATAGATGCTTCAACCTGTATTTATCCGGAATCAACCTGGTTTGTAAAGAATTCCAGCCATTCAAATTACACACAATTTGAAAGAAAGCTTCTTTATGATGTAATCACTGCTACTGAAGATATAACAGTTGAAACCGAAGGCTATCCTCAGTTTGCGGTTTATGACTACGATACTGATTCAATGGCAGAAATGACCGAAGAAAACTGCCACACTGAGCAGTGGGTTGCAAGGGAAAACGAAAATGACAGCGACAATATCTTCCTGAGAATTTCAAGATTCCTTACAGCTTTCTTCAATTGGGTAAGAGAGTTCATTATAAAGTTTATAAAGAAATAAGTTATCTGATAATCCGCCGCTTTGACGGCGGATTTCTCTTGTAATAAAAGAGCATATATGTTAGAATACAGACATTGAAAGAGGAGGGATAAAATGCTTGAAAAAAAGAACTATAAGCATAATCTGACCGTACCTCTTGAGGACAGTACCGTAATCAACGGACAGGGCTGCGGCAGGGTGGCTGAAATGAAATACGGCTTATTCAATATGTCTTATAACGGCTGCGAAATGATAGCGCTTCATAACAGTCAGGTGTTAAGAGGGGAAGAGTCCTCACTTAAAGATGTGTGTCTTGAAATGTACCCCCGATGTCAGTCTCTTTCGGGGCTTTTCGGCTCGAATCCCTATCTGCTGGGCTCTTTTTATAAAAGAAGGAATATACCCTACCGTATGACCTTTTCCTACAGAGATTTTTTTGACAGCCTTGATAATGTCAGGGTGGCTGTGATTTCCTTCTGGTGTAAAAATAAGCCCTTCGGCGGACTTCACACCGTAACGGTAGAGAAGGTTGACGGTTATAAAATCAAGGTGTATAATCGTTACAATAACAGAGATTATCCCTATATTTACAAATCGAGACGGGAATTCTTACCCAAAAAATCAGATTTTATCTGCGGCTATTTAATTGAGGAGGGCAAAAAGTATGGATAAGGAAAAAACACCTCTTACCGAAGGTAATACTCTTTTAGGCAAGGTGAAAAAGCTTATCGGTGTTGAGCCGGGCACAAAGCTTCAGCCTATGGTTGCCTATAACTCGGCAATATTCTTTACGGGTGGCGGCCCCTATATTTTAGGCTGCTATCTTCTTCCATTTCTTACCAAGGTAGAAGGACTTTCTGCGGCACAGTACGGCACCGTTGCACTTTTCTCCTGTGTGTGCGATGCAATAACTGACCCGATTATGGGTATTATCACCGACAGAACAAGGCACAAGGACGGAAGACACAGACCCTATCTCAAGTGGGGAATCATTCCCGCAATGGTTACCTTCTTTCTTATGTGGAACTCCTTCGGTATTTCAGCCGGCGGTAATTCCACTCATACAATGATTTATTACATATTTGCCTATATGCTTTATAAGACTGCAACAACCTTTGTGGCTGTTCCTCATACGGCTATGCTTCCCGGTATTGCTCCGGGGTATAACCTGAGAACTCAGTTCAATGCCGTAAAGCTTGTTATGGATGCCATTGCATGCTACGCATCATTTATAGTTGCAGCTATGATTTTAGGCGGACCCAACGGCATTCTTGTAACGCCTACCTTTACCGCTGAGCACCGCGGCAGATTCACTCTTATGGCGGCAATACTGTGTCTGTGGACCAGCTTACCTCTTATCTATGCCTATAAGGGAACAAAGGAAGAAAGCTCAGAGAATCAGATAAACGAAAAGCTTGACCTTCATGAGTTCTTCGGACAGTATATCAAGGTTATCAAGAACCGTGCGTTCCGTCAGTATTTTATGTTCGGCTTCATTATGCTCTTCGGCTCAGCCTTCGTTTCGCAGAGCTTCTATTATTATCTTGAAACCGTTCTTCATCAGGAGGGCAGCTATTCAATGCTTATTATGGTGCAGGGTGTCGGTGAGGCTCTCGGTGCCGTTCCCGCATATTTCCTTTCAATCAAGAAAAACAAGCAGCTTCCCGCAAAGGTCTTCGTTCCTGTTGCCGTCTCAGCACTGGGACTTGCATGGATAGCAAGAACTACGGGCAGTGTATTTCTTATTTTTGTTGTGGAATTCCTTTACGGCTTAGGCCTTGCAGGTATGGCAAGCGTACAGAGTAACATTTTCCCCGACGTTACGGATATTGACGAAATGATTACGGGCGAGAGAAGAGAGGGCGTAATTTCAACCTTCTCAACCTTCGTTAAAAAGTTCGTGAGCGGTTTCGCATCCCTCGGTATCGGCACACTTTTAGGCTGGTTCGGCTACGATACTCAGCTTACAGCAGCTCAGCAGACTCCCAGAGCCGTATTCGGCGTTTCAATCTGCTTTACACTTGTACCTATGATATTCTTCTTCCTTTCCTTCCTGTCGATTATGAATTACAGACTTACAAAGGAAAAGCTTGATTTCATAAGACTTAAGATTAAAGAGAAGAAAGAGACAGGCACCGTCGAGTTTACAGAAGAAGAAAAGAAAGCCCTCGAAAAGATTTCGGGTGTAAAGTTCGAGAAAATGTGGATCGGAGACAATTCGCAATTCGCAATTCGCAATGCGCAATCGCGCCCGAATGAGTAATAGGTGATGGGTTTGCTTCTACTCTTTGAAATTTAAAATAATCCTGTAGGGACGACCTTATATGGTTGTCCCTTGTTTATTTGTTCCAAATCGTGTGTTAGATATTGAGGTGATTTATTTAAAATATATATTTACATTAAAAGTATTGTATAAAATATATTTTTTATAAATATATAATTGACTTTTTTTGTTTTTTATAATATACTTAAGATGAAATTAAAGAAAGAAGTGAGTCCGGTGCAGAAGAAACATCAAAGCAAAAACATATAATTAATAATTGGAGGAGTTTAATTATGAAAAGAGTTATAACAATTATTTTAACAGTTTCATTACTTATTAGCTCAGTTGGTTTTATACCGTTAGATGCATCAGCGGAAGGTGCGTTTGAGAATATTTATACTGAAACAAGAATTATTCCGATGACACAGCAAGAATTCTATAATGCTGTTGCAAAAGCAGGAGGAAAATCAAATGCAAAAATTTCCCAAACTATCGATAATCAAGTGTCCACTTGTGCCTATGATGAGGAACTCAGATATGCGACAATAGAAAAAACAGGATGTACTATAACTAACGGACAAAATTACACCGAAAGAGTTACACTTGCTGTTTATGTCAGTTATGTTTACAACAAAGCTAAAAGAAAGGCAACTTCTTTTAATACCTTTGGTGCACCGTTTGCATCGATAGATAATCCGATTGTATATAATGTTAATCTGGATGTTGGAGAATACGAGACAATAAAATATTCGAATTCAAAGTATAAAGTAACGGTTCTCGGTAAAATAACTTATTATATCGAGGGTATCGATGTATCAATAGGAGGAGATATAATTGGTGTGAGCGGTACAGTTGGTAATCGAAGAATCACTACTGATATTTTAACTATTAGTGCAACCTTTACGGTTGATGACCTTAACTGAAATATATTAATTTTTAAATTTGTCTTGATATTTGACGAGACAAGTTATATTTTAAATATATAAAGAAATGTTACCGAGGAGTGATATTATGTTGTCAAAAAAAAGTGTTGGGCTAATTTTACTTTGCATAGGCACATGTATATTGGTGTTTGAAATGCTGAGTCTTAATATATATCGCAGCATTATAGGAATGCCGTCATTATTCAATGCGCTTTTTAACAAAGATGCACTTTTGGCATATATCGTTCCGGTTTTCTGGAGCATAGTTGGAATATGTTTAATCGTTAAAAGTTATAAAGATTGATTTAAAACCACCACAAAATGGTGGTTTTTATTTGTCATATAAAAGCCCTGCACCGAATACATTTGTTATAGAAAATAATGTATAGGAGATGTTAATATGGCTTTGGAAATAAAAAAGGAAGTGCTTTCCTCCCACGAGCTTTTCTCACAAAGCAAATGTGAAGAGGGGATAAGCCTTGAAATAAGTCTGCCCGATTACTGCGCCGATGTAAAGAGAATACTTAAGTGTATTGTTACTCCGGGCATTTCCAACGTGTCTGTCAGCGGTGAGGCAGTGTCCCTTTCGGGCAGTGTAGTCACAAGACTTGTATATGCAGGTGAGGGCGAAAAAATCGACTGCTATGAGCACGTATCACCTCTTTCCTGCAGTGTGAAAATATCAAATCTTCCCGAAAACGCAGTCTTTAAAACAGTGACAAAAACCGATTATGTCAATTGCCGTGCCGTCAGTCAGAGAAGAATAAGTGTCAGCGGCAATATCAGTGCTCTTGTATATGCTTACACTGAAACAAAAACTGAGGTGCCTACGGAAATAGAGGGACTTTCCGTTCAGTGTAAAAGAGAAAAGGCTGACAGAACAAATCTTGTCTGTCTTACTGAAAAAACCTTCGATTTAAGTGAAACCGTAGCCCTTGACGGCGACAAGGCAGATATCGGCAAGATAATAAGATGCGACAGCTTTGTCCGTCTGGACTCAAAGAAGGCCGTTGCCGACAAGCTTCTTATAAAAGGCGACCTGTGCTGTGAGATTCTCTACGCAGACAGTGAAAAGGGGGCTCTTCATAAAATCAGACACACAATGCCCATAAGTCAGATTATCAATCTTACGGGTGTGACAGACAAAAACGATACCTCTCTTTCCTTTACTGTGGGACAGTTTATGGTGTCGGGCAAAAACGATTCCTCAGGCAGATGCCGTCTTTTAGAATTCGCTGCAAGGGTGTCTGCTCTTGTCAGATGCACCGAGGATAAAGAGGTATATATTATTGACGATTGCTATTCGACGGAATATGAGGTAGCAGGGGACTATAAGCTGACGGATATATCCAAGCTCATAATGAATGAAACCAAAGAGCTTATGTGCGAGGAAACTGTTGCCTTTTCCGAGGGCGAAATATCCGAAATGTATGATATGTGGTGCAGTGATGTGAGCTGTAATATAAGCGGTAAAAAGGACAGTGCAGACGGTGAATACAGTTTTCTCCTCTCAGGAATATACCGTGATAAAACAGGAGTTTTACGCTACGGCGAAAAGAATGTTTCGGGCAAAATTAATCTGCCTCTCAAGAAATCGGGCGAAAACGTAAAGTGTGACTGCTCCGTCTGGATTCCCTCTCTCGAATACTCACCTATGGGTGACGGCAAGGTAAAGATTAAAGCTGCGGTGTGTATCGGCTGCAATATTTATTCGGGAGAGCATAAAAGGATACTCACCTCACTTAAGGTTGACGAAGAAAAAAAGAAAGAAGAAATTTATCCTGCACTGTGTCTTTATTTTGCACAGAAAAACGAAAAAATATGGGATATAGCACGAAAGTACAACACCAGAGTGGAGCTCATAAAGGAAGAAAACTCTATTAAGGGTATGACGGTTGAAGATGACCGGATGATAATGATACCCTGCGTGTAAAGAGCGCTGAGGCGCTCTTTAATGCAGAATGCAGAATTGCGTCCGATGGTGTGGTGTAGGGGAGACCCTGCGTGGTCTCCCGTTTCTGCCCGCCCCGTAAAGTAAGGTGGCTTTAATGTAGGGACACGGCTTGCCGTGTCCGCAATTTAAAAATTCTGATATGTTTATATAAATGTCATCCTGAGCAAAGTAAAAGCTCGTAAATCTCACCGCTTCTGAATGTCATCCTGAGCAGAGCGAAGGATCTTAAGATTATTCACTTCGTTCAGAATGACAAATTATAATTGCATTGTCCGAAAATTAAAGCAGGTAGTTCAGGGTGAAAGCTCACCTTAAAATACCTGCTTTTTAGGGTATATTTAATTTATGTGCTTATTATTTAAGAATAAAGTACACTGCCGTACCGATCAGGGCAAGCTGCAGAACAATAATTACGGGAAGACCTATCATAAATTTCTTGTGAAGAGTTTTATGATGTACGGCTTTCATTGTAAGATATTCGGCTGCGGAGCCGCCGATTATTGCAAGTGTGAAAAGAGTAGCCTCAGAAATACGTCTTCTGCCTTTCCTTGCAAGAATTTTATCAAGAACGGTTATGAATGCCGTCACAAGAGAGATGCCGACAAAATATACGAGAAGAAAAATATAAAAATTATTCATTGTTATCATTTATAAGGGTAAGGTCGCTTTCCGTAAAGAATACGGTAGTGCCTGCATTTCTCTCTTTAAGGTAGTTCTTATTGATATTGTAAACGGCTGCACAGTTCGGGCATACGGCAATATATCTGTTTTTGTCCTCGCCCTTGAAAAGAGCCACTGCAGTGCGGTCGCTCGTCGAGAAAAGTCTCATTGAAACGAGCTCATTACAGACCTTACATACAACGCTTTCTGCTCTTCCTTCGTCCTTGGTGGAGATTTTATCGTAGGTTCTGATTGCCATTTTATTTCACCCGTTACAGAAACGTATCTGTACCGTTTCCTTTCTTTGAAAAGTTGTGTACTACATATTTTAAATTGTTTTTACCGTTATGTCAAGGGTAATTTAAAGCTTCAGATGTCATCCTGAGCAGAGCGAAGGATCTTTATTGTCTTTCTTTAAGATTCTTCACCTGGTTCAGAATGACAGTTAATGATATTGATGTCAGGTGGGAGTGAATTTATGAAAAGAATAATACCCCTTATTTTAGTTATGGCCTTTCTGTTTTCTGGCTGTGTCGCAGGAGAGATAAAAGAAGAACCGGATACAACCTCTCCCATAGCTGCGGAAAGCGAAGAGAAGGTTTTTATCGGCTCATGGCTGAGCTTTATGGAGCTTTCTGTAACGGACGGACGCGATACTGAGGAAGAATACAGCGAATACATAGATAATATTCTAAATAATATGAAAGAGGTCGGAGTAACCGATGCTTTTGTTCACGTGCGACCTTTTGGCGATGCCTTTTATCATTCGCAGATTTTCCCCTCAAGCTCTTATGTTGCAGGCACGCAAGGGGGAGAAATGCCCTTTGATGTACTTTCTGTTATTACGGAAAGAGCCAAGGAAAAAGGAATTAATGTCCACGCCTGGATTAATCCTTACCGTGTCAGCAGTAAAGGCGACATAAGCTCTCTCTGTGAAGAAAACCCTGCTTTTCAGTGGTATGAAGAGGGGAAGACCGATCACGTTGTACTGACGGAAAAGGGCATATATTATAACCCGGCCTCCGAAAAGGTGAGAAAGCTCATAGCGGACGGTGCAAGGGAGCTTATGGAAAGCTATGATATCAAGGGTATTCATATAGACGATTATTTTTATTTCGGGGATTGCGGCGACTTTGACAGTGAGCAGTACAGTGAATATGTCAGCGGTGGGGGAGACCTTGACCTTGCCTCCTGGCGTAGAGAAAATATAAATACTCTTCTTTCCTCACTTTATATCACCGTTAAAAGCTACGGTGAGGATAAAATCTTTTCTGTCAGTCCGTCGGGCAAGATTGCGAAATGCTATAACGATGACTATGCCGATGTTTACCTTTGGTGCTCAGAGGAGGGCTACTGCGATATGATAATTCCTCAGATATATTTCGGCTTTGAAAATGAAAGTCTGCCTTTTGAAAGCTGTCTTTCGGAATGGGTGTCTCTCTGTGACAGTAAAAGCACAAGGCTTGTTATCGGTCTTGCACTTTATAAGTCGGGTCAGGAGGATACCTTTGCTCTTTCGGGAAAAAATGAGTGGAGGGAAAATACGGACATTATTTCCCGTCAGGTTGAGCTTTTAAGGGAGAAAGGCTGTGACGGCTTTGCCCTTTACAGCGGAACATATATAAATTTTTCTGAAAAATATTTGTCCGAAGAGTTAAATAATCTTAAAAGTGTGTTATAATAAGATTTAATGTGTTATAATAAACCACAATTAAAATACAGACGGAAGAATAAAAAATGAAGAATTTAAAACTGATTGTATCTCTTATATGTGTTGGTGTTTCAATAATCATCTGTGCGGCGATGATACATTTTTCCAATGAGAACTTTGTTGAGGATGTATTTTTAGGCAGTGATATTGAAGGTACCGTTGACGATTACCTGATTAATCAGGGCTATGTGAAAGCTCCCGAAAAGAGTATGGGTATATGGCTTATTGAAAACTATGATACGGATTTTGATGAGGCCAGTGAAAAGCTTAATAAGGCTTTATCTCAGCTTGAAAAGTCTCTTTTTGATACTGTGTTTATCAGAAGTGAATACTTTTCAAAGCTCAGAGATGACGCAGACTATTCTGAAAGCCTTCAGAAGCTCAAAAAAGTTGTCTCTCTTTTAAAGGAACAGAAAAAGACAGTTTATGCCGAGGTCTGTCTCAGCTTTGACGATGAGGTGTTTACCGAGCTTTCAGATTTCTGCGACGGAATTATTCTTACGGACGATAAAAATCTCAGTGCCGAAAAGCTCAATATGAGACTTCAGAAGGTAGACTGGGTTTTACTGCAGAAAAAACAGGACGTAAAAAAAATACTTTCTCTGTCCTTCGATTTTGATATATCAAAGCTCAATAAAAAGGCAGTTGACGGTATCAGTGTATTTTTCGATGAAAAAACCGATATGTCTCTTCTGAACCGATGGGACAAGACTATGAAAATGTCTGACGGTGAGCTTATCTGCACTGCTGATATCAGTAAAAGTGATGACGAAAAGTTCGCCCTTAAGACACTTTACGGTGTAAGAGACTGTGAAAGCCTTTCTGTTTCTGCTCTCTCTTCTTTAAAGGGTGTTACAAAGAATAAGAACGGAAGATTTTCCGCTGTTAAGCAGTACATAGAAAAGGGTATTGTTCCCGATATCGCTTTCAGAGATTTAGCTGTTACGGGCTATGACGGCAGTGTAATTGAGACAAGCTCCTTTACTGCCGAAGCTGAAATCTGCGGTTCAAATGTTATTCCTGCTTATCTTAACGGAGAAAAGCTTGACCTGGGTGAAACGGGCAGCAAAAAAATCACCTTCAATCTTGCTGAGGGTGAAAACATCTATACCTTTGAGCAGGGCTCACAAAAGGTAGAGTATAAGGTAAATATGACCTTTGACGGTGAAATTATTCTTTCCGTTATGCCCGGGGACACTATCACCGTTCAGCCTGAGGAAAAGATAAATGTAATGGTAATTGCTTATTCCGAGGCCGATGTTACCGTTAAAATCGGCACAAAGGAATATAAGGCAAGGTGCGAGGATAATGTGGGTACGGGATATGCTGCATTTACGGCTAAAATAAAAATGCCCTCTTCAAGAGAGGCGGTATCGTCCTTGGGTATGATATCCGTAATAGCTATTGCAGGGGAAAGGTCCGTTCAGCAGAAGGGTGCAATGATTGTCTGCGGTGAGGAAATCACAACAACAAAGGCACCCGAAAAAGAAGAGCCGACCACTCTTATTCAGCTGGGCAACTATGTCTCGGAGCTTATCAGTGACGAATACGAATACACTACCTTACCCGTTATTACTATGCCTCAGGTGACAACCTCATCTTATCAGCAGACCTTTACGGCAAATCAGATGTGTATTATCACTGAGCCCTATGCAGATACAAGACCTCTGATATATAACGATGACACCTATGTTCCGTCCTATTCCACTCTTGTTCAGGGTACAATGGACTATGTGACGGCGCAGAGCAGTGCATACAACAGCGAAGAGAATGAGACAGTATATTTCTATGAGCTTGCTTCGGGAAGAAAGGTAAAATGCGAGCACGCACAGCTTGTATATGCTGCACAAAGCAAGAACAGTCTTTCCGTTGTTTCAAGCGAAAACAGTAACGGCACAGTTAAAATCCGTCTTGCAACCAACTGGAAGGTGCCTTATGCAATTACACATACACCTCAGAGCTATTTTTCTGCCTACGGCGCGAAATTCAATTTAAGCTCCTTCGGTGCGAATTATGTTGCGATTGATTTTTACCATACAACTTCTGTTTCAGGTGAAGCCGATGTTTCAGGAAGCAATGTTGTTTCCTCTGCCGCATGGACAGTTTCGCAGAGTGAAGAAAAGGTAACTCTTATGATGCCTCTTCGTTCACCGGGCAAGTTCTACGGCATATCCGTAGAATACGATGAAAACGGATATATGGTAATTACCGTTCACAATAATCCGCAGACCCTGAGCGGTGCAGTAATTCTTCTTGACCCCGGTCACGGCGGTGAAGACTCAGGCGCACTCGGTATCGGTGACCAGGTAAAAGAGTGTGATATCAACCTTGCCGTCGCTTATGCCGTACGAAATGCTCTTCAGGCTAAGGGCGCAACCGTATATCTTACAAGGCAGGGCAATGAGACTCTCTCCCTTGATCAGAGAAAGAATATAGCTTATTCCTTAAAGCCCGATTTATTTGTAAGTATTCACTCAAACGGCTCACCGAGAAAGAGCGATATCGGCACATCTGTCTATTATTACAAGGGCTTTTCTCAGCCTCTTGCAGCTAACATCTATAACGAGATGATATCTGTATTCAAAAACAATCTCTATTACGGTCAGCAGGGTCTTTACAGTGACCTTTCTGACGGTGCGAGATATTATCCCTTCTCTGTTGCACGCCTTGAGGACTGCCCGTCAGTGCTTATTGAGACGGGATATGTGACCAATGACGAGGAGTGCTATAAGCTTATTCAGAGAGAAACCCATTCACTTTTCGGACAGGCTATTGCCAACGGTATAGAAAAAACAATCATTGGCTGAAAAGTATAAATCTTGACATCAGAAGAGCTATAACTGAGGGAATACCTCCAAGGGCGCTGATTAAAAGGGTTATGTAGTTTATGCCGATTGAAATGCCGGTCATCTGACTTAAGACGTTGACGGCAAAAAGAGAGCCTATTCCCGAAAGTGAAGAGAGAAAAAGAGACTTGAAAAAATGACGGCTCTTTATAAAGACAGCAAGGATTATCACCGCTGAAATTATAAGGCAGAAAATAATTAAGTTTGTCTGACTTGACATAGGCACACCTCAATTGATAAACTATATTTAAAAATATATAATTCACTCTTAAAATATGACTAAGGAGAGATATATTATGAAAATTTTAAAGCTTACACCTGCAGTTAAAGATTATATCTGGGGCGGCACAAGGCTTTCTAAGGAATACGATATTGTTTCCTTTGCTGACAGACAGGCTGAAGCCTGGGTGCTTTCCTGTCACGACGCAGGTGAAAACATAATAGAAAACGGCGATTTCAAGGGCAGAACTCTCGCTGATGTGCTTAAAAATGAGGGCAAGGGATATCTGGGCACAAACTGCGAAAGGTTTTCTGATTTTCCCATTCTTATAAAGCTTATTGATGCTAAGGATAATCTTTCCGTTCAGGTGCATCCCGACGATAAATATGCTCTTGAGCATGAGGGCGAATACGGCAAAACTGAAGCCTGGTACATAGTGGACTGTGACGATGATGCAGAGATTATCTACGGCTTTAAAAAGGACGTCACAAGGGAAGAATTCAGAAAGAGCATTGAAGAAAACACTCTCCTCGAATATGTAAACAGAGTAAAGGTCAAGAAGGGCGATATCTTCTTTATTGAGGCAGGTACTCTTCACGCAATCTGCAAGGGTATTCTTCTTGCCGAGGTTCAGCAGAACTCCAACACCACATACAGAATTTACGACTACGGCAGACTCGGTAATGACGGCAAGCCCCGTGAGCTCCACGTTGACAAGGCGGCAGACGTTACAAAGCTTTGCCCCCCTGCCCTTTCGGATGCAACGGACAGAAAGACCGAAGCCTTTGAAAACGCAACACGTGCAGAGCTTACAAAATGTGACCTTTTTGCAATGTATAAGCT
>JAZPYL010000103.1:0-12691 GCA_045544175.1 Acutalibacteraceae bacterium | reverse complement strand
GCATTTTCGCGGCTCGCCGCCGCCCCCCCACCGCCACATAAATTTTTCAGCACCAACTTTCCCTCCACTCCCTCAACCCTACGGGGCGGATACAGCCTTGTTTTCTGCACCGCTTCGAACATCCTCGCCCTTCTATTTTTTTGTATTTCCCCGTTGACATAAACACTATAAAAATGTTATTATTTATAATGATAAATTATCTCTTAAGGAGGATATGAAATGAAGGCATATAAATTTTGGTTCTGCACCGGTTCTCAGGATCTTTACGGTGACGAGTGCTTAAGAAACGTTGCAGAACATTCTCAGATTATTGTAAACGAACTCAACAAAAGCGGTATACTTCCCTTTGAGGTTATCTGGAAGCCCACTCTCATTACAAACGAGCTTATCAGAAAGACCTTCAATGAAGCAAATGTCGATGAAACCTGCGCAGGTGTTATTACCTGGATGCACACCTTCTCTCCCGCTAAGAGCTGGATTTTAGGTCACCAGGAATACAGAAAGCCTCTCTTACACCTCCATACTCAGTTCAATGAAGAAATCCCCTACGATACCATCGATATGGACTTTATGAACGAAAATCAGTCTGCTCACGGTGACAGAGAATATGCTCACATTCTTTCAAGAATGGGTATTGAAAGAGAAACTGTTGTAGGCCACTGGTCAAACAAGGCAGTTATCGAAAGAATTGCAGCATGGATGCGTACAGCTGTAGGTATTGCCGAAAGCAGTCACATCAGAGTTATGCGTGTTGCCGACAACATGAGAAACGTTGCCGTTACGGAAGGTGACAAGGTTGAAGCTCAGCTTAAGTTCGGCTGGGAAATCGACGCTTATCCCGTTAACGAAATTGCAGAGAGCGTTGACGCTGTTTCTGTTTCAGACGTAAAGGCACTCACTGACGAATACTACGAAAAATACGATATTATCCTTGAGGGCAGAGACCCTGCCGAATTCAGAAAGCACGTTGAGGTTCAGGCTCAGATTGAGCTGGGCTTTGAACGCTTCCTCAAGGAGAAAAACTATCAGGCTATCGTAACTCACTTCGGTGACCTCGGTGCCCTTAAACAGCTTCCGGGTCTTGCAATCCAGAGACTTATGGAAAAGGGCTACGGCTTCGGTGCAGAGGGCGACTGGAAGGTTGCCGCTATGGTACGTCTTATGAAGATTATGACCGAGGGTATGAAGGATGCAAAGGGTACTTCAATGCTTGAGGACTATACATACAATCTTGTTCCCGGCAAGGAAGGTATTCTTCAGGCACATATGCTTGAAATCTGCCCCTCAATTGCCGACGGTAAAATCGGTATCAAGTGTAAGCCTCTTTCAATGGGCGACAGAGAAGACCCTGCAAGACTTGTGTTCACAAGCAAAGAGGGTGAAGGTATTGCCTGCTCACTTGTTGACTTAGGCAATCGCTTCCGTCTTATCATCAACGAGGTTGACTGCATCAAGACAGAAAAGGAAATGCCCTCACTTCCCACAGCTACAAACTTCTGGGTACCCAAGCCCGATTTCTATACAGGCGTTGAAGCTTGGCTTATGGCAGGCGGCGCTCACCACACAGCCTTCAGCTATGACCTTACAGCAAAGCAGATGTGCGACTGGGCAGATGCTATGGGTATTGAATCCGTTGTTATCGGCAAGAATACAAATATCGCTGACTTCAAGCGTGAGCTGAAGCTCGGTGATGTTTACTACAGATGAGGTAAGCTATGGATAAGAAAACAATAATTACCGAGGGCAGAACCGCTTTAGGTATTGAGCTCGGCTCAACAAGAGTCAAGGCTGTGCTCATCGGTGAAGACTCTCTCCCCCTTGCAAGCGGCAGTCACGAATGGGAAAACAAGCTTGAAAACGGCTACTGGACCTATTCACTGGAGGATGTACATACTGCTCTTCTTTCCTGCTTCAACGGACTTAAGGAAGATGTTAAAAACAAGTATGACTGTGCTTTTACAAAGACAGGTGCTATGGGTATCTCTGCTATGATGCACGGATATCTCGCCTTCGATAAGGACGGCAACCTCCTCACTCCCTTCAGAACCTGGAGAAATACCACAACAGCTGAAGCTTCCGAGGCACTTACAGAGGCTCTCGGCTTCAATATTCCTCAGAGATGGACAGCCTCGCATATTTATCAGGCTATTCTGAACGGTGAAGACCACGTTCCCGAAATTGCTTATGTCACCACCCTTGCAGGCTACGTACACTATATGCTTACAGGTGTTAACGCAGTAGGTGTCGGCGAAGCATCGGGTATCTTCCCCATTGACAGCAGTAAAAACGACTACGATGAAAAGATGATGGAAATCTTCGATAAGATGACCGCTGAAAAGGGCTTTACCAAAAAGCTTCGTGACATTTTACCGAAGGTTCTTGTTGCAGGTGAAACTGCAGGCGCTCTTACACAGACGGGCAGATTCCTTCTTGACGAAAGCGGAGAATTTGAAGCAGGTATTCCCTTTGCTCCCGCAGAAGGTGACGCAGGTACGGGTATGACTGCCACCAACTCCATCAAGGAAAGAACAGGCAACATTTCTGCAGGTACATCTGTATTTGCAATGCTCGTTCTCGAAAAGAATCTGAGCAAGGTTTACCCCGAAATCGATATGGTTACAACTCCGACGGGTAAGCCTGTTGCTATGGTACACTGCAACAACTGTACAAGTGATATCAATGCCTGGGGCGGCCTCTTCTTCGAGTTTGCAAAGGCTTTGGGTGTTGACACAACAAAGGGTAAAATCTTTGATATGATGTACGAAAAGGCCCTTGAGGGTGACAGCGACTGCGGCGGTCTTGTCTCCTACAACTACTATTCGGGCGAGCCTGTAACAGGTCTCACCGAGGGCAGACCCCTCTTTATGCGCACACCTGACAGCAAAATGAATTTAGGCAACTTTATGCGCACACAGCTTTATTCGGCTATGGCTTCGCTTAAAATCGGTCTTGACCTTCTCTTCAAAAATGAAAAGGCTCAGGCTGATAAGCTCTACGGTCACGGCGGCTATTATATCTATCCCGGAGTAGGGCAGAAATTTACAGCGGCAGCCCTTCGCTCACCTGTTTCCGTTATGAAAACAGCCGGTGAAGGCGGTCCCTACGGTATGGCTCTTCTTGCTCTTTACATTCTGAAGAGCAGTGAAATGAGTCTTGACGAGTTCCTTGAGAACATCGCTTTCAGGGATGCGGAATGTATTACCGTAGAGCCCGACGAAAAAGACGCAGAGGGCTTTGACAGATTCCTTGAAAGATATATCAAAGGTCTTGACTGCGAAAAAAAGGCAACTCAGTGTATTTAACAGAAAGGAGAAATAACAATGAAAAAGATTATTTCTGTACTTCTTTGTGTGATTATGATGTTTTCTCTCGTTTCAGTTGCAGCTACTGCAGCTGATGCAGAGCTTATAATCACAGTTGCAAACGACCTTCACTATAACCATCAGGCAGCAACGGCTCCCGCAAAGGTAACCGAAGATTATGCTCACGTTCCCTCTCAGGGTCAGCTCAAATATGAGAACGAACTCATTATTGACGCTTTCCTTAAGGAAGCCGCATCAAATGAAAGCTCCGTAATTCTTCTCCCCGGCGACATAGTTGACAGAGGCACAGAAGAAGAATACTCGGTTATGGTTGCAAAGCTCTCAGCTTTTGAAAAAAGCAGCGGTAAGTCAGTATATGTTGTTCCCGGCAACCATGAGGTTCAGTATTCCAAGACTCCGTCTGTTGAATTTATGAATACTTTTGCTGAATTCGGCTACAATGAAGCTATCGCAAAGGATACGAACTCAGCTTCATATGTTGTTGATCTTCCCGGTGGCTACAGACTTCTTGCTATTGACAGTACAAAAGCAGGCGACGGTGTGCACGGCATGACAGAAGAAAGAGCCGAATGGATTGAAGCTCAGGCTGCAAAGGCACAGAAGGACGGCAAAAAAACTATTGCTATGATGCATCACAATCTTGTTGAGCATTTCATTTTAGGTAATACTCTTCATGCAGCCTCGGTTATCGACGAAGAATACGGTGTTCAGGAAATCTTTACAAAGTATAATGTAAAATATAACTTTGTCGGCCACACCCACGAGCATGATATCGCCACATATACAGGTGAAAACGGCAACACCTTCTACAGCATTGTTACAGGCTCTCTCAATGCAGCCCCCTGTCCTTACAGAGTAGTTACCTTCGGTGACGAGGTTAAAATTGAAACAAGACGCATCACCTCAGTTGATATGTCTTCACTTAAGGGCGTTATCACTGACAATTGCTACAATCTTGCAGTCTCCGACTTTGCAGAATATGCAGACAGGTGCTTCTCTGCAGGATTTTCACAGATTCTTGATCAATATCTTAAGGCATCAAAACTTATAAGTCTTCTCGGCCTTGACAAGACAGAGGATGCTGAAATGTGTGAGCTGATTAATACTCTTGCTCCCGCAATAAGAGAAGCTGTTTTTATGCCTATCTACACCTATGACGAGCCCTTTGAAGGTTACAGTCTCCAGTCAATTGCAAAAAAATTCAACTTTGAAATGCCTGAAAGCGAATATGAAACCTTTGCCGAACTTGCGCTTTTCATTTATTCAGCTCACGTTTACGGTGACGAAAACTACGGCATTTTAAGCACAGAATATGTTCTTCTTACAAGCATAGTTACCGCCTTACTCGGTCATGTATTAAAGGATGTATCCGCTGAAGATTACGCAACAGCCCTCAACTTTATCTGTTCAGAGCTCAATCTTAAAACACCTGCTAATTTTTATAAATATGCAGCTACGGAAATCACAAAAATCGAGGGCATCGAAATTCTTCTTTCAGCAGGTCTGAGCAGCATACTCCTTCAGTTCACCACCGACGAAGGCCCTGAGGATAACAACGTCACTCTTCCCGGCTTTGCTACACAGGCAGAGATAGAAGAGGAAGCAAAGAATTTGACCTTCTGGGAAAAGATTATGAACTTCTTCAGAAGCTTCTTTGATAAAATCTTAAGATTCTTTGGCATAGGTAAATAAAAATATTAAGTGGGGGGCGGAAAACCGTTACCCCGCTTTTTTGAATGCAGAATTGTGGTCGCAGGTTAACTGCGGCCTTTATTTTTTTGTTCTTTTCCGCATAAGATACGGGGATATAACGGGTAGGTCCGTCAATTGTAAGTGAAGGGAAAGTGGGTGCCTGTAGGTTTATGTGGCGGTAGGGGCGGCGGCGAGCCGCGAAAATGCCCGACGAAGTCGGAGCATTTTCCAATTGTGTGGCGCAGCCACACAATTGACCTGTGCACTGCTTCGCAGGCACAGGTGCGGCGAGCCGCCGCCCCTACCGCCCACCTGAAAAAAAGCGGAACTTTCCCTCCACGATTCTTCGCCACACTCTCCTCTGCGGAGAAAACAAAAAAGCGAGGCCTTCCTGCCCCGCGATTGCGCATTGCGAATTGTAATTTGCAAATTGAAAATGCCTTCTGCATTAAAAAAGGTCGGCAGCATAAACCACCGACCAAACCTTTTATATAAGTCCCTGTGCCATCATTGCATCAGCAACCTTAAGGAAGCCTGCAATATTTGCACCTGCAACAAGATTATAGCCGAGACCGTACTGCTCTGCTGCAGTTGCAGAAGAGTCATGAATATTCTTCATAATACCCTTAAGCTTTGCATCAACCTCTTCTGAAGTCCAGCTGTATCTCATTGAATTCTGACTCATTTCAAGAGCAGAAACAGCTACACCGCCTGCGTTAACTGCCTTTGAAGGAGCAACTGCTTTGCAATTCTTCATAAGATATGAAAGAGCTTCGTTTGTTGTAGGCATATTTGCAACCTCAATATAGTAAGGTACTCCGTTATCGACAAGCTGCTGTGCTTCCTTCATGCCGATTTCATTCTGTGTTGCACAAGGCATTGCAATGTCAACCTTAACACCCCAGGGCTTTTCACCCGGGAAGAACTGTACACCGAACTTGTCAGCATAGTCCTGAACCTTATCTCTGCCTGATGCACGCATCTCGAGCATATAGTTGATTTTTTCTTCTGTTGCAACACCGTCGGGATCATAGATATATCCGTCGGGACCTGAAAGTGTAACTACCTTACCGCCAAGCTCTGCAACCTTAGCTGCCGTACCCCATGCAACATTGCCGAAGCCTGAAACTGCAACGGTCTTGCCTTTAATTTCCTCACCGAAATGCTTAAGCACCTCCACAGTGTAATATGTAGCACCGTATCCTGTTGCTTCAGGTCTGATAAGTGAGCCGCCGTAGGATAAGCCCTTACCTGTAAGAACACCGTTTTCGAAGTTACCCTTGATTCTGCGATACTGACCGAAGAGATAGCCGATTTCTCTGCCGCCTACACCGATATCGCCTGCAGGAACGTCAATGTCTGCACCGATATGTCTGTAAAGCTCAGTCATGAAAGCCTGACAAAAGCGGAGAATTTCTCCGTCACTTCTGCCTCTCGGGTCAAAATCAGAACCACCCTTGGCACCGCCGATAGGAAGACTTGTAAGGCTGTTTTTAAAGGTCTGCTCAAAAGCAAGGAACTTCATAATACCGAGATACACGGACGAATGGAAACGAAGGCCTCCCTTATAGGGGCCGATAGCTCCGTTAAACTGAACTCTGTAGCCGGTATTGACATTAACCTTACCACTGTCGTCAGTCCATGTTACTCGGAAGGAAACAACTCTTTCAGGCTCGACCATTCTTTCAAGAAGGGCAGCCTTTTCATATTCCGGATGCTTTTCAACAACCGGCTCCAAAGAGGATAAAACCTCAGTTACTGTCTGCACAAATTCAGGCTCGTTGGCATGCTTTTTTGCAACAGCATCAATTACATTCTGAACATAACTCATTTGAATAATTCCCCTTTACACCTGCCTTGGCAGGTAGATTTTGCTTAATTTTACTCAAAACTGAATAATAATGGTATTATTTTATACCTATGTGTCAAAAAAAGCAAGAAAAATTTATACATACTGTCTGATTTTGTAAAAAACGGAAAATCTTTTTATTAATTGGCATTATTTTTTTAAAAAACTTACAAATTACCTTTTACTGTTTTTTATTAATTAGCAAAACTGTTGTAAAAACCTTCTGTTTTTGATAAAATAAATCTATAAAATTAAAAGGAGCGTGTTATTATGCCAAACCTTTCAAAAGCCAGAGAAAATCAGGCAAATACTATTATAGCCGGTCTTAAAAAGAGAAATATGAACGGCTACTTCTGTAAAACTAAGGAAGAGTGTGCTGAGCTTGTTCTCTCACTTATTCCCGAAAACAGCACTATTGCCTGGGGCGGAAGCGAAACAATAAAAGAATGCCGAATTCCTGCCGCTCTTGAAGAAAGCGGGAAATACACGGTCTATGACCGTTCCCGATATGTTACTCCCGAAGAACAGAAAGAGTTTTATACTCTTGCTTTCGGCTGTAATTATTTCTTTATGAGCACAAATGCGATCACCCTTGACGGTGAGCTTATCAACGTTGACGGTCAGGGCAACAGAGTTGCTTCCCTTATTTTCGGACCTGATCACGTTATTGTTGTTGCAGGTATGAATAAGGTTGTCACTACTGTAGAAGAGGGCTACAACAGAACAAGAAATATAGCTTCTCCCCCAAACACCGTAAGACTTAAGAAAAATACACCCTGTGCAGTTCTCGGCAAGTGCGCAGACTGTATGTCACCCGACTGTATATGCAACCAGATTGTTGTAACAAGAAGAAGCAGAGATAAAGACAGAATCCACGTTATACTTGTTGACGATAACTTAGGCTTTTAATAATATATTCCGAAACAAGCCCGTATATTACATAAACTGAATTGTCATCCTGAGCACAGCAAAGGATCTTAAAATTCCTCACTGCCTTCAGAATGCCGGACGAGAGTCAAAATATCCCTTGAAAAAAGAAGCAGAGCAAACCGATGCTCTGCTTTTCTTAATTATGTAAAGCTTATTTAATAAGATAATACCCTACTGCAACGGCAACGCCGACCAATACAAGAAGAATATCGGAAATATAAAGAATAAAAGCGAATCTTTCCGGTCTTGCCTTTTTTCTTTCTTCAGGTGTCATAGCTGCACATCTTTCGCAGTATTTGTCTTCAATGCCGACTTCCTTACCGCATACCTTACAGGTTTTCATCTTCATTTCTCCTTTAAGATGTTTCTATGTATAGATTTTACCTTTATTTCAGCTCTTTGTCAATATATTTTAAGGCTTTTCTTTTTATATGAATCCTTGACAAATACCCTTATAATTTAGTACAATGAAAATGGTATGCGGCTGTATGCTGAAAAACTAAAGAAAGAAGGGTGTAAAATATGAAATATATCTGGGAAGACCCGAAAATCATTAAAGAAAACAAAGAAGACGGTCACGTTCTCGCTCTTTGCTATGACAAAGCCGACAGTGCGGCAAAGAGAGAAACCTCTCCCTTCAAGGTGTCACTTAACGGTACCTGGAAGTTTTACTGGAGCAAGGGTGTAGGTGTACTGCCTGAAGAATATAAGGCTGCCGATTATGATGACAGCAATTGGGAAGATATTACCGTTCCGGGCGTGTGGCAGTTACAAAAGGACTACTCAAAGCCCTGGTACTATGCTAACTCTTATCCCAACTGCATTTCTATCGAAAAGAGCAAAATTCCCTCAATTGATGTTGCAGGTCAGGAAATCGCTATCCACAGAACATCTTTCAACGTTCCCGCCGATTGGGAAGGCAGAGAAATCTTCCTTCATTTCGGTGCAGTCAAGGCAGGTCTTTCTGTTTATGTTAACGGCAAGTATGTGGGTTATTCACAGGGCTCAAACACTCCCCACGAATTCAACATTACAAAGTATGTAAAGCCCGGCGAAAACAAGGTTGCTGCTGAGGTATACCGTTATACTGACGGTACATATCTCGAAGACCAGGATATGTGGTTCCTTTCAGGTATTTACCGTGAGGTATATATCTACAGTGAGCCCAAGGTAACTGTAAGAGATTTCTTTGTAAGAACAGAGCTTATCAATAACTATACCGATGCTTTTGTCAACCTTGATGTTTTAATCAACGACTATACCGGCGGCGGTAAGGATGTTCAGTTTGAAGCTGTTCTTCTCACAGCAGGCAAGCCTACGGTTATCGGTACTGCCGAAATCAAGACTGCCGAAGGCGAAAACAAGCTCTCCTTCAGACAGCTTATTGAAAGACCTCTTCTCTGGTCAAGTGAAGACCCCGTTCTTTATACTCTCCTTCTTAAGACAACCTGCGACGGAGTTGTGACATACAAGTCAATCCGTATGGGCTTCAAGCAGATTGAAATTGTCGGCGAAAAGATTCTCGTTAACGGCAAGCCTCTTCTTATCAGAGGTGTAAACCGTCATGACTTTGACCCTGACAACGGCTGGGCAGTTCCCGATGAAAGATACATTCAGGACCTTGATATTATGAAGAGAAATAATATCAACTCCATCCGTACAAGCCACTATCCCAATGACCCCCGTTTCTATGACCTTTGTGACGAATACGGCTTCTATGTTATGGACGAATGCGACCTTGAAACTCACGGCGTAAGAAGAAAGAACGTTCCCGGTGACAATCCTATGTGGACAGACGCAGTTGTTGACCGTATGGAAAGAATGGTTCTCCGTGACAGAAACCATGCCTGCGTATTTATGTGGTCCCTCGGTAACGAGGCGGGTGACGGCAGTAACTTCCTTAGAATGAAGCAGGCTGCAATGAAGCTTGACTCCACCCGTCAGTTCCACTATGAAGGCGACTTTGACTTTACAAAGAGTGACGTTATCAGCCGTATGTACCCCACTGAGGATCAGGTTGAAAAATTAGGTAAAAAAGAACCTATCACAATCACATGGTTTGACAATATTGCCAACGCACTTGCTGCTGACAGCAAGCCTATCTCAAAAGAGCTTTATACAAAGCCCGTTGTTTTCTGTGAATATGCTCACGCAATGGAAAACAGCCTTGGTAACTTCCAGGAATATATGGACGCATTCGAAAAGTACGACAACCTTTGCGGCGGATATATCTGGGACTTCGTTGATCAGGCTATCCATAAGAAAAACGAAGACGGCGAAGATATGTGGCTTTACGGTACAGACTATAACGAAAAGGATCTCTGGATCAAGCCCCCCTACAATACCTGCGCTATTGTCGGCAGTAACATCTACTTCAACGCAAACGGCATCGTTGCCGCTGACAGAAAGGTTCATCCCTGTATCCACGAGGTAAGAAAGGTTTACTGTGAAATTCAGGTTAAGGCTGTCGATGTCAAGTCAGGCAAGTTCCTTCTTAAAAACAAGCAGTTATTCTCTGACCTTACAAAATTCGATATCAAATATGTTATTACCGAGGACGGAAAGGTTCTTTCTGAAGGCCTTATGCCCAGAGAGGGCTTTGAAAAGCTCGCTCCCCTTTCCGATATGGAATTCACTCTCAACTATAATCTCGACACTATGCCCAAGGGCGAGGTTTTCGTTACATTCTCCTTCTTAAGAAGAGAGGACTGCCGCTTTGCAAAGGCAGGCTACGAGCACGGCTTTGACCAGTTCCTTATCAAAGAAGCTGATGCTCCCAAGAAAGCAGAGTATACCGACAGAGTCAACATCAGAGGCACCAACAACGATTTCTGCGTAACAGGCGACAGCTTCAACTACACCTTCAAAAACGGTCTGCTTTCCTCAATCCTTAAGGACGGCAAGGAATATCTCCTTGGCGAGCTCAGACCCAACTACTACAGAGCTCTTACGGACAACGATATTGACTTCCTCAACTTCGTTCCTCCTCTTATCCCCTTCCATCCTCTCTATGCATGGAAGAGAGCAACAGACTCACTCAAGACAAAGGCTACAACCGTTCACCGTTACAGCCACAGTGCCTATATTGAAACAAAGGTTTCCGTTTTAGGTATGAAGGATGTTATGATGACATACACAGTATATCCCGACGGCAAGATTGACGTAACCCACAAGGGCACTGCTTCAATGGATATGATCCGTTTCGGTACAGTTCTTACAATGGAAAGAGAATATGACCAGATCAAGTGGTACGGCAGAGGTCCTCAGGAAAATCACATCGACCGCCGTGTAGGTGCAAGAATAGGCATTCACGAAATGAGCGTTACAGATATGGAGCATCACTATATGCGTCCTCAGGAAAACGGTCACAGAACCGATGTAAGAAAGCTCGAGGTAAAGAACAAGGAAGGCAAGGGTCTCAGATTTACAAAGCTTGGCGAAAAGCCCTTTGCAATCAACTGTCACCACTACACTATCAACGAGCTTGACGAAGCTACTCACATTCATTCTCTCAAGCACAAGGATTTCACAACTGTTTGTCTTGACCTTATGCAGAGAGGTATCGGCGGCGACACACCGGGTAATGCCTGTCTGAGAGAACCGTATATTATGCATAAGGGTACAACTTATGAGTATGGTTATACAATTGAGGTTATAGAATAAACCTTATTGCTTGTATTCAAGGCATTGAACAAAACTTTTATGTTCTTACAAGATAAAAGCCGAGACTACGGATTTATTCCGTGGCCTCGGCTTCATTAATTATAAAAATTCTCTTACTTTATTCTGTTTCAGCGATATTTATAACCTTTTTTCCTTTCTTTTCGGCAATCTCCTTAAATTTTGCCGCACCGCCAAAATTGTGCGTTACGTATGTTACAACATAATCTGCTTTTTCAAGCATCCATCTGTTGCGCTTACTTATTGCATATTTGGGCATCGTTCCTTCCAGTTCTTCAAGGAAAACAGCATGTTCCCAATCTATTAAATCATAGTCTGTATTTTTTAAGCTCTTTGAAAAAGGTTCATAAGCATAGACAACATAATAGTCTATATGTGTATAAACTGATTTAAATGAAATAAGCGTACTTAAAACCATTTTATCAAATCTTCCGTTATGCCCCACCAAAAAAGTATCAACCGCATAATTTTCAATTAAATCAATCATTGTCAGTTTCAGCTGATACCTTATTTTTTCAGGCGCATCTCTGTGACCAAAAAATGTTGCAATCATTGTAAAACCCACACTTGCCGCTTATTTGCACCTATATAAGTGCATAATTATCTTATCACTCATTTATAATATTGTCAATAAATATTTTGCTTTTAATCGAGTAAAGGTGATGTGACAATGAACTCTACCGCCGAAAAGAAGGTAGGTGCAAATATCAGGAAGCTTAGACAGCAAGCCGGTCTTACACAGGAAATGCTTTCGGCAAAAATGCAGCTTGAAGGCTGTGATATTACAAGAAGTGCCATAGCAAAAATCGAAGTCGGTCAAAGACATTTGTATCCTGATGAAATAATACTTATCAAAAAGATATTGAATGCTACCTACGAAGAAATTTTCGATATATTATAATTGTAGCAGAAATATCAAAAGCTCAGCAATTTACATCATAAGAACCCTCCCACAATGTATTTATGCATTGTGGGAGATTTTTTTATACTTAAAAGAACACGAAAAAAGCAAGGACGGCCAATGGCCGCCCCTACAAGCATATTAATTTTACTAGCCCAACGGGGCGGGTACAAGTTAGGGTGACGAATATAATCCTAACCCGTTTTTTGCAGGTAGATTTTCGTCAACTCTTTGTTAAAATACTCGCAAATCCGGCAAGGATTTGCTGCGTTTTGTGCCTTGATTTGCCAAAAATCTCTACTGCAAAAAATTTAC
>JAZPYL010000102.1:0-11846 GCA_045544175.1 Acutalibacteraceae bacterium | reverse complement strand
ACAATATTGCTAACAAAATCCGGAGGAACATCGAATTCCCCCGGATTTTCGCATATATTTGCCCTTTTTTCACCCTCTCGGAGTACCTGTGTACGCCTTCGGAGTGAAGAAAAGGGCATCTTGCAACATTCTCGGCAGTCTGCTGTTTTTTTAATTTTTTTCTCAGTTTGAGTACCAATTTAAACAAAGTGTCACAATTCTAACAAAATGAAATAAATTATACATTGACTTTTGATTTTGTTGTGATAAAATGCCTAATAGAAAAGAAAAGGAAAAGGTGAAAAAATGAGCGATTTCAGAATTCCCGTAGAAAATTATCTTCACAGGCCTCTTGATGAATCCTGCTACGAATATCTTATCAAGAGCTATGAAAGAATATCAAGAGATATCGGTAACGATTATACAGCATTTGTTACACCTGTTGCCAATGTTGAATCGGAAACTTCAATGAAAAGACTGTTCGGCGATGTCGAAAAAATGGCTTCATTCCTTGTTTCAAAAGGAATAAAAAAAGGCGATGTTGTGACTGCTTTTCTTCCTACCTGCGGCCATGCATTTATTGCTTTTTATGCTTTGAGTAAGCTTGGTATTATTGCCAATTTTGTTCATCCTCTTACTCCTCCTTCACAGCTTGAAGAGATTATGGAGCACACAAAAAGTAAAGGTGTGTTTATGCTTGACCTTTTTGCAGGTGCTTATGTAAATATAATCGCAAATTATATGACAATTATCTGCTCCACCTCTGATTTCTGTGACGGTACTGCATATAAGTACGCAAAGGGTAACGAGCTTCAGAATGCAAAGGTTCCTGTACATGAAAATGTATACCGCTACCTTGATATAATGGCTCTTGATTTGCCCACAGCTTCTACAATTGAGCATCCCGGTAAGGATGATGCAATTTATCTTCACGGCGGCGGAACGACGGGCAGAAGCAAGACAATTATTCATTCAAATTATTCCTTTAACTCTCTTGCTTACAGTATGTATGCCCTTGATCCTTCCCACGATTATACAAAATCATATTCTCTCTGTGTTCTTCCCTGTTTTCACGCATACGGTCTCGGTGTTGCAATGCACTATGCTCTCTGTAATGCATACAGACCTATTATGATAGCAAAGTTTGATCCCGTTCAGGCAAACGAGCTTATAAGAAAGTACACCGTTATGCAGATTCTCGGCGTACCCAATATGTTCAAGAAAATGATTGATGCAGAAAACTTTGAAAACGAGGGTGTAAAAAACTTAACAGTTATTTCTGCAGGCGGAGATTTTGTAAGCACCGAATTTGTAAACTATTTCAATACAAAGCTTGCTTCATTGGGTTCTACCGCAAAGCTATCAAGAGGCTACGGTCTTACAGAAATGTGTGCCGTATGTACAAGTAATGCAGATATGGATAAATATAAGGCAACAACAGTAGGTCTTCCTATTTACGGAACGACAATTGAAATCTGGGATGAAAACAACAATAAGCTTCCCGTAGGCTCAATCGGTGAGGTCGTTGTCAGCGGCGAAACTATGATGAACAGATATCTTCCCGACGAGTTTATCAAGGAAACGGGCATATATACCGATGAAAACGGGAAAAAATGGGTAAAAACAGGCGATGTGGGCTTTCTTGACCAGGATGGCCATCTTATCTTTACAAGCCGTGTAAAGCGAATTATAATAATTTCAGGATATAATATTTATCCTGCGACTATTGAAGAAAAGGTAAATGAGCTTCATTACATTAATGAATGCTGTGCCTGTCAGGGCTATGACGAAAACGGTAAGCCTTATGTCAAGCTTGTTGTATCTCTTACAGATAAAGAGGACAATCATGAAAAGGTAAAGGAAATGCTTATGGAATATTGTAAGAAAAAGCTTGAAGCATATTCTTTACCGAGAAGAATTGAAATTATGGATGTTCTTCCCAGAACAAAGATGGATAAAATCGACTTTGTTGCTCTTTCAGACAGAGCACCCAGATAAGCAAAAAAGGCTGATATACACAGGCTGTTGCGGTGAAGAGCTGCAGCAGCCTTTTTTGAATGCAGAATGCAAAATGCAGAATGCAGAATTGCGTCCGAGAGAGCGACGAAAGAGAAATTCTACCCGCCCCGTTGGGATGGTAGAAAAGGATTGTATTTTTTGTTGTGATGGTATAATGGTTCTGAAGAAAGAAGGTGTGCTGTGAAAAAGGTTTTGATTATAATTTTAGTTGCAGTTGTTCTGATTGGCGGAATATATTTTATAGGGTCGGGATTTACTGTCAGAAATGATGCTGTGCTTTATGATTTTTCTGTCAGTAAAGATGAAAGTAACATAACCTTAAATGTCGGTGTTTCAAGCTCAGCAGGATATATAAGAGAAGTTAAAGATGTATCTGATGAAGAAGGAAAAATCAAGCTGATTTTTTATTCTGCTTTCGGCGGTATAAACGGTTCAATAGGCAGCAGAAACAGCTTTGATATACCTCTTAGTGAAAACAGTAATGAAATATATTTCTGTCGCGGAGAAAAATATGAATTAATTCTTTATAAAAATGAATCGGGACAGTGGAAGAGAGCATAAAAAAAGTGAGGTAACAAAAATTACCTCACTTAATTTTTTTAGTGATTACATCAGGAAGCCCTGACCGCCGTTGATTGTCATAAATAAGGGAGCGAAAACGAGAGCAACGATTGTCATAAGCTTAATGAGAATGTTGATTGAAGGACCTGCAGTATCTTTGAAGGGGTCACCGACAGTATCGCCTACAACAGAAGCCTTATGAGCATCACTGCCCTTACCGCCGTTTGCACCGCTTTCAATGTATTTCTTTGCGTTATCCCATGCACCGCCGGCATTTGACATAAAGATAGCAAGAAGAACACCCGTTACAAGTGAGCCTGCAAGAAGACCGCCGAGTGCGCTTACACCTAATACACAGCCTACAACCAAGGGAGATAAAACAGCAAGAATACCGGGAATAATCATTTCCTTAAGTGCGGCAGTTGTTGAAATGGCAACGCAGGACTTATAGTCGGGCTTTGCTGTACCTTCGAGGATGCCGGGTATAGCCTTGAACTGACGGCGAACCTCGGCAATCATTTCATAGGCTGCTTTGCTGACAGATTCCATAGTAAATGCAGAGAATACAAAGGGAAGAACACCGCCGATAAGAAGACCTATAACAACCTGATAGTTAAGAAGGTCAATACCTAAATCCTCAAGATTTACTGCCTGAGCATAAGAGAAGAAGAGAGCAAGAGCAGTAAGTGCTGCTGAGCCGATAGCAAAGCCTTTACCGATAGCAGCGGTTGTGTTACCTACTGAGTCAAGCTTGTCGGTAATTTCTCTTACTGATTTATCAAGACCGGACATTTCTGCAATACCGCCTGCATTATCGGCGATAGGACCGTATGCGTCAACGGCAACGGTAATACCTGTTGTTGAAAGCATACCTACAGCTGCAAGAGCAACACCGTAGATACCTGTGCCGCTTATATCACTTTTGCAGGAAACATAGGAAACGAAAATACCGATACATATAAGGAGAATAGGCATAGAAGTTGACTTAAGACCTACAGCGATACCGGAAATAATGTTAGTAGCAGAGCCTGTCTGTGACTGCTCGGCAATTTTTCTTACGGATCTGAATTTATCAGATGTATATATTTCGGTAAGAGTACCGATAAGAGTACCGACTACAATACCTGAAACAACAGAGAAGCCGTAAGAGAGAGAATCGAACATAAAGAAGCTGAGAACAAGTGCAGCAATAGCAACGAGCACAGAAGCAACATAGGTTGCGGCTTTAAGAGATTTGTGAGGATCGCTGCTGTTTCCCTTTACAAAGAAGGTGGAAAGAACTGAGCCTAAAACACCGATAGCAGCAATGAAAATCGGGAAGAGTGCACCGTATGTGGGATTTCCGCTTGTTGCAAAGGCAGCAAGACCTAAGGAAACTGCAGAGATAATAGCACCTGCATAGCTTTCGAAAAGGTCAGCACCCATACCTGCAACGTCACCGACGTTATCGCCTACGTTATCAGCAATAACAGCAGGGTTTCTCGGGTCGTCCTCGGGGATACCCGCTTCAACCTTACCTACAAGGTCAGCACCTACGTCTGCAGCTTTGGTGTAGATACCGCCGCCGACTCTTGCAAAGAGAGCAATTGAGGAAGCACCGAGGCTGAAGCCGAAAAGAATATCTGCATCCTTGGTGATTGCGTATATAGCGGAAATACCTAAAAGTCCGAGACCTACAACGCACATACCCATAACTGCACCGCCGGAAAAAGCTACGGAAAGAGCCGACTTCATACCGCCGGTTTTTGCAGCCTGAGCAGTTCTTACGTTAGCCTTTGTTGCAACATTCATACCGAAATAACCGGCAATGATAGAGAAAAATGCACCGATAATGAATGCAAGAGCCGTTGTCCAGGCAATAAATAAACCGATAGCAACAAAAAGAGCGAGAACAAAGAAAATCAGAATTTTATATTCAGCGAAAAGGAAAGCTCTTGCACCGCCGTGAATTGCGGCAGAAATTTCCTGCATCTTTTCGTTACCCGGGTCTTTCTTGCTGATTCGAAAAGCTGTGAAAATGGCATACAAAAGACCGATTACAGCAACCAAGGGAATGAAATAAATTAATTTGTCCATAAAATAACTCCTTTCGGAATAAAGTCAACAGCAGCCGGAAAAAGAGCTACTGTACTGTAACCTTCATAATATACCAAACTTGAAATAATGTCAACATTCTGCACCTGTTTTTGGTATAATAAAGAAAAAATTTATACAATATGTACTAAAAAAAGAAACGGTCCCCCGTGTAAGCGGAGGACCTGACGATTAATATTTTCTGGAGAGGAGCTTTTCAGCTTCTTCTCTTGTTATTTTACCAACATTGTAGTCTGCCATAACCTGAACATCCTTATCGTTGAGCTTATAGAATGACCAGATAATAAGACCTATAAAAAGACCGAAAATGGGAACTACATTATAAGTGAACCAGAGACCGTTAAGAGCTGTTTCTGTCTGCTGTTCAATAGCATTGATTGCGGCAAGACCTTCAAAGCTTGTAACACCGTCAAAGGTTTTGAAGCCGAATAAGCCGAGAAGAGCAAGACCGAGAGAGCCCGAGATAGCTGCTGCAAGCTTAACGGCAAAGGTCTGGATTGCGAAGGTAATACCCTTAGCCTCTGTGCCGGTTGTGTACTGACCGTATTCAGCACAGTCGGGAGTGAAGGTAAAGGCAAGAACACCCATAATTCCGAGAGGAATAGCACGGATCATAAATGCAATTGTGAAGAGAACAAAGTTGTTTCTTGTGGGAAGGATAAGGAAGGATGTAAGAATTGAAGCAACAACAGCGATTCTGAAAAGCTTCGTCTTATCAATCTTTCTGATAATCTTGGGAACAAGAAGAGCCATAACAAGCTGGGGAAGAGCTGCAACAGTACCAGTAATAAGAGAAGCAAGAGTGTTATTATAAATGTAGTAGGCAAGGATAAGACCGAGAGCACCGTAGGTCTGTAAGCCGGAATTGAATATATAGCCTATGTAATATATGAGAAGATATTTGTTGCTGACTATATATTTGAGCATTCTTCTGACTGTGAACTGCTCTTCGTCAATACTCTTATGTCTTTCCTGACATTTATAGCATACGGGGAACATTGTAGCTACAGCTGCAACGGCAACGATGATTGAAACCCAGTTGTAGCCCAGACCGATGAATTCACTGATAAGTAAGGTAACGATAACAGTTGTAAGGGCTGTACCGATACCGCCGCTGATACCCTTGAGAGAAAGAATGGTGTTTCTTTCCTCAATGCTGGTTGTCATAGAGGTAATAATACCGAAAGCGGGAACGTCGCAAAGAGTATAAGCTGTATCCCATATAATATAAGCAAGAGCGAACCAGATAAGCTTTACGGTTTCACTTGCTGCCGTGGGGATAACAAAGATTGCAATTGTAGCGGCAGGAGTCAGAGCACAGGCAATCTTGAGCCACGGAATGAATTTTTTACCGCTTTTAAAAGTAACCTTATCAAAAATTACGCCGAATATAGCGTCATTTACAGCATCCCATACCTTAACTGCAAGCATAACAGCTGCAGACTTAACGGGGTTTATGCCGATAAGAAGGAGGAAGGTAGTAAGATATGAGGAAACAAGGCTGTAAATCATATTCTGACCGAGGAAATAAGAGTAATAGCTCTTTCTTTCACCGGGCAGCGTTTGCCAGAGAGGATTTTTGTTTACTGCTTTTTTCATATTGATTTCTCCTTTTAATATCACTTACAACAATATTATCACTCGCTCGGATATAAGTCAAGAGAAAAAGAATTAACATACCTCCGAAATATTTTCTGTACACTACTTGAACTATTTTTATAAATGTAATATAATAACTATGATTGAAAACTCGATATCTGAAAGGAGATATTTAAAATGAATAAAATCAAAGAGTTTTTCGGTAATATCAATGAAGAGGTAAAAACCGGTTTAACGATTGCTTTTGCGATAATTTTCATATTCTCATTAGGTAATTTTGCAGGCTCACTGACAAATATTACAGCAATACCTGAAGATAGCGCAAGCGTAGTTGAATCAGTAGAAAACACTACGCAGGCTCCCGTTACGGTAGCTCCCACAACAGCAGCACCTGTAACCGAAGCACCAACAACAGCTGCTCCCACAACAGCAGTACCTACAGCAAATGATGCTGCTCAGACCACAGCCGCTCCGGCAGATACAACAGCAGCTCCTTCAACAGGCGCACCTGCAACAAAGGGTGAAATCCTTGCTCTTTTCAATGAAAGTGCAAACAAAATCAAAACAGGTGCATCAAAGGCAACAAGAAATTATCAGGATATCAGAGTAGAAAATATAGAGCTTCCTTCAGCTCTTCAGGCTCTCGGTGACACACTTGTCGAAAAGTTTGTAACTCCCGACTTCACTCCTGTTGAATGGACCGGTGCAGACATTGCCGAGCATTATCCCGTAGGCGGTATGGATTTCGTAAGTAAGCTCACAGAAGCTGACGTTGCAGATGCAACCTGTACCGATAAGGGAACAGAATATGAAGTTGTACTTACCATTAATCCTGAAGATAATCCCGTTCCCGATTCAGGTGTAAAGACAAATGCGATTTTCTGGGTTATGAATCCTGAGGACATTTCTGCAAACGTTCCCGGTCTTCAGTCCTGCAACCTTGCTTATCATGACTGTAAGGTTACAGCTAAGATTGACAAGGCAACAGGTAATATGACCTACGCATTCTATGAGTTCAGATTTGATATTGACGTAGCAATTAAAGTTCTTGCAACTCTTAATGCAGGCGTAGACGTAGCAGTTGATGAAGAATACGTAATTGCTTATTGATTTAAACATAATAATAAATCCGTCAGCTTAACCGCTGACGGATTGTTTTTTATAAATAGTTTTTCAATTCGTCAATGAGTCTTTCTTCTTCCTTAATAAGCTTTTTTGCAAGAGACTGAGACTTTTCGTCAGCTTCGCTGTATTCGTTTACATAGGAGCAGAGCTGCTTGATTCCCATATTGCAGCCGTCAAGGACAAGCTCAGCTACGGTTTTATCCTCGTTATGCTCCATCATTTTCATATTGATTTTTGCCCATGACATTATTTTCGCCATAACGGGCGGGTCTTTTGTGTCTGCTCCTGCTTCTACAAGAGCCTGACCGATTTTCACCTGTAAATCCTGATGGGTCAGAAGGCTTTTGGTAAGAACGGAGAGAAGAGACGGATTTTTCACCTTGTTGAGCATTTCGTTAATTGAATTGATGGCTGTTTTTGCTCCCGAATCGCATTCCCTTAAAAGCTTGGTAGTATCGTTTTCCATAAATAATCCCCTTTCGTCATACTGATAATAGTATGTATGGAAAGGGGAAATTTTATTCTTCGGCTTTCTCTTTATTTACAGAGAACACACAGCCGCAGTAATTCTGACGGTAAAGATTATGCTCTCTTGAAAGCTCGATTGACCTTTTATATCCGTTTTTCTTTTTAAAATCCGAAGGCAGATGCCTGATGCCGAGCTCCTTTTCTATCGCCTCGCCTATTTCATTTATTTTCTCGGCGTTTTTGAGAGGGCTGATTGAAAGGGTTGTTGTAAAATAATCAAAGCTCAGCTCTTTTGCTTTTTTCGCAGTTTCATAAAGTCTCTGCCTGTAACAGATAAAGCATCTCTCACCTGCTTCTCGGCATTTTTCATAGCCCTTTACGGCAGAGTAAAAATCGTCGGGGTTAAAGTCTCCTTCAATAAATGATACGGGATTTTTAAAAGTCATTTCACTGATAAGTCTTTTTACCTCGGCAACACGGTGAGAGTATTCGTCGGCCGGATAAATATTGGGATTATAATAGAAAACCGTTATTTTAAAATACTGTGAAAGATACTCAAGACAGTAGCTGCTGCAGGGTGCACAGCAGGCATGAAGCATAAGTGTGGGAACAATGCCGTTTTTTTCATTATTTTCAATAATTTTTTCAAGGTCTTTCTGATAATTCCTCATTGACTCACCTCTTTTAATTCGGCAAAGGTTGTTTGGTATTATAGTCGCTAATCTAGGATAGCATTTTTTGTAATTAAATTCAAGGCATAAAAAATAATAATATTACAAAACTAAACAGGAAGAAATTATTTTGTGAGGTATTGTTTATGATAAAAGGAGTAAATCATCAGGTGGTTGAGGTCAGTGAAACGGAATGCGATTATTTTGAAAGAATACTGTTTTTTGTAAAGCCCGAATATGCTTCCGTAAGCGAAGGGAAAATAAGAGAAAGGGCAGGTGTAATTGCAGGGAGCACCGATAAAGCACCGCCAACTAAAATCAGAAGGAACAGACTGACGGAAATACTTAAATTTTCCCTTGTGGCTCTTGCAGGACTTTTTGCAGGACTTGTGGTTTCATATATCATATAAATAAAGAAGAGACAGAGCATAAAACTCTGTCTCTTCTTCGTAACAAACTAATTATCGGGAGTTAACCGAAAAAAACTTAATTATCTGTACTGCCGCAACCGCAGCAGCTTGCCTTGTCACTTGCCGAACAGCTACAGCTGTTGGGACAGCCGATACATTTTTTGCCGCTTTTCTTTGCTTTGTAAATATAGAAAGAGGCAAGACCGACAATAAGTACTAATATTGCAATTATAATAGCATTATCCATTTTAAAACTCCGATATGATTATTTTACATTTGCTTTCATTTTCTTTTTGTTTAAAGCTTCTTCCTTAAGCTTTTTGTCTGATTTAATGCAGAGATAAGTGAGAATACCTGCAAATACAAGGATTGCTGCAAGTCCGGGGAAGAAGCCTGCACCGAGAGAGCCTGTAGTGATAAGTGTGCCTATCTGATATACAAGATAGCCTACAGTGAAGCCTGTGCCCATCTGAAGACCGATTCCACCCCAGAGCCATTTTGCACTCTTCATTTCACTGTTCATAGCACCGATTGCTGCGAAGCAGGGAGGAGTGAAAAGATTGAACATAAGGTAAGCGAGAGCTGCAACCTTGGTGATTGCGAAGGCTGAAGCAACCTCTGCACCTGCACCGTCCATAAGAGCAAGCTCTTCCGTATCAATAAGATTTTCAAGACCTACAAAGCATACTGCAAGTGTGCCGACAACATTTTCCTTAGCGATAAAGCCTGTAACTGCTGCTGCAGCAAGCTGCCATGAGAGAACACCTACAACGGGAACAAGAACATAAGCGAAGGGACCTGCAATTGAAGCGAGAATTGATGTGTCTGCAGTTTCAGCCACCTGGAAATTCCAGTTGAAGGTCTGCATAATCTGAACGGCTGTGTTGCAGAGAAGAATAATCGTAGCGGCCTTTACTATGTATGCCCAGCCTCTTGAGCACATTGACTTGAATGCTCTTAAAAGAGAGGGAGCCTTGTATTCGGGAAGCTCAATGATAAAGAAGGATTTCTTTGCCTTATAGCCTGTAATTTTATTAATAAGAAGAGCGCCGAAGAAGATGATTACAATACCTGCAAAATACATAAGAGGGCCAACCCATGAAGCATCCTCGAAGAATGCGCCTGCAAAAAGAGCAATAACGGGAAGCTTGGCGCCGCAGGGCATAAAGGGTGCAAGCATTGCAGTAGCTCTGCGCTCACGTTCGTTACGGATTGTACGGCAGGCCATAACACCGGGTATAGCACAGCCTGTACCGATAACAAAGGGAATGATTGATTTACCGGAAAGACCTACTCTTTTGAAAATGGGGTCAAGGACAACGGATGCACGAGCCATATAACCGCAGTCTTCAAGAAGAGCAATAAGGAAATACATTACCATAACAAGAGGTAAGAAGCCTATAACAGCAATAGCACCGCCGATAACACCGTCAACAAGAAGGGCATAGAGAATGGGACTTGCGTTTTCGAGTAAGCCACCTATCCATTCCTGGCCGCCTTCAAGAAGAGCTGTAAGCCAGTCTGCAATCCATACGCCCGGGCCTGCCTGTGAAATCCAGAAAACAGCGAACATAACAACGGCAAAAATAGGAAGACCGAACCATTTGTTAGTAAGAACTGCGTCAATTTTATCCTGATAGTTTCTTTCTTTGGTGAGAACCTTACGGCTTTCAACTGCTTTGACAATACCGTTTACAAAGGCGAAACGCTTTCTGTCAGCCTCCTGAACAGCCTTTTTGTCTGTAAGGTCAATATTTCCCTGAACATAAGGAGCAGTCTGACCCTTGCCGATCTGCTCTACGGCAATCTTTACAACCTCAGAGAGACCGTCAGAGGATGTGGAAACTGTTTCTACAACAGGACAGCCGAGCTTCTGAGAAAGAGCAGCAGTGTCGATTTTAGTCTCTTTCTTTTTATTGATGTCGGTCTTATTAAGAGCCACAACAACGGGAATACCTAATTCAAGAAGCTGAGTTGTGAAGAAAAGGCTGCGGCTTAAGTTTGTAGCGTCCACGATATTAACGATAACATCGGGGTTTTCATTCCTGACATAAGAGCTTGTGATGCTCTCTTCTGAGGTGAAGGGAGACATTGAGTAAGCACCGGGAAGGTCAACGGCGATGATTTCGCCTGCCGTACCGCAGTATATTTTTTTGATAGCACGTTCCTTTTTGTCAACGGTAACACCAGCCCAGTTGCCGACCTTTTCATTAGCGCCGGTGAGAGCATTATACATTGTGGTTTTACCGCTGTTGGGGTTACCCGTTAAAGCAATTCTCATAAAGAGACCTCCTGAAATGTATTTGAATATATTTTAACAAAATTAATTCCGCAATTTTTTCGAGTTATACAAGACTAACTCGATTTCCGAAAGAAAGCGGCAGAAAAATCTACCGTAAATTCTCAGCCGATAATAATAGCCTCGGCAAGCTGATTATCTATATTATATCTTCCGTCTTTGATTGAAACAACACAGCCACCCTTTAAGTGAGAGATAACTGTAATAGGCTCTCCGCTGTAGCAGCCGAGAGAAAAGAGAAAGGCATCAAGCTCTTCGTCATCAGTGTCAATATCTATAATAATATATTCTGTTCCTTCATCTGCCTGACGTAAGTTCATTGTGCACCCTCCCGGTCGGATTAGATTAGACTAACTAAAGGCTCAATAAAAAAGATTAGTTTCAACTAACTGAAAAAATTTTACCACCCTACGAGGACTTTGTCAAGATGTTTTTTGCATTTTTTGGAAAAATATATCTGCGGAGAAAGAAAAGAGGGAAAGTAAGCAGTTCTATGGTTTGTAGAGTGGTAGAGGGGAGGTGGTAGATTAAGAAGGAAGGTTCAAAATTTTGCTTTTAAAGGGCGGTGGCGGGCGGCGGCGAGCCGCACCTGTGCCTGCGAAGCAGTGCACAGGTCAAATG
>JAZPYL010000101.1:0-12729 GCA_045544175.1 Acutalibacteraceae bacterium | reverse complement strand
AGCATAGATTATGAGCGACAAAAGGAGCTTTTAAAAAAACAATTTGTTTTTCAAGAGAATTTTTATGAATTTGATAGTGACCGATATAGGAGAACAAGCTTTGATGTAGACAATTACGATTTCAAATTGATATCTTTTGATGAATATGGTATGTTGTATCCGTGTGAACTTCTTTTTATAGGTTTTTGTGACACCGAAAAATCAATTGCAATTATTTTTTTTTCTGATATGGATCTTGATGTTATAAGCGATTCATTTGAAGAGTTTTTGTATGATAATTGTGCATGGAACAGAGATGAAACCTTGAGACGTTTGCATTATTTTTGGTAATCGCTATGAAAAAATACATACTCAATTCAAAAATATACAGGGGTGTCATTCCGTCCTGTAAACACAAAAAAGAAAGTCATCCAACAGGGTGACTTTTTTTTATTTTGTTTCTATGTTTACGACTCGAACCTGCTTGCCGCGTACAGCCGCGCGGCTGTTAACTGCATTGAGGCCGACCGCCGCCGGTGGCGGATGAAGGGAGGGCGAAATGGGAAAAAATAGGGAGTATCACGACGCGCTCCAAGCGAGTGAGACGACCATATTTCTGACCGATACCACATAAAAGATATTGAGCTTTTAGAAAAAGAGCCTTAAAGTATTTGAGCTGTAAATTTATTTTCTCCAAGGCACAACAAAACTTCGGGAACCGCAAGAGTGCGTGTCACAGGTTCGAGATTAAAATACTTGCAAAACAAAAATCAATGTGCTATACTAAATTTGCCAAACAAAATTTCATATTATTATCCTTCAGCGGCATAGTGTTTTTATTTTTATAAAAACATATATGCTCTATTTCTGCATACACTTGCTTCTGTAAGGATATGGTTGAAATTTTGTTTGGCGACAGTTGAGCTATGTGTTTTTTGTGCGTAGTTTCGACTGCGCACTTTTTTATTTTTGGAGGTAAGTGCCTATGAAAAATTAACTTTTAGCATATATCTTTTAAAATACATTAAGGAGATAAATAAAATGGTAAAGAAAATCTTATGTGTTATCATGCTTATGCTTACACTTGTTTGTGTACTTACTGCGTGCGGGCACATTCATTCGTATTCTAACGGCAACTGTACAATTTGCGACCACTCAATTATCACCACTATCGGGGACATCATTAAGGAAAATCCCGATCAATATGCAGCAGGAGCATACCTAAAAGTGTTTTCGTGCTCAACCTTTTCTTCAAAAGAAGACGCACAGAATTGCGTGCTTGGTTTTGCATATGATGAAAGTGACAAATCACTTTTAATTAAATTATCAAAAAATGATGTAGCAAATGATTCCTTTTCATTTATGATAAATGGTGGTATTATATCTAATAACTATGAATATACGTACTCACATACAAATAGCTATGGTCCTTATACTGATGAAATAAAAGGAGTGTTTAATGCAACTTCTTTGAGCAGCACGACAATCTTTAATTATACAGATTATTCTGCTGGTTCAGGAAAAGCTTTCATTTATTTTATCGATGATTATAAAGAAGATGCTGCTTCTTATGCAAAACTGTTGACTGAATATTTAAATGATTTCTGTATTTATAATGAGTTTGGATTCACTGCAGAAGCATTCAACTTAAAATAAAAATTGAGGCTGAGTTAAAAGCTTTTTATTAAGCTAATAACTCAGCCTTTTGTTATACAATTTTAAAAACGTTCTTAAGAACATAACTCATCCGAGTGTCTGTCTTTTTTCTTTTGGCTTCTCAACAGATTTCTCACCTGTTCCACCGTAATACAACAGACGTAACGCGGCTGTTAATTGCATTGAGGCCGACCGCCGCCGGTGGCGGATAAAGGGAGGGCGAAATGGGAAGAAACAAGGAGTATCACGACGCGCTCCAAGCGAGTGAGACGACTATGTTTCTGACCGACACCACATAAAAGATATTGAGCTTTTAGAAAAAGAACCTTAAAGTATTTGTGCCGTTAATTTACATAGGCGCTCCAAGCCGTAATGAATTTTGGGTACCGCAAGTCGCAAAGTGTCACAGGTTCGAGTCCTGTTTGAGCACCAAAAAAGGCAATCATTTATTTGGATAATTGTCTTTTTCTTTTTTTGTTACCACAACAACTTCCACCCTTGTTCAATGGTACTTTAACCGATACACGAACCCGTCTTACCTTCACTCTGCCTATTTTTATTGACACAGTAAAAATACAATGCTAAAATCAAATTAACACCATTTTGTAATATACCTGCATAAAATTTTAAATTCCTGCAATTTTTTGTCGGTTTCAATCGTGTTATAAATGAAAGGAGGAATGGTTATGACCGTTTTTATTAAGGGAAAGGACGCTTTCTCATTCGCTTTCAAGCAATTTACCGACACTGTTTACCGTATAGCCTTACATAATACCGCAAATTTTGCTGATGCTCAGGATGTGACTCAGGAGGTTTTTATAAAGCTTCTTGAAACAAATAAGGCTTTTCGTGACAGTGAACACCTTAAAGCATGGCTTATCAGAGTTACCGTAAATCTGTGCCGCGACAAAATGAAAAAATCAAGCCGTGAAACCATTGTCGAAAATTTTATTATTAACAAATCCGATGAAGATAAAAATGATGTTTTAGAGGCGGTAAAGTCTCTGCCCGAAAATTATCGTAATGCCATTTATCTTCATTATTATGAAGGGTACACTGCCAAGGAGATTGGCAGAATACTTGACGCTAAAGAAAACACGGTTCTGACATGGCTCAGCCGCGGTCGTGATGCCTTGTGCAAAGAACTTGACGGAGGTTTTGATGATGAATAAAAAAGAATATATCAAAGCGGTAGATAATATCACAGCACCGAAGGAGTTGCTCGATAAAATTGAAGATCTTCAGTTGCTCCCGAAAAAGAAAAAATCTGTGCTGAAAACCGTTACAACTATTGCCGCCTGCTTTGTTGCGGTGATACTTGCCTTTTCGGGTATTATGGGCGGTACACTAAAGGCTTCTGAAAGTGATAAGGTGTATAATTACGGAAGCAGCTATAATAATGTGACTCAAAGTTATGCGCCTGAATCTACGGATATTGCGGATAGTATTGCCGATTCCGCAACTGACGAAAGCTCTTCAGCTACAGCCGACCGCAAAATTATAAAAACAGCACAGGTCAGTATAAAGACCAAAAATTATGACACGCTTATGTCCGAAATCAAGCAGAAGATTGAGCAGTATGGCGGATATGTCGAGCAAAGTCAGGAATATAACTACGACAGTGTTTCAAACAGAAATGCCTATATGTATATTAAGATTCCTGCCGACAAGCTGGAACAGTTTATTGAAGAACTGGAAGCAATAGGAACAGTTGTTTCAAAGGTTATTGAAAGCGACGATATTACAGATTCATATATTGATGTTGAAAGCAGAATAAATGCACTTGAAACAGAAGAGAAAACTCTGCTCGCCATTCTGGAAAAAGCAGAAAATCTTACAGATGTTATTGAGCTTCAGAACAGACTTTCGGCAGTCAGATCCGACCTCGAAAGCATGAAAGCAAAAAAGCAGCATTATGACGGAAAGATTGCCTATTCGGGAATATCCCTTGATATCAATGAGGTCGAAAGGGTAGTTGAGGGTGACGATACATTTTTTGGTGAGGTTAAAGAAAGGCTGATGAACAACCTTTACGATTTAGGCGATTTTCTGCGTGAGCTTACTATAAGCCTTATCGCTTCACTGCCCTATATTGCAATTGTCGGAGTGATAGCGGCAGTTGTGATTATTATTATAAAAAAATCAAGAAAAAGATAAAAAATAAATCTGTGATTATCTGTTAATTAATCCGTTCGTAAAATTAACTTGAACAGATAAAAGAAAAGTCGCCCAAAAGGTGACTTTTCTTCTTATTATAATACAGACAGCTTTGAACTCCCTTGCTGTGCCCCGTTTAATTGACAACATAGGAATGATTTGGTATAATTTTTTAAAATCATTATCACACAGTACGATTCTGTGCTTTTGCTGAAAGAAGGGGACGTAATGAAAAAAGGAAAAATTGCAATTGCTGCTATAGGATGTGTAGCTCTTATCACTGCTATCGGTTTTGCAGGCTGGAAAGGATATGTCCGTCAGGAATCGGAGAAATACAATCTTATCACTATTGATACATCGTCATTACCGGATCCGATTGAGAATCCGTCTTATGAAGGGGATGTAATGCTCAGTGAGGTTACAATGCATTATGCTGTTTACGGTGAAGAAGGTCATCCCTTGATTCTCGTTCACGGCAACGGCGGAAATATGGATTCACTTAAAGAGGCGGCACAGTATCTTGCCAATGATTACAAGGTATATGTTATAGAAAGTCGCTGCCACGGAAAAAGCAGTGATCCGGGGGAGATATCCTATGACCTTATGGCTAAGGATATAAAAGAATTTATTGAAAAAACAGGGCTGGAAAAGCCTTATCTTATGGGACACAGTGACGGTGGAATAAATGCTCTGACCGTTGCTTATACCTATCCGGAGCTGCTCGGTGGTTTCATTTCCTGCGGAGCAAATACAAAGCCCGATACTTTTAAGCCATATTTTACAATTGGTGTAAAGGTGCTTAATACTTTCAAGCCTGATAAGCTTAACGATATGATGCTGACTCTGCCTCAGATGAATAAGGAGCTGCTTTCAAAGATTAAATGTCCCGCATACATAGTAGCCGGAGAAAATGATATAATGTGGCTTTCAGATACTGTATTTATTTATGAAAGTATAAAAGACAGTAAAATATCAATAATTAAAAATGCAGATCACTCTTCCTATATCTCAAAAGACGGTAAGCAGGCATATATACTTGCAAAGGAGTTTTTTGACAGTATAAAATAAAAATACTCTGTGGGATTAATTATGCCGAGGGAAAAGTGCGGTTAAGTGTTTTTGAGTTTATGTTAAGAAATGCAGGTCAGGAGTTATATATAATACTTGCATTTTAATAAATATGTGGTATAATCGGTTCAAATCTTTCAGGAGGAAAACCTTATGTTCTTTATCTCTATCCGACGCAGACGAAGATAGCTTGTATCTTATATTGAGGTACAGGCTTAGTTTGCTATGTGCCTTATAGAGTGATAGAGTAAAGTTTAACTTTATATTACTGTTAACGGCATATAGCTGTTGACAGTATTTTTTATTTACGGAGGTTATATAAAATGAACAATATAAAAATTTCATCATTAAACAAAGCTATTTTCGAGCAAATCAATTTACCCGATAATGCAGTTATTGCAGATTTGGGCTGCCGTGATGCTTCTTTTCTTTTAGGATTTCAGCAGGCTTTCCCGAACAAAATCAAAGCAGCCATTGGTGTAGATATCACTGACAAAGGGTTTAAAAATGTTAAGTATAAAAAGCCTATAAAGCTTAAGGTTATGAATTGCGGGAAGAAGCTTGAATTTTCAGATAATACTTTCGATTTTGTATTTACAAAGGATATGTTTGAATGTGTTTCAGATAAAGATTATTTAGTCAGCGAGATACACAGAATTCTGAAGCCCGGCGGGGTGGTGATATGTGTAAACTGTGATTGGGAGAGTATAGTTTATAACGGTGAGGATAAAGAGCTTATTTCAAAAGCAATTCATGCTTATGCAGTGACAAAACAGCCTTGGATGGATGACCTTGACAGCTGGATTGGCAGAAGGATGTACGGCATTTTTAAGAAAAGCAATCTCTTTAAAAGCTCGGTGACGGTTCATAATGTGGTTGAAACAGAATACGAAGAAGGGTGTTTTGGTTATGATTTCAGTAAACATATTGCTTGGCTTTCTCAAGCAAACACAGGTGCTCTCAGTAAAGAAGAGTATGACAGCTTTATCGATAATCTGAAATCAGCACAAAAAGACGGTAGCTACATCTTCTCAAAGCCCTATTATATCTATAAAGGAATAAAGATATAGTACTAAAGCTTAAAAATATCTGAATATTCAATACACTATTGCATTTTTTCTCAGATAGTGTTAAGATAAACTAAAGATTAAAGGGAGGAATTTATATGAAAACAATGAAACGCACACTTTCTGTTGTTCTTTGCATTTTAATGCTTACAGCCATGCTTGTGCCTGCATTCACTGCATCAGCAGCCGGCTGCAACTGCAATCTGACACCTATCATTTATATTAAGGGCAGAACCAACATCTACAAAACAACTGATGATACATCTGACGGTAATCTTGCCGAAACTAATTTCTCGGGCGGTAAGGATTCCATTATTGAAGCTTCATCAAATATTATACCTGCCTTTGCTGCTGCTCTTATTACTGATGAATGGGATGACTACTGTGATGTTCTTTTTGAAGAAATCAGACCTATTTATGATCAGTATAAGCTCAACAATGACGGCGAGGTTGACAACAAGAGCGGTATTGAACCCTTCTGGCATCTGGAAAATAATATTGCCAGAATCAGAGCAGAAGGCAGAAACGGTCATAAGCGTAACGCTTATTGGGCTGAGCATGTGCAGTTCCAGTATGATATGCGCCTTGATCCCCGTGAAAACGCTAAGGACCTTAACGAGCTTATACAGGTTATTAAGGAAGTATCAGGTCACGATAAGGTAAGTATTATCTGTCGTTGCGAAGGTACTGTAATCGCAAATGCATATTTCAATATGTTCGGTTACAAGGATATCGAAGGTGTTGTCGTTTATAATTCAATCGCCAACGGTGCAGAAATTGCCGAAGATATATATTCAAACAACGCTCACTTTGATGCTGCATCTATGAACCGCTTTATCAATACCTTTATTGATACAAGCCCCATACTTGATTTCGTAAAGGCTACGGTTAATCTTGCAACATATAACGGCCTTCTTGATACAGGTCTTGATTTTGTAAATGATATATACGGCAAAATCAGCAACAATCTTATGCCTCGTCTTATAAGAGAAATTTTCGGCTGCTGTCCCGGCTGGTGGGGTATGGTCGGTCTTGACAAGTACGAGGACTGTAAGAACTTTGTTCTCGACGGAAATAAGGACGGTACATACGATAAGCTCGTTGAAAAAATAGAGGGCTACAATGTTTATAAGGCAAATGCAACAGGTATCCTTAAAGAGATGCAGAATAACGGCGTTAAGGTTTATCTTATTGCAAAGTACGGTGACCAGATGTATCCCTGTATTGAAAATAACGATATACTCGGTGACGGTGTAGTTTCTCTTTATAAGCAGAGCTACTGCGGTGCCACAACATCTGAAATTGATACAACTCTCTCAGACAGCTATATAAAAGAGAGAACGGAAGCAGGCTTTGGCGAATATATTTCAGCCGACAAAAAGGTTGATGCTTCAACTGCTCCCTTTACAGAGCACATCTGGTATATCAGAGAGCTTCCCCACGATGAGTATCCCGTTATTGTAAATAACTTTATGGTAAAGCTTCTCAGATGCAGTGATTATGTCAATGTAAATACTTTTGAAGAGTATCCCCGCTTTATGCAGTATAATGATACCGTTGAGGATGAGTACGGATCAATGATTGGCGAGATAGTACCTCTTACTGAAGAGAATAAGGACATAGTCAAAGATACTACCGATACAACATCAATTTTTGCTGTTCTTATTAAGTTCCTCACATCCTTCTTTAATTTTATAACAAGCTTGTTTAAAAAATAATCGGTCAGAAGTCGCCCATCGGGCGACTTCTTAGCTTGTCGAAAAAGCAATTTCGACAAGCTGACAGACTGCCGAGAAGGTTGTAAGATGCCCTTTTCTTCACTCCGAAGGCGTACATAAGTACTCCGAGAGGGTGAAAAAAGGGCAAATATATGCGAAAATCCGGAGGAATCCGATGTTCCTCCGGATTTTGTTGGCAATATTGTTATTATCTTTGCTTTGATATATATATATTATTTCGCATATATGTTCTTGCGACTTTATCGACAGTCTGAGAAGTTGCCCATCGGGCGACTTCTTTTTTTGCAGAGATAACTTTTTCTTGCAATATTTTAAAGAATAGTGTAGAATTAAAATAACAAATTAACGGAGGTTAATACTATGGCTTTTGTTGTAAGATTATTTTATTCGGTATTTTCAGTGCTTATAGGTCTTCCCTTGCTTTTATCTGCTCTTTTTCAGAGCGGTACAGGCTTAGGCTATGAGTCAAGACCTGATGATTTAAGCAAAAACTTTCTTTCAGGCTCAGCTTCTTTCGTTGAGAAAACAGAAAGCGACAGCTGGAAGGTAGGCTATGCTAAGAATGAGCTGACTCCCGATGATGTGAGCGAAAAAAGATATTTCCTCGGCGGTTATCTCAAGTTTCCTGCACAGGAGGCTACAGGTATCATTGACGAGCTCTGGGTAAGAGCTGTTGTTCTTGACGATAATTCGGGCAGAGGTGCAATTGCATTTGCCTGGATTGATACGGTAGGCTTTATGAATAATGACGTTAAGCTTATAAGAGAAAAGCTCGCCGATATCACAGGTGACGGAAAGCTTATCAGCATCAACGTAGGCTCCACACATACCCACAGTGCTATTGATACTCAGGGCCTCTGGGGTAACATTCCCAAGAGTGGCAGAGACGAGGCTTATATTGATGCTGTTATAGAAAAGACGGCTGCAGCTATCAGAACTGCATACGAAACCCGTGCAGAAGGTCAGCTTTATTACGGCTCAAAGGACTGTCCTGCTTTCTTTACTGATAACAGAGCTCCCAAGTCCTATGACACAAATATTCACCTTTTACGTTTTGTTCCCGATGATGCCGGAAAGAGAGAAATTTTCGTTTCAAATTTCGGTGCACACCCAGTAAATGTTCCCTGGGAATCAACAGAGATTTCCGCTGACTTCCCTTATTATCTGGAAAAGAGTGTAAATGAAAAGAGTGACGCTGATTTTATATACATTCAGGGTGCAATCGGCGGTGCTATTCACGCAAATCTCCGTGAGGAAATCGGTATAGACGAAGAAAAGAGCAAGATGGAACGTATTGCAATGTACGGTGAAAAGGTTGCAGAGGTTCTTGAAGAGGTTGCTTCCTCTGCCGAAAGAGTGGAGCCTGTGCTTAACGTAAAGCATGCTCAGGTTGAAATGGAGCTGAGTGCTTTCCTCTATAAGCTTGTTGAAAGAGCAGGTCTTACAAATGCAAAGGCTTATAAGGAAGACGGCAAGGTTTATATGACAACTGAAATCGGCTATGCTGAAATCGGTAAGGATATCAAGGTTATTATGATGCCCGGTGAGGTTTTACCGGAAATCGTTTACGGCAATTTCTTCTCAGCTGAGGAGGCTGCAAACGGAACGGAATATCCCTATGCAGCACTTAATACTCATTTCACTGATACAGACAAGGTTCTCACCTTCGGTCTTTGCAATGACGCTTTAGGTTACATCGTTCCCGATAACGATTTTGTACCCTCAGGCTCACACGAAACAATCTCAACGGGTGAAAAGGCAGCTTCAACCTTATCAAAAGCATTTGAAGACCTCTTTGCTTCCTGCAGATAAAAATCAGACTCATACCCCTCAGGTGCGTAGGGGAGACCCTGTGTGGTCTCCCGTTGCTGAGGGGTATTTTTTTGCCATCCTGAATGCATACTGAGGGGTATTTTTTGTCATTCTGAATGCATACAGGTACGCCACGCAGGGCGTACCCTACGTGATTATACCGTTTGTCATTCTGAACGTCCCATCCCTGTCATTCTGAACGCAGTGAAGAATCTTAAGAGCCTTCGCAAAGCTCAGGATGACATTTTGTTTTTACGGTACCACGGTGTGCTTTTTATGAATAACACTTCCTTGATTTGCATAACATAATATAACAAAGAGGGGAGTGCGGTTATGAAAAATCAAAAAATCAAGTCCATACTGTTTTATATTTTTACTGCTGAGGCCATAGGCGGTCTTTCGGCACTTATAACGGGCAGCTTTTCCGATTTCTTTCTTAAATACAAGGAGCCGCCCTTGCTTCCGCCCGGGTGGCTGTTTCCTGTTGCATGGACGGTGCTTTATGCACTGATGGGTTATTCGGCTTACCTTATAAGCGAAACAGAGTGGGACAGCGAAGAAAAGAAGAGGGCAATGTGGATATATTGGCTTCAGCTCTTCTTCAATTTCAGCTGGAGTATAGTTTTCTTTAAGCTTGAGCTTTTATGGGCAGGCTTTGCTGTTATTGTGATATTGCTTATTCTTATTTCGGCAATGAGTGCGCTTTTCGGCAGAATAAGACTGACGGCAGGCCTTCTGAATATTCCCTATATAATATGGGTGGCCTTTGCGACTTATCTGAATCTTGCAACGGCACTGATAAACTGATTGTGTAAATATAATTTATGTCATTCTGAGCATCTCATCTTGTCATTCTGAACGTCCCATCCCTGTCATTCTGAACGCAGTGAAGAATCTTAAGATCCTTCGCAAAGCTCAGGATGACATTTTATTTTCAAATGCTCAGAATGACTGTTTTGCTTTTTAAATTTTCACCAAAAATTAACGCAGTCAGACATCATTTTAATAACATATACTGAACTTTGAAAAATTGCTTGAAAAAAGGGATTCACTGTGCTAATATCTATTGCGGTAAAACACAAGGAGGGGTTTAAAGTGAATCACTTTTATTTAAAACCGAAGCTTTTTTCGGTAATGAAAACCTATTCGAAGCAGCAGCTTGTAAAGGATATAACGGCAGGTGTAATTGTAGCCATTATTGCACTGCCTCTTTCTATTGCGCTTGCTCTCGCATCAGGCGTTGAACCTGCAAGCGGTGTCTACACGGCAATTTTCGCCGGCTTCACTGTATCTCTTTTAGGCGGAAGCCGTATTCAGATTGCAGGCCCTACGGCAGCTTTTGCTACAGTTGTAGCGGGCATTGTTGCTACTCAGGGTACTGACGGACTTATTATTGCTACGGTTCTTGCCGGTATCTTCCTTATACTTATGGGTGTTTTCAAGCTTGGCGCACTCATTAAATTCATTCCCTATACCATCACAACGGGCTTTACCTCAGGTATTGCCGTTACGATTCTTGTGGGACAGATTAAGGATTTCTTAGGTCTTACCTACGCAGAAGGAGTAAAGCCTATTGAGACTATCGAAAAAATCGAAGCCAACGTTGAGGCTATGTCTACCTTCAGCCCTCAGGCACTTATTGTAGGCGCTGTCTGCCTTGCAATTCTCATTATTTATCCTAAGTTTGAAAAGAGAGTTCCCCCGTCACTTATTGCTGTTGTTGTGGGTGCCCTTATGGTGAAATTTATTCCTGCACTTGATGAGGGCGTATTCACAATCGGCGAGCTTTACACCATTCCCTCAGGCTTTCCGAAGCTTGCAATAGGCACACTCGATTTCTCCTTTGCAAAGATTAAGGCAGTTATTCCCGACGCCTTCACAATTGCCGTTCTTGCGGCCATAGAGTCTCTTCTTTCCTGTGTTGTTGCAGACAGTATGGTAAACTCAAAGCACAATTCAAACGCTGAATTAGTGGCTCAGGGCGCAGGTAACATTATGTCTGTACTTTTCGGCGGTATACCTGCAACGGGCGCTATTGCAAGAACTGCAGCCAATGCTAAAAACGGCGGCAGAACACCTATCTCAGGTATGGTACACGCAGTAGTGCTTCTTGTGGTACTCTTATTCCTTATGCCTTATGCGGGCCTTATTCCTATGCCTACAATTGCGGCAATACTGTTTATGGTGGCATTCAACATGAGCGAACGCAAAAAATTTGCCTCAATTCTTAAGCACGCACCCAAGAGCGACAGCATTGTAATGGTTACAACCTTTGCTCTTACCGTAATATTTGACCTTGTGGTTGCAATAGAAGTTGGTATGATTCTGGCAGCTATGCTGTTTATGAAACGCATGAGCGAGGAAACAGCAGTTGAAGGCTGGAAAAAAGCTGATGCCGATGACGATTCCGACAGTCTTGAACTCAAGGTTGTGCCTGAAAATGTGAGAGTATATGAAGTTACCGGACCGCTGTTCTTTGGTGCAGCAGATAAAATTCTTGACATAAAACTAAAAGCATCTACAAAATGTATGATTTTGAGAATGCGTGCTGTACCGGCAATTGATGCCACAGCTCTGAATTCGCTTGAAATGCTTTACAATAAATGCAACAAAAACGGAATCAAGCTTATTATGTCACACGTGAATCATCAACCGCTCGATGCAATGAAAAAGTCCGGCCTTTACCATAAAATAGGAGCAGGATATTTTTGCAATCATATAGACGATGCGCTGGAGCTTGCGTCATCAATATGACCCCGGTAAATATTATTATTGTATAATCATCCCACGAAACAAATCTACTTGTTTCGTGGGATTTTATTATTTTTCAAAAGCATTGTAAATATATAAACCAAGTATATTGAAAAGAACTATTGTAAGCATTATATTCACCTCTGTTCTGTTTTATATTGATTATTTTGAATTTCTTGAATTTCTTGAATTCATTTTAACATAATCGCAGGGTTATAAAACGGACAGTGAATAAAGGATTTTAGGGGCTTAATTTTAAATGAAATTTTAACTTTGATATTCATTCTGCTTACTTTTTTGCGGTGCACCATGGGACTCGCCCGCAGGGGTCATAAAAAAATAACACCCTCGCTTTGCGAGAGTGTTATTTTTTTCTATACACTCAGAAAATGATACAATTACGCAAAATAAACATTTTCGCAAAAATCTATACCTTTTCGCAAAACTTTTACTGTTGCTTGAGTTCAGTGCTGCATACGCAGTTCATAGTTCAGCATCAA
>JAZPYL010000100.1:0-5693 GCA_045544175.1 Acutalibacteraceae bacterium | reverse complement strand
CATCCGTAATCGTAGTATTTATTGATGTTGAATTGTTAAACAATAACTGGCTTTCCCATTCTATTCCAGTTAGTTGTTTATTGATGCATTTTATAAGAAAATGTTCATCTGAATATTCATCTAACCAACCATTATTCCAAGCATTTTCAAAAAATCCTATAAAATCATCACAAGAGGTTGGAAATGGTTTTTCACTTCTTTTACACATATTATACCTCTATTTTTTTCGTTAAAGATCTAAGTCAATAAAATCAAATTTAGCCTTTAAAAAGCACCTATAATCAGGTTCGTTTTCTGCCTCTGCATATTCGTTTTTGATTGTACTTTCAATCCATGCCAACATCTTATCGCTCATATCTTCATATCTGCGAATTTTAATCAACCCTGCATCAGCTGCTTTGAGAATTTCTGAATATGCATCTTCTATGACTTCAACAGCAGTTACCTCAACGGACTTTGAAGTTGCAACAGCGTTGCTGATATTTATACTGTCACTATTTTCACAAATATTGTCTGCAGTATAAATATAACCTGAAACACCTTTATATGTATCTTCTATTGCATTGGGGTAATATTCATCCAATCTTAATGTGCCGTCAGACTCAAAACCGTAGCTTGCCCATTTGTGCCATTTGCCGTTATGAGCAAAACCTATTTCCTTGCAATGTTTTTCAATGGCATTGCTCAAATAAACTAAAACATTTTCTCTTTTTGTAGAAAAATAAATAAGTGGTGTGTTGTGATTAGATACTCTTGGCTCTAATACTTTAATACCGCTAATCTGTGATGCGTGATAATACAAAGAATTCACCCCTAACAAATTATTTTAGTCATTATATCATAACCCAACAAACAAAAACAATCACTAAATCCAAGAAAGGACGTGATACCCGCAATTTATCACCTTGAAGCCAAAGTCATAACCCGTGGTGTAGGTCGCTCATCCGTAGCCGCAAGTGCATATATGAGCTGCAGTGAAATCACTAACGAGTATGATGGCGTAAAACACGATTACACCCGCAAAGGCGGTCTTGTCTATGAGAAAATCTTTCTCCCGTCACACGCTCCGCCTGAATGGTATAACAGAAGCAAGCTATGGAACGCAGTTGAAGAAACGGAGAAAACAAGGGACAGCCGTTTGGCAAGAGAGTTTATTGTTGCTTTGCCCGTTGAAGTCAGCCGTGAAAGGCAGATTGCAGAGGCAGAAGAATTCGCAAAGGCTCTTGTTGATGACGGTATGTGTGTTGATGTCTGTATTCACGATACAGGCGAAGGTAATCCTCACGCACACATTATGGCAACTGTCAGACCGTTAAACCCTGACGGCACTTGGCAAAGAAAAACCGAAAAAGAATATCTATGTATCAGAGACGGTAAGGAAAAAGGCTTTACCGCCTCTGAATTTTTATCTGCCCAAAAAGATGGTTGGGAAAAGCAGTATCAGTATTATGTTGACGGGAAGAAAGTATATCTGCCACCGTCACAAGTTGACGGTTATGAGAGAGTAAATAAATACCCGAAAAGCACAAAGTACGGCAGACAGAATCCCATAAGCGAGCGTTGGAACAGTGATGAGCAGTTATGCGACTGGAGAAAGCTGTGGGCAGATATTGTAAACCGAGATTTAGAAGAAAAGAACATTGAGCCTATTGACCACCGAAGCTTTGCGGCAAGAGGAATACTTCTGCAACCAACCATTCACGAGGGTGTTTCTGGCAAGAAAATGAAGAAGAAAGGTAAAGTCACAGAGAGAATGAGAATCAACATTCTCATCCGTAAGGATAACAGCCTGATTATCAGTCTTCGTAAAACTGTTGAGGCACTTACAGAGCTTGTTATCACTGCGGCAAAGCTGCTCATACCTGCACTTGCAGATGCTATTGAAGGTATCCGTGTCGGTATGATTATCCTTGAATGTGAAAGAAAGAGCATTAACCAAATGAAGCATCAGGCTATGAATGAAGTCCGTGATGCTGATGAGTTTTATGTGTACTTCCATAAGCTGCAGGAAGATATTAAAGTAGCAGAAAAAAAGCTAAAAGAAGCAAAGAAGAAGCTGAAGCTCACACCCAAGGTTATGAAGCAAAAGTATAACGCAGCAAAATGTGAGATTGGTCACTATGAATTTGAACTTAAAGAGCGGAGATTTAAAATGCAGAACATTCTCTCACAAAATGAGTGTGAAACCGAACAGGATATTGTTAACGCAAAGTCTTACTTTGAGAAAATGCGTCAGTTTGAAATTCCAAAGCTTGAAGCCGAGGAAAAGAGAATGGAAGCAGAAATTCAAAAGACACTTACTCAGTACCAAGAAACCGAAAAGCAAGCTGATGAAGCAGATGCAGAGGAATTGAAAGCCGAGAGAATGAAAATACGCCCCGAAAAAGAGAAAGAGGCAAGGCAGACAGTTGAAAAAAATTACAACATCAGCGAATATGATTTCAACCGAAGCGTTGATACTGTTTCAAAGCTCATAGGTGAGCCGCCACCTAATTATCTTACTAAGGCTGAAATAGCAAGGCAGGAAGAATATGCCCGCTATGTTAAACAGCAGGAAGAAAGACAGCGGCAAATCGAAGAACGGCGTAAAGCCCGTAACAATCAAAATATTAAGAATAAAAATGAAAGGAGCCGATAACATGGCTAATAAAAAGTTAAAAGCACCGGTAAACATTCCGGTAGAAAAAATTCATCCCTTTGAAGGACATCCGTATAAGGTCTTAGACAATGATGAGATGAATAATCTCATAGAGAGTATTCAGGAGCAAGGGGTTCTTTCTCCGATTCTTATCAGACCTATTGAAAACACAGATGAATATGAAGTGATAAGCGGACACAGACGCTTACACGCAGCAATTAAGGCAGGGCTGGAAACAGTACCTGCTTTAATTTATGCCGTAAGCAGAGATGAAGCAGCAATTATGCTCGTTGACAGTAATTTGCACAGGGAGCATATATTGCCGTCGGAGAAGGCATTTGCTTACAAGCTGAAGCTTGAAGCAATTAAAAGGCAAGGTGAAAGAACAGACTTAACTTCGTCGCAAATTGCGACAAAGTTCGACTCTGCAACTGAAATAGGCAACATCACAGGTGAAAGCCGAGACAAAGTTTACAGATATATCCGTTTGACCTATCTCATCCCTGAACTTCTTGAAATGATGGACGAAGATAAAATTGCATTATCCGTCGGTGTTGAGCTTTCATTTCTTGATGACCAAACGCAGCATGACTTGCTCCGTATAATTGAAGAGCAAGACTGCACACCGTCATATTCTCAGGCTTGGCATATGCACAGAGATTATAATTCAGGCACGCTTACTGCCGATAGCATTGAAAATATGCTTATGGCTGAAAAGCCGAATCAGAAGGCTATGTGTAAAGTGCCTATTGAAAAGTTACAGAAGGTTGCACCTAAAATTAAGGATAAAGACTTTGAAGATTTTGTGCTAAAGGCCTGCGAGCATTATTACAGGTATCTTCAACGACAGCGAAATAGGGATGCGAGGTGATGAGCGTGAAAGCACTTGATTTAACAAACAGCATCAGCACTGTTCAGGGTTTTTGTCCCATTGAAAATCCTGATAAAATAAGTCTGTCTGATGAAATCTTGCCTTATAGCACAGCGGTCAAGGAGAAAAGAAATATAGTGCATCAGCCTGCTAATGAATTTTCATTAAAAGTAGGAGGAACTTATTTTGATGTATCAACTCATTTTGACACAACCGGCAGACAGTCCGTCTTACAGCAATTTAAAGATTTGATATTACTGACACAGACTTTTTAATTGCCACACATTTGAAATATTCGGCAGGACACGGTAAAGTATGAATGTCTTTACCGTGCCCGGTTGTCAGAAAGGAGCGAAGTATTATGACAACAGTAAATAATATCGGGCAACAAAACGAAAAAATAACGGCTTTGTATTGCCGTTTGTCTGTAGAAGATATTAAAGATGATAAAAACAAGAAGAAAAACCGTAACGAGGATGAGAGTAACAGCATATCGAATCAAAAGCAGATTTTGCTTGACTACTGTAAAAAGCAGGGATACAGAAATACAATGTTCTTTGTTGATGACGGTATTTCAGGTACAACCTTTGACAGACCGGATTTCAAACGTATGCAAAGAATGGCTGAAAACGGTGAAATCGGTACGATTATTGTAAAGGATTTATCTCGTTTTGGAAGAAACTATCTTGAGGTCGGTAAGTATCTTGAAATACAGTATCCCACCTTGGGCGTCAGGTTTATTGCAATTCAGGAAAATGTTGATACCTTTAGTAATACAGGTACAGAGTTAATGCCGTTCTCTAATATATTTAATGAATGGTATGCCGCTCAGACCTCAAAGAAAATCCGTGCTGTATGGCAGTCAAAAGCAGATAGAGGTGAAAGAGTTTCTTCTGCCATTCCGTTTGGGTATGTTAAAAGTAAAGAAAATCCGAAGCAATGGATTATTGATGAACCTGCTGCAAAAATTGTAAGGTATATTTTCTCATTATGTCTTGGCGGAAAAGGTCCTGAGCAGATAGCAAGACAGCTTGAAAAAGAAAAGGTCTTAACAACAAGTGCATATTACAGAGAAATCGGCGACCCAAAAGGAAACAAGAGAATTGTCAATCCTTACCGTTGGAAAGACAGTTCGGTTGTGCATATTTTGGAAAACAGACAGTATACAGGTTGTACAGTAAATTTCAAAACTACAACTGTCAGCTATAAGGTGCATAAGACTATATACAATGAACAGGATAAATGGCAGATTATTCCCAATACTCAAGAGGCTATAATTTCCGAAGAAATGTGGCTGAGAGTTCAGGAAATCAGAGAAAACAGAGTTCGACCTACAGCAACAGGTCGTATTAGTATGTTTTCGGGGTTGGTATATTGTTATGATTGCGGTTCAAAATTAAGTTTTGCAGCAGCCAAGAGCTTAAAGCCAAATCAAGAACATTACCGCTGTTCAAAGTATAAAAGCAATCGTGGTGAGTGTCAGGTTCATTATATCAGAGAAGTTTCCTTGCAGAAAATTGTTTTGAAAGCAGTACAGGATTTAGTTGCTTTTGTTCAGAATTTTGAGCCTGTATTTTTATATCTTCTTGCAAAAGAAAACGGATACGCTCATAAAAAAGAATTAGTAGAATTGGAATCAATAATTAAAAACGGCAAAAGGCGTATTGAGGATATTGATACCATAATTGCTCATTTGTATGAGGACAATGTAACGGGCAAGGTTACTGATGAACGCTATATTAAACTCGTTACAGGATATGAAGCGGAACAGGCAGAGCTTATTCAAAAAGTTGAGTTTTCTGAAAAGCGACTTTTAGAAAACAGGCAAAACAAAGTAGATTTAAGACTTCTCCTTAACACGCTTCGTGAGTGTACTGATATACAGGAGCTTGACAGAACTATCGTAAATAAATTGATACGCAGGATAGAAATTCACAACAATGATAAATATGACGGTCATTGTCATGTTAAAGTTGATATTTACTTTACAGGTGTAGGAATGATAGATATTCCTACCGAACAGGAAATATTAACACTTATGGAGGAAATCAGAAGTGAGTCTGATAGCCTTCAAACTGCTTAAAAGCAGAAATGGTGCAACTCCTTTTGGAGTTACACCATACTCTACATAAAAAACTTCCTTATGACCCCGTCGCTAACAGTCCGGAGGACTGTTTTTAGGGC
>JAZPYL010000099.1:0-32291 GCA_045544175.1 Acutalibacteraceae bacterium | reverse complement strand
ATTACCCTTGACAGTGATATAATAAAAGAAATTAAAGATATGGCTGAAAAAGATGACCGTTCTTTTTCACAGTTTATAAATAAAATACTTAAAGATTATATTTCAAAAACAAAATAAGTATTTTATAGCGGATTTAACCGTTAATTTTTAAACAAAGATATACATTAACCCCGTCCTTCATAACGAAAGACGGGGTTTTCATATAAAGTCAAAGCTTTTACTTTTAAAACAGCATTATTGATACTGCAGGACAGCTATCGGTCACCTTATTGAATACCGAACAAATCCTTGAAAAAATCAATAATTTTTTTGAAGAAGTTGACGATTTTCTGCCAGAAATTAAGCTCCTGAGGTTTTTCGGGCTCAGGCTCGGGCTTAGGTGCCGGCTCGGGAGCCTTTTCCCAGACTGCATAAAATGTTGTAGCCTCCTGAGTCAGAACCACCGTATCACCGGGATAATAGTTGACACCGCTTCCGTCAGCAGCAGTATTCCAGCATTTAAAGGCCATACCGCTGGGCGGACGAATGGAGCTGTTGCCCGTAAACGCACGTATTGTTGCTGTGTCACCGATTTCAAGAACAGGTGTTACAAAAGCACACCAGTTGATTTTTGCACCGCTGACATCATAATAAACATAGGCGCCCTTTTCTCCGAAGCCCTTATCGAGCGTTTTTGTTCTGTTCTGAACAAAGCTCATACTGCTTCCGGCTTCCGCAAGCCACTTTTCAAGAATAACATTACGGTCCTGTGTGCTGAAATGATTCCAGCGTATGCCATTCATAACCGATGATGCCTGAAGATCGTTTACCAGATTTTTAACCGTAGTGTTGACATTGTCAAAAGCTCCGTTTTCCTTAAGCTCTGCCCAACGCTCACGTACTGCAGCTCTGAATTCGGGATGACGGTAAGCTGCGTGCATAACTGTGGGAGTACCGTTACCGCCGCCGATCATCTGATTTACCCACCATAAGCTGTAATCTGAAAGTAAAACGTTCATATTTTTCTGATTGCAGCCAAAGGCATTATCCATATCCCATACGGGTGAATAAACAATTTTATCCGAGTCCTTATCCTTGTATGCAAAGAAGCTGGAAAATCCGGCATCAAAATTCATTGAAATTTCCTGAAGAATATATGTATTTATCAGAGAGTCCATATCAATATATTCACTGTAGTGCTTACCCTGATCATTATATCCCGTCTCTGAGAACAAAGCATCGGTTGCAGCTCCGACGAAATCGGCAATATAATTAACTTGTGCCTTTGAGGCATATTCCGGAGATTTGAGAACAACGGACTGTCCGTTAGGCAAAACAAAACCGCTTACTTCATTATCATATCTTTTGCCGTATTCATATTCAAGAAGATATCCGCCGCTGATATTTTCGGGATTCTGCGGAATTTCAACCCACTTGCGTGAGCCCTTTGACGTGTAGGGCTGTACAGCACCGTTTGCGCCTGTTCCTCCGCGGGGAAGTGCCTCAATATCTATATCGGGGTTAGCATCTTCATTCGCATCTTCAAGGTCCTCAATATCCACACGGTTACTGCCGACCTCTACACTTTCACAGATAACATAGTTGCCGAGATATTCACCGTTGATATAAAGGTCAACATATCTGTATTCCGAGCCGTACATAAGACCGAATTCATCAGAAAATTCCCATGCAAAAGCGTTATGAATAAGCGATTTGTCAGCATAATTGGCAAGAAGCGTCCATTTCTTTGCCTTTGCCATACCAAGCAGTGCTGTCTTACTGTCGAACTTAATATTATAGGGCTTTTTCGGACAGAACCATGTAGCGTTTCCGCGGCCCTTTATCTGCTTAAGCTCACTGTCAAGAGTCATCTGACCGTTTTCATAAACACGGATCATACCGGACTCTTTGTTCTCTTTATTCTCATGGATATGGGAAAGGCTGCCGGATTCCGTCGTAATAAATACGGCAGGGATATTCTGAGAGAAGCAAACCGTAAGGGGATACTTCTTAAACCCGCAGGTAAGAGTGTGGTCTCCGGGAGTAAAATAAGCTGCACTGTCACCGGAGGAAATTGATTTGTCGTCTATATCGACAGAAAACATTGCTGAAAAATATACCTTTGCCTGTTGCAAATTAACATCTTCAGGCAAAAGAAGGAAATATCTGTCTGACTGCTTATACCAGGTAACCGTATCAATAGAATCAGCACCCTTACCGTAAGGGTTAATCTGCATTTCTTCTATTCCGATTTCCAGAGCTGATGCAGGCAGACATAGGGAAAACATCAGCAGAAAAGCCAGTAAAAATGAAATTACTTTCTTCATAAAAATCACCTCTCTGTTTGATATTAAAAGTATATCACTGTACAGTATAAAAGTCAAATTCTATAGCTTCTGTTAAAGACAGGGAAACGAAAAAGAGGTCACATCTGCGACCTCTTGATTTTTTATCTGTTAAATACAGCTGAAAGTCTCTTCATAGGCTTCTTTCTTCTGTGCTTCTTTGTTGTCTGGATAGGAGTAGTGATAAGCATCTTGGTAAGAATACTCCAGAGAATAACAAGAATATACATACCGAACACTGCATAAAAGCCTGCCGAAAGAGTTGCAGAGCTTACGGTAACAACAGCTGTCAGAAGCTTCATCCATGTGCTGTCGGAGAACATACCTACAAGATCTGTAAGAGGGATTTCGCCGCCTACAATCTTATCAAAAGCAAGTCTGCCGATGATAATACAGATAAAGCAGATAACAAGACCTGCACAGGACATTGCAATAACCTTCTTTTCCTTACCTGTTACTGCCGCAACAACGCCTGTTGCAAGGAACAGAATAAGTGTGGCAACAAAGAAAACGATAAATGCAATAATATGGGGAAGCACAGGCTCAATGATTGTAAGGAAGCTTGCGCTTTCTGTGGCTGCATCTGCAGCTCCCGAAAGGTCTGCACCTAATAAGAGCTTGATGATTTCAAAAGCAGAGAACTCATATTTCGTTGAAACACCGAACTGTGAAGCCAGTGTAAGAATTGATGTGATTTCTTCGGTTGCACCGCCGATTGTGAATAAGAAGAGCTTGAGCAGAAAGCCCATTACAACTGCACCTACTGCAAAAATCGGTGTGATAATACGATAAGCAATTTTCATTTTATTTTCTCCTTTATTATTTCCATGAAGATTTAAGGTCAACGGTTCTGTTGAATACTATCTTATCCTCTGCAGAGGTTGTATCAACGCAGAAGTAGCCCTGGCGCATAAACTGGAAGGTGTCGCCGACCTTAAGGTTCTTGATTTCGCCTTCAAGCTTACAGCCCTCAAGAATCTGCAATGAATCGGGATTCAGATTGTCCTTGAAGGAGCCTTCAGATTCGTCAGAGGGGTTGGAGACCTTGAAGAGACGGTCATAGAGTCTTGCCTCAAAGTCCGTTGAGTGCTTTGCACTTACCCAGTGAAGAGTGCCCTTGACCTTTCTTCCGTCAGGGGAGTTGCCGCCCTTGCTCTCCGGGTCATAGGTACAGTGTACTGCTGTTACCTCGCCCTTTTCATCGGTATCATAGCCGACGCATTTGACGAAGTATGCACCTCTTAAGCGAACCTCATTACCGGGGAAGAGACGGAAATACTTTTTCGGAGGCTCAATCATAAAGTCCTCTTTTTCAACAAAGATTTCCTTTGAGAACTTGATTATTCTTGTTCCCATTTCGGGCTTGTCCTGATTTACGGGAAGCTCAATTTCTTCGGTGAGGTCTTCGGGATAGTTATCGATAATAACCTTTAAAGGTCTGAGAACAGCCATAGCTCTGGGGGCATTCTGGTTGAGATTATCTCTTACACAGGCTTCAAGCAGACCGAAATCAACAACACTGTAGGCCTTTGAAACACCCACACGGTTAATGAAATCTCTTATAGCCTCAGCAGGATAGCCTCTTCTTCTCATACCGCTGATTGTAACCATTCTCGGATCGTTCCAGCCGTCAACAATGCCCTCATTTACAAGTGCAAGACACTTTCTTTTACTTGTAAGGCAGTAGTTAAGGTTGAGACGTGCAAATTCAATCTGTCTTGAAGGAGTCTCAAAGCCGAGCTCATGAAGGAACCAGTCATAAAGAGGTCTGTGGTTTTCAAATTCAAGAGAGCAAAGGGAGTGAGTGACACCCTCTCTTGTATCGGAAATGGGGTGAGCGAAGTCGTACATAGGATATACGCACCACTTGTCGCCTGTCTGATGATGGCTGATGTGAGCTATACGGTAGATAACCGGGTCACGCATATTGATGTTAGGTGCAGCCATATCAATCTTTGCACGGAGAACTCTTGCACCGTCGGGAAATTCGCCCTTGGTCATTCTTTCGAAAAGCTCAAGGTTTTCCTCAATGCTTCTTTCTCTGTAGGGGCTGTTCTTACCGGGCTCAGTGAGGGTACCTCTGTACTCCCTGATTTCGTCAGCGGTAAGGTCGCAGACATAAGCCTTGCCCATTTTGATAAGCTTTATTGCACATTCATAAATGAAATCGAAATAGCTTGAAGCGTAGAGAACCTTGTCCCATTTGTAGCCAAGCCACTGAATATCCTCTTTGATTGCATCAACATATTCCACATCCTCTTTTGAGGGATTGGTGTCATCAAGACGGAGATTACATACACCGCCGTATTTTTCAGCTGTACTGAAGTCAATCTGAATAGCCTTGGCGTGACCTATATGAAGATAACCGTTAGGCTCGGGCGGAAAACGGGTCTGCACGTGATTATAGACGCCCTTTTCAAGATCCTCGTCAATGAAATCGTGAATAAAATTGGAAACTTTAATTTCTTCTTCCATAACCGTATCCTTTCTTATGCAGTCACCTTACCGAGAGCTGCATCAAGTCTTTCCATAACCTTATCCTGTCCTAAAAGAGCCATAATTGAATGAAGGTCGGGAGTATTTTTTCTGCCTGTTACGGCAAGTCTGATTACTGTTGAAACATCGCCGACGTGTCCCTTGTAGGCTTCGGGATTTTTCTTGTATTCCTTAACATTGGGAGTATAGCCCAAAGGCTCACAAAGGCCCTTGATTTTGCCGAACCATGTGTCCTTATCGTCAGCTGCATCAAACTGCTCCTTATATGCTGCAAGAATTTCTGCTGCCATATCCTTTGTAATATTTTCGGGAAGGTCAAATGCACCGTCGAAATATTCATCGAAGAAATAGCTTACATAATCCCTTACCTCGCTGAAGCAGGCAATGTCTTTTCTGGGCTTGGGAGTTTCTCTGTCTATATTAAGTATTGCTTTACCGTAATCGGCATCGGCAGATATTACCTTATAAAACTCCTTATCATATTCCTTTGCCCATTCTGCAGTGTAATTATATACCTTTTCAGCTGACATAAGAGAAATAACATTCTTACTTACATCATTTAATTTTACCATATCAAAGAGAGCACCTGATACGCTCATCTTCTTAAGGTTAAAGGGGAAGGAAGCAATATCTGCATCCTTATTGGTCTTTCTCCAATCTTCGAAATTGGAGTTAGCAAGGGTCATAATATATTCGTTTACGCTCTCCTTGGGGTAACCCTGCTCCTGATAGAAGGTGACAGCTGCTTCGGGATCCTTTCTCTTGGAAAGCTTTCTCTTGCCGCCGTTCTCCTCCTTCATAATGGGAGCAACGTGAGCGTACTTGGGAACCTTGTAGCCGCAAAGCTTGAAAAGCTGAATGTGAAGAGGCACAGATGAAATCCATTCGTCACCTCTTATAACGTGAGTTGTTCTCATAAAGTGGTCATCAACGGCGTGAGCAAAATGGTATGTAGGAATACCGTCGGTTTTAAGAAGAACCACATCCTGTATATTTTCGGGCATTTCAATCTTGCCCTTTATCATATCATCAAAAGCGATTCTCTTTTCCTCACTGCCCGGTGAACGAAGACGGAGAGTATATGTTCTTCCTTCTTTTATAAGAGCTTCCTGCTCAGCAAAGGAAAGATCCCTGCACTTTGCCCACTTGCCGTAGTAGCCCTTATTGTCGCACTTTTCCTCTTCCTGCTTTTCTCTTAAAACGGTAAGCTCCTCCTCACTGCAGAAGCAGGGGTAAGCAAGTCCGTTTTTTACAAGCTCCTTGGCAACGGTGTGATAAATCTCTTTTCTGTGACTCTGATAATAAGGTCCGTATTCGCCCTTTTCCATACCTTCACCTACAACACCCTCGTCGGCAATTACGTCGAAAGCCTTAAGACCGCCGAGCATTACCTCTACGGCACCTTCAATTTTTCTCTTCTGGTCGGTGTCTTCAACTCTTACGAAGAAAATGCCGTCATCACTTGTCTTTGCAGTTTTGTATGCGATGGTACCTGTGAAGAGATTACCGAAATGAAGAAAGCCTGTGGGGCTGGGGGCAAGTCTTGTAACCTTTGTACCCTCCTTGAGCTGTCTTTGAGGGAATCTTGCCTCAAGGTCCTCGGGAGTAGTTTTTATATCGGGAAAAAGAAGCTCAGCGAGCTTTATATAATCAGTCAAATTCAGTCCTCCAATCTGAGTGGGTATATTTCATTTTATTATCTCAAATTTCAGAGAAAATATCAATAGTTTTCCGAAGAAAAGTTGACTCTCACGGCAAAAAAATAACTCCCTTGTAAAAACAAGGGAGTTGCAGTATCTTTTTAATTATAGCTTATGAAAAAGCCTCTACAAGGAAATTGATAAAATTATCAATAATTCTTGTGAAAGCAAGATACATAGTTTCAAGCATATCAAAAACTTCGTTATCCATAATATTATGCTCCTTTCAACAGCTGTAGCTATTATGCATTAGTATCGGGTACGTAGGGTTCGTCGATATCGGGATAATCCTTAGGCGGCCACTCTTCGATTGCGCCAAAAAGATAACCGAGCCACTGTACGGTTCTGTCTAAGAAAGCAAGGAAGTCTTCCCATAATTCCTGAAAACCTTTAAGATCCATAATGCTTTTCTCCTTTCGGTATATTCAATAATGTTTTATGGGGAACTCCCCACTTTAGGTTCATACCTATTCTACTCCTTGTTTGCAATAAAGTCAACCAATTTTTAATAAAATTTGAATTTTCGTGAAATTGCACATATTTTTCTTCTTTTTTCTTACTTTAAACTATTTTTCAAGTTTTTTTCAACAAAATATTGACCTTTATGTTTTTCAAAGCACAAGATACAATGTAAATATTGCACAATATGTCACCGGTATAAAACTGTATGAATTGTCCTTTGAAAATAAGTCTCAGAAATGGTAAAATTATTGTATGAAAAAGTGAGGTGCATTTTATGGCTGAAAAATTCAGAGAAAACGACATTCTGGTTTACGGCAGCTACGGTCTGTGCAGAATGGTCGGAATAAAGAATACCTCCTTTATTTATGGTGTTCCTCAGCAGGACTATTATACCCTTGTTCCCCTTTCAAACGCTTCCTCTACCTATTATGTGCCTGTGGAAAACGAAAAGGCCGTTTCAAAGCTGAGATTTCCCCTTTCCGAAGAGCAGATAAAAGATATGCTCGCTGAAAGCAAAGAAACGGACATTCAGTGGATAGAAAACCGTCAGCTCCGTTCTGACACTTTCGGCGGAATTCTCAATAAGGGCGTCTCACCTGAGCTTGTAGCCCTTGTATCCTGCTTCCGCTTCAGAGAAGAGACTCTTTCACAGCAAGGCAAATCAATCTCCACCACCGATGAAATGATTTTCAATTCTGCCCGTGAGCTTTTGTTTGAAGAGATTTCCTACGGACTCGGAATAGAAAAGGACAAAGCCGAGGAATATATTGCTGCTTTCCTATCATAAAATAGATTGAAGGTCTCCCTTTTGTGCTCACAAAATCGGAGGCCTTCTTTTGTTTAAATTACATATTGTATGAAATAAGCGGAATGTGTATAATATAAATAGAAAGCAAAGGAGTGATTTTATGAAGAAGATTATCACAATCAGCCGTCAGTTCGGCTCAGGCGGAAGAACTATAGGTAAGGCTGTTGCCGAAAAGCTTGGCTATAAATGCTACGATACGGAGCTTGTTGAAATGGTTGCTAAGGAGACAGGCTTTGACCCCTCCTATGTTGCCGACGCAGGTGAATATGCACCGGGTAAAAGTATGCTCTCCTACGCCTTCAGCTCGTCTGTTCCTCACGGTGCTCCCGGCCATATGAGCGCTTCAGACTATCTCTGGAGTACCCAGTGCAGAATTATTGCCGACCTTGCCGAAAAAGGTAATTGCGTAATTGTCGGCAGATGTGCCGACTATATTTTAAGGGAGAGAGACGACTGCCTCAACGTTTTCATTTATGCCGACGATGAATTCAGAGCTGACAGAATTGTAAGGCTCTACGGTGAAAGAGATGCTTCACCCGAAAAGAGACTTGAAGAAAAGGATGCAAAAAGAAAGGTCAACTACAAGTATTTCACGGGCAGAAACTGGGGCGAGACAACCAACTATCATATATCCCTTGACAGCAGTGCAATCGGTCACGATAAATGTGTGGAGATTATTGCGGATATAGCGAAGTAAGGGCCCAGGGTCAAGGGCCGAGAGCCAAGGATAAGTTTAAAGGAGATGTTTATTCTATATCCGTACAGAACGGTAAGCTCTCAGTCTTAACTTGCTTCAAATTATATGAGGTGGCAGATGTCGCCTCTTTTTTTATGAAAAAATCCCTCCGAATTTCTTCGGAGGGACATTTTATTTTTGAACAAGCTCTTATTCAAGAGAGCCTTGTTTCAACATAAAACGTTTCTGAATATCAGACATTGTAATATGATGCTGAATGTTTAGTATGATTATTTTACAGGTAAGTTTTTTTGTTCATCAGTAAAGCCAAAAATATATTCGGGAGATATATTATAGAATTTACAAAGCTTTATAATACTGTCTATTGTCATATCTCTTATTCCGTTTTCCCAGTGCCCTACTGTTGCATCAGACACACCACAGATGTGTGCAACATCTTTTTGTTTAAGATCATTATCAATTCTTAGATTTTTAAATCTTTGTCTATAATCCATAGTTTACCCTCCTGACATTTGTATGATACTACAAAATGTAGGAAAGCTCTTGTAATCCTACTAACAGTAGGACATAATGCAATATATGTATCTCTGCTGCGACACCAATTGACCTTGGGGAAAGACAAAGCATTTGCGTCAATCCCCACCGGCACAAAAAATCCCTCCGAATTTCTTCGGAGGGACATTTTATTTTTGAATAAGCTCTTATTCAGCATCAGGAGCGTAGAGATCCTTGAGCTTGAGAAGGTGTGCATATCTTTCGAGAGCAACCTTTTCACTCTTCTGGAAGAGTGCTTCAGCTCTGTCGGGGAATTCACGCATAAGTCTTGTGTAACGAGCTTCATTCTTGATGAATGCCTGATACTCAGCGTTGGGAGCCTTAGAATCAAGAGTAAAGGGATTCTTGCCTTCTGCCTTGAGAGCAGGATTGAAGCGGAAGAGGTTCCAGTAGCCGCATTCAACAGCCTTCTTCATTTCTGCCTGGCAGTTAACCATACCGCCCTTGATTGAGTGCATTTCACAGGGTGAGTAACCGATGATGATTGACGGACCGTTGTATGCTTCTGCTTCCTGGATAGCCTTGAGTGTCTGATTCTGGTCAGCACCCATAGCGATCTGTGCAACGTATACATAGCCGTAGCTCATAGCGATTTCAGCAAGGCTCTTCTTGTTGATTTCCTTACCTGCAGCTGCAAACTGTGCAACCTGACCGATGTTGGAAGCCTTAGAAGCCTGACCGCCTGTGTTAGAGTAAACCTCTGTATCGAATACGAAGATGTTTACGTCTTCGCCTGAAGCGATAACGTGGTCAAGACCGCCGTAACCGATATCGTATGCCCAGCCGTCACCACCGAAGATCCATACGGATTTCTTTGAAAGGTATTCGCTGTTAGCAAGAACATCCTTGCAAAGGTCGCATTCTGCGCCTGCTGCTTCGATAGCTGCTACAAGAGCATCAGCAGCTGCTGTGTTCTTTGCGCCGTCATCGATTGTTGCAAGGTAAGCTTCAGCTGCTGCCTTAACCTCAGCCTTACATACATCAGAAGCAACGATTTCCTTAACCTCGCTGATAAGTCTGTCTCTGAGAGCCTTCTGGCCGTAGTACATACCGAGACCGTGCTCAGCGTTGTCTTCAAAGAGTGAGTTAGCCCATGCAGGACCGTGGCCCTTGGAGTTAACTGTGTAGGGTGATGTTGCTGCGGGACCGCCCCAGATTGAAGAACAACCTGTTGCGTTTGAAATATACATTCTGTCACCGAAGAGCTGAGTTACAAGACGTGCGTAAGCTGTTTCTGCACAACCTGCGCAAGAGCCTGAGAACTCAAGGAGAGGCTTCTTGTACTGGCTGGAGATAACATTCATAACTGCTGTTGTCTCGGGCTTTTCGGTTACGTTAGCTACGCAGTAATCAAATACTTCCTGCTGAGCTGCCTGTGATTCACGGGCAACCATCTTAAGTGAATTTGTGGGACATACGCCGATACATACGCCGCAACCCATACAATCCATGGGAGATACTGCAAGAGTATATGTGTAGTTTGTCTTAACAACGGGCTTCGGAGCCTTCTTAAGAGAAGCGGGAGCTGCTGCAAGTTCCTCTTCGTTCATAGCGAAGGGACGGATTGTAGCATGAGGACAAACATAAGCACACTTGTTACACTTAGCACACTTTTCGGGATCCCATTCGGGAACGAGAACTGCAACGCCTCTCTTTTCGTAAGCGGATGCACCGTGCTGGAAGGTACCGTCAGCGTGATCTGCGAAAGCAGAAACGGGAAGTGAGTAACCACCCATAACTGAGATAGGCTTAAGAATGCCGTCAACCATCTTAACGAGCTCTTCCTTACCTTCGCTCTTAGCTGCAACTGCGCCGTCAACTGCGTCTGCCCAAGCAGCGGGAACTTCTACCTTATGGAAAGCAGTAGCACCTGCGTCGATAGCGTTGTGGTTAGCATCAACGATATCCTGACCCTTCTTTGAGTAGGACTTTGTTGCTGCATCCTTCATATACTGGATAGCTTCTGCAGAAGGCATTACGTTTGCAAGAGCAAAGAATGCAGACTGAAGAACTGTGTTTGTTCTCTTACCCATACCAACCTTCTGAGCAAGGTCGATAGCGTTAACTGTGTAGAGCTGGATATTGTTCTTAGCAATATATCTCTTAGCATCAGCAGGCATGTGAGCGTCAAGCTCTTCGTCAGACCACTGGCAGTTGATAAGATATACACCGCCGGGCTTAACGTCATTAACCATCTTGAAGCCTTTTTCTACATAAGAGGGGTTGTGACATGCAACGAAGTCAGCCTTGTTGATGTAGTAGGGGCTCTTGATGGGCTTGTCGCCGAAACGAAGGTGAGAAATTGTGATACCGCCGGTCTTCTTTGAGTCATACTGGAAATATGCCTGAACATACTTGTCAGTGTGGTCACCGATGATCTTGATGGAGTTCTTGTTAGCACCAACGGTACCGTCACCGCCGAGACCCCAGAACTTACATTCGATTGTACCTTCAGCTGCTGTGTTGGGAGCTTCTGTTTCTTCAAGTGAAAGACCTGTAAGGTCGTCCACGATACCGATTGTGAAGTTGTTCTTGGGCTCATCCTTTGCGAGCTCATTGAACACAGCAAATACTGATGAAGGAGGTGTATCCTTTGAACCGAGACCGTAACGGCCGCCTACAACCTTGATGTCACCCTTACCGTTTGTTGCAAGAGCAGTAACAACGTCAAGATAGAGAGGTTCGCCCAGTGAGCCGGGTTCCTTTGTTCTGTCAAGAACTGCAATCTTCTTACATGTTGCAGGAATAGCTGCGAGAAGGTGCTTAGCTGAGAAGGGTCTGTAAAGACGAACCTTGATAAGACCAACCTTTTCGCCTGCTGCTGTAAGGTAATCAACAACCTCTTCAGCAACGTCGTTGAATGAACCCATAGCAACGATAACCTTTTCTGCATCGGGAGCACCGTAGTAGTTGAAGAGCTGATAGTCAGTACCGAGCTTAGCATTAACCTTGCCCATATATTCTTCAACGATTGCGGGAACTGCATCGTAATACTTGTTACAAGCTTCTCTGTTCTGGAAGAAGATGTCGTCGTTTTCGTGTGAACCGCGCATAACGGGACGTTCGGGGTTGAGAGCTCTCTTTCTGAACTCTTCAACAGCTTCCATATTTGTCATTTCCTTAAGGTCTTCGAAATCCCATACTTCGATCTTCTGAAGCTCGTGAGATGTACGGAAACCGTCAAAGAAGTTGAGGAAGGGAACACGGCTTTCAATAGATGCCATGTGAGCAACTGCACCCAGGTCCATAACTTCCTGTGTATTTGTTTCAGCGAGCATTGCGAAACCTGTCTGACGACAAGCGTAAACGTCGGAATGATCACCGAAGATGTTAAGAGCATGTGATGCTACGCAGCGGGCTGATACATGGAAAACGCAGGGAAGAAGTTCACCGGCGATTTTATACATGTTGGGGATCATAAGAAGAAGACCCTGTGAAGCTGTGTAGGTTGTTGTGAGAGCACCTGCTGCAAGTGAACCGTGAACGGTACCTGCTGCACCTGCTTCTGACTGCATTTCAACAACATTTACTTTTGTGCCGAAAATGTTTTTGAGTCCCTGAGCTGACCACTGATCAACATAGTCTGCCATGGGGCTGGAAGGTGTGATGGGATAAATACCTGCAACTTCTGTAAACGCATAGGATACGTGAGCAGCGGCATTGTTACCATCCATGGTTTTCATTTTTCTGGCCATTGGATTTGTCCTCCTTGTATTTTTTCATTTATAATTCAGCAATGAAATTACCACCTATCATTTTAACACTTAAATGTCAAATTGTAAATACAATTTAAGCAAAAAATTATGGTTAAAATGGTAATTTGACTTTTCTTTTTACAAAAAACGGCAGTAGCTTACAGATTAATCTCCTTAAGGCTGTCAACATTTTTGAAATGAATACCCTTAATGCCTATTTCGTGAAGCTTTTCTACATTGGCAAGACTGTCGTCTATCATATAAATTTCCTCATAATCCTTACCGAAAGCAGATATACAGTGCAGATAAATTGCAGGGTCAGGCTTTGCGATTTTAAGATTGCAGGAAATAAACATTTTATCGAAAAGCCTTGTCAGATTGTTCTTCTCAAAAAGCTCTTCAACAAAACCGAGAGGTGCATTTGAAAGAAGTGCCACATCTGCCCTTTCGCCTATTTTTTCGATTTCGGGCACCATATAATCCCTGAGCCTTATAAGCTCATCCCACTGAGCGAGAATATAGTCTCTGTCCATACCTAATTCCTCAGACATACGGTCAAAAAGCTCGTCACGGGTTATCTGACCAAGGTCAGCGGGAACAAAGAATTTATCCTTCAGCACAGCGGCAGTTTCTTCGTCAAAATGCTTTCTGAAAAAGGGAGGTGCAATCTCCTCGAAAATTACGCCGAAGCAGTCAAAAATTACAAGCTTGTTTTTCATCGTTCTGCGTCTCCTTTCTTATAATACCTATCAGTTTTTTTAAGATAATCAATGAGCATCATAGGCCAGTCGGTCTGAATAAAATCGAAGCCCTTATCTGCCAGCCAGCCCCAGCCCTTATTCTCATTTTCCGTCAGCGCAGTATCGTCGCTGTGACCGCCTGCAAGCTGCTTTCTGTGGTCAAAAATTATGGAGTTGGCCCAGACAAGCTTTTTGTCTCTGTGCATCATATCAATATATTCATCTGAGGCAAGAACGGAGCTGTCGTCACCGAAAACAACCTCGGCACCGATATAGTTGAGCTTTCTTTTCATAAGCTCTCCGTGGCAGTCTGCCTTTTCCTCAAGAATGGGAATAAAGGGTATATCGGGTGCAGTGTTTTCGAGAAAGTCAAAAACCTTTTTTGACGGCTTCGACTTTACAAGACACTGCTCTGTCATACCGTGAGCCTTGATGACCTTATATATCTTTTCGGGATTTGACCAGAACTTGTCAATGTTTATATAGCATCTGTCCTTGAACTCTTCAAGAAAATCGTCAAAGGACGATACCGTAAACTGCGTAGGTGTTCTGTCGGAATTCACGTAATGCTGTTTTTTTATCACACTGTACGGCAGTGCAGAAAAAAGCAGCGGCTTTCCGAAATGGGCAAGCTCCTTAAAGGGATGAAAGAGGAAAAGCTTCCCGTCAGCACTGCAGCTGACATCTGCTTCAATCATATCTGCACCCTGTTTGAGAGCTATCTCATAAGAAGCTGAGGTGTTGCAGGGAATGTTGCCGCCGCTGACTCCTCTGTGGGCTACGATTATAATATTTTCTTTTGCTTTTTCGGTAATGGATTTCATAACTGAACCTCCCGTATTTCTCTATTGTACAGTATAAAGTAAAGGTCAGTTTAAGTCAAGGAAGTAAGGGCAAGAAAATGTTGACAAGTGCTTTTCGGGGTGCTATACTTTTCTACAGCTTGATAAAAACGTTACAGGTGTCGGACAAGGAAGCAGATGTTTCCTCGGGTCCGGTGAAAAGGGAAGCGGGGTGCGATTCCCCCACGAACTCGTCGCTGTGAAGAAGGAGCTTCTTTCTATTATGCCATTGGCTTTAAGCTGAGAAGGCGGAAGGAAGTGATGATATCCAAGTCAGAAGACCTGCCTGAAACGATATTGTGGGACTGCGAGTAACCGGTCTAACGCAAGGACATACTTTTGACGGGATAAGTCTATGCCTTTGCGACCTTTTGGGGTCGTTTTTTATTTCCTTTCAAAAAAATTGTTGTGCTACGCAATCTTTTTATCAGCTACACAACAAAAAGAAAGGATATGAAAAAAATGAAAAAGAAACACATTCCGGTGATTATCATAGCCGTAGTTGTTGTAGCAGCTATGATTTTCGCCTACGCCGCCTTCAGTGAAAAGCCCACCGAAGGCACCAAAGCTATCACTATTGAGGTGGTAAATTCAGCACAGACCTCTACTCTCTATGAGGTAAAAACCGATGCAGAATATCTTATCGGTGCTATGGATGATGCCGACGGACTCACTTACGAGGGAACTGAAGGTGAATACGGATTTACCGTAAGCGCTATCAACGGTGAAACTGCAGACTTCAACGTTGACTCTTCCTACTGGGCATTTTATGTAAACGATGAATACTGTAATTACGGAGTCTCCGAACAGCCCGTAAATGACGGCGATGCATTTAAAATAGTTTACAGCACCTACTGATATGACAAAAAAGCTGTCAGTTTTTGATGTAGCCTTAGTGGGACTTATGGTAGCTATGATTGAGGTATGCAAGGTTGCGATGATGGAGCTTCCCAACATTGAGCTTACTTCCTTCTGGCTTCTGATGTTTTCAAAGCATTTCGGTAACAGAGTTTACTTCGTGGTTCCCGTCTTCATTCTTATTGAGGGTGTAATTTTCGGCTTCGGAGTGTGGTGGATAATGTACCTTTACGCCTGGCCTCTTCTTGTGCTTGTTGCAAGATTTTTCAGAAAAAGCGATTCTCCTCTTACTTGGGCACTTATTTCGGGAATTTTCGGACTCTCCTTCGGCTTTCTCTGCTCTCTCCCCTATCTTTTTATGGGCGGCATAGGCACTGCCTTCGGCTGGTGGGTTGCAGGAATTCCATGGGATTTAGTTCACGCAGGTGCAAACTTTGCTCTGATGCTTGTGCTTTATAAGCCCGTTTCAAAGGCAATGAAAGGCATAGAAAAATATGCGTAAGGGCAAAAAATAAGGACCGAGAGCCGAGGGCCGAGGGCCAAGGTAATTCAAAGAGATAAAGGAATAAGGTTCTGCACACAAATAAATCGCATAAAAAATTAAGAGGCTGTGAAAACAGCCTCTTAATTTTTTATAAAAGTCATTCCGTCAACCGAGAAGGCTGCTGAAATCCAGCTCGCCCTTGAGGAACTTTGTGAAGAAGTTGAGGAGCATTGTGAAAAAGCGCATAAATGAAACAAGTCTTGTTTCCGTAGTGGGCTTTTCTGTAGGACGTGTCATAAACTCAAGATCACCGCAGTTTTCTTCTGTCATCGGTGAATAAGTATTAGTCTCATTATCGTACATCATAAAGTAAATGCCGTCTGTTAAAGTCTGAACCGTCTCATTTGTGCCGTAAAGGAAATTATTGATAAGTCCCTGATACACATTGAAAACTTCATGATGTGCGTTCTTGAACACCCATGTGGTTTCGGGTGAACGTGCTGTTGAAATGTCAACCTGCTTATCGGCAGAAATATACTTTCCGTTACCTTCAGCTTCACGCTGAGCTATGTAATCCTTTGAAAGAGTTTTACCTACGGGAGCAGTTGTTGCGCCGTAAGCCGCATGCTTAAGACTTACAAGTGCGTCACTGGGAAGATCTGCATCCTCTGTGAACACGCCGTTAAGGTAGCCGTACTTTGCTATAAAGCCGTAATGGATTCCATTCGAATCAAGGGTATCGTAAAAGCCGTCAAGGTCACTTCCGACTTTTTCTCTGTACATCTGAATTTTATCTATAAGACCTGCATATTTTGTACGAAGCTCTGAGCCCTCTTTACCGAAAATAAGATTAAGGGCAGCATCCATATCCTCCTCGGCAACACAAGTCCAGTAGTTTATCTGAGTAGCCATACCTGTCGCATGACAAACTGCAGGAACAAGAGCCTTGTAAAGCTTACCGTAAAGCTCCTCAACTCCGTCAAGGGCTTTGTCTGTAACGTTTATCTGATTGAAAAAGTCCATTGTTTTGATAACAATTTCGTTAAGCATATCGCTGAAAACAAAGCCTACACCCTGGTCTATCTTTCCGCAGTAATCGAGCTGACCTGCATATCTTTCCACAAGCTTTGCGTCAAATTCAACCTGACCGCTGAACATTTTACTGATGACTGTTGCCTCATTTGAAAGGACATCACAGAAAAGCACGTTTTTCACCTTTTCGAGCTCACCCTTTTCATCAAGGTAATCAAGGTAAGCCATAAGAGGTCCGCCGCCAAGACATCTTGCATAAATGGAAACCTGGCTCTTTTTTGTTGCTCTAAGAATGTTATCAACAAAATTGTCAAGTCTCGCTATACTATCGTAAGGTGAAAGTCTCCAGTCATAGGTGAAGGGATATTCGCGTCCGTTGTTGAATTCCCATGCACTGTGGGCAAGTCTGTTGTCGCAGAAATCAATTGCTGAAGCTGCAGCGCCCGTACCCTTTTTGGGATTACCGTTTTCATCAAGGCCTGCATCGGGGAACAAGGGTAAAAGCTCTTCGTAAACAGCTCTGCCGTAATTATCCCAATCATCAAAAATCATACCCTCAAGCACGAAGGGCTCGAGAATATTTACGGTTGTTTCAACAATGACATCCTTGTCAATACCGCCGTCCTCGCCGCCTAAAGAAACATCTTCAAATGTAGCTACAAGACGGGTACCGTCAGGATAATAAAGATGTTCACCGTTTCCTCGGATGTAAATAATAGGTGTTTTTTCTGATGCATCATAAGCTGAAGCAATCGGTGCCATCAGAGCAAAAAGCATAAGGACAGCAAGAAAAGCTGAAATAAACTTTTTCATAATAATTATCTCTCCGTTTTTTATTTTATTATACCGTACTGTTTAAGCACCGTTCAATATTGCTAAGGATTTTCTGCCGCATAAACAGTAAAGTATTTTTATCGCAGCTTAATTTCAGTGCAAAAAGGACTGCAGACCTACACTGAGGTGCGTTTGCAGTCCATTTTTCTTTTCAGAATACCTTTAATCAGAACAGTGATCTGATTAAATCAATGAGCTTTGCAATGATTGCTGTAAGGTCTTCCCAGAACATAGGAATTGACCATTCGGGTTCGGGTACTACATAGATATCGTCTTTATTTTCATTCATGGTATTTTCCTCCTTAATATTTATACACTCATTATATACTGCCCTTCATAATTTGTCAATATTTAAAATTATTCACTCTGCCCTGTCTACCCTCAAGGCTACAACGGTAATGTCATCACGGGTTGTCTTTTCACTTCTCAGTCTTGCAAGGGAGGCTATATGTGCCGAAAGGGACTGCATATCGCTTTTGCTCCAGGCAAGAAGCTCGTCATTTATCCATGAGCAGTCCTGACTTGTAACTCCGTCGGAAACAAGAAGAATAATATCTCCCCTTTTAAGCTGTCTTTCCTCAAAGGCAAAGGAGGTATTCCTTATTATTCCCATAGGAAGCGAGGGCTTTTCTATGACCGTCACTCTGTCATTCTGCCTTATGAAGCTGATAGCACCGCCTGCTTTGTAAAACGCCGCTTCACAGGTGTAGGGATTAATCTGAACGGCATCAAGAGTGGAGATTGATTCATCAGTGGATTTCATAATAAGGGCAGAGTTCACTATTTTCAGTGCACTCCTGTAGGAAAAATCCGAGGAGATAAGCTTTTCAATTACAGATACCGCCATTGTGCTGTCAATAGCCGCCCTTGAGCCCGTACCCATTCCGTCACTGATAATAGCATTGAAAAAGTTATAGCCTGAAGTAAAAATCGCAACCGAATCACCGCAGAGACTGCCTACCTTAAGTGACCGCTGAGAGTAGCCGCTTATGATTTTATAGGCGGCTTTTTCTTTGAAAACAACAAGTGTTACCGTATCCTTAGGCGAAATTTCAGCCTCCTCATATCTCCGTTTGGTTATAAATTCAAGTAAAGTCTTTATCTTATTGACAGAAGCATTTTCTACGGACCCGAAAAGAGAGATTTCCACCGTCACTCTGCCCCTGAAATAAAAGCAGTCAAGGCTTTCGGCGACTATTCCGCTGTCACGGAGAGCTGTTTTAAGATAGGCAGATTTCCCCTTGTCTCTCGTTCTGCTTTCACAGACATTTACGGAAAGCTCCGACAAAAAATCACTAAGAGTAATAAACTGATCAGTTAAAAGCCGCCTCATTTCGCTGACCTTCATTTTTGACGCCATAGCTGCACTGTAAGCAGGATAAGAGGAGGATATGGCATTACATAAAAGGTCATAACGCTTACAGGTCACTGCAAGAGAAAGCTTGCCGCCCTTTCCCTCTTCAATTCCTGCCACACAGAGAATATCCCTTGCCGTCATATCAAAATCCCTGTTCCAGCAGTCAGGCTTTTTTTCACAGCCGTCGCAGACCTTCTGCTGTAAAGAGGAGAAAAGACGGTTGACCTCGGGATTGATTATTTTATCAAGTCTGTCGCTTACATCGGAGACTATCTGAGCTACGGAATAAACATTATCGGAAGCAGCACGGAGAGTGTCGGACACCTGAAGGTCGGTCATATTCTTAGGAAGAGAAAAGATTCTGTCAAAGAAGTCCTGAAGACTGCTGATTTTACTTGCAGGAATGAGAAGAAAGGCCGCAAGAGCAATTACGGGCTCTGCAAGACTCATAAAGCTTTCCCCGATATCCGAAAAAACAAGCCCCGTCACAGTGAATACAGCCGTATAAGCTATGGAAAGAATAACCTGACCCGAATCGGAAAGAGCACCTGCCGCAACGGAGGAAAGCACGAAGGCAGGAAAGAGATATGTCCCCTCAGGCGAAAGACAAAGAAAAGCACCTGCAAGAACGCCCGAAACAGCCGACGCACCGATACCCTTATAAAGACAGATAAACATAAGAAGCACCGACACAAAAATTCTGCCGGGAGATATACCCTGAAAATCAAGGGAAGAAATGCACATAAGAGAAAGGCACAGACTCATTATAACGGAAAGAATGCTTTTCTTGCCGAGAGAAAATACCGAGCCCTTAAAAACAGGCGTCCTGAAAGCAGTAACAAAGAAATAACTGCTTGAAAGGCAGAGAACACACTCAGTAACAAGTACAAGAAGAGACCGAAGATAAAGGTCCGTTAGCCACAGATATATAAGACCGCTGAAAAGCATTACACAAAAGGCGACAATGCAGTTAATAAAAGTGCTGTCCTTTTCTTTAAAGCGTCTTGTCATTATAAGTCTGAAAAGGCAGATAAGAACAAGAGCTCCCATATACTTTAAAACACCGTAGCCTCCCACTGTAAGAAAATATCCCAGACAGGAGCCTAAAAAGCAGGGCAGACAGTAATTAAAGGGTACTGCGCTGAGAAAAGACAGTGCAAAGGGCGACACATCCTCAAAGCCGTTAAAGGATGAAAAGCCCAGCCCTAAAAAGCAAAAAAGAAGAGACCTCAGAAAAAGGCCGACACCCTTGTCCGCCGTCTTTTCCGAAGACTCTTCGCCGTAAAATATTTCTTCTTTTTCCGTTAATTTTTCTGTAGTCTTATTCATAGAGAGCTTCCTTTCATTTTATATCTTTTACGATTATAGTAAAAGCGCAATGAAAAAAAGCACACATTTTGCCGTAACCGACTATAAAACAGTAATAACAATTCCGTCCGATAAATAAAAGAAGTCGGGAAAAATCCCGACTGTTTCCGTTATTGGTTTCAGCAGCTTAATGTATAAGCATTTCTGCAAGATAAATCGCCGCAAGGTGCAAGGGGTAGAAAAGATAAAAGAAATACTTAAGATTCATTTTTCCGCCCTTACCGTTATAAAAGCACAGTAAAACACCCGAAAGCATTGCGAAGATAAAGAACGGCATATAAAAATCATATTTCACAAGGGAGAATAAAAGGAGTCCGCCCGTAAAGCAGAGAAGCTTTTTCTTTCTGTCCTCAAAAAGAACTGCAAAAAGAGGAAGACATACACCGGGAAAGCCGTAGTCAAGGGTAATGTTCACACCAATAAGCTCCCCGGAGCCTTCAAAGAACATATCCATAAGGAAAAAGCCCGCAAACGCCACTATGAGCAGAGCTTTATTTTTCGCCGACGGATTCTTTCTGCAGTGGAGGAAGAGACTGCAGAGTATTACCGAAAAGGAGAAGGTAAAAAGTATATTCAGATAAAAAGCTCTGCCGCTGTCATTTATAAAGCTTTCAGCCATATTCACCGCCTGACAGATTAAGGCGAGAACAAAGATTCTAAGAAAATACTTTTTTCTGTCTCTTGTATGAAGACAGCCCTCACCGATAAAGAAGGCGAAAATGGGCATGGCAATTCTGCCTATAACTCTCAGAGCTATAATATCGGGAAACATTATATGTCCTATATGGTCAATCACCATTGAAAGACAGGCTATAAGCTTAAGATGGTTTCTGTTCATAAATAGACCTCAAAAATGCAGGACACGGCTCGTCGTGTCCTCTGATTTTATTCAACTACTGCTATTGCCTCAATTTCCACAAGAGCATTCTTGGGAAGAGTCTTTACTGCTACACAGCTTCTTGCAGGTGCATTTGTAATGTACTTTGAATAAACTGCGTTGAAAGCGGCAAAGTCGCCCATATCAGCAAGGAAACAGGTTGTCTTTACGATATTGTCAAAGGATGTGCCTGCTTCTTTAAGAATTGCGCCTAAATTTTCAAGTGCCTGTGTTGCCTGAGCAGTAATATCTGTGCCCTCAATTTCTCCGTTTGCGGGATTCATACCCAGCTGGCCTGATGTGTAAAGCATATTACCGCAGAGAATAGCCTGAGAATAAGGGCCGATTGCTGCAGGTGCCTTGTCTGTTGAAATCTTTTTAATCATAGTAGTGTCTCCTTTTATCTTAATGTTTTAATAAACTGCTCTGCCACTCTCGGTGAACGACTTCCCTTGGAGAGTGCAAAGGCTTCAGCTTTTATGTCAAGCTCATTTTCTTCGAGAGCTATACCCTTTCTCTTGGCCAGTGCGTGAACAATGTCAAGATAAAGAATCTTGTTGGGCTTCTGGAAATAAACCGTAAGACCGAAGCGATCAGAAAGTGAAAGCAATTCCTGCATAGTATCGTTACGGTGAATATCGTCTCCGCCCCTGTCGGCAAAGCTTTCCTTGACAATATGGCGTCGGTTGCTTGTAGCATAAATAAGGGCATTTTTAGCCTTGGCCGATGCAGAGCCCTCAAGTGCCGCCTTGAGCATTGAGAAGCAATCGTCATTCTTATTGAAGGAAAGGTCATCAATAAAGATAATGAACTTAAGAGGATTGTTTTCTATTCTGCCCATAATCTTGGAAAGGGAGAAAAGCTGGTCCTTTCTTATTTCAATAAGCCTTAAGCCCTCAGAAAAATAGTGGTTGACAAGAGCCTTGACCGTTGAGGATTTGCCTGTACCTGCATCACCGCATAAAAGCACATTTGCCGCATCTCTGCCCTCAAGGAGCGCTCTTGTATTCTCCTTTACTGTCTCTCTTTCCCTCTCATAGCCTACAAAGGATGAAAGAGAAATATCGTCGGCTGAATCAACGGGAACGATTTCATCATCTTCAATTTTAAACATAGCCTTTGAAGCGAAAATGCCGTAGCCGAGAGAGTCTACCTTTTCTGCTCTTTCCTTATAAAAAGCAGTGAAATCTGTCTTTTCATTTTCAAAAACGGGAACATAGCCCTCATAACCGCTGTCCTCGAAGAGACCTTCGGCTGTCAGCTCACTCAGAAGAGAAAAAAGCTTCAGCTCCTCTGACAGATTCTTCTCTACGCTTTCGGGAATTTCTCTTCCCTTGGCCTTTGAAACGATATAAAGGTTTTCGTCCTCACTCACTGCCTTTTTAAGAAAGTCCGAGAAAGAATTTCCGTAGTCCTTAAGGGAATAAACGAACTCGCCGTAGAGCTTCATTCTTTCTCTTTCACTGCCCTCACAGCAAAGAAAATCACAGAAGGCAGAAAGGACGTCACTTTTTAAAATATTTCTGAAAACAGAAACAGAGGAAAGTCCCGCTGAAAGATTGTATATTTGTGCTTTGTTCATTTCCCTGTCTCTCCTTTCCTTTAAAACTCGTTGATAATTGCGCCCTTGTCGGCAGATTTTACTATTTCGGCATATCTCTTAAGATAACCCTTGATGTCGGTCTTCTTTTTAATAACCGTATTTGCTTTTCTCTTCTCAATTTCCTCATCGGAAACAAGAAGCTCAATTTTATATTCAGGAATGTTGATTGAAATAATATCTCCGTCCTGAACGTAGGCAATAAGTCCGCCTCTTACGGCTTCAGGTGAAACGTGACCGATTGAAGCACCTCTTGTAGCACCTGAGAATCTGCCGTCGGTGATAAGTGCAACCTCTTTATCGAGGCCCATACCTGCTATAGCTGAGGTGGGAGAAAGCATCTCTCTCATACCGGGACCGCCTGAGGGGCCCTCATATCTTATAACAACAACGTCACCGCTTACTATCTTACCGCCGTAAATTGCAGCAATACAATCCTCTTCACTGTCGAAGACCTTCGCAGGTCCTTTATGAACGAGCATTTCTTCTGCAACTGCGCTTCTCTTTACAACACAGCCGTCCGGTGCAAGATTACCTCTGAGAACAGCAATACCGCCGGTCTTTGAATAGGGGTTATCTACTGTACGGACAACAGTTTCATCTCTGTTTACTGCATCTTCAAGGTTTTCGCCTAAGGTCTTGCCTGTACAGGTCATAACCGATGTGTCGAGAAGGCCGAGCTTTGTAAGCTCCTTAAGAACCGCATAAACACCGCCTGCTTCGTTAAGGTCCTCCATATATGTGTGACCTGCAGGTGCAAGGTGGCAGAGGTTAGGTGTCTTTTCACTGATTTCGTTAGCCATATCGAGATTGAAGGGAACACCGCACTCATTGGCAATAGCGGGAAGATGAAGCATACTGTTTGTACTGCAGCCGATAGCCATATCTGCAGTAAGTGCATTCTTTATTGCGGCAGCAGTCATAATGTCACGGGGCTTTATGTCCTTTTCAACAAGCTCCATAATCTTCATACCTGCATGCTTTGCAAGCTCAATTCTCTGAGAATATACGGCGGGAATTGTGCCGTTGCCCTTAAGTCCCATACCGAGAACCTCAGTAAGACAGTTCATTGAATTAGCTGTGTACATACCCGAGCAGGAGCCGCAGGTGGGGCAGGTGTTTTCTTCCCACTTTGTAAGCTCTGCTTCGTCAATCTTGCCTGCAGTGAAAGCACCGACAGCCTCAAACATACTTGAAAGGCTTGTCTTTTTTCCGTGCATTCTGCCTGCAAGCATAGGTCCGCCCGAAACAAAAATCGTCGGAATATTGAGTCTTGCCGCAGCCATAAGAAGACCGGGCACATTCTTGTCGCAGTTGGGAATCATAACAAGGCCGTCAAAGCCGTGAGCTAAGACCATAGCCTCAGTTGAGTCGGCAATAAGGTCTCTTGTGACAAGGGAATATTTCATACCCTTGTGTCCCATAGCGATACCGTCACATACGGTAATTGCAGGGAAAACGATAGGTGTGCCCCCTGCCATTGCAACGCCCAGCTTTACAGCCTCGGCAATTTTATCAAGGTTGATGTGACCGGGTACAATCTCATTAAAGGACGAGACAATACCGATAAGAGGTCTTGACTGCTCCTCTTTTGTAAGACCTAAAGCGTGATAGAGACTGCGGTGGGGAGCATTCTGAAAGCCGTCAACGATTGTATCTTTAATCATAGTAGCATTCCTTTCTGAAAAAAGGGCAAAGCACCCTTGTGCAATGCCCCGTCAGTTTTTCATAATATATGTGCTTTTATAAGCACTTTTATTAAAATGTGAAGTTTGCGTGCAGTCCGTTTTTTTCGAAGCGCAGACATACACTCCGTATTTCAAGCGAGGAAAAGCCGGAATGTGCGTGAAATTCACATTTTAGTTGTTAATTAACTTATCTTCGTCACTCCATGAGTAAAGCTTACGGATTTCCTTACCTACTACCTCTGAAGGATGCTCGGAAGCAATCTTTCTCATAGCATTAAAGTGTACCTGTGAGCCTGCATCGGACATATCAAGAAGGAATTCCTTGGCAAAGGAGCCGTCCTGAATATCGGAAAGAACCTTCTTCATAGCCTTCTTGGTTTCTTCTGTGATGATCTTGGGACCTGTTACATAGTCGCCGTATTCAGCAGTGTTGGAGATAGAATATCTCATACCCTCGAAGCCGCTCTGATAAATAAGGTCAACAATAAGCTTCATTTCGTGGATACATTCAAAGTAAGCGTTTCTTTCATCGTAGCCTGCTTCAACAAGAGTTTCAAAGCCTGCTTGCATAAGTGCGCAAACACCGCCGCAAAGAACAGCCTGCTCACCGAAGAGGTCAGTTTCCGTCTCTGTTCTGAAGGTTGTTTCAAGAACACCTGCTCTTGCACCGCCGATACCCAGAGCGTAAGCAAGTGCGATTTCAAGTGCATCACCTGTTGCATCCTGCTCAACAGCTACAAGGCAGGGAACACCCTTACCGACCTGATATTCGCTTCTTACTGTGTGTCCGGGGCCCTTGGGAGCAATCATAACAACGTTTACATTCTTGGGAGGCTTGATGCAGCCGAAGTGAATGTTAAAGCCGTGTGCAAAGGCAAGAGTCTTGCCTTCCGTAAGGTAAGGCTCAATGCTTTCCTTGTAAAGCTTGGCCTGCTTCTCGTCGTTAATGAGAATCATAATCATATCTGCATTCTTTGCAGCCTCTGCAGAGGTCATAACCTTAAGACCCTGCTTTTCAGCCTTTGCCCAGCTCTTGCTGCCTTCGTAAAGACCTACGATAACATCCACGCCGCTTTCCTTAAGGTTAAGAGCGTGTGCGTGGCCCTGTGAGCCGTAACCGATAATAGCAACAGTCTTGCCGCTGAGCTTTGCAAGATTACAGTCCTGCTGATAGTAAATATTCTGCATAATAAAAACTCCTTTTTATATCTTAAACTTTAATTATTCCTCTGTGAGAAGAGTATTTGTACCTCTTTCAATAGCCACGATACCTGTACGGCACATTTCAAGAATTCCGAAGGGCATCATAAGCTCAATAAACGCATCAATCTTTATAGGCTCGCCTGTGACCTCGACGCTCATAACGGAAGCAGAGTAGTCGATAATCTTTCCTCTGTAAACCTCAGCTGCCGCCATAATTTCAGGTCTTGATTCGGGTGAGTTCTTAACCTTTATGAGAAGAAGCTCACGTCTTATGGTTTCTTCATTCTTAAGAACCTGAACCTTTTTGACATTGTAAAGCTTTCTCATCTGGCTTACAAACTGATCTCTTGTTCTTTCATCACCGCTTATGGTGATTGTGATTCGGGAAAACTTGCTGTCTTCGATTTCGCCAACAGTAAGAGCATCAATGTTGAAGCCTCGTCTTGTGAACATACTCGTTACTCTTGAAAGTACACCGGCTTTGTTGTCAACAAGCACCGCAATAACAAACTTACTCATTTTTTCCCTCCTCAACACTTACAATAATATCGTCAATGGAGCCGCCGGGGGGAAGCATAGGAAGAACAAACTCGTCCATATTGATTCTTGTATCAATAACTGTTACTTTTCCGCTGTTCATAGCTTTTTCAAACTGTGCTGCGAATTCTTCCTTTGTTTCAGCCTTTGCGCCTACGGCACCGAAAGCCTCAGCAAGCTTTACAAAATCCGTTTTTCTCTGAAGAAGAGTGTTGGAATAACGCTTGCCGAAGAAAAGTGTCTGCCACTGACGCACCATACCTAAAACACCGTTATTTATAAGAACGATAACAAGGGGCAGATTGTAGCTTACTGCCGTTGCAAGCTCATTAAGATTCATACCGAAGGAGCCGTCACCGGTAACAAGCACCGCAGCCTCCTTCGTAGCTGCAGCCGCACCGATTGCAGCACCCAGTCCGTAACCCATTGTACCGAGACCGCCGCTTGAGGCAAAGGTACGGGGAGACCTGAATTTAAGATACTGTGCCGACCACATCTGATGCTGTCCTACATCCGTTGCAACAACTGTACTGTCATTTTTGTATTCATTGATAACATCAAATACCATCTTGGGTGTAAGAGGCGCCTTTGACATCTCCTCAGCCTTTTTGTCGTTTTCCTTTTCGGTTTTGCGAAGTGCTTCCACACAGCTTTTCCACTGAGGAAGGCTTCTCTTTTCGCAAAGGTCGGTGATTCTTCTGACACTGTCTTTTATGTCTCCCTGAACACCTACGTCTGCGAGAATATTTTTATTGATTTCCGATTTATCGGTTTCTATATGTATAATCTTTGCATTCTTGGCATACTTTTCTGTATTGCCCGTTGCTCTGTCACTGAAGCGGACACCGACACCGATAATAAGGTCAGCTTCCTTCTGTGCCATTGATGAAGCATAGTGACCGTGCATACCCTGCATACCGAGGAATCTTTCCTCATCACTGTTAAGAAGAGAAAGTCCCATAAAGGTTGAACCGATATAGCCGTCGATTTTTTCAGCCAGAGCGAGAATCTCCTCAGCCATATCCTGACCCAACGCACCGCCGCCTATATAAATGTAAGGTCTCTTGCTCTCTTTTATAAGCTCTGCAGCCTTTTCTATGTACTTGTCCTTGGCTTTCTTTACGGGGAAAGGCTCAACTGCACCTTCTTTTTCATAGTCGGTAACCGCAATCTGTACATCCTTGGGAATATCCACAAGAACGGGGCCGGGGCGTCCTGATTTTGCAATACGGAAGGCTTCTCTTACAGTTTCCGCAAGCTCCTTTACGTCACTTACAAAATAATTGTGCTTTGTAATGGGGAGAGTAACACCTGTTATGTCAATTTCCTGAAAGCTGTCTTTACCCACAAGGCTTGTAGGAACGTTACCCGTAATTGCAACCATAGGTACAGAGTCGAGCATAGCCGTAGCAATACCCGTTACAAGATTGGTAGCACCGGGACCCGATGTAGCAATAACAACACCGACCTTGCCCGTGCTTCTTGAATAACCGTCAGCTGCGTGGGCAGCTCCCTGCTCATGAGCTGTCAGAATATGATTGATTCTGCCGCTTGATTTATATAATTCATCGTAAATATTCAGAACCTGACCGCCGGGATAACCGAACACATCGGTTACACCCTGCTCAATAAGGGTCTCTATAAGAATTTGTGAGCCTGTCAGTTTCATTTTTATTATCTCCTAAGTTTTTTCAAATGATTTGAATATTATATCACAGTAAAAACAGTATTGTCAATAAAATCAAGGGTTTCAGCCAACTTTTTTATTCCTTTTTATCACTTGTTTCCTATTTCCCTTCCCATAAAAAACTACGCAGAAAATTAAAAACACCCGGGGAGAAACCGAGTGCTTTTAAAAGGAGAAAATATGAAGAAAACATTATAGTGGAGTAATCAATTTAATCAGGAACTTTCATTCCGTGTTTCGTACTGTCTCTCAAGTACAGCCATATAATACACTATGAAAAAACAAAAATCAAGAGTTTTTTCAGAAAAAAATGCTCATTTTTGTTCTTTCTCCCCTTTGGTCAAAACGTTCGAATATTCTAAAAAGTTTTTGTGTAATTTGACGAAACACGCTTATATATTAACTATTATTAATTGCCCGTTAATATTGACACAGGCAGGACAGATTTGATATAATAGCTTTCATATTAATGCTCAGAGGTGATTTTATGGCGCACTATATCCCTGAAAACTACAAACCTCATCTCAACTTAAAGGAAACAGAACTCGCTATTAAAAAGGTAAAGGACTTTTTTGAAAGAGACCTTGCAATCGAGCTGAACCTTACAAGAGTTTCTGCTCCTCTTTTTGTTGATTCCGACAGTGGTATGAACGATAACCTCAACGGAACAGAAAGGCCTGTAAGCTTCGACGTATTCAGCGGAAAGAATTTTGAGATTGTCCACTCTCTTGCTAAGTGGAAAAGATTCGCTCTGAAAATGTACGGCTTTGAAAAGGGTGAAGGTCTTTATACGGATATGAACGCTATCCGCCGTGATGAAGATACAGATAACATTCACTCAATATTCGTTGACCAGTGGGACTGGGAAAAGATTATTTCAAAGGAAGAAAGAACTCTCGATTATCTTAAGAAAACCGTAAAGCTTATCTATGCGGCCTTAAGACACACGGAGTTTTACATAACGAAGGAATATAACTTTATCGGCAATCTCCTTCCCGAAAAAATCACCTTTGTTACCTCCTCAGAGCTTGAGGATATGTATCCCGACCTTACAAGAAAAGAGAGAGAATACGAAATCGCCAAGAAGCACGGTGCAGTATTTATTATCGGTATCGGCGGCAAGCTTAAGGACGGCAAGCCCCACGACGGCAGAGCTCCGGACTATGATGACTGGAATCTTAACGGTGATATTATTGTATACTATCCCCTTCTCGATATTGCTCTTGAGCTTTCATCAATGGGTATACGAGTTGACGAAGAAGCTATGGAAAGACAGCTTAAGGAAAGCGGCTGTGAGGACAGAAAGTCCTTCCCCTTCCATAAGGCACTCTTAAACGGCGAGCTCCCCTACACAATCGGCGGCGGTATCGGTCAGTCAAGAATGTGTCTGTTCTTCTTAAGAAAGGCTCATATCGGCGAGGTACAGTCCTCCTACTGGGACGAAGAAACCGTAAAATACTGTAAAGAACACGGTGCAGAGCTTCTTTAATCCTTATCAATAATACTAAAAGGTGTTTTTAAGGTTAAAATTAACTTTAAAAGCACCTTGTTTTCTTGAAATTGTATCTTAACTGTGCTATTCTTGTATTCAGAAAATAAAAAAGGAGAATGAAAATGAAAAAAGTTGAGTTTAAAAATCTTTTCAAAATTGCACTGACCATTTTTATCCTTTATCTTTGCATACACTATTGGGCAGGAGTTGCAGGAGTTCTGAAAGCGCTTCTTATTGCAGCTCTCCCCATATTTATAGGCTCGGCAATAGCCTTCCCCATTAATATTCTTATGAGCTTTTATGAGCGTCACTATTTTCCGAAATCAAGCTCTAAATTTATAGTAAACAGCAGAAGAGGAGTTTCTGTTGCCCTTTCACTTCTCACCTTAGTGGGCATTGTGACTCTTGTTATTGCTCTTGTTATTCCGCAGATAACCTCCTGCGTAAAGCTTATTATTGCAAAGCTGCCCGATTTCATCACTCTTGTAACAACAAAGTTAAGCAGCTTTGAATTTATGCCTGATGATATAGTTTCCTATATTTCTTCAATTGACTGGCAGGCAAAGCTTACGGAAAACTTCAAAGCCGTAACCTCAGGCCTGGGCAGTGTTATGGACGTTGTGGTCACCACAGTAACCTCCGTTGTTTCCGGTGTTACCACAGCCGTTATCTCCGTAATCTTTGCAGTGTATGTTCTTCTGAGTAAGCATCAGCTGGGCTCACAGATAAAGAAAATCATAAAGAGATATGTTCCTTCAAAAATATCGGAAAAGCTCAGCTACGTTATGTCGGTAGCAAATGAATCCTTCCATAAATTTATTGTCGCTCAGTGCACAGAGGCAGTTATTCTCGGTGTTCTCTGCACAATAGGTATGCTTATTCTCCGTCTTCCCTACGCTCCTATGATAGGTGCGGTTATGGCAGTATGCGCGCTCATCCCCGTTGTAGGCGGTCTTATCAGCGGCGGTATCGGTGCTTTCCTTATTCTTATGGAATCGCCCACAAAGGCTCTTATATTCCTTATTTTTGTCATCGTTCTTCAGCAGGTTGAGGGTAATCTCATTTACCCGAGAGTTGTAGGCTCTTCAATCGGTATTCCGAGCATCTGGGTTCTTGCGGCAATCACAATCGGCGGCGGTATGTTCGGCGTACTCGGTATGCTCGTGAGCGTTCCCATAGCTTCAACGATTTATAAGCTTGTAAGAAACGATGTAAACAAGATATCCGATGCGGATATAAACAGTGAAGACGGCACACCTAAGAAAGAAATTATCGGCTGATAAAATCAAAAAAATTGACCTCACCTGAAAACAGGCGAGGTCTTTTTTATGTATATAGGATTATTCTGCTGCCTTCTTGGAAAGAACGATATTTGTGATAATACCGAGAATAAGAGCACAGGCAACGGAAGTAATTGTAATGTTACCGAAGAAAAGTGTAAGACCGCCGATACCTGCAATAAGAATAACTGAAACCGTGAAGAGATTTCTGTTGTTTTCAAGGTCAACGTCCTTAATCATCTTAAGACCTGAAACAGCGATAAAGCCGTAAAGAGCCATACATACACCGCCCATTACACAGGCAGGAATTGAATCAACGAATGCAACGAAGGGTGATAAAAAGGAGATAAGCATTGCGCAGATTGCAGTTGTGATGATTGTTGCTACGGAAGCATTTCTTGTAATAGCAACACAAGCAACGCTTTCACCGTATGTAGTATTCGGACAGCCGCCGAAGAAAGCACCTACCATTGAACCTACACCGTCACCGAGAAGTGTTCTGTGAAGTCCGGGTTCCTTAAGAAGATCCTTTTCAATAATTGAAGAAATATTCTTATGGTCAGCAATATGCTCAGCGAATACAACGAAAGCAACGGGAAGATATGCCATTGCAATTGTTCCGATATATGCACCGTCAATTTCCTTGATGCCCTTAAGAGCTGTGAGGAAGGTAAATTCGGGAAGAGCAACAAATGTCATATGTCTGAATACGCTGAAGTCGATAATCATAAGTGAAGGAATATTTGCAGCAGCACCGATAACAGTGAAAACAGCTGCTACGGCATAGCCTGCGAGAATACCGATGATAAAAGGAATAAGCTTAATGCCCTTCTTACCGTAGGTTGAAGCAATCATTGTAACAAAAAGAGCAACAAGACCACAGAGAATAGCAACAAGGGGATTTGCAGTCATAACAGTAGTAGCTTCCTCAACACCTTCGCCGAGAACAGATACATAAACATCACCCTTCTGAAGATCACCGATAGCATTACCTGCAAGAGAAAGACCGATAATTGCAACTGTGGGACCTATAACCTGCTTGGGCATAAGCTTATCAATCCAGCCAACACCTACAAACTTAACAATAAGAGCTATACCCACATAAACAAGACCTGCAAACACAGCACCGATAATAAGACCTGCATAGCCTGCCTGAGCTGAAACCGCTCCCGCAAAGGCTGCAGACATTGAACCAAGGAAAGCAAAGGATGAGCCAAGGAAAACAGGGCTTGATGCTTTAGTGAAAAGCACGTAAACGAGTGTACCTGCACCTGCACCGAAAAGTGCTGCTGAAGGCTGCATACCGTTGCCGATAATAATGGGAACAACAAGCGTTGCCGCCATAATGGCAAGAAGCTGCTGGAAGGCATAGATAATCAATGCCGGAAATTTGGGCTTGTCTTTGATGTCATAATAAAGTTTCATTTTTTGTCCTCCTGTTTTTTTTGATAATTTCTATCCTTTAAATTCTATCACCTGCAGTAATATTTGTAAATAGAAAAAGTGACAAAAAAAGATGTTTTTTGATATAATTTTTATCGGGCTGAGAAAGTAAAGTTTTACAGAAGTATAGGGAAAGCTGTGCTTTTTCTTGAAGGTGGGCGGTGGAGGAGGGGGGGGGCCGGCCCTGCGCGGGGGGGCCGTGGGCCCCCCCCCGGGAAAAGAGGGGGGCCAC
>JAZPYL010000098.1:0-3808 GCA_045544175.1 Acutalibacteraceae bacterium | reverse complement strand
TTCTATATCGCTAAATTTAAGCATATTTCTCTCCTGTTTATTTGAATAATTCTTCTATATATTCTTCAACCGAAATTCCTTCTAATACTGATTTGCCTGCAAAAGTGTGGATACAGTTATCATAATTCGTTTTTCTAATTTTTTACTATCAGTTCTGTGAGGTTAGTGGTCTGCTGTTTTAATTTTTCATCACGAAGTGCCTAAATAATTGCAAGTGTATTATCAAGATTTTTAATCTTATTATTAATCATACAAGCACCTCTTTTTGCTGATTTTCTATATCTTAATTATAATAAAAAACTGCCAATAAATCAAGTAATATCGCAGATTTTCATCAATACAGCAAACTTGGTTTGCCTTCTTTGATAGCTTTGGGCTGTTCTATTTTTAAGCCTTCCAGAAGCCAGCGTGTCTGCTGTGGTGTAAGCAGTAATGCTTCTGTTTCATTACGAGGCCATTGGAATCTTCCATTATCAAGTCGCTTATACAAAAGCACAAATCCGTCACCTTCCCAGAGAAGTCCTTTAATGCGGTCACATCGTCTGCCACAGAACAAGAACAATGCCATGCTATACGGATCAAGCTGTAACTGCGCTTTTACTATCATTGCAAGTCCGTCTATTGAGCGACGCAGATCTGTATAGCCTGTGACGATGTATACCTGTTTATCTAATGACAGATCATTCAGCATAATTCATGTACTAATGCAAGCAAAGTATTTGCTGAGATATCTGCCGGAAGTGATATCTGCAAACCATTTTTCTCGATACGAATATCTGAGGTTGATCTTGGAACAGCTACCGGCACTATTGCCGATTCAGATTCCAAACACTGCTCCCGAATTTTGCGAAGGTGATAGTAATATGTCTTAATATTGATCCCGTTCTGAGCACAGTATGCTGTTACCGTCATTCCGCTTTCCTGTTGTGCTTTAATCTGTTCCGTCCATTCTCGCAGCTGTAATTCTCGCTTGACTTTGGTTATGGCTGTTGTTGTTTTCATTTCCGTATTCCCCCTATGTCTAATTTAGTCCGGTTTACTCCATAGACTATTTTAGCCTCTCTAATTTTGTCTATGGACTTCCTTGGACTTTATTATACATCAGATTTCTTTTTTGAGGAATACGTCCTTTATTTGACGGTTACGTATTTTCTTCGTTTATTTGTGCCATTCAAACAGAAATCCGTGATTTCTCACGGACCGCTGTATTATTATCTTTATTCAGCAAAGGTTACTGCGCCGTCTGCTGATCTGCATAGTAGCTGAGGATTTCCGATGCGTCTGAGGGAGTTACTGCTCCGTCGCCGTTGAAATCACCGAGAACAGAGTAGTCCGCATCGCTTTCAGCCGATGCCACAGCCACACCCGACTGTGCGTCTGCGTAATAAGAAAGAAGCATACTTGCGTCAACGGGAGTTAAGGCGTTGTCTGAGGAAAGGTCGCCGAGGATTTCAACATCAAGCCAATCTTCATACCAACCAGCGGAGCATATTAATCCTGTATTGTTTTTTATATCAACTGCTAATTTGAACTGCTCTTCAAAAGTAAAATCATTATTACATACAAGTGAAAAATAAGTCAGTCCTTTAACAGTATATGACTCAGTACTTATTGTGATATCGTGATAATTATTCTGAATGAAATCCGTAAATATATCCACTTCTTCCTGCGTTAGATGGTCGTAGTATGAAAAAGCTAATCCGAATGATGAAAATATTTCAACACCAGTAGTTGTAGAAAATTTTGAATAGATTGTTCCTCCATCTGAATTTACATATATTTTGGTATTACTTTTTTCTGAAATTCCAAAATACTCTTCCAACTCTTTACTTTCTTCATAGTGAATATTTCCGTGGACAACTGCATAAAAAGCATTTGCAGGTAAAGCACTCATTGCTCCAACGCATAATGTTATCGATGTCAGTAATGAAATGAGTTTTTTCATAGTTATTCCTCCGTTTTATTTTTTAGTTTCTGACGTATGAGATTACCTATTCATTGGAAAAACCTCCCGTTTTTTATAATTAGCCCTCTATATATAATAACAAATCAGAAGGGCATTTTCTGACAAAAAATCGGGAAATTTTTGAATTTTCTACCTTTTGCACAAATAAAACTGTCTTGATTTGTACGCTTTAGCTGACAAGCACTTAGTGTGTCATTTCCTGCGGTTGTTGTAAGTATCTGATTGTCCATTTTCAGAGCTTCTTTCCTGTTGTGTATTATTAAATTCCACCTATATTTTTAACTTTATTATAGCACTGTAAAAAGCCATAAATCAATTACTTATCATCAAAAAATCACTGTTTAAATCAATTTCGTATGATTATACAACAAGATATTTTTGGCTTTGTATATTGTGATAAAAATAATGTCTAATGTAGAAATTAATCTTTAATATTTTTTCAAAAGTAAGCTTGTTTTCTGAAACAAGAATGGCGAGATTATGATAAAATATTTAGTGAGCGTTTCAAGAGGCGACACCTTAAGCTCTATTTTAAATTCAACGAGCTCATCTTCGGTTATCTCATGACCGAGCTTTTTTGAACATGCCGTCATCGAGTATTCCGGCATTGCTTACTCCCCTACCTTCAAACAGCGTGATGTCAGCAATATCCGCAGTAGCCTTCAAAACATTCTCTTGCTCCTGTGTATATGTTGCTTCTTCATAAAACGCTATAATGTCTTCTTTAATATAATTATCAGGCACTGTTGACGATTCACTAACATTTGACATTTTATCATTATCTTGCTAACAATTACAAAGCAGAAAATCTGGCCAAAGAAGCCTATTATAAAAAAACCGTCTGTCTGATCAGCAGAATTCAGAAGTCATTTCTTTTTTTGATTTTGTTGCCTGATTTTGAGAATTTTGCCCAAAGTGTCAAATCGGTCTATTTTATAAAGTCCTTTATTTTACGATAAAAAACAGGGGGGGCAACTCTCAACAGTCCATTTAAACTTTTCAAAAGTTGACTCCTATTCACGTTTTGCGTATCTGCTTGTCATTCATGAAAATCACCCCTTACAGTTATATTGTACTGTGAGGGGTGTACTTTTTTGGGGACATACCTGAATTCAATACAATCCATATATGTTTATTCTATTATGTTATGTCGCTTTTCCTTATAATTCTTTTAATCCAATCTGTCTTGCCTTTTTCGATTTCGTTTTTCCGCGGTCCGAGAATAATCAAGAATTCCTGATTATCATCTGTAAATGCTTTAGTTTCTCTGAGTATTGTCTTTACCATTTCAATTTTTTCTTCAGCTTTTTCATTTCCATAACCAATAACGACTCTTAATGGACATCTGATATATGAAAGTTTGCATACCTCATCAAGCCATTCCTTTGAATTGTTTTCGTGTTCAACAGCAAATTCAAGATTCCACAAATGCGGAGCAAGTCCTGTTTCTTTTGTATCCAACTGCTCCTTACGTTGACTCCAACCAATGATATCAATCTTATAGTATTCATAATTAATTTCAATATCGTTCCGCATATTTTTTAAAATTTCTGTTATCCAGGCTCTGGTAAGTATAGTCCATTTCGTATTATCTGAATACTCTTTCAATGATGAATTCTTACTTTTCGCAACAAATTCTTCAAAGAATTTTTCTGCAAAGTTCATTTACTCTTCCTCCTCATACATTCCCACCGCCTGTTTAAGAGCGGAATAAACTCTGTCCCTGAGTGATTTCGGCTCCAGTACCACTGCATGGTCTCCATACTGCACTGCCCACTTGAACATATCCTCTTCGTTGACAGTGACAGTAACCACAAGGTCATTTTCGGTAATATCCGTAAA
>JAZPYL010000097.1:0-6051 GCA_045544175.1 Acutalibacteraceae bacterium | reverse complement strand
CCTGTGCCTGCGAAGCAGTGCACAGGTCAAATGTGTGGCTGTGCCACACATTTGGAAAATGCTCCGACTGCGTCGGGCATTTTCGCGGCTCGCCGCCGCCCCCCTCCGCCCACATAAACCCTTTACTGTCCGCTTCCCCTCCACGCCCCCAACCTTACGTGGCGGGTACAACCTTTTATTTACAACTCTATAAAATGGGCCTTGACCCTGGGCACTGGGCCCTTTCCACCTTTTCACAAAAAAATCCTGAAAAAGTATTTATCTTTTTCCTTTTTTATAGTATAATAAATTGATTATGCCTATCCTAAGTGAAAAGGAGGAAAAAAGATGTTTGTTGATAAAGCAAAAATACTTATAAAAGCAGGTAACGGCGGCAACGGTGCAGTTGCATTCCACCGTGAGAAGTATGTTGCTTCAGGCGGTCCCGACGGCGGCGACGGCGGTAAGGGCGGCGATATCGTGTTTGTAGTTGACGATAACCTATCAACCCTCAATGATTTCAAGTATAAAAGAAAATATAAAGCACCTAACGGTAATGACGGTCAGGGCGGACGCAGAAACGGCAGAAAGGCAGAAGACCTTATAATCAGAGTGCCCAGAGGAACTGTTATAAAAGAAGTCGAAAGCGGAGTCATTATGGCAGATATGTCTACAGACGAAAGCTTTGTTGCCGCAAAGGGCGGTAAAGGCGGCTGGGGTAATGCACACTTTGCAACAGCTACAAGACAGACTCCCCGATTTGCAAAGGGCGGTATGCCCGGTGAAGAGTGGGAGGTTACACTTGAATTGAAGCTCCTTGCCGATGTGGGACTTTTAGGCTTCCCAAATGTAGGTAAGTCAAGCTTTATTTCCGTTGTAAGTCAGGCAAAGCCCGTAATTGCAGACTACCATTTCACAACAATTACACCTGTTCTCGGTGTTGTTTCAATGGGCGAGGGGAATTCCTTTGTAATTGCAGATATTCCCGGACTCATTGAGGGCGCAAGCGAGGGCATAGGCTTAGGCCACGAATTTTTAAGACACGTTGACCGCTGCAGAATGCTTCTTCATATTGTTGACGTTGCAGGCAGTGAGGGCAGAGACCCTATAGAAGATTTTGAAAAGATAAATCTTGAGCTTGAAAGATTCAATCCTGACCTTGCAGAAAGACCTCAGATTGTTGCAGGTAATAAGATTGACCTTGCAACTGATGAGCAGAGAGAGAATTTCAGAAAGTATATTGAAGGAAAGGGATATCAGTACTTTGAAATGTGTGCACCTATTGTTGAGGGCACAAAAGAGGTTATCAATGCAGTAGCCGCTCTTCTTTCCACTCTGCCTCCCGTAATCAGATATGAAAAGGAAGAGATTCCCCTTGAAACTCTTCTTAAGAAACAGGATACAGGCTTTACAATTACAGTCGAAGAGGATGTGTATATAGTTGAAGCACCCTTTCTTATCAGAGTGCTTTGCAAGACTGACCTTGATGACTATGAGTCGCTTCAGTATTTTCAGAGAGTGCTTATTTCAAGCGGCATTATTGATGCTCTTCGTGAAAAGGGAATACAGGAAGGCGATATTGTAAGCATTTATGACTTTGAATTTGAATTTATGAACTAAGGAATTTTAAATGAACAGATTTACAGATAAAAGCTGCGATGTGAATATGCTCAGTCCTCTTAATCTCGCTTTTGTGGGAGATACGGTCTTTGACCTTTTCGTAAGGGAGACACTTGTTTGTCAGGCCAACAGACCCGTAAACAAGCTTCACAAAAAGGCGACGGACCTTGTAAAAGCATCTTCGCAGGCTAAGGCAGCAGAAAAGATAAAAGACTTTCTCACTGAAGAAGAACAGTCGGTCATAAGGCGAGGCAGGAACGCTCACACTAACCATAAGGCAAAGAATATGAGCGAAGCCGACTATCACCTTGCTACAGGACTTGAAGCGCTTTTCGGTTATCTCTATCTTAAAGGGGAGACAGACCGCCTTCGTGAGATTTTCGGTAAGATTATTGAGGAGGAAGAATGATGAACGTTTTTAATCCCACGGGAAGCAGCGACGGCTTCTGGCTTATAAAGACAGCAGAGAAAAAGGTTAATGTCAAGGGCGCAGCGTACCTTGACCTGATGCTCTGCGACAAAAAGGGTGAAATCAGCGGCAAGCTTTGGGATTACAGCGAGCTGACTCACGGTGTATACGAAGCAGGTGACCTTGTAAAGATAAGAGGCAGTGTGACTCAGTTCAACGGTAATGACCAGCTGAGAATTGACCGTATAAGAAAGGTAAATGCAAGTGACGGTGTTGACGTGTCCGACTTTGTTCCTACGGCTGAATACCCGGGTGAAATGATGCTCGGTCAGATAATGAATGTTATCTCTTCCGTAAAGGATGACGAGCTCAAGCACCTTACCTATGCTCTCGTCAAGGACAGAGAAAAGGATATTCTCTACTGGCCTGCCGCATTTAAGCTTCATCACGCAATGAGAGGCGGTCTGCTTTACCATACTCTTTCAATTATCAAGCTCTGCGAGGGCGTATGTCTTATTTACCCCGCCGTTGACAGAGATTTACTTATGTGCGGTGCCATTGTTCATGACCTTTGCAAGATTGACGAATTTGATATCAGCACTGCAGGACTTGTAACCGGCTACTCAGTTAAGGGTGAGCTTCTGGGCCATCTTGTAATGGGTGCTATGAAAATAGGCGAAAAGGCAAAAGAACTCGGCATTTCTGAGGATAAGGCAATGCTTTTACAGCATATGGTTATCTCACACCACGGCGAGCCCGATTTCGGCGCTGCAGTAAGACCGATGTTCCTTGAAGCCGAAATTTTAAGTCAGCTGGATAAGCTTGATGCGACAATAAACGAAATTACATCTGTTGTAGGTGACCTTCCCGACGGTGAGTTCTCACAGAGACAGTGGGCGCTTGACAACAGAAAGCTTTATAACCACGCAAGAAAAGAAGTAAGCACAAAGGCAAACCTTGATTAAATGCAGAATTGCGCCCGACAGAGCGGTGGCAGAAAAACTGTACCCGCCCCGTTGGATTGATTAACGTAGGGACACGGCGTGCCGTGTCTGCAAGCTGACAGGATGTTCCCATCACATCCAAATATTGGTGGGCGACATTTTCCTGCAAAAAAACATAACCTTACGGGGCGGGTACAACCTGTCCTCTGTTATATCCGTCGGACGCGATTGCGCATTGTGAATTGCGCATTGACAAGGCTGTTTACAGCCTAAAAACATAAACTTTATCAAAAAAATCCGCTGAAAAAGTGGTAAAATTAAGTAAAAAGGTAGAAAATGACGAAATACTGTTGCATTTTTCATAAAAAGATGTGATAATATAATGCAGTTTATTATGCCAAGGAGGGCTTCTCCATGAGAGTTATTACAGGCTCCGCCAGAGGCAGACGGCTTATCACCCTTGAGGGCGATGATGTCAGACCTACAACGGATATAGTCAAAGAAGCTATGTTCTCTATCATTCAGTTTGAGCTTGAGGGCAGCAGAATACTTGACCTTTTCGGTGGCTGCGGTCAGCTTTCAATTGAAGCGTTGTCCCGAGGTGCCGAAAGTGCAGTAATTGTTGACAGCAGTAAAAAGAGTATTGAGATTATAAAGAAAAATCTTGAGACAACTGCTTTTACAAAGAAGGCTGTTGTTATAAACAGCGATGCTGCGGCATTTCTGTCACGAAGAACAGAGAAGTACGATATCGCTCTTCTTGACCCGCCTTATTCTAAGGGTATACTTGAAAAGGTTCTCCCGAAGGTACCTGAGGTAATGGAAAAGACAGGAGTTATAATCTGCGAAGCACCCTACAGCGATGTTCTTCCCGAAGAGGTGGGCGAGTACCGTCTTATGAAGAAATACAGATACGGTAAGACAGGCCTTTTCCTCTACAGGATTCCCGAAAAGGAGGAAGACTGATATGAAAGAAAGAATAGCAGTTTATCCCGGTTCCTTTGACCCGGTTACAAGCGGTCATCTGGATATTATAAAAAGAAGTGCTAAGCTCTTCGATAAAATTATCGTTGTCGTTATGTCCAATTACAGAAAGATGGGCTCTTATGCTTTCACTGTTGAGGAAAGAACTGAGCTTCTCAGAAAATGTACCAAGGACATTCCTAACGTCAGCGTTGATTCATACATGGGTCTTCTTGCCGATTATGCAAGACAGCATAATGCTGCCGCCATAATCAAGGGTCTGAGAGCTGTGTCTGATTTTGAAGACGAGTTCCAGCAGGCTCTTATAAACAAGAGGCTCAATGACAGCACCGAAACGGTGTTTATGGCAGCAAATACCGAGCACATGTTCCTGAGCTCAAGCCTTATCAAGCAGGTTTGTATGCTCGACGGCGATATATCTCCGTTCATTCCCGCGGAGATTTCCGATGATATTATTGAAAAGTTAAAGAAAGGGTAAGTTAAAATGTCAAATTTTTACAATCTTGAAACAGATCTTGAAGTAGAAGACGTAGTAACAGAAGAGGATTACGAGGAGGAATACGAAGAAATTACCGATTTCGGTGATTACAGTGCTGCTGATGCAGAAGCAAGATGGGGCTCAATGGATTTTGACCAGCTTGTTGTTGAAATGGAAGGCCTTGTATCAAGAGGCAAGAGATTCTTCTTCTCAAAGTCAAAGAGAATCGTTGACGGTAAGGATATTGCAATGCTTGCTGAGTATATTCAGGCAAGATTCCCCGATGAAATCGTTTCAGCTAACGACATTATCTCAAGAGAAGCTACCATCATCAACGATGCAACTGCAAAGAGCAATTCAATTATCGCAACTGCACGTAAGCAGGAAACAGAAATCTCCAACTCTGCAAAAACATATTATGCTGAGACAATCAAGAAGGCTCAGGAAGACGCTGCAACTATTATTGCACGTGCAAATGCTCAGGCTGAAGAAATGGTTCAGGAGCATAACATCACACGTCTTGCAAGAGAGAGAGCAGAGCAGATCAAGCTCAGCACAGAGCAGGAAACTCAGGCTATGATTGCTAAGACAACAGCTGACTGTGAAGAGCTCAAGGCTCAGGCTAAGGAGTGGACAATCGGTATTGTTGAAGGTGCACGCAACTTTGTTACTAACGGTCTTGCCGGCTATCAGAGCGTTGCAATGCAGAGCCTTGACAACATCAATGTTGTTAACAAGCAGTTCCAGAGTGAGTATTCGGTTCAGGTGAGAAACCTCGGAATTGACGGAAATAACTGATAAAAAAAGACTGTCGGCTGACAGTCTTTTTCAATGCGCAATGCGCAATTCGCAATTCGCAATCGCGTCCGACGGGCGTGTAGAGGGCAGGTTGTACCCGCCCCGTTGGGTTTTTCTGAACTAAATATATGGCCGCGGGTTTTCCGTGGCCTTTCTTTTTTGCTCTTTTCCGCAGAGGGATAGGGTTATGACTGGTCAGTCCGTCTATTGTATTTTTGAGCCATTGGCTGTCCTTTTTTATTATCACTATATTGTGGGCAGTGATGTAGGGACACGGCGTGCCGTGTCCGTGTGCGTAAAAGATATTTCGATATTAATTATAAAGGTTCGTTTTTCTGACGTATCGGGAAAGTTGCCTTTGTCATTCTGAACACAGTGAAGAATCTTAAGCCTTTTAGTGATAACTTGAAAGTTGTACTTTTGATATTTATATGGATATCTCTTTCAAGTTCTACTCCGCTCGAGCCGCTCGGGCTTTTCCTTTGGCTCAGACGAGCACCAAAGGAAACAAAATGCCCTTCTTTTTTGGACGGGAAAAGAGATTGCTGTTTCTTGAGGTATACTTTAGCGAAAAGCTCTGCCTTTCAATAAGGCACTACTATCGGCTACTTTCCCTCAGGGTGCGACCGTGGCAGGTCGCAAGACAGCCGGTTATGCGGTGCTTTAAAGGGAAGTGATTCTTGACTTTGTGGAGGGGAGGTTGTGCTTTTATTTTCAGGTGGCGGTAGAGGGGCGGCGGCGAGCCGCACCTGTGCCTGCGAAGCAGTGCACAGGTCAAATGTGTGGCTGTGCCACACATTTGGAAAATGCTCCGACTGCGTCGGGCATTTTCGCGGCTC
>JAZPYL010000096.1:0-4798 GCA_045544175.1 Acutalibacteraceae bacterium | reverse complement strand
GTCTGTTCTAAAAAGCATTGCAGATGAACTTGATATTGCAATTATTCTTGTTCATCACAACAGAAAAGCACACGACTCAAATCCGAACAATATGATTTCAGGTACAAATGGTCTTGCAGGCTGTGCAGACGGACTGCTTGTATTCACCAAAAAGTCCGGAGATAAAAATGCTGTGCTTAATATCAGCGGTCGAGGTGCTCCGTCACTTGAAATTAATCTTGTCCGTGAAGATGTAAAGTGGAAACTGCTTGACGCTCCGCCTGAATACAAGAAGGATATTTTCCCTTCTGCAATTCATGACTTTATGATGGAGCAAAAAGAATTCAGAGGTACTGCATCAGAGCTGTGTGAATTACTCAGACAGAAATATTCAGAGTATGAATTTCAAAATAACTGGATATATCGTGACTTACTTCAGCACGATGATGAAATTCGCTCTCTCGGTATTGATTACGGGAAAACGAAAAGCAATGGTGTTCGAAGTATCTATGTCAGCTACGATGAGCAAAGGGACACCAGTGGCGGTATAATTCTGTGTGCAGAAGTTGTTGACCCTGCTGTCCCTGATGAGTGTGCAAACGTCGATATATCTTCGAATACTGTTGATGTTGATGAAAGTGACATCACAACTCTTGCTGTCCCTGCAGATGGAGATGATTTCATTGCAATGATGGCTGAGGGATTAAGAAGTCAGCTTGCATCACAAGGAATTCATGTTAAGCCGTTCAATGCAACAGAATAAGCCGAAATTTGCCCTACTATCTCGCATAGGGCAATTACACCACAAAATTAGTTAAGGGCGAAATAAGCCCCGAATTTGCAGAGTGTGAGCGCATTAAAAACGCAGATAAAAAAGGATATGAATTCCGCTGAAAATGTGGGGTTTGAAAGAGTCCTCTTCAGAGGGCAAGCATAGCGCATGGCTTGCCACCTGCGCCTTCAAGACGGGCAGTAGCCCGAACCCACTACGGCGAACCGCCGAATAATATCAAGGAGAGTGATACTATGAGAAAAAGAAACAAGACAATAGCAATACGCTGTACAGAGGACGAGCGTCAGCGGATTTACAACAAGGCTCGTCAGCACAATTTGACGCTGAGTGACTTCGTGCTACGTTCGGCTCTCGATAAGAGAATTATTGTAGCTGAGGGACTCGGTGAAATTGTGAAACAGCAGAAAGCAATCGGCAGAAATCTGAATCAGATAGCTACCCTTGCAAATATGGACAGGCTAACTGCTGTAAATTTTCAACCACTTCTTGATGAGCATACCAATGTAACTACTATGATAGGCGAACTGTTAAAGGCGGTGAAGTGATGGCAACAGTAACTGCGATCAGTACCAAAGGCGGTGGAGGTGGTAAAGCGACTCTGAAATATATCTGCCGAGAGGATAAGACAGATAACAAAAAGTACGTCACAGCACTCAATTGTTCTCTGCCGACTGTTTATCAGGAGTTTAAAAACACCCGTGAGATGTATGGAAAGACAGGAGGTATCAAGTATTATCACTTCGTACAGTCACATCCAAGCGGATATGAAATTCAACCAGAGCTTGCCCACAGAATTGCTGTGGAGTTCGCAGAGAAAGCGTTCAGTGGATTTGAATGTGTTGTGACATTAATAATTAAAGGAAACAAAAAATCCTCCTATTCTTATAGGAGGATTTATATCAAATTATTCTTCATTAGAGGATACGGTTTTTTTAGCTTTTGTTGCTATTAATTTCTTTTCTGCTTTTTGAACAGCTTTCTTTGCCTCTATAGCAGCATCACCTTCTATGATGTCACGCTTGAATATTTCATTATGAATCATAGCATATAACTCATCATTATCGATTTTCACATCATTATATAGCTTTTTTAAGTATTTTCTAACCGAGTCAACACACACATTAGTCAGCATTATTTGACTAACTATATATTTATTAAAAATCTGCTTTTGTGCATGAAGTCCTTCTAAGGTGTTTTTAGAGGATTTTGCAAATGCTTCAATACACAAATAAAATAACATTTCGATATCAGATTGTTTTTTGTTACTTAATTCACAAAAATTGAATTCGTATACAAGTTGCTTATCAACTGGTTTGGAAAATACTATTCTGAAAACCTTCCAATACACACCATTAGTCAGAATAACCCACTCTATTCCAGCATCTGCCGCATAGTTTGTAGCTTGTCTAACGTGATCGTCCTTTAAATCTATTCCAGCCGCTTTACATTCTATTAAAAGTGGAACTTTTCCGTCTAACTTGATAGCCAAGTCACAGAAAGTTTTCTTAATCGCAAATTCCGAAGTAATGTTTTCGTATTTATCATATCCAAAAACATCGCATAGCATATCTGTAATAATTGTTACAGTATCACTTTCATTTATATCAGTAGCCTGTGCTTTCCGCAATATTGGTTGAAATTTTTTAATACCCGCAGAAATACGCTCTTTTATTTTAGCATTAATAGTTATCATAAATTACCTCCCAAATCAGATTTTACTATAAATATACTACATTTTTGGTCAAATGTCAATAGATTTTTGATATTTTGCTCAAAATAGTGATCCAAATACAAACAGAAATAAGATTATGAGAGGAAGCGTGATAACAGTATGGAGAATAAAATTACAATGCTTACGATTAAGGAAGCCGCCGCTATGGTTGAGGGATTAACTGAATACCGTGTCCGTCAGATGTGTGTGAATAAACAGATTCCATGCATTATGGCGGGTAAGAAATATCTTATCAATAAGGAAACCCTCACGGAGTATCTCCGCGGTACAAAGGCTTAAAATATTGGAAAAGTCGGCTTGTGGACTGGATATGTCAGTTGTAATGTGATATACTTGGTGTACAGTCCGCAAGCCATAAATCTTAAGTATCAAAAGGAGGACGATACTCTATGGCTAATATAAGAAAAAGAGGAAACACATATCAGATAAGAGTTTCCTGTGGATATGATATAAGAGGTGTTCAGCAATTCCAGAGCAAGACATGGAAACCCGATGAGGGTATGACACCGAAACAGATTGAAAAAGAACTTAACCGTCAGGCAATTCTCTTTGAGGAAGAATGCAAAAAGGGACAGGTTACTGCGTCTGTAAAATTTGAAACCCTTGCGGAAGAATGGTTTGAGCAGTATGCTAAAATACAGCTCAGAAGCACAACCTACACACGATTAAGACAGCTTACAAAGCGTGTGTATCCTGCACTTGGTCATATGAAGCTTGATAAAATCACAGCACGACATATACAGAGCTTCATTTCAGACCTTTATCGTAACGGCAAGAATCAGCGTAATGGCAAACCGCTGTCGAGAAAAACAGTTGTGCATCATCTGAATTTCATCTCGGATATATTCAGTTATGCTGTTCACATGGATATGCTCAGCGATAACCCATGCAGACGTGTAAGAGTTCCAAAAGGCGAATCACAGGAAAAAGAAATCTACACTATACAGGAAATCGAGCAGATTTTCAAAACTCTCGAAACTGAACCGCTTAAGTACAGGCTGTATATAATGCTTGCAGTGTACAGTGGGTTCAGAAGAAGTGAAATGCTGGGACTGGAATGGAAGGACATCGACTTCGCCAACAACATTATAACTGTGAAAAGAACGTCACAGTATACAAAAGCAAAGGGAATCTACACAGACACAACAAAGACAAAACGCTCCAAGAGAACAATAAAGTTCCCACAGCTTATAATGGACTTGCTCAAGGACTTCCGAATTGAACAGCTTGGCGAAGCGGAAAGAATAGGCTCAAAGTGGATTGACAACGACAGATTATTTGTGAAATGGAATGGCGAGCCAATGAATCCACAGACTCCCTACGGTTGGTTCAGAGAGTTCTGCAAGCACAACGGATTCAGATTCTGTGACATTCATTCACTGCGACATCTCCACGCAAGCTTATTGATTAATGCAGGTATAGACGTAGTTGCAGTATCGGGAGATATGGGACACAGCGTAGTCGGAACAACACTGAATTTATACAGTCATATGTTTCAGGAAGCAAGAATCCGCAACTGCGATGCAATCACCGAAGCTCTTAACTTCGGGACATGAAAAGAGCCACAGCATTTATGCTGTGGCGTACATAAAAAGCAATAAGTGGCTGACAAGTGGCTGACGGTATTTTCGGACAAAAACAAAACCCACAAACGCCGATATATAGGCATTTGTGGGAATGCGGTGTGGTGACCCGTACGGGAATTGAAAGTCTTGGCTCACTATTTTCGACTTGCTGAGATATGCAGAAATCCTCTAAAATACGGCGTTTCAGAGCAATCTGCAAAAGTTCGTTTATGCTGGTTTTTGATTAGTTTTTGTACTCTTAGCGTACAAATAGCGTACAAAATCGTCACTGTATATTTATCCGTTATATTCATTCTATCTCTGTACCTGCAAAAACTATTCTGTTCATTATCTGATTAAAACAATAAAGCTCTCGGAGCCGAAATTGTGAGGACTTTTTATGATCTATTTTCTTGACATTGAAGTGCTTTTTTTGCTATAATGAAAAAAAGTCGATTTGAATCGATATATGTGAGGGATATCTTTATGGCGAAGAGTAATATAATCAAACAACTTGCAAATGATGAAATAAGTATTACAGTAGCATTTAATCGTTTGCTTATCATAGCTTCTGATATAGGAAATGAAAGGCTTGCTGAATGGGCTGAAAATGAATTAAATGGATATACTGAAAAAGAACATCTCCCCAAGTATCGAACACTTAAAATTACAGATTTTGTATATACAGGAATAAACGGTAGTTTTCAAGTTACTGATGCGCCGTTGGCA
>JAZPYL010000095.1:0-6289 GCA_045544175.1 Acutalibacteraceae bacterium | reverse complement strand
CCCGACTTTATTGTTACTTTAAGAGTATATCCTGTTAAGAATCTTTGCTACTGCTTTTCTGTCAATATGAGCATACTCAGTAAGTATAAGATAGAAATACAGATACGCTGCATTATGATAACGAGGGAAAAGATAACGGTAATGTGAAACTGCTTCGAAAAAGTCCTCTTCAACGTTAATATTCTCAAGAAGCTTACGGAATTCATTAGGATTGCGATTATGCCTTCCTGTTCTCAGATACTCAAATATTGTATAAGCAAGCTCAGAATCAGCTCCCATATCAAGCATAAATGTGAAAAAATCCTCACGCTCAATAAAAGGATATTTTCTGAAGATATCGCTTTTCATATATTTCACTAATGTCTCAGGATAAATGTTAGCTTCGCCTTCAAATTCAATAGTACTGTGAGCTGCAGACATAACCCTTGATATTCCCGCTTTTGTATCAGGCATCAGCTCCTTGATTATTTTGTATTCTCCTACTGCTTTCCCCATTTTGAGCAGTGCTTTACAGTCTATTTCAGCTAATCTGTCATGGTTTATATCAGAAGCAAACAATCCTATCTGCTTCTGACTCTCGTAAACAGCTTCAAGTAAATTCACTGGTAAAATATCTATATGAAGAAGATTATTCTGATGGATATAATTACGTCCGATGCATGGTTCACAATCTTCAAGCCAATTGAACTCGTCCTCTAAATCAGCCTTGTTATCCTTTTCATTGAGTATTGCAAATCCACCAAAGCTGCAGTATATACTTGGTGTACCGTCCTCATTCATATACGTATGCCCTATGGCTATCACTCTTTCATCACCGAAAACCTTACCTAAAGCAGTATTAGCATAAGGCATTAATTCCTTCACACTTCTGACAGTTATGTCCTGTGTCGTTTTGGGATTCTTTTCTGTTCCCCACTGACATTCAAAAGGTATACCAATACCCATTGATTTCATTTTTTCTCCGCAGCTGCATTGCTTCTGAGGCAAATCAATACCCATGATATTATAATTATTTGTACATTCAATTTTTCCGCATTTATCGCAGTAATAGTGTGCAGGAAGAGGATTAATTCCCATATAATTCAGCAGATATGAAATAAATGAGCCGTTTGACGCTATAACAGGTGCATTAATTCTTTTTGCTGTATTACATACGATTCTGAAAATTTCATAGCTAAAAATACTTTCAGAGTTTTCAAGGAATTTCAATTCATGTTCTAATCTTTCTCTGACAACAGCAGGAACGCCTGCACAGTAAATCTTGTTGATTCTGTCCTCACACGATTTTCTGATATTAGTTAATGCCTGAGTTTTTGTAATCATAAGATTACCTCCATAAAAATTACTTGACCGGTCTGTAGTCTTATTCTATCATAACCGCTGAACAATTTGCAGTACTTCTGTATTCTGATTATAGCATATCCGATGTACTATTTTTAGCACAGCAAAACATTGACTTTTAGCTAAAATATTGCTACAATTATACTATCCTGATTACGGAGGTGTCATAATGCTGAGTCAGAAAGCAAATCTTCTTTGCCTTTACGAAATTCTCAGGAAATTTTCTGATGAGGATCACCCGATTTCTGCCGATAAGATTATTGAAAAAATGAAGGTTATTTATGATGTAGATATTGAACGAAGAGCAGTTTATCGTAATATTTCAGTTCTTAATGAAATGGGTATTCAGATAATCAAAGCTACCGATAACAGAGGCGGTTATTGTCTGATTGAGCGTGAGTTTGATACCTCTGAAATTCGCCTGCTTTGTGATGCTGTTGCATCATCGAAGTTTATTCCCGAAAACGAAGGCAGACAAATAATACGAAAGCTCCTTAAAACACAAAGTGTTTTCGCTGCAAGTGCATTAAAGGGAACAATTTACCTAAAGTCTCCCGAAAGAGTCAATAATATGCAGATTTTCTACAACATTGATATGATGAATGTTGCAATCAGTCAATGTCTTTGTGTCTCTGCTGAGTTGACAAGGTATAATATAAATAAAGAGCCGGAAACATATAAGAAAATCACTATCAGTCCATACTGCACTGTATGGGCTAATAATTGTTACTATGTAATATGTCACGATAAGGAACTTGATAAAGTAACACATTATCGCCTTGATAAAATGAAAAACATCACTATTCTTGAATATGAATTTACTCCTCCTGAATATGGTTTCTCTCCTTCTGAATACACAAGAAAAATGATATATCTTGAAGGAGAGGAAGAGCGTATGCATGAGATTGTCTGCTCCGTCGATGACGTTGACAGTCTGATCGACCGATTCGGAAAGGATATCAGTATAAGCAAAATTTCCGATAATGAGGTAATGGTAATACTCAGGACTACAGAAAAAAAGCTTCATGAATGGAGGTATAGCAAGACTTGTTAACCCAAGTTAACAAATCATAAGAAGCCCCCGAATAACACTCAATGATACTACCTGAATTCAGGCGTAAAATAGGGGCGATTTTTTCTCGTAGCTGTACGGTAGCTGTATTTTTCTAAAAAACCTCATATAATCAAAAGAAATAACCGTTAGCAGCATCGTTTCCTAAATATCTGCTAGCGGTTGTTTTATATCTGTAAATAACGTAATATCGAGAAATAAAAATAGGACTATATTTTGCAATATAGTCCTAAAACGTTGTCTGTCTTGCTCAAAATAGATGACATTGAAAAAAGTTGTAATTCCGCACATTTCGCAACATATGCTACAATTCAACTTCAGATTCGTTAGCTATAGATGCAGCTATTTTGTATTTCTCAAACCATTCTGAATTTTCAGTATGCACAGGCGCAATGATTTTCGGCTCTACCCTTTGGATCAGTTTGTCAATTGTCATGGAATCCGCATGTCCGCTTGTATGTAGGATATGAATCTTTACACCTTTGCTCTGCATAAATTCAATAAACTCCTTCGTCTTTGGCTGTTCCATGTAGCCTTTCCACATACCGTAGAAAAGCACGCCGCCTTCGAAAGAAATAAGCTTGCAAAGATTCTCAAGATATCTTCTCATGGATGAACATACACACATAATGAACGGTACCCTTGCTATACCTGATTTACCGATTTTAGCTGAGCCATAGCTAAAAAGCTCCGCATATTCGCTATCGCCCTTTGTCATAAAGACACGGATTCCGTTTTTGCGGTCAGGAACGGCGTAGCCTGAAGCAGTCGCAACTCTTGCTGTATACAAATCCTCAAGCAAAAGTCTGTCTGTTCGCCTTGCGACATTTTCAATGGTTTTCAATCTGTCGATATTCATTGCAGACATCATGATAAAAGCGGGACCGCTATGTTTTTCAAGATAATTGACAGCAATTTCTTCCAGTATTTCTTCTTCGATATTGCAGATATTGTCATCACGGGAGAGTGTTGTTCCCTCAATAATCACTGCGTCCACCTTAGGCAATCGATCAAGCAGTTTATCAAAATCAAGTCTGCCGTTTGCACGGAAATCACCTGTATAGAGAACACGCTTGCCCTCGGCCTCAACAAGGAACATATACGAATCAAAAGCAGAATGGTCACATAACAACGGCGTTATCGTAATATCTCCAATCTGCACAGTTTGTCCATCGTGAATAGATTGAGGAGAAAATGGTACATCCAACTTTCTGTATGAATAAGCGGAATGCAAAATACCGAAGGCTTTTTCTCCCATATAAACAGGGATATCATCAACGAGTTCTCCCAACAAACCAATATGGTCGGGGTGATAATGCGATATGAAAACAGCATCGTATTTCTTTTCGCCAACAAATAGACCATCTATCGAAGGAACTTCAATCTGTTCCGATTCGTCAAGCTCTGTGCCCACATCAAATATCAATCTTGTGATAGCGGTTGAAATCTCGATGATAGAACCACCGATCTGGTCTTGGCCTCGGTGAATGTGGATTTTCATTTATTTCACCTTAATTCTTTTTGTATTCGGCAATGTACAAAAGCAACACATCATCCACAATAGAAATGAGATTCTTAATATCTTCACTGGTTTCTAACGCTCCCCCAAACGATACAGTTACATTTGCACCATCTTTCTCAAGAGCATAAGTAGTGGAATACTGATTATACTTTTTCTCACAAAATCCTTTAATGTGCCCGGCTATTATCTCTGGAGTGAATGGTTCACCAAAAAACTTTTTTCTTACATAGAACGTAATCTTATCAGGTGATTGAGATTTTATTTCAAAAAAACGCATATAATCCTTACACTCAACACCAAACAACGCATCAACGTTTTTGGCAAGGTCATATCTGATGAACTCTTGATTCTTAAGCACATCACTTGCATTTGTTTCATTTGCTTTATGTTCTTTAATCAGTGGTGCGTATGACTTTTCTATTTCTTCCATAGCTGTTTCAAGTTTGCCCCTGAATGTTTCATCATCTCTTTTTACCAGTGCTTTGAACGCCAGGAAAAATACCATTATGTCTACAAGTATTCCTGCAGCATCCTTCACGGCTGATGCAATAGATACAGTTGAAATGCCGCCGAAAACCAATTCGCATACAATGGCAACAAAGGCAATCACAGCAATTATTCCGGCTTTTAAAGTTTCGTTATCCATCTTTTTCATATGCTTAATCCTCCGTCACAATATACTTTCCATCAGTTTGGGTGATATAATACGGCTTGCTGTCAAGCAAGTTCATAAGCCTTTTAAGATGTGGACGCTCCTGCATCATTTCTTTGTGCTGCTCACGGTTTCGGAACACAAACGGGCAAGCCTTCACGACTGTATCCACGGGCATTCCGAAATTGCAAAGCAGCTTTTGAATATTTGCGGTTCGGAGATATGTATATCCTTCCAGTACACAGCGAAGCATGCTTTCGTCACTGTCAGGCTTTTTCAATTCAAGAATACGTAGTGTCGTTCCATCATAAGCCAGCAAATCGATTTTGCCTGCCTCGTCGGTTCGTTTGTTTTTCAGCGGTGTCTGATAATCAATCATGTCGCCTATATAATCATACCGCATTCCGCTTTTCGATTGATTGAACATCTCCATCGCAACGCGTTCTTCCTCACGGGGCGTATCCGCATGAAAGATCCCGTTGTGTCCTTCGGTTTGATAGGAAGCATTACGGGTGATCTGCGGAATGCCGTTTACAAAAGCATTAAGATGATCACACAGAAATTCTGCAACGACCTCAGTGTAAAACACGCCTGTATCGGATGTTCTTCCACCATAATTGATGAAAGGCTTCTTATAGAAGGTTTTTACATCATCAAAAGCCGTCTTGCATTTTTCTAAAATGTCACACGTAGAATAGCCCATTACACACCTCATTCATCAAATTCTTATACAAACGTTCTTTGTCATTTCCAACATTATACCACATTTCGCCAGCTTTTTCAACAGAAATAAGATAGTTCACATACCGCAACCTCATTACCACATACTTTCACCGTTTTTGCAAAAAGCATTCCAAAACATCATTTTTGAGAAATCCGCTATTTGCGATATAAAATAGGAGTCAACTCTCTGCAGTCCGATTAAACTGTTCAAAGGTTGACTCCTATTTCCCGGTTTCAATTGCTATTTTATGGGACAAAAATTATGTTTTTTGATGCAAAATGTAATATGAATATATTCCCAGGTAGTGTATAATTGAAACAGCAATAAAATAGCGACATCAGTGAAGTCGTCAAAAAATTCTGGGAGGGACTATCAAATGAAAAAAATATTATCAGCGTTTCTGTCATCGGCAATTGTAATGAGTTCAGCTTCTTTACTGCCTTCTGAAACGTATGCCGCAAGTAAAAGTCAGTATGAATTTGAAAAAGGCATAATCAGAAATGCAGGAGAAAACAGTGCAGAGATTACATCAATCACGGGGGCGAGCGGAGAAAAAGCAGTTGATCTGAGAGATGTCGGAAATACAGTTACAATAACCGTCAACGCCGCTAATTCAGGAGCTCACAGATTGAGCATACGCTACAATCAGCCTTATGACGAGAGCGGAAAATATCAGAATATTATTATTAATGGCAAAAATGCAGGGGAAATATTCTGCGATTACACAGGAGCTGATGAGTTTGAAGTTGTCAGCATTAACACTGATTTGAAATCAGGCAGCAATGAGATCACTGTTGAAGCATCATGGGGCTGGACAAATCTTGACTGCCTTCTGATTGAGGAGGGCACTTTTTCCGACTATACAGGCGAATCAAAATTATCAAATGATATGTTATACTGACAGAGCAGTCGACAAACACCCAAAGATCTGGTATAATAGAAATAATCAAACCAGAAGGGGTAAATGTAATGAAGTAC
>JAZPYL010000094.1:0-17964 GCA_045544175.1 Acutalibacteraceae bacterium | reverse complement strand
TTCCCCCGGATTTTCGCATATATTTGCCCTTTTTTCACCCTCTCGGAGTACCTGTGTACGCCTTCGGAGTGAAGAAAAGGGCATCTTGCAACATTCTCGGCAGTCTGCCAGCTTGTCGAAAATGCTTTTTCGACAAGCTGAAAGGTCCGATTTTCTCGGACCTTTCTTGTTATTTTTTTATTCTGTTATCTGAGGCGGTGCAGGGTCGTTTTCTGCAGTTATAAGCTCACCATTTTCGTTCCAGCTCGCGTCCTCAGCCCAGTAGTAGAAATTGCCCTTGCCGTCAGTGAGGATATCGTCGTAATATCTGTAGCCTGCAATACCGGTCATAAAGTCGCTGTAGATATCTCCGAAATACTCTTCCTCAGATTCTTGTGAATCTTCATAGATTTCTTCGCCGTCTTCATCCTCGTCTTCTTCGAAATCGCACCAGATTTCACCGTCTTTGTCATAGTAGAAATTGCCGTCCATATCAACATAGCAGCTGTAGGTGTCGTACTTATCGCCCTGCTCACTGACATAAAAGGTTTCGTTATAAAACTCACCGGGTTCAGTTGTATATGTATAAGTATTTCCGTCCTTGTCATAGATAACAACTGCATAGGGATCTTCATATGAATTGCCCATTTTGTCATAGTAAACAAGGTTGTCCTTTTCATCGGGAACACCTATTCTGCTTGTGCCCAGAGCAGCAAACTCATCTGCTACCATACCTGCAACGGAAATACCAACAGTAATAACTGCAATGAAAGTTGCGATTGCAGTCAGAATATAACCGATGCAGAAAATCTTTGCCTTCTTTTCGTTCTTTGCGTTTTCTTCCTCATCAATTTCAGGAAGGTCGATAAGACATCTTGTACACATCTTAAAAGAATCGGGATATCTGTTTTCGCACTGATAGCATACCTTGGTTGTAGGTCCGGGGAATTTCTTTCTCTGCGAAAGAAAGACGAAGAATGTAATAAGCGGGAACAGGAAGCCGCAGATATACCAGCCTGCCGAAAGCTTCTTGTTTCTGTGCTTGGCAGAAAAGTGTATAAACAGCAGTAAAAGTGCCGAAGACACCATACTGATAATGTCAATAGCATATATCCAAGGGCTGCTTAAAAAAGTTTCAAAAAAATCCATTTATTATACCTCCTTTTAGGGATAATTTTCCCTGAAATTATAATATCACAAACAAAATTACTTGTAAATAACTCCGCACTTAACTTAATTCATTCTTAATATAACTTAACAAAATGTAATTTTGTTATAAATTTCTTAACAAAAATGCCCGACAAAAGTCAGGCACCTTATCTCATTTATTTTTTATGGCATTGTACTTATCCATATCGATTTTCCCCTCAGCTATCATTGTCTCTGCCCACAGCTGAAGAGACTCAACGGTAACGGAAATACGTTCAAGCTCCTTCTGGATATATATGAAGTCCTCAAGCTCGCTGTCATCAATTTTTCCGTCAGCCGTAATTTCAATAAGCTTTTCCTGACTCTTCTTCATAGAGTTGAGAGAAGCGAGCATCTCAAGAATAATCTGAGAAAGGTCCTTCATCTTTATTTCAGGCACATAATCTCTTCCTATAGAGCATTCGTTGGAGCAGTAATAATTACACAGATGAGGAGCCTTATAGCCCTTTGCCATAGCCATAACATCTTCGGGGTGAGCAGAAATCTTTCCGTTTTCAATCCGCTCAATTCTTTCGGGCGGTACCGTCACAAGCTTTTCACTTGCCTTTTCTCTTGACCAGCCCATGGTTTCTCTTGCTATGTGATATATACTTTTTTCCTTTGCCAAAGCAGCACCCTCCTCCAAGCATTATTTGGGTTATTATAACATTTATGAAAGGATAAATAAAGGGGGCGGGAGAAATTTAATAAAGTAAAGCAGAGAATTCTTGAAGATTCTCTGCCGATAATCATACAGAAATTGTCTCTTCTTCCTTTAGATTATTCCTTAACCGATTGCAATTTTAAAGCAAATCGGTAAATCGTTTTTCAGTTCTCCTCTTATGTTAATTTCGAGGCACTTTTCATTTCTGTCAAAGCTTATCTTTTCATCACTGCCCAAAAGCTCAACGCTTTCAATAAGATAATCGTGTGAGGTATGCTTTCTGAGCGTCCTGATTTTTGCCTTTTTTGACGGACGCATCTGAAACGCATAAAGATAGCCCTCCTTATAGGTAAATCTGAAATCCTTATCGGTAAACTTCTTCTCGTCGCCGTCCTTGAAAAAGCCTTCCTCTGCATTGACTTTTCCCTCACCGTAGGTCTTCCAGAAGGTTGTTCCGTAAATACCCTCACCGTTGACGCTGAGCCATTGGCCCATATCCGTAAGAACCTTCGTCTCTTCTTCGGTAATTGTACCGTCAGCCTTCGGGCCGATATTTATAAGAAGATTGCCGTTCTTTGATACGATATCCACAAGGTCGCAGATTACCTGTCTTGAGCTCTTGTATTCGTTGTCGGAGCGATATCCCCAGGAGCATTTACCGATTGCCGTATCTGTCTGCCAGTAAAGAGGAGAAATGCCTGAAAGCGCACCACGCTCAACATCAAAAACAGCAACAGTCGGCGGAAATGCTTCATGCTTGTAGTTGATAGTAACCTCCTTGCCCCACTCTTCAGCTCTGTTGTAATAATATGCAGCAAGCTTTTTCAGATAGGGCTTAAAGGAATGATTATGTATCCACCAGTCAAAATAAAGCACTGACGGCTGATATTTATCAATCAGCTCGCAGGTGCGCACAAGCCAGTCCTCAAGCCACTCTTCACTTGCACCCGTAGCATAGGTATCTGCCGTTGTAATATGAATAACCTTCGGGTCAAACTCCTTGCAGTATACAGCAGGGCCGTAAAAATCGCGGTAGCTTTCGTCATTGACATCGCTGTCGCAGAGTCTGCCCGGATTCATAAAGAAATAATGCTCTGCTCTGTGGGTTGAGGCACAAAGAACAAGACCCTGCTTTTCGCATTCAGCCTTAAGCTCACCTACAACATCGCGGCAAGGCCCCATTTCCTTTGAATTCCATCGGTTAAATTCAGTTTCATACATAGCAAAGCCGTCATGATGCTCTGCAACAGGCATTACATATTTAATGCCCGCCTTTTTAAAAAGAGACACCCATTCAGCCGCATCGAATTTTTCAGCCCTGAACATGGGAATAAAATCCTTATATCCGAATTCATTCTGCTCACCCCAGGTTTTTCTGTGGTGTTCAAATTCTCTTACAGTTTTGTCATACATTCCCCTCGAGTACCATTCATTGCCGAAGGCGGGAACAGAATAAATGCCCCAATGAATGAACACTCCCAGCTTGTCGTGCATATACCAATCGGGTACTTTATGGTGAGAAAGCGAGCTCCAGTCAGCCTTATATTTTCCGTTTTCGTTGACCTTGTCAATATGCTCAAGATATTCTTTTACTGTCATTTTTTTGCTCTCCGTATATGTTTTTGCACTGAACAGAAAGACCCTTTCTGTCTTATGCATTCACATAATACACTATTTCCGCCGATTCCGTCAACAACAAGCACCGTTTACCGTTAAAATCCTGCCGAATATATTTTAAAAGCACAGGTCAGGTCAGCTATATTATATAATGACCTCCTTGTATTTGGTAATACCATTTTACAAGGAGGTCTGTGTTTTGTCGGGTGTACGGAAGCAAATTTACAACAAGATATATTTCTTGTTATCGACATATATACAGTCTGTTTTATTGCTAAACGGCTTAATCTATATTCAAACCGAAAGCATGTGTAAATCTTTACCATAATCCTATATCAGACAGCTTTTCGATTTCAGTACTCCACCTTAAATGTTCTATTTCAGCATCATCAAAATCAACATCTATTTCGCTATTGAACAATATCCACTTGCCTTTTGCTGTTTGTGTATCCTTTTTATTCTCACAAAAACAATGTGTAACCATGGCCTCGGCGAGTTCGCAGGCAGCAGAGTGGTCATAATTTACGGGTTCATTCCTTGTACCGACAAAGCCGCTGATTGATTTAAACATTCCCATCACCTCTCTGGGAATGTAATCTTCGCAGGAATACTGACGAACAGCTTCGAATGTTTCTTTGAACAACTTAAAAAAGAGTGCTTCATCAAAGGTTTTCCACATTAAAATGTCCGTAGTAAAAAAATCCCATTCGAGCTGTAAATCTATGATTTTTGAAAATTTGTCATCCATAGGAATTTCCCTCTTTCTTTATAAATTATCGTTATACACAACAGAAGCAAATCAATCGTAATATTTAACGGCCTTGTGCCAATGCTCTAACTCCCACTCAAGCGGAATGTCTTCTTTAATTGCTTTAGCCAATTCTTCCTGATATTTATAATACCAACCTTTGTCATTAATCTGACTCCATGCACTGCCGAAATCTTTCCAAAAGGAGGCAAAATCTATTGAGCTATCCAAGGCATTATCCGGGGGCGAGAGTTTGTCTTTTTTGTTTTTTTCCTGTTTAGCAACATACCGAAGAATATAGCTGTCTAACGGCACGTGAAACTTATCTTGACAATTTGTAATAACATCAGAAATTGACGAATCCTCTATCACAGCGAGTCTGTTCAACAACCATAAATATTTCAGAGTCATATTAAGCCATTTTTGTGCCTGACCATAAGTAAGTGTTGCAGTTTTATCGGTTCTTTTTCCTCCCTCTCGCAATACAAGTTGTCCATCGTAAATACGTATCAATTCATCACATATATCTTTATGCCAATCTTCAAATCTACCGCTCATTTTATCAAAGTTTTCACGGATAGCCTTCGTCCCTCTATCACGCAAATCTTTTCTTATTTTAGCAACTGTGTCTTTTGGAGTATTGTTTTGCGGAATTTCTTTAAAGGTCATCGTTCTGTTCATATCCAGATATGCTTTGTTTGAAGCCCACGAAAAACAATCTGTGCCGTTACCTTCATCATTATAAAATTCTGTCCAGAAGGCAAAATCTGATTTGTTTGCATTAAGACTACTCATTATATCACCTCGCTCACAGTATAAATCACATTAACATAAAAATCAACAACCGATTGCATTTCACAGTCCTGATAAAAGGACTATGAACACAAAAATCCCCTCGGAATATTCCAAGGGGATAATTTGTAATTATTTATTTGCGATAGCTGCCTGTGTCGCAATTCTGCTTGGTTGGCAGTTTACCGCCAACCACAGAAACAGAACTGTTTTTTCTTCTTTTACCCTCGGTTTTCATGTGAAGAGGGTCATTTGGGTCTCCGTCAAAGCGGAGATACCAGTCGAAGCCGTCTTGTCTTACTACAATCTTCACTACGAAGGCTTCAATTACACTTTCGGGGATGTCTTTTTCATCCGCATTTGTGTACTGCTCGAGAGCATATTGAAGCACCGTCAGCTTGTCCTTGTAGTCTGTAATTACGGGCTCTTTATTGAGCTTCAGCTGAAGCTCTTCAATCTCTGCAGAAAGCTTTGCAATCTCTTCTTTCACCTCGGCAGTTTTCTTTGTGTAAGATTCTTTATCAATTTCACCCTCTGCCCTCATATCAATGAAATTACTGAGCTTTGTTCTGTGCCTTTCAACCTCTTTACACTTTTTCTCGATGATAGCCGCATAATCCACATCATCCTCTTTATCGTCAATGTGAGCTTCAAGCATTGAGTTTGCAAGAGCCAGTACCTTATCCTTTTCAGAAAGATAATTGCGGAAAATATAGTTTGCCATCATCTGCAGCTTCCACTAGGGAATCATAGGCACACGGCAAATGCCCTCAAGAGGCAGTCCCTTTTTCTTTCGGCTCTCGTATGACCCTGTACGCACCGAGTCATAGCACTGATAACCGATAATGGATTTATCTCCCTCTTTTCTCCAGAGCTTCGTATTGAATCTGTGACCGCATTCGCAGATGAGGAGCTTTCCCCATACTGTGGTTCTCGGTCTTTTGCCTGTTGTACTTCTTCTGCCTGTGTTAAGATTTTTCATCTGAGCTGTTTTACTTGCCATAATTAATTGCACCCTTTCAAATTCATCTTCAGATATAATCGGCTCGTGTCTCCCTTTTACTTGTATCAGTTCAACCTCGCCATAGTTTTTAATCTTTTTCTGTGTGAGATAGTCGGGAGTATACTCCTTGTGGTAGGTTATGATTCCGCAGTAGAATGTGTTTTTCAGCACGTGGCCTATTACGGTTTCATACCACCTTGTTTTACCCATTGCAGTTTTTCTGCCTTGGCGTTCAAGCTCTTCCTTTATCTTGGTAAGCCCGTTACCTGCAAGATACATATCATATATGAGCCTGACCGTTTCAGCCTGCTCCGGGTCGATAATGAAATCCACCTTTTTCTTATTGTCGGGCAGAAGCTCCTGATGTCTTCTGTAGCCTAAGATATTTCCGTTGCCGTAGAATGTGCCGTTATTCATAGAGGTCTGCTGACCGCTTTTCACTCGCACCGAGGTTTTACGGCTTTCATCCTGAGCAAGAGTTGCCATAATGGTAAGGCGAAGCTCTCCGTCACCGTCAAAGGTTTTGATGTTGTCGTTTATAAAGAACACCTCAACACCCTTTGCCTTCAGATCTCTTGTGTACTGCAGAGTGTCAACGGTATTTCTCGCAAATCTTGACACCTCACGGGTGATAATCATATCAAACTTTTTCTGCTTGGCATCACGGATCATTTTCATAAACTGCGGTCTTTTCTCGGCAGAGGTACCCGTGATACCCTCGTCAATATATCTGCCGACGAGTTCCCATTCAGGTCTTGCAGCAAGGATTGGCTCGTACCAATCCAGCTGATTTTCAAGAGCCGAAATCTGTGCCTCGTGCTCCGTAGAAACTCGGGCATAGATTACAACTCTGCGTTTTCCGAAATCAGAATTTATCATGCACATTCCTCCTTTATCTGATTGTGGTTTCCTTTTACAAATTCGGTTTCATCAACAATGTCCGCATATTCACTTAAAATGTTGCGGAACATATACTCGGGAATTTTCCCGTCCCTGAATAACTGCTCAATCAGCTTTAAAGCCGCAAAACAGTAATCAGGATTTTTGCTTAAATCATTTATTTCAATTTTACTCATATAATTCCTCCTATACAAATGTGTGGATTACCGTGCATCACGGTCACGGCTTCGCTGTCGCTGAAGATATTTGTAGTAATGCTCGCAAGCCTTCAGTACAAAATCTTCAAAGTCTTTATCTTTAACCTTAGGTGCGATTTTCTGAAGCTTTTCAATGGGCACCTTGCACATAGGCTTCTGATTCGGTTTTTCTGATGCGAGTGTGTTTTCCATACTTTCAATAGTGAGTGTACCTTCATTGAAATCTCTGTGCATATGCCACGCCTGAGAATACGACGGTGTGCAGTCCAGCTCCTCAATTACACGAAGCAGGTCATACTGCATCTGCTCATCAAGGAACGAAAGCTCAACACCGACTGATAAAGCAATTTTATCTTCGTCCATCATTTCAAGCAGTTCGGGGATGAGATAAGTCAGGCGGATATACCTCTGCACCTGTCTGCCGCTTTCAGTTTCAGAAATGAGGTCAGCACTCTCTAACTTCCCGACAACTTGTCGGGAAGTTAAGTCTGTTCTTTCACCTTGCCTTTTGATTGCTTCAAGTTTCAACTTATAAGCAAACGCCTTTTCAGATGGCAAGATATGCTCTCTGTGAAGATTACTGTCAACGAGCATAATTGCCGCTTCATCACGAGTGACGGCATAAATTAAAGCAGGTACTGTTTCCAGCCCTGCTTTTACTGATGCTCTGAGTCTGCGATGCCCAGAGATTATCTCGTACTCATCGTCTGTGTTTTCGAGTGGTCTTACAACAATCGGTGAGATAACGCCCTTCTGCTGAATACTGTCAATTAGGTTATTCATCTCATCATTGTCTAAAACCTTATACGGGTGTCCCTCAAAGGGACGGATTTTTTCTACCGGGATGTTTACCGGAGATTTTAAGTTATTATTCATTTATTTTCCTCCATAATAATATAATCTTTTACTTTCATTTCTCTGCCTACGTTCTTCTTGCACAAGCCTTAAGAATTTTCTGTTAGAAAAGTGTTTAGTACCGAAATACATATCAAGATATTCGTGCGATGTCATTTCTCGCTCATACTCCTTCTCTTCAGAGTTATTAGTTTCATTGCTTTCAATAATTCTGCAAAGCTCCTCCGGATGCATACATATCACCTCCCTTCATAATCTTTTTCTTTGTTCCTTTGCCTTTCGGGGAAATACCATTCACGGATAAGCTGTTTTTCCGTTTCAAGCTTCTCCTCAAGTGCGGGACTGTCTTTAATAATTCTTTTGGCGAGCTTTAATTTTTCCCGAAGCTCACCGATTTCAGCCGTAAAAGAATCCCGACGGTCAACAAGTTTTTCCTTGTCCGTCGGGTCATTGCATCTTCTTATCTGATTGTAGATTTTATTACGCTGACTTTTCAGCTCCTCAATACGAAGCTCGGTCTTCGAAATAAACTTATCAACCTCTGCAAAATCATAAAGCTTTTCATTTATTGCAAGGTCAATCTGGTCCTGCATAAACTCAATCCTTGGTGATGAGAATTTCATTTTTGGTGTAAACGGATGCAGGTTGCAGTTATTTCTTTCGGCTATTGCCCCTGCAAAAAGTAAGGCAAGGAATAAAAGTGAAATAACAGGTGCACCGAGTACGGCACCGCCCACAATCAGCTTTGTAAAATCAGAAACCATTCGGTTGAAATACTCAGGATGTCTGTAACATTCTCTTGACTCTTTGAATTCATAACCTTTGTAATTAAAAATAAAGATTTGTCTCTGCAGAAAATCATTAGCATATAAATAATTTCTGAAATTGTTGTTTGCCGCAAATTTATCCTGCGAGTAAATCCGCTCTCTGATTTTTTCATAGGTGTAAATTTCACCGAGGGTTGTGAGCTTCACTGCATGCTCATCATTGCGGTAAGCTATCTTGCCGTTATCAAACCAATACCCCTTCTGAGTCATTATTCTGAAAAACTGTTTTTCATTTGCACTTCTCACAACTGCATAATCAATATCGTCACGCATATAATCGTATTTTGTTTTGATGCCTTTCTGCATCGCTTTGTAAATGTTATAAGGTATGCGTTTACCTTTCGGGTTTTTAATAACAGATAAACCGTGTTCAAGACAAACCTCATCACTTGTTTTTCTGAAAAGCTGATACATAGCTTTGTTTTCATTCATCTTTCTTCCGTCAGTCATTGAAACGGAATTAATTACTATATGACAGTGTGCGTTATGCTGTAAAGGGTGAAGTGAGTATCACCCAAAATACAACATAGCCGGACGCTCATTTGTGACAGAAAGAGTATAGTTTAGCTATGAAAAATACAAGGAGGTGCAGAATGTCCAACTTTATTGAAGATTTCTACTATGGTAACATTGAACCACAGGAGTGCACAACGGAGCTTACAAAAAAGGTCAAAAAGAGCCTTAGTGAGCTGAGTGCAAAAGAAGAACAGCTTTCTTCCGTTCTCTCTGATAAGGAAAAAGAGCTGTTCCTTGATTACACAAGTACATATAACAAATTTTCAAGTATTTGTAATGCTGACAGCTTTACCGTAGGCTTCAGACTCGGAGCAAAATTCACTTATGACACTTTTGTTGAAAACAGGAAAGGATAAACGTTATGGAAAATAAAACAAAGATAACCTACCGCCGTGTCGGCGACTTTTTAATCCCGAATCTTATCTTGCCGCCCGAAGAAGCGAACATTACTCTCGGCAAGTGGGGAATGATGTACAAATCTTATCTTGAAAAACATAAAAGCCCACTGTTTAATTCGCTCCTTATCAAAGGCAAGCTCTATCAGCACTGTTCCGAGGTGGAAAATCAAGCAAGGGATATGTTTGAGACCCTTGTTGAACAGATGAAAGAAAAAGAAGGTGTTACAGAACAGTTAAAAGAACAAGACCAGTTTGAGTGGATACAGAGAATGGGTAATATTCAGCAAAGAGCAAGTGAGATTGTTTGTACAGAGCTGATTTATGCTTAATCAGGTAAAAGAGAACAGCCACAGTTTTCCTTTTCAGGTTGACTGTGGCTGTTTTCATATATTCACTTTTACTCTGTATCTGCAAACTCCGTAACGGGATTGCTTTTCAAATAGTTCTGTGGGCAGCTTGTTAAGCCATTTTTTGCTGAAGCTTGAAGTTCCTAAATACGCATCAAAGTTTATCACGGGTAATATAACCCAATCACTGTCAGCTTCTTTGTTAGCAAAATAGTATTGAAGCAGGGCAAGAATAACATCCTCGGGAATTTCTTTATCCTTGCATTCTTCTACCCGTTGTAATAAATGCTCAGGTAAAGCCTGCTCGTTGTTTTTTAGTGGACCCAACACAAGTGCATTGGAAAGTATGTCATCAAAGCGAAGAACCCACGCACCCTTTGTGTTTTTGCTCGATAAGGGTATCTGCAACTGTAAAACCTTTTCTCTCCATTCACGGTCAAAGATAAGCTTCAGCTTCTGACTGTTTGCGACAGATGATTTTGTTACCTTGTCGGGATTTTTTGAGACAAACCTGACAACCGAATGTGCGTGACGGTAAAACCATCCCTTGCCGTTTTTGTCAACAAGACCGGGAAAAGCATCATTTAAATATGAAAAATCAGTATCAAATTGCCATTCATCTTTAGGTGTGGCTTTCTTTTTGTCGGGGATACTACACCAAGCACAAAGAGCCTCTTTGGCTTTATCAATGTTGGGGTTTTGTATATCTTCCCACATATATCCTCTTGCAATAATTGTAAGCACACGGTTAAGCCCCTCAAAATCCGTCAGCATACCGTAGGTAAATCTGCCGAGATAAGTGCTGTCACGCTTGCTTCCTGCGGCATATTTCACCTTGCCTGTATAGGCTTCAAATTCTGCTGTTTCGTTTATCACGGAAATTACCTCCTTTTAACAGCGTAGCGTTCAATAACATCAAGTAAAACCTCAAAGGCAAACTGCCTTTTTCTCAATGCAACAGCACACATAAGAGCCTTTTCTTCGCCAAGACCGAAATGAATATGCTGTCTGCACACACTGGCGGCTATATCCTTGAATAAAGCTTTGTTTTCTGCCTTTTCATACTCTCGGATAATGAGCTTAAAAAGCTTGCTGTCTGTGTCACGGTGGAGCTGATTTTCCTTTTTCTGCCGGGCAAGGTAAGCATCGTTCAAATCAAAGATAATGTCATTTAAAATTCTGTAGCCACTGCACCTGAAATCACTGAAAAGTTTTACCAAATTCTCGGGAGTACCCGTAGGCAAAAACCACCTTAAAAAATCTTCTCTTTCTTCAAGGAGCATAAAATGCCAATTTTCTTCGCTTAACGCTTTCAGACGGTAGGATATATCAGAGAAAGAAAAGCCGTTAAAAAGTGAGTATAATTCATCGGCTGTATATTCGTTTTCCTGCCCTCTTGAAAAAAGTATCCTTTCAATGTCGCTTCTCCTTGTCATTTTGCCCTCGGGAATGTGTCTGCTTCTGCGGATTCTGATTATTGCCTGCTCATAGTCAGTAATAACAGCCTGCATACTTTCCAAATCTTCAGCCTTTAATTTGTCCTTCCAATGCCTTTTTTTAGCAAAGGTGAAAAGCTCCTTGTCTTCAGCAGGTACAGCCTCAATTTCAGTTGTTTTTTCACCGAGCAGCTTTGCAAGATACGGCAGTCTTTCCACATTTGAAGTTACATTTTCCCAATCCTGCGAATCAAAGAACAAATCCAATTTCTGCTTCTGCGTCGGGTTGTACCATTCTTTGTCCGTATTTTCAATAAGGCTTTTGTACTTAAGGAAAGAGCTTCGGTTTACTGTTTTCTGCCCTAAAAACTCTGAAAGGTCAGGCTTTATGCCACTTTTGACAGAGTCTATTTCCAAACCCGTAAGCATTTCCAAGGTTTCTGTTTCGGCTCGCAAACGCTCTCTTTCTTCTTTGTCAGAGTTTTCATCGTAGGCAATAATACTTCTGTCAAATGCTGCGTTGCATATCTGCCCTATGCGGGTAGAAAAGGTGCTTTTTACTGTTTCAAATCTTGCCTGCCAATCCTTTGCATCCCTTATCTGAGGTGTGGCACTCGGTATTTTTAGAAGAGGTATCCCGCTTCTGTAACCGTATTCGTCATAAATGTTTTCTTTATAGTTTCTTCGGACACATCCGTTAAGCAAGGGGTCTGCAACAATTTTCACCATATCACCGTCAAAATCGGCACCGCCTAACCGTTCGGGAATAAGGGTGCGTGAATCCACCATAACTACGTAAGATAAGTGAGACAAATACTTTTTCCGTAGGTATCCTATGCTTTCGGGAAGATATACTACCGCTTCTTCATTCCTTGCTATGTGGGGATTTCTTAAAAGAGTAACCGTTTCACTTTCGGGATATGAATTTGCAGGTATATATGCACAGGCCCCCTTTTCGCATTCGTTTTCAATAAGCGAAACAACACCGTCAAAGCGACTCTCTTTATCTGCAACGGATTTGACAAGAAACTTGATAAGCCTCATTAAATCACCTGACAGGTAACGGTTGTCACCGGGAATAATGAGATTTCCCAAAGAGTAATTTTTAAGTATGCTCTCTGCCTTGTCCTTAAGCTCTTTGGTGTAAACAGCTTCATTGATAAACAGAGGATTTTTCAGAAGTATTTTGGCGAGAAGATAATCCTTCGTATCTGCCGTTTTTTCTTTCAGTACATCAAGGAAATAGTTAAGCCGTCCTTGTTTGTCTGCTGTCAGATTGTAATATGCCGTTTCAGTATATTTTGTTATCCAATGTCTTCTATCCTTTTCGGGCGAATATTCCCAACCGTCAGGCAAATCCAAAGGTCTGAACTCTTCTGCTGTCATTGAAGCCGTATTAAGAAACTGATAGTTAAGCTCTGTGAATAACTGCCTTTGCACCTGATTGACACCCGATATATACAGAGCGTGACGGTATTTTTTGCAGCGGTAAAGATATTCGGTAAAGTCAATATCGTTTTCCGTCATCCAACCGAAGCCCTTAAACATACTTTTTGTAAGTATCAGGTCAATCTTGTTAATGTCGTGCTTCTTTCCCCATATATCAAAGATATACGGTACACCAAGCTCCGCAAACATATTCTTTAAATCAATACTGTGAACTACACCTTTGATATACGGCATACGAATCTGAAAAGAAGAGTGAATACTTTTGCCGCAGTATTCTTCATCAATCTGTTTTGCAAACTCCTTTGAAATTATGCCTTCTCCGTCAAACTCGGTTACTTCAATATCTTCCGTCTTTTCAATGCGGTGATATTTTCTTTCTGCGTTATCTGTGCCGTCATCTTCAAGAGTAATAATATTCGCTTCATAAACCGTTGTAACGGGATTGTCAATAATAACTATTCTGTCGCTGTCCCAGATGCTCATATCAGAAACTCTGTAGCCGCTTGTAAGCATAAGACCGTTATACGCATAAAGCTTACTTAACTGACACAGCCCTATCTCCATATCAAGCATAATTCTTTTGCTTACCTTTTCATAAAAATCTTCACGGATAAAGGAAAGCTTTGAATTGCGGCTCATACTGCCTGAACGCTCAAAGGCAAAATATCTGTACTGACCTTTACCGAAATCTAAAGTTATCCCCTCGGGCGAGAACATAGCCTTTGCCCATCTTTGGCGGTCAGTATATATTTTCTGAACAGCCCGTCTGTCAAAGATACCTGAAAAATCAATATACACAATAATATCCGATAAATCATTAACCGTCTGTGTACCGATAGGTACAGAATAATCATTGCCGTGCAAAACGCACATTGTCTGAAAGAATAATGCACAGTCCTCCTGATACTCGGGAGCAGAAAATGACATGCACTTTTTGGTTTCATTCTCTGTTAATCTGAAGGTTATTTTCTTCTCGTCTTCTCTTACATAATTCATAAGAGCTTTTGCTGACAGCTCATAAATACGGTATTTCATTTTATCACCCGCCTTTACAGAAAAATATATCACAAAACTCCTTAAATTGCAATACGAATACTGCCCCCACTTTTTTATCGTCCGAACACAATTTTAATTTAAGGAGGTAATGCTTATCAGTAATAAAACTGACAAAACGCAGGATAACTGCATCATCCGCTGTATAGGAAGCACCAACTACAAGGTCAGGGTTTTCTTCAGCGAAACAGAAAAAGAAACAATGGAGGATAAAATTTTAAGAATGATTCAAAATGAAGTATCGACAAGCAGAGAAATTTGTGATACACTAAAAGTGTCACAAATGAGCTGTCCGGCCTGAAAGGAGTTCTCTAATGAATATCATCAGGCAGACAGAAACAAAACTTACAGCACTTTATGAGAGACTATCCCGTGACGATGAACAGCTCGGGGACAGTAATTCAATAGTCAATCAGAAAAAGATGCTGGAGGATTATGCCCGTCAGCACGAATTTGAAAACTTTATTCACTACACAGACGACGGGTACAGCGGCGGTTCTTTTGAAAGACCCGCTTGGAAAAAAATGATAGAGGATATAGAAAACGGAAAAATATCCGCTGTCATTACAAAGGATATGAGCCGTATAGGAAGAAACTATCTTGAGGTAGGCTTCTACACAGAGGTGCTTTTCAGGCAGAAGTACATCCGCTTTATCGCAATAGCCAACGGTGTTGACAGCGATAATCAGGGAAGTGCGGAATTTGCACCCTTCCTGAATGTTATGAACGAGTGGTATCTGCGTGACTGCAGCCGCAAAATCAAGGCAACAAAGAAGATTATCGGCAATTCAGGTGTTCACTTGTCAGTATGCCCCTTGTACGGATACAAAAAGGATCCCGAGGACAAGCACAAGTGGATAATTGACGAGGAAGCGGCACAGGTTGTAAAAAGAATATTTCAGCTTGTAATCGAAGGCAACGGCACAACAAGTATTGCTCGTATCTTAAGAGAAGAGAAAGTTGAAATTCCCTCATACTACCACGCCCGTAAAGGAGAAGGACAGTACAAAAACAGACTAGAGCTTATCCATCCTTATGCGTGGAACTGCTCAACGGTCAAATATATTCTCACAAGAATTGAATATATGGGCTACACCGTTAACTTCAAAACCGAAAGCAAGTCCTACAAGGAAAAAAAGAATATCATCAATCCGCCTGAAAAGTGGGCAGTCTTCCCCAATACACAGGAAGCAATAATTGATGAGGAAACATGGCATCTTGTTCAGAAGCTCCTTAAGACACCGCGAAAGAAGGATGAATCCCACGGTGAAGCCAATCCTCTTACGGGACTTGTGTTCTGTGCCGATTGTGGTGCAAAAATGTATAACAGAAGAGTTACCGAGGGTATAACCGCAAGCGGAAACCGTCGCAGGGCATCTGATTCCTATGACTGCTCTAATCACAAGCTCCGTGCATTAAAAACCTCTGTTTCCTGCTTCAACCATTATATAAGTACGGCGGCACTCAGAGAGATAGTTTTGTTTACTATCCGTGAGATAAGTGTATACGCTATTTCAAACCGTGAGGAATTTATTGAAAAGGTGCGTCAGGCTTCTGCCGTAAAGCAGGAGCAGACGGCGAAGAAGCTCAAGCGACAATTAAACAAAGACAAGAAAAGACTTACAGAGCTTGATTTTCTTTACAAAAAGCTCTATGAATCCTATGCGGTAGGCAAAATACCCGAAGACAAGTTTGAGTTTCTCTCCGGTGAATATCTTGCCGAGCAGACAGAACTACAGAACAGTATAGCAGAAAATGAAGTCGAAATTTGTAAATATGAGGATGATACTGCCCGTGTCGGTCAGTTTCTTGAACTTGCAGAGAAATATACAGACTTTACTGAGCTTACCACACCTATGATAAATGAATTCATAGATAAAATACTTGTTCACTCTGCTGACAGAAATAACGGACCGAGAACACAAGAGGTTGAAATATATCTTAAGTTTATTGGTCAGTTTGAAATCCCTCAAAGAGAGCTGACCGAAGAAGAGCTTGAACAGATGAGAATCAAGAAATATTGGCAGGACAGATATTGGAAACACAGAGATTACGAGCTTAACCGCAGAAAAAAGCAGAAAGAAAAAGAAGCGACCTTGACCGCTGAATTATACTAATTTTAAGCAGTCCGTACAACACGGGCTGCTTTTTCTATGTCAAAAAATTTATTATGAAAGGAAATATTTAAAATGAAAACTTTTAACAAAATCAAAATCATCGGTGTTGACCACGGTTACGGCAACATAAAAACTGCTAACCACTGTTTCAGAACAGGCATCACGACTTATGATTCAGAGCCGCTTTTCACAAAGGATATGCTTGTTTACGGTGGTAAGTATTATCTTATCGGTGAAGGACACAAGGAGTTCCTTCCCGATAAAATCAAAGATGAGGATTATTATGCCCTCACACTTGTGGCTATTGCAAAGGAGTTAAGTGCCGAAGACTTAACTGAAGCTACAGTTCACATTGCGGCAGGTCTTCCCCTTACTTGGACTGCAGGTCAGAAAGAGAGCTTCAAAGCATATCTTACAAAGAATGAAGAAGTAACCTTCACTTGGCAGCATACCGAGTACAAAATCAGAATCGCAGGTGCAAGTATCTATCCGCAGGGATATGCGGCGGTTTCACAGTTTGCAACCAAAATGGACGGTGTTAACCTTGTTGCTGACATTGGGAACGGCACTATGAATGTTTTGTATGTTATTGACGGCAGACCGCAGTCAGAAAGAATGTACACAGAAAAGTTCGGTACTCACTTCTGTACTGTTGATATCCGTGAAGCTTTCTTAAGAAAAACACAGCGAGAAATCAATGAGCATATTATTGATGAGGTGCTCTGTAAGGGTACGGCAAACATTGTTCAGGCGGATATGAAGATTATCAAGGCAGAGGTTCAGAAATATGTAGCTGAAATCTTTCACAGGCTTCGTGACCACGGCTACGATGAAAATACAATGATGCTGTATATTACCGGCGGTGGCGGTTGTCTTGTAAAGAATTTCTACAAGTACAATGCAGACCGTGTTCGTTTTGTTGATGACATCTGTGCGGCGGCAAAGGGTTATGAGTACCTTGCCGAAACTATGATGAAAAGTGGCAGGATATGAACGAGTACCGCATAAATGTCCGCTTTAATTTAAGCGACACAGAGCACATTGCAATCATTGATTATCTCAACAGCCTTGATAAAGAAAAGTACAAATCAAGAAATCAGTTTATCATTGATGCAATTAAATCTGCGATTGCCTACGAAGAGAAGCAGACGGCAGATGATGAACTGCTTGAAAAGTTCAGAGAAATTCTGAAAGAGGAGCTGACAAATATTTCAGTTATTGCATCAGCTCCTTCTCCTTCTTCGGAGAGTTTTAATATGGAATTGACAGATGAGGAAAAACAGAAAAATGATGCAGGAGCGATTGCTTTTCTTGATATGTTTTAACGGTGCCAAAATGTTCAGATTATGGAGCCACATAGGAAAACACAATAAAAAACGGCACCGTTTACGGTGCCAACAGATTGGAGGTGATATTTATGACCGAGGACGAGAAAAAGCTCATACAAGCCAAGCACAGACTTGAGCAGGCTGAAAACCGCAACCGTAAAAAGGAACGCACAGAGCGAAACCACAGACTTATTGTTGAGGGTGCGATTTTGGAAAAGCTTTTACCTGAAATCAAGACAATGAACCTTACTGATATCGAGGGGTATTTACTCGAAAAGCTGAATTAAAGGCTGATATATGTCCCTTAAGGGCGCACTTACTCACCACCGTAAAGGTGGTGTAGTGCGCTCTCCGAAGGTGCAGACGAAATTAATTCTAAAACAGACTACCGTTATGTTTTGTTTGCACTTTAAAGATATGTATAACACAAATAATCATACCTGTAAAAAGCAATACTTCACTAATTACAGACACAATTTTTATATGTGCAAACAAAGTCATAAATCCGTTTATACAAACAGGAATACTCATAAACATAACGGCACTACCC
>JAZPYL010000093.1:0-7078 GCA_045544175.1 Acutalibacteraceae bacterium | reverse complement strand
ATATAACAAAAAAGGTTATAATGAGGTGATGGATAGTTTCAAAAAAGAGAAAAACTATTATAAAGATAGTTTGATAGTTAAACATCACGCCTTTAAATATAATAGTAAAATGCCTTTGTGGGTAATTGTGGAGCTTATGTCGTTTTCTAATACATCCAAGCTATATAGTTCTATGTATTTATCTGAACAAGAAGCGATAGCTAATAAAGCTGGCATTAGTACAGATACTTTAGAGAATCACCTTCATTGCTTATCAGTTCTGCGTAATAAATGTGCCCATGCCGCGCGCTTATATAATACAGAGTTTAACCCTCCGGCAAGATTTACTAAGCAATTTTTACGTAAACATCCTCAAATAAAAAACAACTCCTTATTTGCATATGTCATTATTCTTATTAAGAGATTGCCGAAAAAAGCAATGAAAGAAGCTTTGGTTAATGATTTGTTATCTGTAATTGATAATTATAAACAAGATATAGAATTATCTTGCATTGGATTTCCTGAAAATTATGAAAACCTATTATTTAATAGTGTAAAATAACTTAACGAGCTGTCAAGATTCATAAGACAGCTCGTTGTTTTTATCCCCAAATTCGGCTACCTATTATTGGTAAATTTACATCAATGATTCTCAGGTTGCGGTATGATATAATGAAAATATAAAAATTATAAAATTTTTCCGTTACATTTTCAGTTTCGGCTGACTACATAATGAAAGCAGATTTTATCACACGAAAGGAGGCGGCGCAATGTCGGTTAAAAAACAGGCTTCAGTCTTGCTGCAGCAGTGTTATGACGATTATCGGCTGAAGCTGTTTAATTACTGTCTTGCCCGTCTTTCGGGTGAGCGTGAAGCGGCTGATGACTGTGTTCAGGAAGCGTTTCTTGTGTTTAATAAACGGCTGCTTGACGGCGAGGAGTTTGAAAACCCACGGGCTTTTCTTTACCGTACGGCGGAAAACTTCGTCAAGCGCAGGCAGGAACAAATTACCAATGAAACCAAACGCACTGTGCCGCTTGAAGCTGCAGAGGGTGCGTCGGTAAGTGACGAGATTTATACTGAAACACTCGACAGTATTGATTTTGCTGCTCTTGCAAAACGTCTGATTGACGAACTGAGCGAGGACGAAAAAACGCTGTATAACCTGCGGTACATAGAAAAGCACCGTGTTGATGAAATTGCTTTGGCTTTAAATATTTCACGGCCTGCGGCTTCAATGAGGCTGGTAAGGCTGAAAACAAAAATAACCGATATGGTAGGGACAATAAATTTCGAGAAAGGAGACCGAAATATATGACCGTAACAGTTAACAGAGAAGTTTTTCTTCACCCTGACTTTATGCAGGATATTTCCGAAACACTCTGCGATTACCTCAACTCTTTGGTTGATGCGGAGCTTGAAAAGGAAGATGCGGATTTTGATTTCATAGACGAATGTGCTTGTGCCATTAACGCAATCCGTGAAGGCTTTGTTGATGTCGTTCTTCCGGTGATTTCACGCAAAGAATTTTTGGCAAAGCTTGGCATAAAAACAAACAGAGTTTCCAAGTCTTTTGCAGCGGTTATAGCTGCGGCGATTATGCTTGTTGCAGGCAATTCGGCAATTGCTGCCGCAACGGATTACAATATTATTGAAGAAGTTGCGCAGAAAATTGCTGACTTTATTTCAAACAGCGATGAAGAAACAACACTTCCGCCTCAGACTGAACCAACAACAAAACCGGCACAAACAACGGTTTTACAGAAAAAGGAAGAAGATATAACCGTTGAATTTGAAGAAGACTTTAAAACAGAATACAATGTCGGTGAGCAGCTGAATACAAACGGATTAAAAGTATATTTACTTTATGATGACGGCAGTAGAAAAGAGCTTGAAGCAAAGAGTTATAAAATTACCGCTTCACCGTTATTTGGCAAAACGGCAGGCTATGAAACCTTAACGGTAAGCTACGGCGAGTTTGAGCAGAGCTTCAAGGTGCGAATTCTCAATACTGAAAGTACACCCTTGCTCACTTCAATATACGCAACATTCCCTGAAGGCTACGATTTCACCGCAGATGACTTGAACAATATCGATTTAAGTTTTATGCAGGTCTATGCCGTTTACAGCAACGGAGATAAAACTGAACTCATTGCAGATGAATATACCATTGAAAAGGACTATGAAAAATCTTTATTTGAAGAAAAAGTAACGATAACAATTGTTTATAAAAATTGTTCGTGCTCATTTATTATATTCAAGAAGTAAGTCTTTGACCGAGTAACAAAGAGGAAGGAAAAATGAGTTTTAATATATCAAAAGAAAATATTTTGAACGGAATAGAAAAAATGAATAGCTTTGGACTGCGTCTTACCGGTTCAAAGGGACAGCAGAGATTTGTGGATTATCTTAAAGACGAAATTCAAAATATGGGCTTTACCACATACAGCGACCTTTATTCGTTTGACCGTTGGGAGGAAAAGCATTCTTCGATTAAAATTAAAAATCACGACGGTGATGAAGAAATTGAGGTTACCTCTGCGTGGCCATATTCAGGTGAAACCGATGAAAACGGCATCACAGAGGAAATAGTAGAGATTTTCGGTAAGCATATCAACTATCTTCCAGCAAGAGGTGATATTGCTCTTGTAAAAGTTAAAGACCTTGAAAAAGTGCCCACGGGCTTTGCTTTTAATCAGCGTAATTCATTCCCGAAGGGTTTATCTTTGCCAAAGAACTATAAAGGTCCTGTTGCGGACTCCTTTGTTAAAATACCCTTTATCTCTGTTGCAAAAGCAATGGGTGTTAAGGCAGTCATCTGCATCTGGGAAGGTATGAGTGATGAAATGGTAAGGGGGCAATATCTTCCCTTTATTATGGATTATCAAGGTATTCCTGCGCTTTGGGTTGGAGAAGAAGCGGGAAAAAGGCTCAAAAAGGCTGCAAAGGAAAAGAAGAAGGTTAATCTTGTTCTTACCGCTGAAAAAGAGAATAATGCAAAAGCAGAATCCTTTTATACCGTTATTGAAGGCAAAAACAAAAAAGAAGCCATTATCATCAACACCCATACCGATGGTATAAACTGCGTTGAGGAAAACGGCCCTATTGCTATGCTTGAAATGATGCGGCACCTCAAAGCTATGGAGCTTGAGCGTACACTTATATTTGTTTTCGTTACGGGCCATTTCAGACTGCCCAATTTCAAGCAGCACGATATTCAGGCTTCGTCAAAGTGGCTTAAAAATCACCGTGATATGTGGGACGGCAAAAAGGGACATATCAAGGCTGTTGCAAGCCTTGGCGTTGAGCATTTAGGCTGTATGGAATGGAAAGACAAGGACGGTAAATATCAGTGTACAAACCCTATTGATGTTGAGCTTGTCTATACTGCAAACAAGGCAATGGATAAGGTTTATTATGATTCTGTTAAGGACAGAACAATGGTCAGAACAGTAACCGTAAAAGGACACAATTTTCTTCATTTCGGTGAAGGTCAGCCGCCGAGAAATGTGGGTATTCCCGATATTTCACTTGTAACGGCTCCGGATTATCTGACAGCAATAAACGAAACTCATCAAATGGAAAAATTCAGTCTTGACCTTATGTGTGAGCAGATTGAAACATTCCTTAAAATTACACTATCACTCGATAAAATGAGTGCAAAAGCTATAGGCAAACCCGAGCCTTATTCACTTGTGTTGGGAAAGATCAAATAAAAAGAAGCCCTACTGTTAATTATACAACTAAAAATAGGGCTAAGTATTATTATATAATGCTTATTTAGGAACTGAGGTGTATTTATGAAACGAAAAATTTTATCTGTTTTGCTTATATTAACTTTAATTGTATCAGCAATGCCGATGACTATATCTTTCAAGGCAAATGCTGCAGATAATACGGGTATTTACACTTGGGATGATTATGAATACAGGGTTATAAATATCAATGAGATTGAAATAGTAAGCTATAACGGTTCAGATTCAAAGGTTACTATTCCCTCTGTAATTGCCGGTATGCCCGTTACATCAATCGGACAATACAGTTTTAACGGCAAAGAAACGCGCAATCCAAAACCTGTTACTCACCCTAACGCTTTGAGTAATAAAAAAATTCAGCAAGTGGTTATACCTTCAAGTGTTAAAACAATATGTGCAAAAGCATTCGCCTTTATGGATGCCCTTACTGATGTTGTTTTCAGCGAGGGTCTTGAAGTTATAAACGAATTTGCTTTTGCAGATTGTCCGTTACTTACCGAGCTTAAATTACCCGACAGCCTTGTTACATTTGAATTCACCGCTGTAGCAGGTACGCCTGTTAAAGCACTTGTTTTCGGATCAAATGTTACATCCATAGATATTAAAACTTCCACAAAGTCTTATGCAAATTCAGAATATTCTCACGTAAGGAAGATTGTTTTCAATTCGGATTATATATCTATCGAAAATATCTCTCTTGCCCCGACCACAAGTATGCCGATTGAAATTATTTCTAACGGAATGCTTAAGCTCGGATCTTCATTCGGAATTCAGCACCAAGGTTCTGTAGACAGAATCGTATGTAAAGACGGTGTTATTTATGATGCTGTGTTACAGCTGTTGAATAATAATATGGGTTATTATTTCGATAATTCGGATGACAGCATTGTTTTTTCTTGCGAAGAGCTATCCTGCCCCAACATCTATGAAAGCAATGGGTTCAGATATTTTCTCAATGAGGAGTCTGAAGCAACAATCTCCTATTACGTTGGAAATGAAAGCATTGTTGTTGTTCCCGAAACGCTTGACGGATATCCTGTAACAGAAATCGGAGAATTTGCATTTTCCAGTTTTTTCAGCAGCGATTATTTTTATAAATACGGTTCTGATGATCTCATTTCAAATGATCTTATTACATCAATAACGCTGCCCGAAACCATTAAGGTTATCGGTGATTATGCCTTTGCAGGTAACCTTAAGCTTGTGGAAATCAACATACCCTCAAAGGTAACAACCATTCCTTACGAATGTTTTAACAGTTGCGAATCTTTGGAATTTGTTGAGATTCCTGAATCCGTTAACAAAATTGAGGCACGTGCTTTTTATTGTTGTAAAAATCTTAAAAGTATTTCTCTGCCGGAAAGCATTGATGAAATCTGTGAGAATACATTCAGCGGTTGCAAAAAACTTGAGTTAATTGATATGCACGGCGTAAAAAAGATTGGCAAAGAAGCGTTTCGTTACTGTGAAAAACTTGTAATTAACGAATTGCCTGAAAGTCTTACCGAGCTTGGTGAGGGCGCTTTCTACTGCTGCGAATCCATTGAACGCCTTGATTTATCTAAAGTAACAAAAATCGGTGCATATGCAATGGAGTATTGCAAGGGCTTAAAAGAGGTTATTCTCAATGATAATCTTGAACATCTTGAATCCGGAGTTTTTCAATCATGTACTGCTCTTGAAAGCATTAAACTTCCCAAAAAGCTTGTTTCAATAGGCTCTTGCTGTTTCCGCCTTTCCGGATTAAAGAGTGTAGCTTTTAATGACGGACTTCAAACCATTGGAAAATGTGCTTTTGATGGTTGTTTCGATCTTACGAATGTTGTTTTACCTGACAGCCTTGAGTACATTTGGCATAGCGCATTTTTTGAGTGCAATATTAAGGAGATCAACATTCCCGTTAATCTGAAAATTTTGGGATATTATGCATTTGCGCGTTGTAAGAAACTTACTACTGTTTATTTCAACGCAATCAACTGTAGGGTCAGTAATCTAAGCGGCGATGAAGCCTATGTTCCCGATGATTGGTCTACTGCATCACCGTTCTATGAAACAAAAATTACAAACATTTATTTTGGCGAAAACATTACTGCTATCAGCGGCAAATCTGAAATCTGTGGTACGTTTGAAAATTGCTACACTCTTCAATCAATAACAATTCCCGATTCTGTTAATGAAATCGGTACTGCGGCATTCAAAAATTGCACAAACCTTGAAACAGCAATCATCCCTAACAGTGTTACTGAAATTGCAGATGATGCCTTTGATGGCTGTGATAACCTTACCATTTATTGCCTTGATTCCTCTTATGCACACTCTTATGCAACGGAAAAGGGAATTGCCGTAAGTACATTCATGATTGAAAAAATCCCCAATCAGACCTATACCGGTTCTCATATTAAGCCTGTCATCAGCGTTTCTGTTTCAGGCAATCCGCTTACTGAAAACAGAGATTTTATCGTAAGCTACAGCAACAACATTAATGTCGGTGAAGCAAAGGTTAAAGTAACAGGTCTTGGAGATTATTCAATATTCACAAGCATTGCAAACTTCACCATTATCACAAAGAACATTGCTACTGTCACTATTGCCCCTGTTGCAGACCAAAATTATACCGGCGAAGCAGTTGCACCGTCGCTTGCAGTAACAGACGGCAGCAACATTCTCAGGGAAGGCACGGACTACACGGTTGCTTATAAGAACAATGTCAATACCGGTACAGCAACCGCAACTATTCAGGGTATCGGTAACTACTCCGGCACAGCAAGCGTAAACTTCACCATCCTCGAACAGTCTTTCTTCGAAAGAGTTATAAGCACAATATCAACCTTCTTTACAACTATCATCACTTGGCTGCAAGCATTGTTCAGTTTTTAATTTTAATATCCCCTAATAACAAACCACCCGACTCGAGCCATAAACTCAGGTCGGGTGGTGGCTTTGTTTAACATTGCAGTACATTGTTTTGTATTAATTTTGTACGATATTCAAGTAAGTGCAAACAAAACAAAGTTATTTTAAAAGCATACAATATGTTTTCGTTTGAAGTATTGTATCCGTTACCGTGTATGCACTCGTTTCTGATATTAAGACCATTTTCAGCAAATAACGTAAAATGAATAAAAAAGAAATCCCCCGCATACAATAAATCTTCCGTCTCATTGTATAAAAATCAATGATTTTTCGTAACACGGTAGATGGCTCTTTTAATTTATAATATTTATCGATTTTTTCACAAATAGGAGATATTCCAAAAATTTCCCCCAATTCTCGTATTTTAGATTCTATTATTGGGAATAGTTGAGTTAAATGTGCTAAGGTGGGTTTATCAGAATACTCAATA
>JAZPYL010000092.1:0-7971 GCA_045544175.1 Acutalibacteraceae bacterium | reverse complement strand
CCCCCACCGCTACCTGCAAGGAAAAACGCTGTTTTCAGTTGACGAAGCGAAAATATACCTATCTATAAAGCACTGCCTGACCTTCATTTTTAAAACTGAAACAAAAAAACGGCCGCAAAACTGCGACCGTAAATTTGGTTTACTGAGCCTTACGGGACGGGTACAACCTGCCCATTACCTCACGTCAGACGTCCTTGTCACTGAGCCCTAGGCCCTTGGCCCTGCCGTTCTTACGGCAAATCATCCTCATTCTCAAGATTGTGCCATACATTCTGAACGTCGTCATTATCTTCGAGCATTTCAAGAAGTCTGCCCATCATCTTAAGGTCTTCGGGATCTGTAAGAGCTGTTTCAGTGTTGGGAACATACTCAACCTGAGCTGAAACGAAGGTGTAGCCCTTAGCATCAAGATCGTCACGGACGCCGCCTAAATCGTTAGGCTCGGTACGGATAACATATACATCCTCTTCGTCAGTGATAAAGTCAACTGCACCTGCTTCGAGTGCATCTTCCATAAGCTTGTCTTCGTCAATATCTTCAGCTTCGATTACGATTACACCGTAGCGTGTGAACATAAAGGAAACACAGCCCTGCTGACCCATATTACCCTTGTTCTTATCGAAATAGTGACGCATTTCACCTGCTGTACGGTTACGGTTATCGGTGAGAGTTTCAACGATAACGGCAATACCTGAGGGGCCGTAGCCCTCGTACATAATTTCCTCGTAGTTAGCGCCGCCGGTTTCACCTGAAGCCTTTTTGATAATTCTTTCGATGTTATCGTTGGGCACGTTGTTAGCCTTGGCCTTGGCGATAATATCCTTAAGCTTTGAGTTAGATGAGGGGTCGGGGCCGCCGTCACGAACTGCAACAGCAATTTCTCTGCCTATTTTAGTGAAGACCTTGGCTCTTGCGCCGTCAGTCTTTTCTTTTTTTCTTTTAATGGTACTCCATTTTGAATGACCTGACATATTGTTTCACCAGTCCTTTGTAAATATATAAAGCCTATATAATGTATCACTTTCAGTCGCATTTGTCAAGATTATAGGGGCAGATTATCTTGTCCTTGAAAGCGTACCGAGCAGTTCGCCTTTGGTGTATGTGCCGTCAAGGTAAATTCCGTCTGCAGACTCAGAGGAGAAAGAACCGCCGTCATATACGCTGTAGGTTTTACTTGTGTCTACCTTATCTGAGGCAAAAATAACATTGGAATAAGCCTTCGGCACCTCAAAGCCGATAATATTATTGCCTTTTTCATCGGTAATAACCGTAAGAGCATTTGCTTCACGGTAACAGTTGAAGCCTAATACCTGAACATCTCCGTCTGCTGTGACAGACTGAGCCATACCGCTTGCGCCAACGGCAAGAAGGAGACCGCCACTCATTTTGAAGGTACCAGCATAGTCGAGAGCTCCGTTTCCGCTGTTTGTCGGGCCGTAGACGATGAGTTTACCGTCCTTCATGGTGACATCACCGTTTGAGTCAACACCGTCACCGCTTGCGTCCATACGGATATAACCGCCGTTAATATAAATCTGGCAGGAAGAGGTATATTCCATACCGCCCATCCCGCCTCTGCCACCCATACCGAAAGAGTAAGGGTCGGTGTCCGAAGAGGCTTCGCTTGTGTCTTCGCCTGCGGCGTTGAGACCGTCGTCGGCACTTGTGAGAACTGTTGAGCCGCCGTTGAAGGTGATAGTCATTCCTTCAATGCCTTCATAAGAGAAGTCTATATTTATATCGCCGTCATTGATTGTGGTATCCTTGTCAGCGTGAATGCCGTCGTCGTCACTTTTTAGGGAGAATGTACCGCTGTCAACAGTTACATTGGTAGCGTGAATGGCATCGTCACAGGCTGAAATTGTTACATCTGCACTGCTTATCGTAATATCTTTAGTGGCTTTTATTCCTTTGGTTGAGGCTTCTGTTTCTGTTGCAGCATCTTCTGAGCTGCTGTCGGGGGGCTGATTTCTGTCGCCTGAGCCGATAATATCAAAGATATTGCCGTGATTGCCTCGACCGCCTTTGTCACCACGGTTACCGCCCGGGCCGCCCATACCTCCCATTCCCATATTGTCGGAATTTGTTACAGTACCGGTAGAGCCACCGCCTGAAACTATATTGATGTTGCCACCGGTAATTGAAAGGTTACCTACTGCCTGAATACCGTCAAGGTCGCTCGTAACGTTTACCGCACCGCCGGAAAGGAGAATATCGCCTCTGTTTTCCTCTTCTTCTTCTTCTTCACTTGTTCGTATACCGTCACCGCCACAGGTGATGTTTATTGCACCGTCGCTGATTTCAACGCCGTCCTTACCTCTTATACCGTCATCGGCAGCAGTGATGTTGATTGTACCGCCTCTAATCTGTATATCATTTTTTGAGAAGATGCCTTTGTTGAAATTGCCTGTGACATTAAGTGTGCCTTTCCCTTCAATCTGCAAATCATCCTTTGCATAAATAACAGCCGTTGCATAGTCACTGCCGTCGGTGGGAGCTGTTCTTTCTGTATCAGAAAGATTGTTCACGCTGCCTTCAGCTAAGATAATAACTGTTTCTTTTGGTGAATTCTCAACAAAGACAGGCGCATCATTACTGCAGCTGATGTTGACGCCGTCAAAATAAAGCTTTACCTTTTTATCTTCATTGTCGGTATTTATGAAGATTTTGCCGTCAGTGAGTGTGCCGCTGAGAGAATAGGTGCCGGGCTCTGTAATTGTGACGGTTCCGTCGGAAAAAGCTGCACCTTTTCCGTTGATAGAGGTCTTACTGTCTTCAAGAACAATGTAGGTATCGGTTTTTTCGTCTGTGCCGCTTCCGGTAGTAGCTTCTGTTGTGGCCTCGGTAGCATTCTGAGTTGTTGAAAGAATTATTTCCTCAGCCGGAGAGGTGGTTTCTTCTATACTGTTATCCTTGCAGGCAGAAAGAAGAAACAGTGCGGAAAGTGACAAAAGGATGGTAAAGATTGTTTTAAATAAAGGCATATAAGCATCTCCCCATTAAAGAATTTCCTGGTTTAAAAGCTCTGTAGAGCAGATAATTTCAAGGTTGCCGTTTTTACAGCGAAGAGAATCAATAAATTCCTTTTCCTTTTCGGGCGAGGAAAGAACGATTTCATACTTCAGCTTGAAAAGACTGCCCATATTTGTTGTTTTGACACTTACAAGCTCGTGTTTTTTGAGATATCTGTTGAGTTCTTCATCGAAGGCAGTGTTGTAGTTGAGAGATTCGGGGACAACAACAGTAAGAAGCTTTTTGTTTCTCAGGGATTTTTCGCCGAAGGAGACAGCCTTTAAAATAATTGCCGTTATGCAAAGAAGAACAGTAAAAACAAGGCCGTAGCCTATGTATCCCATACCGAGAGCAAGACCTGCCGCAAGAGAAATAAATATAAAGCCTATCTCTCTTGCTGTACCGGGAATACTTCTGAAGCGAACAAGGCTGAAAGCACCTGCAACGGCAACGCCCGTGCCGATGTTTCCGTTTACCATCATAATTACGACTTGAATTATGGCGGGAAGTAGGGCGAGCGTTGTAACAAAGCTACCCGTATATCTGCTGCTGACCCGAGTGTAGCAAAGGGCAATTAAAAGTCCTGATACTATAGAAAAAGCTGTGCAGAGAATAAATGATGTAACCGTTACATCTGTTTTGATTACTGAATTGAAAAGTGCTTCCATACGTCTGTGCCTCCGAGGTGAAATTATATTTTGTGCTGAAAATCCAGTGTGTATGCTGTGCCGTATTTTGAAAAGCTTGTGGGATAAATTTTAAGTCGGTCAAGCTCCTTTGTAAGCCATAAAGGCATAGCAGTGGGAGACTTGATTTCCATTATATACTCATTTTTTTCGAGAATAACCTTTCCGTCTTTACTGCTTCTGAGATCAGTGTCATCTTTTTTAAATCTGATGTTACTGTCAAAGGTTATTCTTAAAGCAGCGTCTTCTTTGAAAAAATAGGCGGTACGGTCATAAAAGATAACCGCCATGGGCTTAAGTGAACCGTAAAAGGAAATAAAGGAGTTAATTTCCTTTATTATCTGCGTTTCTTCCTGAGGTAATATACCGTGACAGAGCCAGCTTACAGCATCACGGTATTTCATATGTACCCTTCTTTTATAGACAATACCCTTGTATTTTTTCTTAAGCTCAACAAAGCAGTTGCTTTCGTCGGTAGCTTTGCCGTAGCAGCGAAGACGGAGCTTTTCCTTATATATCGTAGGCTTTTCGATTGAAGCACGGATGAGACGGTGGTCATCGGTATCAAAATATATGTTACCCACCGTGCTTTCGCCGTATTTGTCGGGGATAAGCTTGTCACCGACTGCCTTTAAAAGCTCATCCTTCTGTTTTTGCGAAATACGGTATTTCTTTTCTGTGCGTTTGAAAATATTATTGTACTCTGACATTAACTGTCACCCGTGATTAAAGAATTATCTTAAAGGTTATTTCCTTTGTTCCGTTGGTCATTGCTCTTATTTTGCCCTTGTGTCTTGAAACAATTGCCTTGGCTATGGAAAGACCAATACCGTAGCCGCCTGTATTTCTTGAGCGTGAATCGTCGGCACGGTAGAAACGGTCAAAGAGCTTGGATACAGTCGACGGGTCAACATAATCGGTGGTATTGAACACGTCAAGATAAATGCTTTTACCGCTTTTATAAAGGGTAATTTTAATTGTACCGCCCGTATTGGTGTACTTTATTGCGTTGTCACAGAGAATAGAAATAAGCTGTCTTATTTCCGTTTCGCTGCCGTAATACTTTATGTCGGGGGATACAGAGAATATAAGATTCTGCTCATTTACCGTTGCTCTGGATTCAAAATCTGAGGCTGTTTCAAGGACTGCCTGACTGAGATTGAAATTGCTCTTCTCCGAGGTCTGAGCCTCGTTGAGCTTTGTAAGGTCCACAAGGTTTTTTACAAGGACATTCATTCGTCTTGTCTGATTTTTGATGCTTGTAAGCCATTCGTTTTCGCCCTCGCACATTTCAAGGACCTCTGCATCAGCAGAGATGATGGCAAGGGGAGTCTTGAGCTCATGACCGGCATCGGTGATAAACTGCTTCTGCTTATGTATGCTTTCTGCGACGGGTCTCAGGGCGTTTTTGGAAAGCAGGTAAATAATTACAAGAAGAAAAACAAGGGTTACTACGCTGACCGTTGAAGAAATAGTGAACAGGACAGCAGCCTCCTGAGTTTCATTCTGAAAGTCAATGAAAACAATCATTGAACGGTCGCCTTCCTGCGTATACAGATATCTGTATACATCGATTGTACCGTAGCCGGGCTCGTTCTGATAAACCTGAGAGGCATATTCAAAGGCTTCTTTATCGTCAACGGCAGCAATATTGTCGGTAGAAATTTTGGTAACAACATTCTTTTTCATTTCCACAACAAAGTATCGGGTGGAGTAGGGGGTTTCAACGGTAATCTGAAACTTGCCGAAGGGATAGAAGAGGTCATTCAAATCATCCTGGCTGTAGCTGTGGGGCAGAGCGCCGTTGTTTGCCGTAATAATCTGAAGGGTATCTTTGATTTTCAGGTCACGCTGATAAATACTTATGCCGTTAACCGTAAGCACCTGTATAATCATCAGCGAGCCCAGAGCGAACATGGCAATGCCTATGAATTTAATCTGCAGCTTTTTTAACATTCCTTTTCCTCCAGAGTATAGCCTACACCTCTCACTGCCTTGATTTCAAGGTTGGCACCGAGGTTTACGAGCTTTTTGCGAAGATATGAGATGTACACCCATACAACATTGATTTCGGCCTCTGTCTCGTAGCCCCATATACGCTCCATAAACTGTTCGGTGGAAATGAGTCTGCCGGGGTTGTTGAGAAGCATTTCAATCATCTGGAATTCCTTGTTGCCTAAGCGGACACTGTTTTCACCTACGGAAAGCTCGAAGCTCTCTCTGTTAAGGGAAAGATTACCGAAGGAAAGCAGATTAGGCGAAAACTCAGCCTTTCTTCTTGTAAGCGCTCTTATTCTTGCAAGGAGTTCGCCCATTGCAAAGGGCTTTGTAAGGTAGTCATCGGCACCTGCATCAAGGCCGACAATTTTATCGTCGGTTTCAGCCTTTGCCGTAAGAATAAGAACGGGGGTATCAATGCCGTTTTTTCTCAGTTCTCTGAGAACATCAAGTCCGTTCATTTTAGGCATCATTATATCAAGAATAATGCCGTCATAGGTGCCGCAGGTAGCGTAGTCAAGAGCATCCTGACCGTCATAAACTGCGTCAACGGAATAATTGTTATGCTTTAAAACTGCACACAGTGCCTTGGATAAATCTTTTTCGTCTTCTGCTAATAAAAGTCTCATTTTCTGTCCTCCTCTTTTTACTGTACATAATAATTATATCATATATCCGATTGCTTCTTCAACCGTTATTTCCTATCATAATAATAGATTTCAGACTTTAAATAAAATTAAACAAAAATAAACCGTGTCTCGGCTGAAACACGGTTCAATGCTTATTCGGTAATGTCCGCAGTTGTTGCAGTCTCTGTCAATTCTTCGTTTTCTTCATATATTTCGCTTTCATCTTCGCCCATATCTGAGAGGGAAGAGGAAATATATGACGAGGACAGCCAGCCGTAGACATCCTCTTCGGGCACATACACATAGACCCATTCGCTGTCTTCTTTTTCACTGCCGACAATGTGTATCTCTGAGCCGACAGAGAGAATATCAATCTGACCGTAGGAATTGTCGGGGCCTTTTCTGAGGGCTTGTCCCGTTTCACCGCTTATGTAGGCTGTGACCGTCTTGTAGCTTACGGCAGGGGAGACAAGACCTGAAAGAGGGTCGTATTCAGAAACGTCCGTAGCTTTTTCGGTGGTATTGTCTTCTTCGGGCAGAGAAAAAAGGTCAGCAATGGCGGGGGTAAAGTCAACCATATCCGTAACGGAAACGGCAACTGTTCCGAGAATTACGGCACAGAGAACTACTATAAGATACAGACCTGCCCTTGATTTTTTCTCCCTCGGTTCAGACCGTACAGGAGGCTCCGAGGCAAAAATAGGCGAAGAGGTTTCTTTTTCGGGGGAGAATATAACCTGATGTGCATTCTGTTCCTTTTGGTAAGACCTGTCCTTTTCACACGGAGTGCCGCAATCGGGGCAAAAGCTTTCACTTCCTGATAAAATGTAATTGCAGTTTTTACAAATCATAAGAAAACTCCTTTTTTCAGTTGATGAAAAGAGTGTATCACTATGAAAAGAAGAAGTTTGTCAAAAAAAGACAGGGGAAAATATAAAGAAGCCGAGGGGTGTACTCGGCTTCTTTACATATATTTGAAAGGAGAGGGGAGTGCGGTGGGAAGGAGGGTAGATGAGTGAAAAATCGGAAAAAAACACTTATCTGTTCCCATCGCACAATTAGAGTATAAGGGGATAACTTAAAATGTAATTTAAAGCAGAATTAATTAATTGTTAAGTGGCGGAAAAGTGAAAAAATGTCATCCTGAAGCTGTGCGAAGGATCTTAAGATTCTTCACTGCGTTCAGAATGACAGTTCGGTGATTGATACTATTCAGTGCAGAGGATTAATTGACAATAGTTTTTTGGTGTGATAATATTAATGTGACGGGTGTTAGTTTTGGCTTGGTCAGGAAGCATTATTAACACATAGAACCGTCCCCTGTGTTCCAAGCTTTAATTAGAAGTAGGTGAGCAATATGGAGATAGGAGATATAATTGCTATTATTTTAAGAATTTTTGTTATATTGGCGGTTGTACTTTTGGCTTTCTATACGCACTATTTGTTTAAAAAAGTTGGAAAATCAAAGAACAAATATTTGTGCAGAGCTTTAATAATAGTTATTGATGTTTGCATTATAGCTGTTACGCTGTTCCCTTGCTATATTATTTTACCAAGCAAAATTGAGGTGTCTGCTTTTAATGATGTAATTAATTTTAATCAAACAGCCAAAGAAGAATATTATGACTTTGAAGCAGAAAAATATG
>JAZPYL010000091.1:0-5276 GCA_045544175.1 Acutalibacteraceae bacterium | reverse complement strand
AAGGGTTTATGTGGCGGTGGAGGGGCGGCGGCGAGCCGCACCTGTGCCTGCGAAGCAGAGCACAGGTCAAATGTGTGGCCGTGCCACACATTTGGAAAATGCGCCGACTGCGTCGGGCATTTTCGCGGCTCGCCGCCGCCCCCCTCCGCCCGTGCAAACCCATAAGCAGTCCTTCCCTTCACACCATTCCCACCATTGCTACCTGTAAAAGACTCCTCTGCTCTGCATAAGCACTGTCGATTTAGTCAAAAATACCTACAAAAAAGAGCAGTAAACCGAGGAAAATGGGCAAATATACAATCTTTTCTCCGAAGGGCTGTCTTTTAAAAAAAATATTGACAAAAGTTTTGTCTTGGTGTATACTACAAAAGCATGCGATTATGCATAAATGTAAATTTTAATGAAAGGAGATGCTACATTTGCCTACCTTTAACCAGTTAGTTCGTAACGGTAGAGAGACACTTGTAAAGAAGCCGAAGGCTCCTGCTCTTCTCAAAGGCCTCAACTCAAAGAAGAATGTTATGACAGACCATAACTCTCCTCAGAAGCGTGGCGTTTGCACAGCAGTTAAGACAGCTACACCGAAAAAGCCGAATTCAGCTCTTCGTAAGATCGCCAGAGTTCGTCTTACAAACGGAATCGAAGTTTCAGCTTACATTCCCGGCGTAGGTCACAACCTTCAGGAGCACAGTGTTGTTCTCATTCGTGGCGGCAGAGTTAAGGACCTTCCCGGTGTACGTTACCATATCGTACGTGGTACACTCGATACTCAGGGTGTTAACGGAAGAATGCAGAGCCGTTCAAAGTACGGTGCAAAGCGTCCTAAGGCTGCTAAGAAATAATTCGGTGGAATTCCGGATAAACTGATTTGAATTTCCGTAGTCAGACGGAAAAAAAGTATGAATTGACAAATCTTCTTGCAGGCAGACTTAATGTAAGTCCCAGCGAGAGTGTATATAGATAATATATGCCTCTCAATTGGTGCCGACGGGAATTTGTCACTCGAGTACCTATGATATCATTACTATGAAGGAGGGAAGCGCAGTGCCAAGAAGAGGCCAGATTGCAAAACGTGATGTTTTGCCCGATCCGCTTTACAATTCAAAACTTGTAACACGCCTTATCAACAGCGTTATGTACGACGGTAAGAAGGGTGTTGCACAGAAAATTGTTTATGATGCATTCGACATCATCAAAGAAAAGACAGGTAAGGATCCCCTTGAAGTTTTTGAAGCTGCAATGGAAAACGTAATGCCTTTACTCGAAGTTAAGGCTCGCCGTGTCGGCGGTTCAACTTACCAGGTTCCTATGGATGTCCGTCCCGAAAGAAGACAGACACTCGGTCTTCGTTGGATTACACTCTACAGCCGTCAGCGTTCAGAAAGAACAATGAAGGAAAGACTTGCCAACGAAATCATTGATGCTACCAACGAAACAGGTTCAGCATTCAAGAAGCGTGAAGATACCCATAAGATGGCAGAAGCTAATAAGGCTTTCGCACATTTCAGATGGTAATTTGATTTTAAACACGTTAAACTGAAATGGAGGATTAATTATGCCAAGAAAGGTATCTCTTGAAAAGACAAGAAATATTGGTATTATGGCTCATATCGACGCCGGTAAGACAACAACATCAGAGAGAATTCTCTACTACACCGGTGTTAACCATAAGATTGGTGAAACCCATGACGGTTCAGCAACTATGGACTGGATGGAGCAGGAGCAGGAAAGAGGTATTACAATTACTTCTGCTGCTACAACATGCTTCTGGAAGGACCATCGTATCAATATCATCGACACTCCGGGCCACGTTGACTTTACTGTTGAAGTTCAGCGTTCACTCCGTGTACTTGACGGTTCTGTAACCGTTCTCTGTGCAAAGGGCGGCGTTGAGCCTCAGAGTGAAACTGTTTGGCGTCAGGCTGACGAGTATAAGGTACCCAGAATGATCTATGTTAACAAGATGGATATTATGGGTGCAGACTTCTACCGTGTTCTTTCAATGATTAAGGAGCGTTTCAACTGCAATGCAGTTCCCATTCAGCTCCCCATCGGTTCAGAGAACACATTTAAGGGTATCGTTGACCTTATCAATAACGATGCTATCGTGTATTACGACGACCTCGGTAAAGATGTAAGACACGAAGAAATTCCTGAGGAAATGGCAGAACTTGCTGCCGAATACCGTCAGAAGCTCATCGACTCTGTTGTTGAGATGGACGATGACCTTATGGAAAAATATTTTGAGGGTATCGAACCCACTGTTGACGAAATTAAGAAGGTTATCAGAAAGGCAACCATCGCTAACGATATGGTTCCCGTTTGCTGTGGTACTTCTTACCGCAACAAGGGTGTTCAGCCCCTCCTCGACAATATTGTTGACTTTATGCCCGCTCCCACAGATATTGAAGCTATCAAGGGTGTAAACCCTGAAACAGAAGAAGAGGAAGTAAGACATTCTTCAGACGAAGAGCCCTTCTCAGCTCTCGCATTCAAGATTGCTACTGACCCGTTCATGGGTAAGCTTTGCTTCTTCCGTGTATATTCAGGTACTGTTGAAGCAGGTACAACAGTTTACAACTCAGTGAAGGACAGCAGAGAAAGACTCGGCCGTATCCTTCAGATGCACGCTAACCATCGTGAAGATATTGATATCGTTTATGCAGGTGATATCGCAGCTACAGACGGTCTTAAGAACACGACAACAGGTGATACTCTCTGTGATGCTAAGAATCCCATCATTCTCGAATCAATGAACTTCCCCGAGCCCGTTATCCGTGTAGCTATCGAACCCAAGACCAAGGCAGGTCAGGAAAAGATGGGTATTGCTCTTCAGAAGCTTGCTGAAGAAGACCCCACATTCCGTTGCTATACAGATGAAGAAACAGGACAGACTATCATTGCAGGTATGGGTGAGCTTCACCTTGAAATCATCGTTGACAGACTTCTTCGTGAATTCAAAGTTGAAGCTAACGTAGGTAAGCCTCAGGTTGCTTACAGAGAAACTATCCGCAGTGAAGCTTCCTCTGACACCAAGTATGCCCGTCAGTCAGGCGGTAAGGGTCAGTACGGTCACGTTAAGATCAAGATTGAACCCAATCCCGACAAGGGCTACGAGTTTGTTAACAACATCGTCGGCGGTGCTATTCCCAAGGAATACATTGCTCCCGTTGATGCAGGTATCCAGGGTGCTATGCAGTCAGGTGTTATCGCCGGCTACAGCATGGTTGACGTTAAGGTTACTCTTTATGACGGTTCATATCATGAGGTTGACTCATCAGAAATGGCATTTAAGATTGCCGGTTCTATGGCATTCAAGGATGCTGCCAAGAAGGCAAGTCCCGTTCTCCTTGAGCCCATTATGAAGGTTGTTGTTATCACTCCTGAAGAGTATATGGGCGACGTTATCGGCGACCTTAACTCACGCCGTGGTGAAATTCAGGGCTTCGAAGACCGTACAGGTGTTAAGCAGATCAACTCAAGAGTTCCTCTTGCTGAAATGTTCGGTTATGCTACTGACCTTCGTTCTAAGACACAGGGCCGTGGACAGTATGTAATGGAACCCGACGGTTACAAGGAGATTCCCAAGTCAATTTCTGAAGCAATTGTATCAGAAAGAGCAAAGAGAGACTAATTTTTCTCAAAAAAGACTTGAAATTCTGTTCTATTATTGATAGAATATAAACAATGCAGTAATTCTGCAACCAAATAAAAATTAATTGCTAATTATTAAGGAGGAGATTCCAATGGCAAAAGCAAAATTTGAAAGAACCAAGCCCCACGTTAACATTGGTACAATCGGCCACGTTGACCATGGTAAGACAACACTTACAGCAGCTATCACAAAGACACTCGCTATGAAGGGTGGCGCAGACTTCATCGATTACGCAAACATCGATAAGGCTCCCGAAGAAAGAGAACGTGGTATCACAATCAACACAGCTCACGTTGAGTACGAGACAGAAACACGTCACTACGCTCACGTTGACTGCCCGGGCCACGCCGACTATATCAAGAACATGATCACAGGTGCTGCACAGATGGACGGTGCTATCCTTGTTATCGCTTCAACAGACGGCCCCATGGCTCAGACAAAAGAACACCTTCTTCTTGCTCGTCAGGTTGGCGTTCCCTACATCATCGTATTCATGAACAAGGTTGACCAGGTTGACGACGAAGAGCTTCTTGAGCTTGTTGAAATGGAAATCAGAGAAACTCTTGACGAGTATGAATTCCCCGGCGATGATACACCCATCATCAAGGGTTCAGCTCTTAAGGCTCTCGAATACACAGGCGGCGATGTAAACGCTCCCGAACTCGCTCCCATCTGGGAACTCATGGCTGCAGTAGACAGCTACATTCCTACTCCTGACCGTAAGGCAGACCTTCCCTTCCTTATGCCCGTTGAAGACGTATTCACAATCACAGGTCGTGGTACAGTTGCAACAGGTAGAGTTGAAAGAGGTCAGCTCAAGACAGGTGAAGAACTCGAAATCGTTGGTCTTACAGAAGAAAAGAGAAAGACTGTATGTACCGGTATCGAAATGTTCAGAAAGATCCTCGACTATGCTGAGGCTGGTGACAACATCGGTGCTCTTCTTCGTGGTATCCAGAGATCAGAAATCGAACGTGGTCAGGTTCTTGCAAAGCCCGGCTCAATCCACCCCCACACAAAGTTCCGTGGTCAGGTTTACGTTCTTAATAAGGATGAAGGCGGTCGTCATACTCCTTTCTTCAACAACTACCGTCCTCAGTTCTACTTCAGAACAACTGACGTTACAGGTATCATCAGCCTTCCCGAAGGCACAGAAATGTGTATGCCTGGTGACAACGTTGAAATGGACGTTGAACTTATCACAGAAATCGCTATCGAAGAAGGTCTTCGTTTCGCTATCCGTGAAGGTGGCCGTACAGTTGGTTCAGGCGTTGTTATCGCTATCAACGACTAATTCGAATAGCACAAATTATAAGAGCTGTTGCAGTAATGCAGCGGCTCTTTTTTTAGGTAAGAGGTAATAGTGAAAAGGGAATAGATGTGGTCGCAGGCGAACTGTGGCTTTTATTCTTTTTGGAGGCGCCGCGGTGGTAGAAGGATAAACAGTAAATGACCGTAGATTATAAGTAGGGATGAAGTTGTGCTTTATGGTTTGAGGAGGGGAAGAGGTAAAGTTTTATGGAGGGAAAGTGGTCAATGAAGGGTTTATGTGGCGGTGGAGGGGCGGCGGCGAGCCGCACCTGTGCCTGCGAAGCAGAGCACAGGTCAAATGTGTGGCTGT
>JAZPYL010000090.1:0-25566 GCA_045544175.1 Acutalibacteraceae bacterium | reverse complement strand
CCGAGAATGTTGCAAGATGCCCTTTTCTTCACTCCGAAGGCGTACACAGGTACTCCGAGAGGGTGAAAAAAGGGCAAATATATGCGAAAATCCGGGGGAATTCGATGTTCCTCCGGATTTTGTTGGCAATATTGTTATTATCTTTGCTTTAATTTATATGTATATATATTATTCCGCATATATGTTCTTGCGACTTTATCGACAGTCTGAAAGCACCGTTTTCACGGTGCTTTTACTTATTCATCTTCACTTTCTTCTTTAGGTGAAACCTCTATTCTCACCTTGGTGATTCTTCTTTCCTCAACACCCAGAACAGTGAACTTTACATTTTCATAGGTAACCTCGTTCATCTCTCCGTCCTTAGGTAAGAAGCCCAGCTGACTTATAATAAATCCGCCTACTGTATCATAATCACCCTCGGGAATTACATCACCGATAAGCTCGTTGACCTCTTCTACAAAGGCAACACCTTCAACAGTGAAAAGGTTTTCGCTTTCTTCAACGATTTCCTCTTCCTCGTCGTCATACTCGTCTCTGATGTTACCCATAATCGCTTCAACAAGGTCTTCAACCGTAACAATACCCGCTGTTCCGCCGTATTCGTCAACAACAACTGCCATCTGCACTCTCTTTTCGGTTATCTCAGTGAAAAGATCACCGCAGTTCTTGGTTGAGGGCACATAATATGCCTCTCTCATTACATCGGCAGGACCCTGTCCTTCGGGAAGGGAGGTTGAGATAAACTTGAGCAGGTCTTTTATATAAACAATACCGATAATGTTGTCCTGATCCTCATGGTACACGGGAATTCTTGAATAGCCGTGCTCCATTGAAAGTCTGACTACATCTTCAAGAGAATCTGTATCCTCAACAGCAATCATATCTGTTCTGTGGGTCATAATGTCCGTTACGTCGATATCGTCAAATTCAAAGATGTTGTTTATCATCTCTTTCTGAATATCTTCGATAACGCCCTTTTCCCCGCCTACGTCAACCATCATTCTGATTTCTTCTTCCGTTACAACCTCTTCATCGGCATTGGGGTCAAAGCCGAAAAGTCTTACAACGGCATTCGTTGAAAATGAGAGAATCTTGACAAAGGGCTTTGTAGCGGTCTTGACGACAAGAAGAACCGGTGCAACTGCATAAGCAATTTTTTCGGGCTTCTGCATTGCCATTCTCTTGGGTGCAAGCTCACCTAAAACAAGTGAGAAATAAGACATTATAACTGTAATAACTACAACGGAAACGCCATTGACAATTCCGGCAGGAAGACCGGGTGCAAGCTCCATAACCTTATCGGTCAGCATCTGTGCAAAGGTTGTTGATGCACTGGCTGATGTAAGGAAGCCTGCAAGGGTTACACCTATCTGAATTGTGGAAAGAAAATTACTGGGGTTTTCCGTGAGCTTTTTGATTTGTCTGGCTTTTTTGTCGCCCTCTTCGGCAAGCTTGTCAATCATATTATCGTTAAGTGAAATTATTGCAATCTCACTCATTGCAAAAAATGCGTTGACAAGAATAAGAACAAATAATAAAACAAGATTTAAGATTATACTGCCGGGGTCATCCATATCGGATATTGCTCCTTTCATAAAGAAAAAATAATTTATACATTACGTATTGATTAACTATTATACTGCATATAAGGTGAAATGTCAAATATTTCAGTAATACAAATATATAAAAGGACTGCAACTGCAGCCCCTTTTTATGCTATGTTAACTTTGATGAGTATGTTTCTCTTATACTTCTTGCCCTCTTCTGTAAGGAACTTGTATTTCTTTACCATAAAGAGCTGGCCTGTACAGAAAAGCTTGGGAAAGAAAATATGCATGGGCTCCGCTGCACCTTCAAAATTAAGCACTCTCTCTGCGCCTTCGTCAGCTTCCTTTTTGGTAACCTCTATTACCTTATATAAAAGGCCGGTCTGAGCCTCAGATTTTATGTCAGCTGCCTTTTCAGCCTTTTCTACCTTTGTACCGCAATATTTACAATAGTTGCTGTTCTTCGCAATGGTCTTGTTACATTCTCTGCAAACCATAACCATACTCCTTTTATATTTGATAAATTCTATTATACAACATTATTCGCAAAGTATCAAGTTTTTATCTATAAAAAATGTCACAAAAATATACTCTTCCGCACCACAATATATTGTGTATTATTTTCTTGCAAAAAACACAACAACTTGTGCTTAACCTATTGACTTTTTACTATATTTTGTGCTAGAATAGGTCTCGCACCGCAGAAAAGCGGAAAAATGACACTAGATATAGTGAATAAGAAATATAAGGAGGAATAACTATGTACAATGTTTTAAAAAGAACAGGCAAAATCATTGATTTTGATTTAAACAAAATTACTCAGGCTATCACATTGGCTTTTGAAGCACAGCAGAGAGAATTCAACCCCAATATGATCGATTTTCTTGCATTAAAGGTTACTGCAGATTTCGAGCCGAAAATCAAGGACGGTCATATCGCTGTTGAAGATATTCAGGACAGCGTTGAAAATGTTCTCGTTCAGGCAGGCTACTCTGACGTTGCAAAGGCATACATCCTTTACCGCCGTCAGCACGAAAAGCTCCGTGATATCAACACCACTCTTCTTGACTATAAGGAAATCGTTGACAACTACGTTAACATCAATGACTGGCGCGTTAAGGAAAACTCAACCGTTACATATTCAGTAGGCGGTCTTATCCTTAACAACTCAGGTGCTATCACTGCTAACTACTGGCTTTCAGAGGTTTATGACGATGAAATCGCAAACGCTCACCGTAACGCAGATATTCACCTTCATGACCTTTCAATGCTTACAGGCTACTGTGCAGGCTGGTCACTCAAGCAGCTTATTCAGGAAGGTCTCGGCGGTGTAACAGGCAAGATTACATCATCACCTGCAAGCCACCTTGCTACTCTCTGTAACCAGATGGTAAACTTCCTCGGCATTATGCAGAACGAATGGGCAGGTGCTCAGGCATTCTCATCCTTCGACACATATCTTGCTCCCTTCGTAAAGGTTGACAACCTCAGCTACGATCAGGTTAAGAAATGTATTGAATCCTTCATCTACGGCGTAAATACTCCGTCAAGATGGGGTACACAGGCTCCCTTCTCAAACATCACTCTTGACTGGACAGTTCCCAATGACCTTGCAGAGCTCAACGCTATCGTAGGCGGCAAGGAAATGGACTTCAAGTACAAGGATTGTAAGAAGGAAATGGATATGGTTAACCGTGCCTTCATCGAAACAATGATCGAAGGTGACGCTAACGGCAGAGGCTTCCAGTATCCTATCCCCACCTATTCAATTACACGTGACTTCGACTGGTCAGAGACAGAGAACAATAAGCTTCTCTTCGAAATGACTGCAAAATACGGTACACCCTACTTCTCAAACTACATCAACAGCGATATGGAGCCCAGCGATGTACGTTCAATGTGCTGCCGTCTCCGTCTTGACCTTCGTGAGCTTAGAAAGAAATCAGGCGGTTTCTTCGGTTCAGGCGAAAGCACCGGTTCTATCGGCGTTGTAACCATCAATATGCCCCGAATCGCTTTCCTTGCAGAAGACGAAAAGGATTTCTACAAGCGTCTTGACAGGCTTATGGATATCTCTGCACGTTCACTTGCTATCAAGAGAAAGGTTATCACAGGTCTTCTTGATGCAGGTCTCTATCCCTACACAAAGAGATATCTCGGCACCTTCGCTAACCACTTCTCAACAATCGGTCTTGTCGGTATGAACGAAGCCTGCCTCAACGCAAAGTGGCTCAAGGCTGACCTTACTCACAAGATGTCTCAGGATTTTACCAAGGACGTTCTCAACCATATGCGTGAAAGACTTTCTGACTATCAGGAAATGTACGGCGACCTTTACAACCTTGAAGCAACTCCCGCCGAATCAACATCCTACCGTCTTGCAAAGCACGACCTTAAGCACTATCCCAACATCATCACTGCAGGCGACACAAAGAAGGGCGAAACACCTTACTACACCAACTCTTCACACCTTCCCGTAGGCTACACAGATGATATCTTCGAGGCTCTTGACATTCAGGATGAGCTTCAGACTCTCTACACATCAGGTACTGTTTTCCATGCATTCCTCGGTGAAAAGCTTCCCGACTGGAAGAGCGCAGCTTCTCTTATCAGAAAGATTGCCGAAAACTACCGTTTACCCTACTACACCCTTTCACCCACATACTCAGTATGTAAGAACCACGGCTATATTGTCGGTGAAGAATACACCTGTCCCGAATGCGGTGAAAAGACAGAGGTTTACAGCCGTATCACAGGTTACTACCGTCCCGTACAGAACTGGAACGACGGTAAGAGTCAGGAATTCGAGCACAGAATCGAATACAATCCCGCAAAGCTCGGCAAAGAAATCACAAAGAAATTTGCAGAAGCTAAGGAAGAATGTGCTGAATGCGCAAACGAAGACCAGATTATTCTCTTCGCATCAAAGACCTGCCCCAACTGTAAGATGGCAGCAAAGTTCCTTGACGATGCAGGCGTAAAGTATGAAAAGGTTTTAGCTGATGAAAATCCCGACCTTGCAAACAAGTTCGACATTCATCAGGCTCCCACTCTTGTAGTTATCAAGAACGGCGAAGCTGAAAAAATCACAAACCTTTCAAACATCAGAGCTTACACTGAAAGATAAAATAATTAATTGAAGCGGACACTCTAAAGGTGTCCGCTTCTTAAAAGAGGTAATAATATGTATGATGTAGTAATAATCGGTGCAGGTCCCGCAGGACTTACTGCTGCCGTATACTTAAGAAGAGCAGACAAAAATGTTCTTGTTCTTGAAAGAGAAACCTTCGGCGGTCAGATTACCCATTCACCGAGAGTCGAAAACTATCCCGGCTTCGTTACAATGACAGGCTCCGAGCTTGGCGACAGACTTATGGAGCAGGTAATGGCTCAGGGTGCAGAGTTAGAGCTTGACGCAGCAGTTTCAATTGAAGGTACACCCGGAGATTATACAGTCAAAGGCGAAAGAGGAGAATACACGGCAAAGAGCGTTATCATTGCCGTAGGCAGTGAGCACAGACGCTTAGGTCTTCCTAAGGAAGACAAATTCACAGGCGAAGGAATCTCCTACTGTGCAGTATGTGACGGTGCTTTCTATGCAGGTAAAGAGGTTGCAGTTATCGGCGGCGGCAACAGTGCTCTTCAGGAAGCAGTTATGCTTTCCAAGCTTTGCACCAAGGTTACCGTTGTACAGAATCTTGCCTTCCTTACAGGTGAAAACAAGCTTAAAGAGGAGCTCGAAAAGAAGGACAATGTTTCCTTCATTTTCTCGTCAGTTGTAAAGGAGATCAAGGGCGACGATAAATTTGAGGGCATCATCATCGAAAACGCAGATACAAAGGAAGAGTCTCTTCTCACTTGTGATGCGGTTTTTGTTGCAATCGGTCAGAAGCCTATGAACGAGCCCTTCAAAAGCAACGTAAGCCTTAACGAATACGGCTATATCAACGCTGACGAAAGCTGTGTGCCCGACGGTGCACAAAGCGGTATCTTTGTAGCAGGTGACTGCAGAAGCAAGAGAATCAGACAGGTGGCAACTGCCGTTGCTGACGGTGCAGTTGCAGCACTTACAGCAGCAAGCTTTGTTGACAGTCTTTAAATTTAAAAGTACATATAAAACAGGCTGTATCAGAACACTTATTAAAGTGATTTGATACAGCCTTTTATTTTTAATCGGAATCAGTCGGCAAACAAATTGCTGAAATCAAGCTCGCCGCTGAAAATCTTTTTAAAGAAATTCATAATCGCCGTAAAGAAACGAATGAAAATCATCTGCACAGGGGGTTTCTTTTCTGTTCCGTCCTCATCAAGACCTTCAACAACCTCCAAGTTGTTAGTACCGTTATAAAGCAGGTACTGTGCATACTCTCCGCCGGAAACAGTGGCTTCATTATTCATAACCTTGAGTGCAAAGCCGTTGATTGCTTCGGGGAAGCTGTCATGGAAAAGATTCTTTATGAAATATGATGTTTCGGGGAAAAGACAGGTTGAAGCATCAATCTTACAGTCAGGTGAAAGATAAGCAGTATTTTCAAGAGAATTGATGTACTTATCTGAAAAAACAGTTCCGTGTTCAGCACAGGTTGCTCCGAAGGACTGTCTTGCAACAGTTGTATATCCGTCTGAAAGAGCCGTTGCATTTTCGTGAACGGGAACATCGGGGAAATTATACTTTGAAATCATATAGAAATCAATTCCCTGCTTCTCAAGGCTCTTCAGAGTCTCTTCTGCTTTAAGCTGAACATTATAATGATAATTGTCACACTTTGCAATAAAGCCTGCATATTCATCCTCTAAGCCATTGAACATAAAATCGCGGGCTTCTTCATATTTTTCAGCAGGAACCATTGCCCAATATGAAGGCCAGCCTGCAAAGGTGTCAAGAAGAATAGTCGGGAAAACATCAGCCTTGGCATCTTCAACGATGCTTTCAAGAGCGTCTCCCGTAAGACCGAGAACAGAAATATAGTTTAAAAGCTCAACCGTTGCCATAATGAATTCTCTCATGAATTCGTCTTCAATAATATCACCGTTTCTCATATAATAGCCGGTAAAGTTTTCAATTCCCTGATCATCGAACTCCATATCGCCTGAGAACAGCGCGCCGAGGCCGTCTATTCCGTCAACGGAAGAAGCAAGGTAGGCAACGTCATCAACATTGGCAACAGCGTGTTCAGGATAAAGAGTAAGGTAAGCCTGAACTACATTTGCACCGTAGCAGCGTCCGATAATATTCACCTTATCCTCACCGGTTACGCCCTTAACCTCATCAATATAATCCTTAAGAATGGCTGCAGTATCAATAGGGGAAATTCGCCAATCATACCAGAGACGATAATCTCCTGAGCCGTAGTTTGAAGTTTTCTTAGGCAGAGAATAGTTATAAGGATGCTCCGGATAGCTTCCGTCGCTCACTTCGCCGTTTTTATCAAGCGGCATTTCTCCTACAACTCTGACAATGGCATCACGTAATTCCTCAGCCCATTCGCTGTAATCATTTATCAGCACACCGGCAGCAAACTTTTCAAGGCAAGGCTTTATAGCCTCTTTTATAACCTCACCTGCATCCTCACCTTCATGGGGAAAAATCAGTGAACCGTCAGCAGCATAAATGTGTGTTACTCTTGCACCTATTACATATACAGTCGGTTTCTCATCGTAAGAGCCTGCAAAAGAAGGCACAGCTAAAGAGAAAACAAGTAAAAGGGCAAGAAAAACAGAAATAATTTTACTTGAGTGTTTTTTCATAATCGTTTACCTCCTATATTTATTAACAATATGTTACCAAAAATGTTTTGTAAAAACATTGTAAAATAGTTTATAATTTGTTAATTGGGAAGAAAAAAGTGAGGCCCTGCCTCACCTTTTTTTATTGTATTACAGCTGTCTTCCTTGAAAAATCTTCCTTGAAGAAATTATCTGTATCATAGGGTATTACAATACTTTCTGTATATCCGTCGGGATTTACATAACAGAATACATAGCCGCCGTAGCCCATGGCGCTTGCTGACTCATAAAAAGCCTTACCCATTCTCTCTGTATCTTCGGGAACAATCTCAGTTGAAGCTATGTTTTCGTTAAGGAGACTTTCATATTCATAGCCGTTATAAATCCTGTAAAGGAGCTTATGAACGAGGGTGTATTCAACATCGATGATTTCATTCTTAGAAAGGAATTCGCCTGTCTCAACATCAATGATATAGCCTTCAATGGTTCTTTCGGGAAGAATAACGGGCCGGAATTCACCCTCCTGCACCTCTGCATTCTTATAATCCGACTGAGGCTTGCCTTCTGAAATGCCCTCAACAATAGAAATATATCCGTTTCTGTTATAGGTCACTCTTGCAACTACATAAGTAGTGTAGGGAAGGTCTTCTTTGCTTCCGCCTTTTTTGATAAATTTCTTATAAGCCTCTGTAACACTTTCAGTATCAGTATCGTAAGTTGCGGCAAGGCCTGAGAACAGCTGATTCGCTACCTTTTCGCCCTTACTTTCACCGCTGAAAACGGGATACTCAAGAATGTATCTTGCATATACAACACCGTCCTCGGTTACAGCCTCAACAGTTTTTGTTTCAATACTGTAGGAAAGCTCATTTTCACCGCTTCCGTCCTTAATCATAAGTCCGCTTGAATCAAAAATTGCCTCATGAGAAATACGGCTGAGCTCCCAGCTGATTTCATTCGTTTCTTCGTCGGTATGTTTATCGAGAATGATATACGCCTGAAGATAACTCTTGTCTGCACCCACTGCACCTTCATCATAAAAGCTGCATTCCACATAATAGCTGCCGTCCTGTATGCGCTTTGAAGAGCCTACTTCTGCAACTACACGGGGGCTGAAGGTATAGTCAGCAAGGTTGGCAAAGTAATACTTATCGTCATAGCAATAAAAATTCTTTTCGTTGACATTGTGGTTTACACTGTAGCCGAGAGAGGCTAAAATACTGTCAACCTTCTCTGCCTCAAGGACATAGTAGCTGTAGTCGCCGTTTTCGTTTTTGAAGCGTCCGTTAGGGTCAGGTGTATTTGCCGTAATTTCGGCAGGCGCAAAAAATCGGTTATATAAGCCGCCTGCGTCGTGGGGCCTCAGATAAGCCATAAGGTCAACAATTACGTCTTTCTCTCTGTTGAAGCCGTTGTAAGCCACAATGGAAATCTTTGAAAGATATTCCTCAAGCTCCTCAGTTTCTGTTGCCGTAAGACCCGAAAGAGCAATCGCCTTTACATCGTCCTTATCCTTTTCAAAAACATCCGTACCCATTCTTATTCCCGCAAGCGCAATTATTCCGATGAAAATAACAACTGTAAGAGAAAGGATAAAATTAAAGGCTCCCTTTTCTTTCTTTGTCATCTTCTGAAGCTTTACCTTTTTGGGTTTAGCTTTTATTTTTTCTTCAGGCTCGCTTTCAACGTCTGCCTCAGTAGGTTCCTCAGCTTCGGTCTGAGCTTCGCCCTCTGCTACTTCAGGTGTTTCATTTTCAGAGAGCTGATCCTCACTGTAAGAAAAAATATCTTCGAATTCCTGCGGTTCCGGAAGCTCCTTCGCAGTATCGGAAAAAGCCAGAGAAACAAGCTTTTCTATCTCTTCCTGACTGTCCGGTTCAGTCTCTTTTACGGCAGAAAGCTTTATGGGTGTACCGCACTCAGGACATTCGGTCAGGTCGTCGCTGAATATATTTGCACAGTTTTTACAAATCATAATTTTTTCTTCCTTTACTTAGTCAAAACGAATAAGCCTTATATAAAATCAAGCAGTTCTGTAATGCTTTCAATTTCTGCTGCCGTATTCTGACCCAGGCCCTTACCCTTGAAATCGCCGTAATTCATTCTTACTACCTGCATATCGGCGCCAAGGGCACCCTGAACGTCATTTACGGGGTGGTCACCGACGAAAAGAGCTTCTTCATTCTTAACGCCTGCACGTCTTACTGCCTCATCGAAAATTCTTCTGTCGGGCTTATAAATACCGATGTCGCCTGAAACTACAACAACATCGAACATATCTCTGATGCCCGCAGTGTCAAGCTTGATGTTCTGAAGTGAAGAAACACCGTTGGTGATACAGCCTAAAATATAGCCTTTTTCCTTAATTGCCTTAAGCACATCTATTGCACCGTCGAGCATTACAATGTATTTACCGAAATCGAAGTTGAAGGAATCGTAAAGCTCCTGAAGGGGAGGATGGTTTTCCCATTTCCAAAGATCAATCATTTCGGGGAAATAGACCTCTCTGTCCTTATATCCGCCGTCAACGTGCTCTTCCATTTCGTCAAGCTTTATAAGTCTTTCTTCTTCACTTATGTCGGGAAAATATTTTGTCAGAAAGGCTTCACAGTAAAGTCTGTATGCACCTTTTCTGCTCTGGAGGGTATCGTCAAAATCAAAAAATATTGCTTTTACGTTTAATTTACTCATTTTCCGTCACCTCTCTGTAAATATCTTTAGCCTTTTTTATATCCTTGTCAACAGCCTCTTTAAGCTCCTCAAGACTGCCGAACTTTTTTTCTTCTCTTAAAAATTCAATAAGGCTTACCTCTACGCACTTACCGTAAAGGTCACCTTCAAAATCAAAAATACAGGTTTCACTTCTCATTACAGTGCCGTCAACTGTGGGACAGACACCGATATTGGTAACGGAAGAATAAATTTTTCCGTTCACTCTTACTCTTGAAGCGTAGACGCCGTATTTCGGTATTACAAAATCCTCGGGGAAAAACTGATTGATTGTGGGAAAGCCTAAGGTTCTTCCTATCCTCTTCCCCTTCTGCACCTGAAAGTCATAGGTAAAATAACCGCCAAGCATTTCATTGGCTCTTTTTATTCTGCCCTCAGAAATAAGCTGACGTATTCTTGTAGATGAAACGGTTTCACCGTCAAGATATACGGGGTCAAGAGACACAACCTCTATATCCTTTTCACAAAGGTCCTTCTTGAGAGTTTCGGGACTGCCCTTTCCGCCCTTGCCGTAGTGATAATCATAACCGCAGACTACAGCCTTAGCCGAAAGCTCACCCCGTAAAATTTTATCCTCGAATTCTTCGGGAGTAAAGTTCATGGAATGTCTGAAATCGAAATCTACCACCTTAAAGCCAAGCTTTTCAAGAAGAAGTCTTTTTCTCTCTTCCGTCAGAAGCATGGGAGGCACCTTGCCCGTAAGAAGCTTTCTCGGATGAATGTCGAAAAGCATAACTACGGGAATGAGATTTTTTTCCTTTGCCATTTCCAGTGCCTTATTCAGTACTGCTCTGTGTCCCAGATGAATACCGTCAAAGTATCCGAGGGCAACAGCAGTGCCTTTTTCTTTTTCAGTTTTGTTAAGACAAAGCATTTCTGTCCCTCCCCCGAATTAATTTCAGCCTACAAAAACTCTTTTAACCTTAAGCCCGGTTCTCTCTTCGTCGATTTCACCTATACCGAGGAATCTGCCCTCAGGTGAATATACGTTGTAGAGACCGACCTCTTTTTTACCGCCGAAGCGGTTGATATCAAGTCCGCCGCCGTTGGAAAAGCGTTTCGCCTGAGCGTCGCTTACTTTTATGGGCGGATATGAAATAAAGCTGTCCACCGTCTGCACTGCACTTTCGAGCTCACCCTTTTCCTTGAGCTCTTCAAGCTCAGAAAGAGTAAAGCACCTGTCAATCGTAACTCCGTTAGCATAAATACGCCTTAAAGATGTCATAACTGCGCCTGTGCCCAGAGCCTCACCGATATCACCTATAAGTGAACGGATATAGGTGCCCTTTGAGCAGTGAACCTCAATTTCATATTCATTATTTTCTTCATCTGCATTTATAAGAAGAAGCGAAGAAACAGTGATAAGCCTTTTTTCTCTTTCAATTTCAATGCCCTGTCTTGCAAGCTCATAAAGACGTACACCGTCTTTTTTTATTGCCGAATACATAGGCGGAAGCTGATAAATCTCTCCCCTGAAATTGCAGAGAGCCTTTTCCACCTCTTCTTTATCTGCAGTCACTTCTTTTTCTGTAAGAACCTTACCCGTAATGTCAAGAGTGTCAGTGGTTTTGCCTAAAATGAATTTCGCTCTGTATGCCTTATCGTGATTGCCGATAAGCTCAATAAATCTTGTGGCGTGCTCCATAGCTATAACCATAACACCCGTTGCCATAGGGTCAAGAGTGCCCGTGTGACCGACTTTTTTAGTCTCAAAAATTCTTCCGAGTCTTTTTGCCGCAATAAAGGAGGTCATATTCTCTCCCTTATCAAGAAATACAAAGCCCGTCACAGTATCACTCCCTTAAACAATATTATTAATAATATAATCAATTACCTTTGCCTTAGCCTCTGCAACCGTAAGTCTGAACTCACAGCCCGCAGCTCTTATGTGTCCTCCGCCGCCGAAATGGGCGCAGATTGCCGCCGCATCATATTTTTCATCGGTACGGACAGATACACCTACTGCACCGTTATCCTCTTCCTTTACGGTAATACCGATGCTGACGCCCTCAATCTGTCTTGTAATAGGCTTAATAGCATCAAGAGCAGATTTATCAAGACCGCATTGGCTGAGCATTGCCTTGGTTACGCTGATAACGGCTACCTTTCCCTCTGCATAGATTTCAAGGTTTTCGTAGCACATTTTTTCAAGCTTAATGCTGCCTACACTCTTTGTATCAAACATTCTTTCGTTAATCTTACTGTGCTCTGCGCCGAGAGAAATAACCTCAGCGGCAATAAGATGTGTTCTTGCAGTAACGTTTGAATATTTAAAGCAACCCGTATCAGTTGTCATACCCGTATAAATGCAGGAAGCGATGTCACTGTCCATATTTACACCCAGTGCCTTGATAACAAGGTAAATTACCTCGCAGGCAGAAGCACTGTCGGGCTCACAGTAGGTTTTTTCAGCAAAAAGCCTTGATGTCTCGTGATGGTCAATCGAAAGATTGACTCTGTCACCGTATTTTTCTTTTACGCTGTCACCTAAAAGCTTCTTTTCGGCGACATCAACACTGACGATAAATTTCTCTTCAAAGCAGTCGTCTTCTATGCTTTCATAGAGATAAGCATACTTTGAAGGAATTATATCGTTATTTATGAGCCTCGCTCTTTTACCCAGCTTTCTTAATGCCCTCAGAAGAGCAAAGCCGCTGCCCAAGGTGTCGCCGTCAGGATTTGTGTGAGTAAGAATGAGAATATTATCCGCATTCCTGAGCTCACTTACAGCCTGTGAAAATTCGATTCTCATTTTTACTCTCCTCTGCCGTCCTCCAGCTTTTTGAACATATTGAAGCCCTGTTCAATGGAATCATCGGCAACAAACTTAAGCTCAGGTGTCTTTCTTAAATGAAGTCTTGAGCCTACCTCACGTCTTATGAAGCCCGTTGCGGCTGTAAGACCCTTGACGGCTTCCTTAGCTGATTCAATGCCCTTGATATCACTGACATAAACCTTTGCATAGGAAGCGTCAGAGCTTACCTCAATACGCACAACAGTGAGCATTTTACCCATAACTCTCGGGTCCTTAAGCTCTCTCATGACAGCAATAACCTCTCGTCTTATATCCTCAGATACACGGTTTATTCTGAATCCTGCCATTATATTTCCTTTCTGAAACAGATATTAATCTCTGTATTCTTCCATAATGAATGCTTCGAAAATGTCGCCTTCCTTGATATCGTTGAACTTTTCAAGACCGATACCGCATTCAAAGCCTGTCTGTACTTCCTTGACATCATCTTTGAAACGGCGAAGTGATGAAATTGAGTCCTCAGTAATAACGATACCGTCACGGACAACACGGATCTGAGCATTTCTCTGTACCTTACCCTCAAGAACATAGCTGCCTGCTATCTTACCTGCTGAGGAAAGGTTCATAACTGTTCTTACCTCTATCTTACCGAGCATTACCTCACGGTACTTAGGTGCAAGCATACCCTTCATAGCTGCTTCGATTTCTTCAATACAGTCGTAGATGATTCTATACATTCTCATCTCAACCTTGTCACGCTCTGCAAGAGTCTGTGCATTTGAGTCGGGACGGACGTTGAAGCCTACGATGATAGCATTTGAAACAGCTGCCAGCTGAACGTCGCTTTCGTTGACGGCACCGACACCGCCGTGAATTACGCAGACCTTGACCTCTTCGTTTGTGAGCTTTTCAAGGTTCTGTTTAACAGCTTCAACGGAGCCCTGAACGTCAGCCTTAACAATGATGTTAAGCTCCTTCATCTCGCCTTCCTTAAGTGAGGAGAAGAGATTGTCAAGAGTGACCTTCTGCTGTGCGCCCCATTCAGCCTGCTTTGCTTCGTGCTTCTTCTTTTCAACAAGCTCTCTTGCAAGCTTTTCGTCAGATGCAACGTCAAAGGAATCACCTGCGTTAGGTGTTACGTCAAGACCTGTAATCTCAACGGGAACAGAGGGACCTGCAGTCTTGATTCTCTGACCTCTTTCGTTGGACATAACTCTTACACGGCCTACTGACTGACCTGCAACAACGATATCGCCTGCATTAAGAGTACCGTTCTGAACAAGAAGAGTTGCAATAGGACCGCGGCCCTTATCAAGTCTTGCTTCAATAACAACACCCTTAGCTGCTCTGTTTGGGTTAGCCTTAAGCTCTGACATTTCGGCAACAAGAAGAATTGATTCAAGAAGAGAGTCAATACCCATCTGTGTCTTTGCAGAAACGGGTACGCAGATTGTCTCGCCGCCCCACTCTTCAGGAACAAGGCTGTGCTCTGTAAGCTGCTGCTTGATTCTGTCGGGGTTAGCACCCTCTTTATCCATCTTGTTGATAGCAACAATAATCTGAACACCTGCAGCCTTGGCGTGATTGATAGCTTCAATTGTCTGAGGCATAATACCGTCATCGGCGGCAACAACAAGAACTGCTATATCCGTTGCCATTGCGCCTCTTGCTCTCATTGAGGTGAAAGCGGCGTGGCCCGGTGTGTCAAGGAAGGTAATCATCTGACCGTCAAGGTCAACTCTGTAAGCACCGATATGCTGTGTGATACCGCCTGCCTCGGTTGCAGTAACGGAAGAATTTCTGATTGCATCAAGAATTGATGTTTTGCCGTGGTCAACGTGACCCATAACAACAACAACGGGATCTCTGGGAAGAAGGTCTTCTTCTGCGTCCTCGTGGTCATCGATAATTCTTTCCTCAATAGAAACAACAACTTCCTTTTCTACCTTTGCACCAAGCTCTGTTGCAACGATTTCAGCCGTATCAAAGTCGATTGTCTGGTTGACTGTAGCCATAACACCCAGCTTGAACATTTCCTTGATAACCTCGGCTGCCGTTCTTCTTAAAAGCTCAGCAAGCTCGCCTACGGTAATTTCTTCGGGAATCTTGATTGTAAGAGTCTTCTTGGCTCTTTCAGCGGCAATTCTCTTGAGTCTTTCAGCTTCGGTTTCTCTCTTGCTTGAACGTGTGCCCTGCTTTCTGTACTGCTGGCTCTTCTGCTTTAACTTCTGCTTACCGGCACCCATATCGTTGTCACGTCTTCCGCCCTGAGAAGCCATTTCGTCATATTTCTCGTTATACTTTTCAAGGTCAACGTTGCTGCTTCTTGTGTCAACGTGTCTCTTTTCGCCCTTTGTTCTGGACTGGAAAACCTTTTCCTTCTTTTCCTTCTTGGGCTGCTGAGGCTGGGGCTGTGCCTGAGACTGAGGCTTCTTCTCTTCGGCCTTCTTCTCAGCCTTGGGAGCTTCCTTCTTTTCTTCAGCCTTCTTTTCGGCCTTGGGAGCTTCCTTCTTGGGTTCGGCTTTCTTTTCAGTCTTAGCTTCCTTCTTGGGCTCTTCCTTGACCTCTTCCTTTACCTCTTCCTTCTTTGCTTCTTCCTTGGCGGCTCTCTGAGCTTCGCCTGCAGCAAAGTATGCATCAAAAGAGGCTACCTCATTTTCCTGAGTGATTGTTTCAAAAATAAAGTCAAGCTCCTTGTCTTCAAGAGCTGTCATATGCTTTCTCGGTTCATCGGTGAATTTCTCGAGAATTTCAAGAACCTTTTTACTGTTCATACCGAAGTCCTTAGCGACCTCGTGAACTCTGTACTTTTCTCTTGGCATTAATAATCATTCCTTTCTGTCGGTACTGATTTCAAGGTGGTGTCAGCAGCTGACACCTTATCCTGTGCTGACCTTGCAAAGCCTTCGTCATCAAGGGACATAACCGCCGCCTTGGAGCCTACAGCAGATGAAAGCTCAGCCGTTGTGTATTCGGTTAAAAGGGTTGGTATGTTTTTTCCGTCGTAGGTGCAGGCGTGTCTGATTTCTCTCTGAAGTCTTTCTGAAGCTTCTGAGGAGAGTATCACGAGCTTTGCCTTATTCTTTACAACCGAGGAGATTACAGCATCATGTCCGAGACTTATTTTGCCGCATCTTCTTGCCATACCTAAGAGAGAGAGAAATTTATCATTCACTTTTTTCCATCTCCCGTTTCATATTATCCATTATATCATCGGGTATCTGACAGCTCAGAGCCTTCTGGAAGCGCTTTGCCTTTACTGCCTTTTCGAAGCAGACCGTATTTCTGCACACATAAGCGCCTCTGCCTGCCTTTTTACCTACAAGGTCAAGGCTTATTTCAAAGCTTTCCTCGTCTTCACCCTTAATTCTGGTTTTGACAACCCTTACAAGCTCCTTCTGGGGAAACATTTCGCCGCAACCGAGACATTTTCTCATGGGCATTTTCTTATTCATTTCCTCTCCCCCTTAAAGCTTTTATTATTCACTCACTGCGCTCAGAGGCTTAATGTCAATCTTCCAGCCGGTGAGCTTTGCAGCAAGTCTTACGTTCTGTCCCTTATTACCGATAGCAAGTGAAAGCTGGCTGTCAGGAACAATAACTCTGCAACTCTTTGCATTTTCATCAAGCACCTCAACAGAAATTGCTTCTGCGGGAGCGAGTGAAGCTGAAATGTACTTTTCGGGCTCTTCACTGTAGCGTACAATATCAATCTTTTCGCCGCAGAGAATGTCAACAATGTTGCTTACTCTCTGACCTCTGGGGCCGATACATGCACCTACTGCATCAACATTTTCGTCGTGGCTGTTAACGGCAATCTTTGTTCTTGAGCCTGCTTCTCTTGATACGGAAACAATCTCAACAACGCCGTCATAAATTTCGGGAACCTCTGTTTCAAAGAGTCTCTTTACAAGACCGGGATGCTTTCTCGAAATGTTAGCATAGCTTGTGCCGTTTTCTTCCTTGATTGAAGCAACGTAAACCTTGATAAGCTGACCGGGTTCAAGGATTTCGCCGGGAATCTGGTCTGCCTTGGGAAGAATTGCATTGGCTCTGCCGATTTCGATTGAAGCATCGCCTGTGTCGGGATATACAAGGTTGACCTTAGCGGTAACAACCTCCTGATGTCTGTTCTGGAATTCCTTTGCAGCGAGCTCTCTTTCAGCCTCTCTGATACCCTGGCGGATAACGCTCTTTGCTGTCTGAGCAACGATTCTGCCGAATTTCTTGGGTTCAAGTGTAATTTCAACGAATGAGCCTACCTGTGCATTTGCATCATAGTTTCTTGCTTCTTCAACTGTCATCTCTGCAAGAGGCTCTTCAACCTCGTCAACAACGGCAATTCTTACATATACATTCATTGTCTGCTTCTCAGGGTCAATGTCGCATACAACATTGTCTCTGTTGCCGTAGCTGTTTCTTGTTGCGGAAATAATAGCGGCCTTGATTTTTTCAAACATATAATCCGCAGGAATACCTTTTTCACTTTCTAAAAGCTGTACCGCCTCAAAAAATTCTTTGTTCATTTTTTTCTTTTCATCCTTTCGATATATATACTGCTTATTACTTACATTTCAAAGTCATCGGCTTTTATCCATGATGCTTCCTTCTTTACGAAGGTAAGTGCACTTTCATCAGCCATTCTGACTGTTATATTACCGTCTTCGCAGCTTTCAAGAATTCCTGCGAACTCTCTTTTTCCGTCGACGGGTCTTATCATTTTAACCTTTACCTTTTCACCGATGTATGCGGCGAAATGCTCATCTCTGACAAGGTCCCTTTCAACTCCCGGTGAGCTTACCTCAAGGAAATATGCCTGCTCAATGGGGTCAGCTTCGTCAAGGGGCTTATCGATTGCGTGACTGAGATTGACACAGTCGTCGATACCTACGCCGCCGTCCTTATCAATGAAAATACGAAGATACCATGATGCGCCCTCTTTAAGAAAACGGACATCCCAGATGCGAAGTCCCAATTCTTCGGCGTAAGGCTCAACGATTTCCCATACGGCAGTAACGGTATTCTTTCCCTTTGCCATAAAATCACTCCTTAAAAATATTCAATTGTAGTTGTAATGCTGCATTTTTGCAATAAAGAAGAGCGGACTTCTCAAAGCCCACTCTAAGTCTACATTACGGATTGTATGTATAATACCATAAAATATCAGTAAAATCAAGGGTTTTGACATAATTTCTTTGAAAAGACAGGCCAAAAATACCCTTCTTACTATCCCTTCCATAATTTACTTGATAAAAAAGGGCAGAATGTATGTTAAAATGTCCTACGGGGTGACAGGCTTTCGGGGATAGTATGGGCAGAAAAAGCCCAAATCAGAAGAAAGGACGGCACCTGAGACATCCTTTTCAGGTGTCAGAACAGAAAACTATGAAAAAATTTATCAAGGCGGCAGTATTCCTGTTTGTTTTATGTATATGCATAAATATCGGCACTGTTATGGGCAGTGCAGCCACCGCCTCATCAAAAGCAGGAAAAGTAGTTACAGAAAGCACCTCACTTAATCTCAGAAGCAGTGCTTCTGCAAAGAGTACAGTTGTTGCAAAAGCGAAGAAAGGCTCTTATCTGACTCTTCTCGAAAAAAGCGGCAGCTGGTGGAAGGTCGAATACGCGAAGGATAAGACAGCCTATGCTCACAGTGACTATATTGATACGGTTTCCTCCAAGGTAATGTACGTTGCTACAACAAGCGGAAACCTCAATGTGCGCTCATCGGCAAGTGCTGACGCAAGTATAAAAACCACCCTTCCGAGAAACACAATCGTGCTTCGCCTTTCCACCAAATCCTCCTGGAGCAGAATACTCTATAACGGAAACAAAACGGGCTATGTATCCTCACAGTACCTTTCCGAAACAAAAGGTGCAGACTCTTACCAAAAGATAGCTTTATCGGTGAAATCCTACAAGCAGACCGACAGCAGATGGTCATCAGTAAAAATAGGCACTCAGGGTGACACAATAGGCAGCAGCGGCTGCACAACCACTGCCCTTGCAATGACCGAGAGCTTTCATCAGAATAAAACTATCACTCCCAAGGATATGGCAAAGACCCTTTCATATTCCTCATCGGGTATGCTTTACTGGCCGACAAATTATTCCACTGAGCTTATTTCCTCCTCAAACTATCTGAGCAAAATTTATTCGGTTCTCAGCTCCGGTAAGCCCGTTGTAGTGGGAATGAAAAAATCCAACGGCTCACAGCACTGGGTAGTGGTTACGGGACACACAAAAAGCACATCCTCACTTTCGGCAAAGAATTTCACCATCAATGACCCGGGCTCAAATACAAGAACACTTTTAAGTGAATTTGCCTCCTCCTATCCTGTACCCTACAAAATAGCCTACAGAAAATAACTATCTTGATGTTCTTCTTTTTTTGTTGTATAATGCTCTTATACTGAAAATAAGGAGAACGTAATATGAAAAAGCATCCCGCTATAAAACCAATTCTTATCGCACTCGGAATAATTGTCCTGCTTGCTGCATTGATATTTGTTCCGTCAGAGATATCGGATACGGTAAGCAATTCTCTCTCAATCTCATCTCATTTGTCCTCAGCTCCTCTTATGGTAGCACACCGAGGTTTTTCCTCAATTTATCCCCAGAACACACTCCCTGCATTTGAGGGCGCAGTTGAGGCTGACTTCGACGGCTATGAGCTTGACATCCATACAACAAAGGACGGCAAATGGGTAGTTATCCACGATGACACCGTTGACGCTATGACAGACGGTACGGGCAACGTTGAGAATTTCACTTTCGAGGAAATCCGTAAGCTGAAAATCGACAGCGGCAACGGTATAGAGAATTACAATTACCTTGTTGTTCCCACGCTGGAAGAGTCTCTCGTATATGCCGAAGAGAATGATATTATACCCGTTATTGAAATCAAAAAATGTGACGTGAAATATCTTCCCGACCTGAAGACTCTTCTCGACGAAAAGGGTCTTTCGGAAAAGGCTGTGATTATTTCCTTTACCAAGGAATATTTAGAAGAGTACAGACATCTTGACAAAAATATTGAAATGCTCCTTCTCTCAAGCACTCCCAACACTACAGATGTGGACTGGTGCCTTGAGTGGAAAACAGGGCTGAATTTTGCTTTCCATAATTTTTATAAAAGCCACTCTGCCGTAAAATATGCAAGAGAAAACGGCGTGAAGCTCGCTGCGTGGACTGTAGACAACGTTGTTTTCAAGGATATTATGGTGCTCTTCGGTGCAGAGATTATTACAACCAACAAAATAAAGCCGTAACCGAATAAGAAAAAAACAGAGAGCAAATAATATATTTGTGTTTTTCAAAAAAATTTCATTTACCCCTTTACTTTTATAAAAGGCTGTGGTATAATCTTCAAGCATTATGCCGATTTCTCGGTCTGCGGGTAACAGTTCACCTTGCCGCACACTGGGGGTCAGGCGAATGAAATATTTTTATGAGGTGAAAAATCATGATGACAAAAGAACAGAAAACCGCAATTATCAAAGAGTATGCTGCTCACGAAGGTGACACAGGTTCACCCGAAGTACAGATTGCACTTCTTACCTACAGAATCAACAGTCTTACTGAGCATCTCAAGGTTAACAAGAAGGACCATCACTCACGCAGAGGTCTTCTTATGATGGTTGGTCAGAGAAGAAACCTTCTCGCATACCTCCAGAAGAACGATATCGAAAGATACCGTAGCATCATCGCAAGACTTGGTATCCGTAAGTAATTGCATCCCTTTGGCAGACATGACTTTATATCGTGTCTGCCTTTTTTCAAGTTGATAACGCGAGACGGAAATAACTGGGTTAGCACTAAATTGAGTTTTAACGCTGTTAAGGCTGAATTTATTGCTAAACCGCTGTCTCGTGTTAAATATAAAAAATAAATTTAAGCGAGGTAGAAAAAATGTTTCCTGAATTCAGAAAATTTGAAACAACTCTTGCAGGCAGACCTCTCGTTGTAGAAACAGGTAAAATGGCAGGTCTTGCAGGCGGCTCATGTCTTATCAGATATGGCGAAACAGAAGTTCTTTGTACTGCAACAATGGCCGCAAAGCCCAGAGAGGGTGTTGACTTCTTCCCCCTTTCAGTTGACTTTGAAGAAAAGCTCTACTCAGTAGGCCGTATCCCCGGCTCCTTCCAGAGAAGAGAAGGTAAGGCAAGTGAAAAGGCTACTCTTTCTTCAAGAGTTATCGACAGACCCATCCGTCCTCTTTTCCCCAAGGATATGAGAAACGATGTAGGTGTTGTTGCAACAGTTATGTCAGTTGACCAGGATTGCCTTCCCGAAATCACTGCAATGATCGGTGTTTCAGTTGCAATCTCTATTTCAGAAATCCCCTGGGACGGCCCCATCAGCGGTGTATCAGTAGGTCTTGTTGACGGCAAGTTCGTTATCAACCCCACCGAAGCTGAAAGAGCTAAGAGCGAAATGGCTGTTACCGTTGCTTCTACAGCAGACCTTGTTGCTATGATTGAAGCAGGTGCTAACGAAATCGACAACGAAACAATGTTCGACGGTATCATGTACGCTCACAAGGTTAACCAGGAAATCGTTGAATTCATCAAGGGCATCCAGAAGGAAATCGGCAAGGAAAAGGTTCCCTTTGAATCACAGGATCCCGCACCCGAAATGTTCGAGGCTATCAAGGAATTCGCAATCGACGATGTTAAGTTCGCTCTTGACACTGACGACAAGAGAATCCGTGATGAAAGACTCAAGCCCGTATACGAAAAGGTACACGAGAGATTCGACGAAGAATATGCAGACACTGTCGAAAAGATTGACGAATGTCTCTACAAGCTTCAGAAATTCGTTGTAAGACGCTGGCTTCTCGACGAAGGCAAGCGTGTTGACGGAAGAGGCATCAACGATATGCGTCCTCTCGATGCTCAGGTTGACCTTCTTTCAAGAGTACACGGCTCAGGTATGTTCACCCGCGGTCAGACTCAGGTTCTTACCGTAACAACCCTCGGCCCCATGAGCGATGCTCAGCTTCTTGACGGTCTTGACAACGAAGAAAGCAAGAGATATATCCATCACTACAACTTCCCCTCTTACTCAGTTGGCGAAACAAAGCCCTCAAGAGGCCCCGGCAGAAGAGAAATCGGTCACGGCGCACTTGCAGAGAGAGCTCTTGTTCCCGTTATTCCTTCAGTTGAGGAATTCCCCTATACAATCAGACTCGTTTCCGAGGTTCTTTCCTCAAACGGTTCAACATCTCAGGCATCAATCTGCGGCTCTACTCTTTCACTTATGGCAGCAGGTGTTCCCATCAAGGCTCCCGTTGCAGGTATTTCCTGCGGTCTTATCACTGAAGGCGACCGTTTTATGACAATGGTTGACATTCAGGGTCTTGAAGACTTCTTCGGCGATATGGACTTCAAGGTAGCAGGTACCAAGAAGGGTATCACAGCTATACAGATGGACCTTAAGGTTCACGGTCTTACTCCCGAAATCATCAAGGAAGCCTTTGAAAAGACATACGATGCACGTATGAAGATTCTTGACGAGGTTATGCTTCCCTGTATCGCAGAGCCCAGAGCAGAGCTTTCAAAATATGCTCCCAAGATGCTCACAACAAAGATTGATCCCGAGAAGATCGGTGATGTTATCGGTAAGCAGGGTAAGGTTATTCAGAAAATCTGCGCAGAATGTGAATGTAAGGTTGACGTTGAAGAGGACGGTTCAATCTTCGTTTCAGCTATTGATATTGAAAATGCAAGACGTGCTCTTACAATCATTGAAACTATTGCCAACGATCCTGAGGTCGGTTCAATCTTCAGAGGTATCGTTACCCGTCTTATGAGCTTCGGTGCATTCGTAGAAATCGCTCCGGGCAAGGAAGGTCTTGTACACATCAGCAAGCTTGATGTCAAGAGAACAGAAAAGGTTGAAGACTGCGTAAACGTTGGTGACGAAGTAATCGTTAAGGTTATGGAAATCGACGATCAGGGCAGAATCAATCTTTCAAGAAGAGATGCTCTTATCGAAATCGAAGGTCTTGTACCTGAAGATGACGGTGAAGAAGCTCCCAGACGCCGTCCCGCAAGAAGAGACGACAGAAGAGATAACAGAAGAAGATAAAAAAAGCCCGTATGGGCTTTTTTTAATGCAGAATGCAGACTTATTGGTCATTCTGAACGAGGTGAAGAATCTTCAAAGAATCACAGCCTAAGATCCTTCGCTACGCTCAGGATGACATCACACCACACATACCGTTTTTGAAAAATTGTGACAAATGGCCGACATTAGTAATTGACATAAAGTCGAATTTTTAATATAATATTTTTTCGTAAAAAAGTTTTAAGGAGGTTTATAAATGAACGGTAATAAAAAGTCAATGAATATGGCTTCTATTCTTAAGCTCACTCTTACAGCAGTTTTTCTTGCAATCATTGTAGTTATGAGCTTTACCCCTCTGGGTTATCTGAGAATAGGTACAATTGAAATTTCACTTCTTGCCATTCCCGTAGCTGCCGGTGCCGCTCTCTTGGGTGTAGGCGGCGGTGCTCTCTTAGGTCTCGCCTTCGGTGTAACCAGCTTTATCCAGTGCTTCGGTATGAGTGCTTTCGGTACGGCTCTTATGGGCATCAATCCTGCTTTTACGGCTATTATCTGCATCGTTCCGAGAATTCTTTTAGGTGTCGCATCAGCTCTTGTTTATAAAGGTCTTAAAAGCAAGAATGTTCAGCCGAATATTTCTGCACTCGCTTCTTTCCTTACAGCCGCAGTCGTGAACACCGTCCTGTTCGTAGGCTCTTTCATTCTCCTCTTCGGTAACACCGAGTTCTATGCAGGTCTCGAAACTCAGTTCGCTACTACTAATGTAATTGCTTTCTTCGCCGCCTTCGTCGGTGTCAACGGTATCGTTGAAGCAGTGGCGAGCGGTATTGTCGGTGCAGCTCTCGGCGGTGTAATCGTCAGAATAGAAAAGCAGAAAAACGGCATTGCTAAAAAATAAACACATAACAAATAATCGCGGTACAGTTCATTCTGTACCATCTTTTTTTACAAAAACCTATTGATTTAATTTTTAAATTAAAGTATTCTTGTTTTATGAAAGAGAGGTGTTCTTATGTTCGGCGGCTGCTTTTATGATATGATATTCAAAAGAAAGTCTTTCCATACCTTCAGAAGCATTGAAGAAGAAAACATAACCGAAGAAGAGATAAAGGGCATATACTCTGCCTACAATACCTTTCTGTCCTTATACCCCGACATAAAAACAGAAATAAAAGTTGTCCCTGCTGACAAGACCACCTGCAAAAGAGGTCAGGAATACTGTGTTCTTCTCTACAGCGAAGAAAAAGACGGCTTTCTTCAGAATATAGGCTATATCGGTCAGCAGCTTGATTTGTATCTTGTGTCTAAGAACATAGGTACACTCTGGTTCGGCATAGGTAAGACAGAGGAAAGGTCTGAATGCAATCTGCCCTATGTAATAATGCTTGCGATAAAAAAGGTCAATGACAACCGGAAATTCAGAAAAGATATGTTCAAAAGCAAACGCAAGTCTATACAAGAAATATGGCAGGGAGAGTATATTGACGGCGTTACGGATATTATAAAATTTGCACCAAGTGCCTGTAACACTCAGCCGTGGATTGTTGAAAGGAAAGGAAATACTCTTAAGGTCTACCGATACAAAAAAGAGGGCAAGCGTGGCATTATGCCCGCTGACAAGGTGTCTTACTATAACAGAATTGATATAGGCATATTTATGTGCTTTCTTGATATATGCTTAGCTCACGAAGGTATCTCTTATAAAAGAACTCTGTACGCAGACCGCGGCGGTAATGATGAAAAGATTCTTAATGCGGAGTATATAATCAACTGTTAAACGGAGTTTTTTGTGTTAAAATAAGACTATAGCAATAAAAGGAGAATTTTTATGAAGCCTGAAAAATTACTTGAAATACTTACCGTTACCGAAAGATTAAAGGATGCTACCCGTCACTGCTACACCTCAAGAGGCAGACACGAAAGCGTTGCCGAGCACTGCTGGATGATGACGGCAATGGCCTTCTTTATGCGTGATGAATTTCCCGAAGCTGATATGGACAAGGTAATAAGAATGTGTATCATTCACGATTTAGGTGAGGCTTTTACGGGCGATATTCCCGTTTTTAATAAGACAGCAGCAGACGAAAAAAGAGAAGAAAATCTCCTTAACAGCTGGGTTGAATCTCTCCCCTCTCCTTATGCTGAGGAAATGCTCACTCTTTATGAGGAGATGAACGAGAGAAAGACTCCCGAAGCTAAGATTTACAAGGCTATCGACAGTCTTGAGGCAGTAATTCAGCATAATTTTTCGGATATCTCCACCTGGCTTCCCAATGAATATGAGCTTAACAGAACTTATGCTTATGACAAGGTTGAGTTTTCGGAGTATCTTACGGCTTTGAGGGAAGAGATAAGAAGAGAAACGGAAAAGAAGATAAGGGCCGAGGGACAAGAGCCGAGGACCGAGGACGATTAAGGTAGTGAAAAAAGGAGAGCTCTACCCGTCTCTATAAGTTTAAAAGTACATTTATGGTCGCGGGGAACCGTGGCCTTTCTTTTTTTGTCCGTTATCCGCAGAGGGAAGAATGTTATAATGGAAAAATCCGTCGATTGTATATGGTGTGGAGAGAAAGTGCTTCTTTATAGGAAGGTGCTTCTTGGCTTTCTTAGCTGCAAAGAGTGCTTTGCCGTCAGTGGGCGGAGGAGGGCGGCGGCGAGCCGCGAAAATACCCGGCGCAGCCGAGGTGTTTTCCATTTGTGTGGCTGCGCCACACAAATGACCTGTGCGCTGCTTCG
>JAZPYL010000089.1:0-50174 GCA_045544175.1 Acutalibacteraceae bacterium | reverse complement strand
GTTAAATATTCTTTTGCTGAAATATAAATAAGAACTCCAAGGACCAGACCTATTGCGAGCGCTGAAAAATTAACCAAAGAGATTTTATCATATTTTATCTGTTTGTTGTTATTTTTTTTGATTTTTGGCGATATAACTGCACTTATCTTCACGTATAATTCTCCTTATTTTCTGACTTTCATATTTACCGATATAATACCGCCTACAGCTGAAGCGACAATCATTACAGCCGCAGTAATTAAGGCACTGAAATCTCCTTTAAAACCGTTAAAAATAAAAGAGATTGTAAGAAAAAACAAATTTATCGGCAAAGCATATAAAACACCTGTTACAAGCCCGTTTTGCCTTTTTTTAACGCCCGAAAGAAATCCTACAGCAAATGAAGATACAGTCAGCATTATCAAAGACATATAATACGTATTATTTTTACTCAAATCAATTAAAAGACATATAATGCTGAAAAGAAAAAACATAATTAAATATATAATCAATGCATATATCTGTATTCTGATAAATCCCGAAAGCTCATTATTTTTGCCCGGATTCCTCTTATTTTTATTTGATATACTTTTAAGCGGCATATAAAAAACCCCTCTCATATTCATCTACATTAATGAATATGAAAGGGGTAAATATTTTATTACAATTATTCAGCGTCCTTCTTTGATTTAGCAGCTTTCTTTTCTGCCTTAGCTTTCTCAGCAGCAGCCTTAGCAGCTTCTCTTTCAGCCTGAAGTCTTTCATTAGCTGTGTTGTTTGTCTGGATAGCCCAACGCTTAATCTGCATTCTGTTTCTGTCAGCACCTGTTTCAATGATGAGTGAATCTTCCTTGGTTGTTACAACCTTGCCGCAGATACCGCCGATTGTTGTAATATCGTCACCAACTTCAACAGCTTCACGCATTGCCTGTTCTTCCTTCTGTCTCTTTTTCTGAGGACGGATCATTACAAAGTACATAATAGCAAACATTGCTACAATCATAATAAGCATTGATGAAGATGAACCTGTATTGGTTGCAGTTGTTGTTAAGAAATTCATTTTAAGTTTCCTCCTATGTTTTAAATACCATAATAGTATAACAAATTATAAACATCATATCAAGAGCTAATTCAATATTTTACACTTTTTTAATTAATTAATGTAATTTATTTAAAAGCTTCCATGCTTTCTGTCATCAATTGCTTTCTGACAAGAGAATAAGCGATGCCCCCTGCTCTTTTCTGTATTTCATCAGCAAGGAGTGAGGGGTTGACATTGGTTGTGCTGCCCGCAGGAAGCACAACGTTGATTTTGATTCTTTCGCCAAATTTTGTCACAGAGTAGCTTTTGATGTATTCAATGAAGTTAATATCCTTCAGTACCTTCCGTCCGCTTTTTTTGCCTAATTTCTGAACAATAAGCTCATCCTCAGAAAGCATACCGTTAATGAGATTATATACCTCATCAGCTTTTCCTTCACAGTCGAAAAATATATCAAATTCACCGAATGCTATTTTTTTAGGATCATATACAGGATCGGTTACATCAACAATTTCAATACCGGGCGGCATTGAACCTTTGAGCATATTCAATATATCCTCATTGGAGCTTTCGCCTTCAATTCTCATATCCATGCTCTCGCAAAGACTTTCCATACCCAAAGAAAGAGGAAGTGCGAAAGTAATATATGGGTGCGGATTATAACCTTCGGTATACCAAAGAGGAACATTGGCTCTTCTGAGTGTTCTTGTCATTGCACGCATAAGGTCAAGATGTGAAACATAACGGCTCATGCCCATTTTTTTAAACCATACTCTTACACATCGCATCGCATTTACCTCCGTTCAATGAATTTGTACCACAGCCTGCACACTGAATTCTGCAGTGAGGTGTTGTACGGCTCTCGTAAGCTTTTTTACTTTCGTCAATGAGGAACTGCTTTCTTATACCGTAATCAAGGTGATCCCAGGGAAGAATTTCCTCATAATCTCTTTTTCGGCTTGTATAGAACAATGGGTCAACACTGCATTTTTCAAATGCTTCAAGCCAGGTATCAAAAAGGAAATTGTCATCCCACGCATCAAATTTACAGCCATTTCTCCAAGCATATTCAATAACATCAGCAAGTCTTCTGTCGCCGCGTGCAAATACACCCTCAAGGAAGCTGATGTTTACTTTGTGATAGCTGACACTGATTTTTTTCGTTTTAACTGAAGAAAGAAGGTGGTTTTGCTTATTAATAAGCTCTTCCATTGTATCCTGAGCTTCCCATTGGAACGGCGTAAAAGGCTTCGGAACAAAAGATGCAACACTGATACCTACCTGTACACCCTTACCCTTTGGTTTATCCGGATTTTTATAGAACTCATTTACAACCTTTTGTGCAAGCTCCGCAATGCCGGCTACGTCATCATAAGTTTCAGTTGGAAGTCCAAGCATAAAATAAAGCTTTACAGATGTCCATCCGCCCGAGAATGCCTGCCTTGCAGTATTCATAAGCTCTTCTTCCGTTACATTTTTATTGATAGCATCGCGGAGTCTCTGCGTACCGGCTTCGGGTGCAAAAGTAAGACCGCTTCGGCGCACTTTTTTGAGATACCCCATAAGCTTTTCCGAAAAATTATCAACTCTGAGAGAAGGAAGAGCAATGTTGACCTTATAATCTTCAGTCCAATCAAGAAGCTTTTCCATAAGCTCCTCAAGATGTGTGTAGTCACTGGTACTCAAAGAAGAAAGAGATATTTCATCATAACCTGTATTCTCACAGAGTCTTTTGCACTGACTGTTGATTGTATCAGCAGATTTTTCTCTTATAGGACGGTAAAGAAAACCCGCCTGACAGAAACGGCATCCTCTTATGCAGCCTCTGAAAATCTCATGAACAACTCTGTCATGCACAACCTCTACAAAAGGCACAACAAAATTTTCGGGATAATGAACGGAATCAAGATCACTGATAATTCTTTTTGTAACCTTTTCAGGTGCTCCGTTCTTTGCGGTTACAGACTTAATTGTACAGTCTTCATTATAAGAAACGTCATAAAGTGACGGAACATACACACCTTTAATATTCGATGCACGAAGCAAAAATTCTTCTTTGGTAGTCCCCTCTTTTTTACACTCAATCAATAAATCGAACAGTTCATCTGACATCTCTTCACCGTCGCCAAGCATAAAGAGATCAAAGAAATCGGCTATAGGCTCAGGATTACATGCACAAGGACCACCACCGACAATAATCGGTGTCAGATCTTTTCTGTCTTTGGCTCTTACAGGGATTCCTGCAAGGTCAAGCATATTCAGAATATTTGTGTAGCTGAGCTCATATTGAAGCGTAAAGCCTATTAAATCAAACTCAGTTAAAGGGTCTCCGCTTTCAAGAGCATAAAGAGGTATATTTCTTTCGCGCATTTCTTTTTCCATATCAGTCCACGGTGCGAAAACCCGTTCACACCAGACATCATCTCTTGCATTTGCACAAGAATAAAGAATCTTAATGCCGAGATGAGACATACCGATTTCATAGCTGTCAGGAAAACAGAAGGCGTATCTTAAATCGACCTCTTTTTTATCCTTAACAACACTGTTAAGCTCTCCGCCGACATATCTGCCCGGTTTCTGAACGAGAGGCAGTATTTTTTCTACTTCTTTACTAATCATCTTTTAACTCCATTTCTTTATGACTGTAATTGAAATAACATATATTGTTACAGCAATCAAGCTGAAATTTACACCGATAAAAACACAATACAGTATTGTAAATAATGAAAATATAAACACAAATAAATATGAAATATAATTCAGTATTTTTTCAGATTTTTCACTTTCAAAAAACATATGAAGAATACATTTCAAAACTCTGCCGAAGTCGAGAACACTTACAGGCACAGAGTTTATAAGAAGAATTATTACATTTACAACTGCAAGCATCAAAAATATTTCACTCTTAATTATAATATAAATTATATAACAGCTTACAGCAAAAATCAAATTGAATAATATTCCACCGACCGCGATAAGAGCTTCCTTCTTATAAGAAAAAACTGCAGTTTCTGTTCTGTCTATCCTCATACCGAAAAGTGTTAGTTCGACAGCTTTCGGCTTGTCTCCGAATGCAAATATAAAAAACAAATGTCCGCACTCATGGACTACCGAGGAACACAAGGATATAAAAACAATTTTCTCATCACATGTAAGCATCATAATAATTGCAAATGCGATGAAAGAAAAGCTGAGCTTATATGATGTCCCACCTGATTCAAATGTCATTTTTCAAGCATCCACACAGGATTATATCTTATGCCGTCTTTTCTTACCTCAAAATGAACATGAGGCCCGGTAGCAGAACCGGTAGCACCTACAAGTGCTATGGTTTCACCCTGTCGGATAACATTACCAACATCCACGAGAATTTCACTACAGTGGCAGTAAAAAGTCACAAACCCGTCATCGTGGGTAAGGTATACATAATTACCTGCCTGCCCGTCATAGCCTTTTTTAGTTACCTTACCTCCAAATGCAGCTCGGATATCAGTTCTTTCGGGCGCAACAATATCAACACCTGTATGAAAACTGAAATCACCGCTTATGGGGTTGGTTCTGTATCCGAAATAAGATGTATATCGGCCTTTTTCAACAGGGCTGCATATCTGTGATGTCGCAAAAACCGGAGAAAAGCTTGTGTTTTTTGTCGCTTCAAGAAACTCCATATCAGGTCCGCCTGCGCCGTTCAAGTCATCTTGATCGCTTCTTACACGACTCCCGTCAATAATATAGTATTTGATAGAACGAATTGCAGAAACCACTTCCACGCTGTCAAGATTATATTCTATCAACTTAGTAAAATCATTTTTGATGCCGTTTTCATTTTTACTCATAAAGAAAACCAAAACAACAACGAGCGTACACAAAACAAGCTGAGTCATCGTAACAGAAATATAATAATCTTTCTTATCTTTTTCACTCATATAAATCACCTTTACACTATATGAATGAAAATGAATAAATATTAATGTACGACTTAGCGATTATATCATATTTTTTGCACAGGGTAAAGATTTTTGTAATATATTTTGTTGACTATTGTCAACTTAAATGATATTATTATGATATTGTATCCTATTAAAGCGTTACAACAAATATAAAACGGAGGAAAAAGCATGTTTACAGATTTCAAATCAGACGGCTTTATGTATCTTCTTGTTCTCGGCGTAATCATTTTTGTTTGCGCACAAGCACTTTTCTTTATGAAAAAAGCATGGGCGAGAGGTAAAGAGCTCGGAATCACAACGGAAAAATTAAAAAACACAGTTACTTCCAGCGGTATTTTCTCGATAGCACCTGCAATCGGTATTGCAATTACAGTTATTACCCTTTCAGTTGCACTCGGTTACGTAATTCCTTGGATCAGACTCACAGTTATAGGTGCTATTCAGTATGAGGTTACAGCAGCTGAGGCAGCCTTAGAGGCAGCCGGTATTGCAGGCGGTATATCAACTAATGTTACCGATCCCAAAACATTTACAGCGATTGTATGGGTTATGACACTCGGCAGTATTCTTCCCCTTCTTATAATCCCTGTTGTTCTTAAGAAGATCCAGAAAAGTGTTTCAAATGTCGCTGCTAAAAACGCAAGATGGACAGACCTTATGACAGCAGCTGCTTTTATCGGTCTTATGTCAGCATTTATCGGAAGAGGTATCGCAGGTGTCGGCAGTAAGGATCCTGACGTTTTAACCGGTCAGCCTATCATCGGCGACGGTGCCGGTGTTCTTTCAATCACCGCTCTTATAGCTTCAATCGGATTTATGCTTATTTTCACATTTATCAATAAGAAGCTCAAGAAGAACTGGATAGAGGCACTCGCAATGCCTATAAGTATTGTACTTGCAATGATTATAGTTGTTCTTGTTAACAACTACCTTCCCGAACTTGCCGCTATTGAGTGGAGATATTAAGAGAAAGGAGAATATATAATGAGTAAGAAAAGAAGCTATTTTGATTCTATACATTTTTACGGAAGAATATGGTGTATTGTCGCCGTAATATTTTTCGTTATGATTCCCGTTGCAATATGTCTTCATCTCAATGTCTGGCCCGAAGCAAATGCGGTTCTCGGCGGTCTTGCCTCAATTGCTTTCTTCTATGTAACAGGTATTATTGAGGTTGTCGCTTATGCTCCTATGCTCGGTGCAGGCGGTACATATCTTTCATTTGTAACCGGTAACATTATGAACCTTAAAATGCCTTGTGCCATCAATGCTATGGAGAATGCAAAGGTTAAAGCTAACACCGAAGAAGGCGAAGTTATTACAACCATTGCAATTTGTTCGTCAATCATTGTAACAACACTTGTTATTGCAATTTTTGTTATTGTTTTTGCTCTTAATCCCTCATTCTCAGAAATAATGAAGAGTGATACTTTTGCTCCTGCATTCCAGCAGGTAACTTACACAATTTTCGGTGCACTTGCTGCTTCATACTTTGTAAAGCATTGGAAAATTGCTATATTCCCTATAGCAGCAATTTCAATCATTCTTGTATTTGCAGGCAGTCTTGCAATCGGTGTTCTTATTCCCGTAGGCGTTGTTCTTTCAATGCTCGGTGCTCATGTTATGTATAAGCTTAAGCTTGTATAATTCAAAATAAAACATTTCTCCCATCACAAATGCGATGGGAGATTTCTTATATTTAAAAGCCTCACTGTTTGTTACCAGTGAGGCTAATTTTTATTCGTTTGTGTTTTCAGATTCTTCAGCAGCATCTGTAACAGTTATCTGTTCAGCCTCTGAATTATCGTCAGCTTCAAGAATTTCACCGTTCATAATCTTTTTGAAGGTTTCACCGTCAACTTTTTCATGCTTGATAAGAAATTCTGCAACATCGGTAAGCTTCGAAATGTTACCTTCAATTATTTTGTGACATCTGTCATAAGAGTCACCGATGATTTTCTTTATCTCTTCATCAATATCAGCTGCAATCTGCTCAGAATAGTTACGGACGTTACTGTAATCTTTTCCGAGGAAAACCTCATGATTGGATGAACCGTACATAATAGGACCTATTTCATCACTCATACCGTAGCGTGTAACCATATTTCTTGCGATCTCGGTTGCTCTTTCAATATCGTTAGAAGCTCCGGTGGAAATATCGCCGATAACAACCTTTTCAGCAACGCGACCGCCAAGAAGAACAACTATATCATCAAGCATATCGTTCTTGGCTCTGTAGCTCTTATCCTCGGAAGGAAGGCTCATTGTAAAGCCACCTGCCATACCGGTAGGTATAATTGAAATCTGATGAACAGGATCCTGACCGGGTAAGAAATAAGTTGCGATAGCGTGACCTGCTTCATGATAAGCGGTAAGACGCTTCTCTTTATCGCTCATCTTACGGGATTTCTTTTCTGTACCGACAACACACTTGATTGTAGCTTCCTCAATTTCAACCATTGTAACTGCTTTCTTCTTTCTCTTAGCAGCTAAAAGCGCAGCTTCATTAAGAAGATTTTCAAGGTCTGCACCTGTAAATCCTGCAGTTGACTGAGCAATGACCTTAAGATCAACATCGGGAGCAAGAGGCTTATTTCTTGCGTGAACCTTAAGAATTTCTTCTCTGCCTTTAACATCGGGAGCACCGACTGTAAGCTGTCTGTCAAATCTTCCCGGTCTTAAAAGGGCAGGGTCAAGAATGTCAGGTCTGTTTGTAGCAGCTATAATAATTACGCCTTCATTTGCACCAAAGCCGTCCATTTCAATAAGAAGCTGATTAAGCGTCTGCTCTCTTTCGTCATGTCCGCCGCCCATACCGGCACCACGATGACGGCCAACAGCGTCAATTTCGTCAATAAAAAGAATCGACGGAGAATTTTTCTTAGCCTGATCAAAAAGATCTCTTACTCTTGAAGCACCGACGCCGACATACATCTCAACAAAATCTGAGCCTGAAATAGAGAAGAAGGGTACACCTGCTTCACCTGCTACAGCTCTTGCAAGGAGAGTTTTACCGGTGCCCGGAGGGCCAACCAGAAGTACGCCTTTAGGTATTCTTGCACCGAGCTGATTGAACACCTCGGGAGTACGCAGGAATTCAACGATTTCCTCAAGCTCAGCCTTTTCTTCATCTGCACCCGCAACATCCTTAAAGGTTGTTTTGCGCTTTTCATCCTTACCAAGCTTAACTCTTGCTTTTCCGAAAGAAAGAGTACGGTTATTTTCATTCATTATATTCTGTCCCATTTTGCGATAAAAATATAACATAAACGCAACGAGCAGAATACTCAGAAGGAACATGGGAAGCATACTCGCCCACCAGGAATTATTAGTTCCTCTGATATAATCATATTTTACAGGTTCTTCGGCAGTAAGATTATACTGCGTAATATAGTTATGAACATCGTTCAGAAAAATGTCAACATTAGGAACGGTATATGCTTTTTTTTCGTCGCTGTCCTTAAGTGAATAGCTTAAGGCACCGTTAGAAAGATTAAGAGAAAATTCGTCCACTTCACCGTTTCTGAAAATCTGAACAATTTCATAATACTGAGGCTTGTCATCTTTGTTACCGTTTCCGGTAAAATACGCAAGGGAGACAATCAGAATCAAGGGTATAATAATGTAAAGAAGATTTCCCCACTTCTGATTGCCCGGATTTATGGGTTTATTGCTGTTATTATCCAATATATAATCACTCCTTATTTACTGTAAACTTCCGGTTTAAGAACACCGATAAAGGGTAAATTTCTATAATATTCATCATAGTCGAGACCGTAACCGACTACAAATTCGTCAGGAACCTGTGCACCGGTATATTTAAGCTTAAGCTTTACATTAGGATCTCTTCTTTCCGGTTTATCGAGTAAAGAACAACAAGCTACGCTTTTGGGATTTCTTGATTCAAGAACCATCATAAGCTTATCAAGAGTTTTTCCGCTGTCAAAAATATCTTCAACAACCAGAATGTCATATTCTGAAATATCGTATGAAAGATCCTTAGTGATATTAACAACACCTGCAGTTGATGTATTTGAACCATAATAGCTCTTTGCGGACATAAAATCAATTTTACAGGGTATCGTTATTTCTTTCATAAGGTCAGACATAAAGCAGATTGAGCCTTTCATTACGCAAATCAAAAGAAGCTCCTTGCCTTTATAGTCTTCATTGATCTGACCTGAAATTCTTGTAACTATCTTTTTAATTTCTTCGCTTGAAACAAGAACCTCTTTAATATCGTTAAGCATATTTTTATCCTTCCTTTTTTATTTTGATGATATTACTGTTATTTTTATCAGGTACATACGGAGCATTGACACCAACGCTTTCAACCCAGACAATATTTTTTCCGTCACGTAAAACAGCAATTTTGTTTCTTTCTTCCGTCGGAATTTTCATTTCATTGAAAAGCTTTTTAAGACTTTTACTTACTCCCCTGTTTTTAAAGGTAAAAACATCACCTTGTTTTCTTGAGCTTAAAATGAGGGTATCATTAATTCTGTCAGCATCAAAAGCATCACACTCACCCGTGTAAGCATTTACTCGCTGCAATTTATAAACTCCAAACGGTGTTTCAGACCTACCATTTTCAAACACAGCTTCCCATGGCTGAATTTCATTAATTTTACCTTCAATAATAATTTCATTATTTTCAACAGAAACATAAAGGTCTTTTGAAATCTCAGTTTTTCCATTTCTCTTTTCAATAATATTATTCACACAATCTATATGTCTGAATTCAATGGGTTTACTCATTATTTCAGACAAAACAATGGCAACAGCTCTTTTTCTTACAGCTGTATGTCCCGTAAGAAAAGTCTCAAGGTCATAGCTGCCGTCTTTTTGTGCATTTGATAATAAATCTCTTGCACACAACTCAATAAAGTCACTTTCTTCTTTTAGTATACGAGTCAGATTAGAAACATTCTTTTCGTATGCACTGTTAACGTTTTCAAACTGTGGGATAATATTGTGTCTTATAAAATTACGCTTATAATCGTCGGTAAAGTTAGTACTGTCAATAACATAAGGTACATTATTGTCTTTGCAGTATTTTTCAATTTCCTGACGAGTACAATTGATCAAAGGCCTGATTATGTTGGGCTCTCTTTTTACGGGAATGCCGCAAAGACCCTTTATACCTGTTCCTCTGAGAAAATTGTAAACTGTCGTTTCAATACTGTCGGAAAGTGTATGCGCAACTGCAACAGCATCACACGCCGCTTTCTCAAAACACCTGTATCGTACAATTCTTCCGCATTCTTCTTCACCGACGCCCATTCTCTGAGAAATTGAAGCAATGTCTTCACTGAACAAAAGAAGCTCTATGTCATTGTCGCGGCAATAATCTCTGACAAGTTCTTCGTCTCTTAAGGCCTCAGCGCCTCTTAGGTTATGGTTAAGATGAACCGCTTTTATAATAATACCATATTTTACTTTTAACGAACTTAAAATATGCAGTAAGCACATAGAATCGGCTCCGCCCGATACACCGACAGCAACACTTTTCACCGATGTCAACAGCTCGTTTTTTTCTATAGTTTCAATAACTTTACATATCATTTCTTATTGTCTCCAGATTTGAGAACAAGGTATAATCACCGTTCCAGGCTACCTTAACAGTGGTTGTAGGGCCGTGACGGTTTTTAGCGATTATAAATTCAGCTTCGTTTACGGCAGGTCTTTCCATATCGTCAGGACCTTCACCCTTTTCAGAAGCGTAATATTCATCTCTGTAAAGCATAATAACGATATCAGCATCCTGCTCGATTGAACCTGATTCTCTGAGATCGGAAAGCTGCGGCTTATGTGATTTACCTCGGCCTTCTGTGCTTCGTGCAAGCTGAGCGAGAACAACAACGGGAATGTTAAGATCCTTAGCCATAAGCTTAAGGTTTCTTGTGATTTCCGAAACCTCCTGAACACGGCTTTCGACCCTCGTACCGCTCTTCATAAGCTGAAGATAGTCAACAAAAACAGCATCAACATCACGAAGACGTCTGATACGTGATTTCATTTCCGATACGGTCATATTTGATGTATCATCGAAATAAAGCTCACAGTTACTTAGAAGTGCCGTAGCTGTCGCAAGCTTAGACCATTCATCACCTGAAATATTACCGGTTCTCATTTTTGTGCTTTCAACCCTTGCTTCAGTGGAAAGAACTCTCTGTGCGAGCTGCTCCTTGGTCATTTCAAGAGAGAAGAAAAGAACCTTCTTTTTGCCCATAAGTGCTGTATTTCTCGCGAGGTTAAGAGCAAGACTTGTCTTACCCATAGCAGGACGGGCACCGATGATAAGAAGGTCAGATCTGTTAAGACCTGTAATAGCCTTGTCGAGATCGGTAAATCCTGTAGTATAACCCTTGTATTTATCCTTATCAGCTGAGCTGAGCTTCTGGAGCTTATCGTAAACTTCATTAACGATAATATCGCCTATTTTCGTAGGACCTTTCGACACTCTGCCCTGACGGATATCGTAAATCTGCTGCTCGGCAGATTCAAGAAGAGTATCAGCCTGCTCGGTAGATGAAGAAGCTTCATCAATAATATTTCTTGAAACATTAATAAGAGAACGGATATAGTATTTCTCTCTGATAATATTTGAATATGCTTCAACATTTTCAGTTGAAGGAACAATCTGCGTAAGCTGAAGGAGATATTGCTTTCCTCCTGCATCGTCATAAACTTTGTCATTTCTGAGCTTTTCAAGGACGATAAGAGGGTCAATCTTCCCGCCTAAAGCATCTATTTCCTGCATAATAGTAAAAATTGCTTTATGCTGAGGGAGATAGAAATAATCAGGCTTTACAAGTATCAGAACCTGTGTTATGCAGGCAGGATCAAGCAAAATAGAACCTAAAACTGCTTGTTCAGCTTCAAGTGAGTATGGCATATTTACATCATCAACCGATGCATACGAATAATTCGAATTCGCCGCCATTGTTTTCACCTCATTTTCTTTAAACTGTCTTCCAGGATTAAATTATTCTCCTACCATAACGAAAAGCTTTGCTGAAATTCCCTGATAAAGCTTCACTTCAAATTCATAGGTACCGAACTGCTTGATATCGTCAACAACAATCTTTCTCTTGTCAGCCTTAATACCAAACTCTGTATTTAATTTTTCAGCAATTTCCTTGCTTGTAATTGAACCGAAAAGCTTGCCGTTCTGACCGGCTTTAGCAGTCATTTTAATTGTCTTACCGGAAATTTCATCAGCTGCCTTCTGAGCTGCTGCAGTTTCAGTTGCAATTCTGTACTTTTCAGCCTGCTCACGATTCTTGAGCTCAGACATATTCTGTGCGTTTGCCTCAACGGCAAGATTTTTAGGGAAAAGGAAGTTTCTTGCATAGCCGTCAGAAGCATTAACAAGCTGGCCCTTTTTACCTAATCCTTTAACATCCTGTTTTAAAACAACTTTCATACCTTTAACCTCCATGTTTGTTGTTGTAAAAATCATCTATTGCATTTTTCAGCATTATTTCAGCCTCATCTGCTGTTTTTCCTTTAAGTTGACAAGCAGACATTGTCTGATGTCCGCCGCCACCAAGGCATTCCATGATGAGCTGAACATTGATTTCACCGTATGATCTTGCGGAAATGTTGGTAGTTTCGCCACATCTGAATATTACAAACGTCGCATTTACACCTTCAATATTGAGCATTTCATCTGCAGCCTGAGAGGTTACAAGTCTTATATTAGGAAACTCATCGTCAACTACAGATATCGCACAGTTCCTGTACTCTTTAGCAAGATCAATAATTGAATTACGGTATCTGAATAAATCCATATCGTTAGAAAATAGCTTCTTACATTCTACAGTATTAGCACCTCTTGAACGAAGAAAAGCCGCTGCCTCAAAGGTTCTTACACCTGCTCTTAATATAAAGCTTCTTGTATCAAGCATTATACCCGCTAAAAGCGCAGTAGCTTCAAAGCGTGTGATAAAAGGTTCAATTTCAAGATATTCAGCTATCTCAGCAACCATTTCAGAAGCAGACGATGAACTCGGAATATGATAAAACATAACCGTGTCTTCAATATAACCTACCGACTTTCTGTGATGGTCAATAACCATTACCTTTTTAACCTTATCTACAAGCTCAGAACACTCAGTAAAGTTCTGTCTATGAGTATCAACAATTATCAGTAAAGTATTATCTGTAACACTTTTCAAGGCAATTTCGGGACTGATAAGCCTTGAGGCACCTTTTTCCTCCTTGAACTTTTCAATAAGAGGATTGGCAAGAGTTGCATTTTCATTAATAACAATCTTCGCTTTTGCCGATAAGTGTTCGGCTATGCTCAACATACCTACAGCGGCACCGAAAGAGTCAAAATCAGAAAATCTGTGGCCCATTATCAGAACATTTTCACTGTCGTCGATAATCTCGGCAACGGTTTTGGCAATAAGTCTTGTTCTGACTTTATTTTTCTTTTCAAAGCCTGCAGATACGCCGCCGTAGAAAATATAATCCGTGTCCTTTTTAATAGCAATCTGGTCACCGCCGCGGCTTTGTGCCATATCGATAGCCTGCTTTGCAAAGGCGTTTGCTTCGTTAATATCATCACTCTTGCCTATACCGACAGAAAGTGTAATATCAGTTTCTTTGCCGTCAAAGGTAAAATCTCTGATTTTGCTGAGAACAGAAAACTTATCATCTATCATCTTCTGAAGGCCTCTTTCCTCAACAAAAATAAGTATTCTGGCATTGGAATATTTGCGGCAAAGCGCACCGTATGCGGAGGCCCAGTCAACAATAATCTGCTCGATGCGGCTGAAAATAGCAGCGCAGTCAGTTTCTTTAAAGGACTGATAGATTTCTCCTGCATTATCAAGTACAGTCAGCATAATTGACGGGCGTGATGCGTAATACTCCTTCTCAATCAGTCTTAAATCAGTCTGATTGAAAAAGTAAAGAAGATATACTGTTTCATTATCAATCGGAATTTCATTTGAATAAACAGAAAAATATTTATTGTCAACATTCAAAGAGAATCCCCGACCGATTAAAAGGTTATCTATATTTTCGCATTTGATAATCTGCCGGATATTTTTTTCGGTAGAAGCTTCATCAATATCAAGACTTTGTCTGAAGCTGTCGTTAAGCCATATAATTGTGCCGTTCTCTTCTATTACAACGCACGGTACAGTCAAGGTTTCAAAAGCCTTACCGTTTTCGAAATTAAGCTCTTCAGATACAGTATTTATCTGATTGAGAAGCTTTGTTCTTCGGGTAAAATGATAGTATAACTTTGCGCCAAAAAGAACACAGCTGGTTGAAAAGCCTATTATACCTATATTTCTGTTGTAAAAAGCAACAACCGAGAAAAATATTATTGCAGCAAGAAATGATATCAGAGATACATCAAATGCCTTCCATAGTTTTTTCATAAAATTAAATCTCCATAAAAATGGGTAAAATCATAGGGCTTCGCTTAGTTCTCTCATACATAAGCTTAGAAACATCATCACGGACTCTGTTTTTAATTGCGCCCCAATCATATATATTTCTGTCAAAGCACTTCATTATTGCATCATAAGCTGTATTCTGAGCTTCACTTATCAGCTCTTCGGCTTCCTTAACAAATACAAAGCCTCTTGATACTACATCAGGACCGGAAACAAGCTCGCCCGTTGCACCGTCAAGGGTTGCAACAACAATAATTATACCGTCTTCTGCGAGATGCTTTCTGTCGCGAAGAACAACAGAACCGACATCACCGACACCTGAACCGTCAACAAATATTTTACCTGCAGGTACATTTGCGATTGTCTTGATATATTCATCGCACATTTCAACCTGTGTACCGTTATCGGCAATAATAATATTTTTCTTATCAATACCGATTGAAGTTGCAAGCTCTGCATGCTTCTGAAGGTGCTTTTGTTCACCGTGTACGGGAATAAAATACTTAGGTCTGATAATGCTGAGCATAAGCTTAAGCTCTTCTCTGCAAGCATGACCGGAAACGTGAACATCATACATCTTTTCATATACAACCTCAGCCCCATGCTTCATAAGCTCATTGACAACCTTACCAACTGTCTTTTCATTGCCGGGAATAGGCGTAGCAGAAATTATAACGTAGTCATTCGGACCTATTGCAACTTTTCTGTGATCAGAAAAAGCCATTCTCGTAAGTGCAGACATCGGCTCACCCTGACTGCCTGTTGTAATAAGAACAATCTGTTCATCGTTGTACTTATTAATCATATCGAGCTTTATTAAAATACCGTCGGGCACCTTAAGATAACCAAGCTCCGAGCTGATAGCAACAACATTTTCAAGACTTCTGCCTGAAAGTGCTACCTTTCTGCCGTATTTTTCAGCTACATCAATAATCTGTTGAACACGGTGAATATTAGAAGCAAAGGTTGCAACTATTATTCTTCTTTTGGCGGCTTTCTTAAAAAGAAGTTCAAAAGAGTCGCCGACTTTTCTTTCACTTTCGGTATATCCGGGTCTTTCTGCGTTGGTGGAATCAGCCATCATACAGAGAACACCTTCCTTGCCAAGCTCAGAAAAACGTGCAATATCAATCATTCCGCCGTCAATGGGTGTGCTGTCAATTTTAAAGTCACCGGTGTGCACAACTGTTCCGCCTTCACATTTAATAGCAAAGCCTACAGCATCGGGAATTGAATGGTTGACATGGATGAACTCCACCTGAAACTCACCGAGCTTTACCGTTTCACCAGCTTTTACTTCATTAAGCTTAGCTGAACCGTAAAGACCGTGCTCTTTAAGCTTGCCGATAATAAGACCGTTTGTAAGTCTTGTACTGTAAACGGGTATATTAACTTTTTTAAGAAGATACGCAAGAGAACCGATATGATCCTCGTGACCGTGAGTAATAAAAATACCCTTTATTCTGTCAGCGTTCTTTTCTACATATGAAAAATCAGGAATAACAAGATCGATACCCGGCATATCGTCATCAGGGAATGCAAGACCGCAATCCACAAGAATGATATCGTTTTTATATTCAAAAAGAGTTATATTTTTACCAACTTCGTTAAGTCCGCCAAGAAAAGCTATTCTGACAGGTGCCGCTTTTTTCTTATTTTTATTATTTCCGGATTTACTGTTTTTCTTTTTGCCGCCTAAGGCTTTTGATTTGTTCTTAAGGGCAGAAGCCTTGTTCGAAGTTTGTTTTTTGGTTTGTTTAATATTCTGTTTGTTGTTTTGTTTTGAATTTTCCTTATTCTTTTGCTTTGATTGCTGTTTAGTTTTTTGATTAGTATTTTGAGTTTTGTTTTTTTCACTCATTTAGTTCGAATTCACTCCTTTAAGTTTATCAATTTTATGTATAAGATTCATTTAAATTTCTATAAAATTATACAGATATCCATAATAATGGCATTATAAAATATAATACTATTTTTTACTCACTATGTCAAGGAATATTCATTTAATATTGTATACTTTATTTTCATAGCTGCTCTGTTACTTGACAAATTGATAATATAAAGTAAAATAGTTTTATAATATATTTGTTTTCATAAATCACTCATAAGGAAGTAATAAAATGATAAGCAAACTGTTTAATACTATAAAAAGAATTCTCTTCGGAGTATTAAGACGAATTAATACCGAGTATACTATCGTCTTTTTGTATCCGAGAATATATAAAAAATATGCCCGGATGCCCGTTGATGAGAAAAAAGTAATTTTTATTGAATCCCGTCTTTCAGAATTATCCAACAGCTTTCACCTTCTGTATGATAAACTTTATGCTGAAACAGATTTTTCAATTAAATGTCATTTTCTCAGAAAGGCATTCGCTTCAAGAAAAGAATATAATCATCGCTGTCTCGAGCTGATAAAGGATATGGCAACAGCAAAATATATTTTTCTTGATGAAGCAACTCACATTTTCAGCAGGTTCACTATAAGGCCTGAAACTGTTGTAACACAGCTCTGGCACGGTTGCGGTGCTTTTAAGAAATTCGGTTACAGCACTGAAGGCGGAACCCACGGCTCATCGAAAAAAGCAAAAGAAAGGTATCCTACTCATAAAAACTACTCACACGTTACTGTCAGCAGTCCCGAAGTCATATGGGCCTACGAAGAAGCAATGCGATACCCCGAAAACAGCGGTATAATTAAGGCTACAGGCATCAGCCGCACAGATATTTTTTACGATAATAGCTTTGTTGAAAAATCATATAATGAGCTATACAATCTTTTTCCCGCTGCAAAAAACAAAAAGGTAATTCTCTACGCACCAACCTTCAGAGGAAATGTCGAGAGAGCCTCAGCACCGGATTTTCTTGACCTGCACAAGCTTAAAAACGCATTGGCTGATAAATATGTCATTATTATTAAGCATCACCCGCTGGTAAGAGTAAGGCCAGAAATTGACGAAAATTTATTGAACAGCTTCGCCGTGGATTTTACTGATAATATGAGCATTGAGTCGCTTTTATGTGTTAGCGATATCTGCATTTCAGACTATTCTTCACTGATATATGAATTTTCCCTTTTTGAAAAACCGTTAGTTTTCCTTTCACCTGACCTTGAAAGCTATTTTGACTCAAGAGGTTTTTATTATGATTACAACGAGCTTACTCCGGGTCCGGTTTTTTCATCAAATGAAGAGCTTATAAAATATATTTCAGAAATTGATACTCGTTTCAATAAAAGAGACATCATCGAATTCAGAGAAAAATTTATGAGCTCCTGTGACGGAAACGCAACTGCAAGGATTATTGACACCGTTTTTGGTGAATCATTCAATAAGTACAAGAAAAGTGTTCCTCTGCCGAAAGACAGTTATCACATTATACACAATGCTGACAGTCATCAATAATACTATAGCAGTATTACAACTTGACAAATTCTGCTTGTCAATGTACAATAACGTACGAAAAAACAGTATATGTTACAGAAAGGAAATTAACATTATGGGAATTAAGGCTGCTCTTCAACGGACATTTCTTTATACAATTTATCTTTTCTTTGTTAAGTATATCCGTAAAGCTAAAAAGTCTTTAAAAAAGCTTTCAAAGCGTTTTTTAAATAAAGTGAAAAAAAGTTTAGTCAGAATCCGTCAATTTATACGAGGCAAGATCAACCGTCTGCGCACTGAATATCTTTTAGCTTATCTCTACCCTCATATATATAAAAAATATTCAAAGCTTCCGGTTGACGAAAATAAAGTCATCTTTATGGAAGTGCGACTTCCCAAACTTACTAACAGCTTTCAGATTTTATATGACGAGCTTTATGCAAATACAGATTTTGATATTCACTGTCATTTTTTAAGAAACACTTTTGTTTCAAAAAAAGAATACAAAGAAAGATGCAAAGCCTTCATAAAAGATATGGCAACGGCTAAGTATGTATTTTTTGATGAAGCTTCAAACATTTACGGCAGAATTGTTACAAGACCTGAAACGATTATTACACAGCTCTGGCACGGTTGCGGTGCCTTTAAAAAGTTCGGTTTCAGTACAGCAGATGCTATTTTCGGTGCATCGAGAAAAACAATGGAAAAATTTCCCTTTAACAGAAACTATACTCACGTAACCGTAAGCAGCCCCGAGGTTATCTGGGCCTACGAAGAAGCAATGCAATACACAAGAGAAAGCGGTGTGGTCAAGGCTCTTGGCAGCAGCCGTACAGATATTTTCTATGATGATAATTTCATATCAAAGTCATACGATATGCTGTACGAGCGTTTTCCTGCAGCTAAAGGAAAAAAAGTAATTCTTTATGCACCCACATTCAGAGGAAGAGTTGCAAAAGCTAAAACACCGAATGTACTTGATCTCAATATGCTTTACAATGCATTCGGAGAAGACTATGTTATAATTATGAAGCATCATCCGCTCGTAAGAAAAAGACCGAAAATTCCTGAAGAACTGTTAAACAGCTTTGCAGTGGATTTCACCGATGATATGAGTATCGAATCACTTATCTGTGTCAGTGATATCTGCATTTCAGATTATTCATCACTTATATTTGAATATTCACTTTTTGAAAGACCGATGATTTTTCTTGCTCACGACCTCGACACCTTTTTTGACTGGCGTGGCTTCTATTATGATTACGATGAGCTTACACCGGGTCCTGTTGTATCGACAAACGAAGAAATAATTGATTACATTTCAAATATCGAAAGCAGGTTTAATAAGCAGGAAGTAATTGATTTTCGCAATAAATTTATGAGCGCCTGCGACGGACACGCTACCGAAAGAATTATTAAAACAGTTTTTGGTGAGGAATACGGTAAAAGCAAAAAAGATACACCTCTTCCCAAAAATGATTATCATCTTATCCCCTCTGCTGACGACTTTGATGAGTTACTGAAAAAAATATAAAAATAAGCCTGCGCTTGACTGCAGGCTTATTTTGTTGATTGATTATCATTGACAAACAAGACAGTATAATGTATACTAATTTACGATAAATATGATAAATAAAATCATATATTGTACAAATCTGAAGATATTATTTTTGAGGTGATTACACATGATATACGCAGTTATCGCAGCCGGCGGAATCGGCAGCAGAATGGGTAATGTTGAAAAGCCTAAGCAGTACATTACTTTAAAAGATAAGCCCATTATTGCTCACACAGTCGAAAAGTTTTATGTAAACAGTTGTTTCAAAAAGATTATTATTCTTTGCCCTGACCAGTGGGTCAGCCATACAAAAAGTATCATCAGCAAGCATCTCCCCGCTGATGACAGAGTTGTTGTACTTCAGGGCGGATCAACAAGGAATGAAACAATTATGAATGCTATTAAGTACATTGAGGAAACAGACGGTCTTGATGACGACACAATTATCGTCACTCACGATGCAGTAAGACCTTTCGTTACAGCAAGAATCATTAACGAAAATATTGAAGCAGCTCTTAAATACGGTGCAACCGATACTGTTGTTCCTGCTACAGATACTATAGTTGAAAGTCAGAACGGACAGATAATCAGCAACATTCCCGACAGAAGCAAGCTTTATCAGGGACAGACCCCTCAGGCTTTCAAAGCAAAGCTTCTTAAAGATTTATACTACAGCCTTACAGAAGAAGAAAAAAATATTCTTACAGATGCATGTAAAATTTTCAGCATGAAGGGCCACGAAGTTCATCTTATCGACGGTGAAGTTCATAACATCAAGATTACGTACCCCTATGATTTAAGAGTTGCAAAAGCACTTTTAGATGAAGAAATCAAATAATTCTGAAAGGAAAAAGCAATGCTTAACACTGTATACAGATTAACACAACCAAGAAGATTTGAAATTGCTTTCAATGAAATAGATATTTTCAGCTCTGATATTATTGTCAGACCTACTTATCTTTCTATCTGCAACGCAGACCAGCGTTATTTTCAGGGTACAAGAGATCCCAAGGCACTTGCTGAAAAACTTCCGATGGCGCTTATTCACGAGGCTGTCGGCGAGGTTGTCTACTCCCCTGATGAAAATTTCAAACCCGGTGATAAGGTTGTAATGATACCGAATACACCCTTTGAAGAAGACGAAATTATCGGTGAAAACTATCTTCGTTCAAGCAAATTCAGAGCAAGTGGCTTCGACGGTTTTATGCAGGAATATGTTTCTATAAGAGCAGACCGTCTTGTTAAGCTCCCCGAAGAAATCAATCCTGAGGTTGCTTCATTTACAGAGATTGTATCTGTAAGTGTTCATGCGATTTCACGTTTTGACAAAATCGCCCATTCCAGAAGAGATACTATAGGTGTCTGGGGCGACGGAAATCTCAGCTATATGACGAGTATCTTTCTCAGAAAGTTCTTCCCCGATGCAAAAATCTATGTTTTCGGTGTTGTTCCCAAAAAGCTCAGTGACTTTACTTTTGTAGATGAGACTTATCTTACAACTGAAATTCCCGAAGGAATGAAAATTGACCACGCATTTGAATGCGTCGGCGGAAACGGTTCTCAGATAGCTATTAATCAGATCATTGATTATATCAATCCCGAAGGCACTATTTCTATTCTTGGTGTAAGTGAATACCCCGTTCCCATCAATACAAGAATGATGCTTGAAAAAGGCCTCAGAATGTTCGGCAGCAGCCGCAGCGGACGCGAAGACTTTGTCAAGACAGTTGAAATGTATCAGAAGCATCCTGATATTGTTGAATACCTCAGTCAGATGGTCGGCATCGTAAAACCTGTAAGAAGTATCAAAGATATGATGGAAGCCTTTGATCTTGATACAAGAAAATCATTCGGCAAGACCGTTATGAAATGGGAAAAATAATTAATTATTTAAAAAAATACTCAGCACTAAGAGTGCTGAGTATTTTTAATATAAGCAAATCAATTAACCGTAAAATACTTCGGATAATGTGAATTCAATATATGTACTACCGTCTACTGATGTCGAATCAAGCATTGTATACTCAATTGTAAGTCTGTAGTCACCTTTTAAGAGTAAAACTGTCGAAGCAAATTCAAGATTATCAGAATATGCAGCGGTGGGATTAACTCTTAAAGCTTCTTCCGTAACAATAAATTCTGCTTTAGTGTCAACCCAAGCGTCACCTATCTTCATTTCAAGTTTAACAGGCACAGGCTTGCTGATAAATTCACCTGTTTCGTTAACAATTTCAAACTCAATGCATTTAACAGTTTTGCCTTCTGCAGTTGTTGATTCTTTAACTTCAGCCACACCGGTTACCGCAGTAACATCACCGGTGATGAAGAAAGAAACGATTATTGCAATAATGAGTGAAATTTTTGCAAAGAAAGATGCCATAAGTAGTTCCTCCTAATTTGTTTAATATATTAAGATTAAAGACCTGTCTTTTCTCTGATGTAATTTCTTGCAAGAACTGCATATTCATAGGGATTAGCAATTGCAGGATCCTGCTCAGCCTCAACTACTACCCAGCCTTCATAGCCTGCTTCGTCAAGAACATCAAATACAGGCGTGAAATCAAAGTCGCCGTCACCGGGAACAGTGAACGAACCTGCACGGACAGAATCAAGGAAGCTGTAACCCTTTTCTTTTGCATCCTTAATTACATCCTTACGAATACTCTTAAGGTGAACGTGCTTAACTCTGTGAACATACTTTTTAAGTACGCCGATTACATCTTCACCGCTGAATGAAAGGTGACCAGTATCGAAAAGAAGATATACAAGTTCAGGGTCAGTGATTTCCATAAGCTTATCAATTTCTTCAGCTGTCTGAACACCTGTACCCATGTGGTGATGAACCGTAAAGTACATACCCTTTTCTTTAGCGAGTCTTCCCATTTCGTTGAAGCCCTTAGCAATAAGCTCCCACTGTTCATCAGTGTAAACAGGCTTTTCACCGAAGATGCTTACATCCTTACCCTGAATGCTGTTGCCCTGCTCAGAAGCGCCGATAACCTTTGCACCGAGTGCATGAAGGAAATCTCTGTGCTTAATAAATGCTTCGATTGTTGCTTCATAGCCTTCTGAAAGAAGAAGTGAAGAGAACCATGCGTTACAGATTCTCATACCGCGTACATCAAGCTTATGCTTGAGTGTTTCAACATCTTTAGGATATTTGTTGCCGATTTCACTGCCTGTGAAGCCTGCAAGTGCCATTTCACTTACACACTGTTCAAAGGTGTTTTCTGCACCGAGATCGGGCATATCGTCGTTTGTCCATGCAATAGGTGCAATGGCAAGATTTACTTTTTCTTTGTTAAGCATTTAAATCTACTCCTTTTAATTAATATAAACGAGCCTTTTCAATGTTGGCCTTCATATCTTCATAGCATTCCTGAACTCTTTCGCTTGTTGAAACCTCAGCAACACCAACTCGCCACCATGAATCGTAGCCGTCAGTCATTGACTTATGAGCGACCTTAATATCGAAGAGTGTAGGAATTGTCTGCTTCTTTGAATCTTCAAGTGCAGCATAAAGCTCTTCGGCAGTAGTTACTCTGTAAGCCTTGCATCCGTAGCCTTCAGCAATCTTAGCATAATCGGTAACAATAACGTCGCCGTCGAGGAAACCGCTGTCCGTTCTTCTTGTAAAACGAGTGCCGAAGGTATCGGTACCCTGACCGTTCTGAAGATTTTCAATACAGCCCCAACCACTGTTATCAAAGAGCATAATGTTAACTTTCTTGTTTTCCTGAACTGCAGTATAAAGCTCACTGTGAAGCATAAGGAATGAGCCGTCACCTACCATAGAATATACTTCTTTGTCGGGGCAGGCAAGCTTTGCACCGAGTGCACCGCAAATCTCGTATCCCATACAGGAATAGCCGTATTCAACGTGGTATGTGTAAGGAGCCTTTGACTTCCAGATTCTCTGAAGACATCCGGGAAGGGAGCCTGAAGAGCCGATAACGATTGAGTCGTCAGCAATTACTTCGTTGATAATGCCGAGGGCTCTTGTCTGTGAAAGGCCACCTTCGCTAACAGCGTTATAGCAGCGGTCAATCTCAGTCATAAATGCCTTCTGAGCATCAGCAGGTTCATTTGTCCACTTTGACTTATAACCGTCAAGCTTAGCACAGATAGCGTCAACGCTGAGCTTTGCATCAGCAATAACAGCAGTTGCATCCATCTTAAAAGCATCGAAAGAGCATACATTGATAGAAAGCATCTTTACATCAGGATTCTGGAATCCCCATTTTGAGCAAGTAGTAAAGTCGGTAAGTCTTGTACCGATAGCGATAACAAGGTCAGTCTGCTTAGCAATTGCATTAGCTGCAGCACCACCGGTAACACCGCAACCGCCCATATTAAGAGGATGAGCAAAAGGAATCTGTCCCTTACCTGCCTGAGTTTCGCCAATAGGAATATTGTGCTTTTCAGCGAAAGCAAGAACTGCTTCATAGCTTTCTGAATATGTAACGCCGCCGCCTACAACAATCATAGGCTTTTCAGCATTCTTGATAAGCTCAACAGCAGCATCAATTTCTCTTTCAGAGGGAACTCTTCTGTCCATATACCAGACTCTCTTCTGAAGGAAGTAGTCCGGATAATCAAAAGCTTCAGCTTCTACATCCTGAGGCATTGCGATACATACTGCACCCGTATCTGCAGGGTCAGTGAGCACACGCATAGCATTGATAGCAGCAGTCATAAGCTGTTCGGGACGTTCAATTCTGTCCCAGTATTTACAAACAGCTCTGAAAGCATCGTTTGAAGTAATAGAATAGCTTGTAGGCTGTTCTACCTGCTGAAGAACCGGGTCGGGCTGACGGCAGGCAAATGTATCGCCGGGAAGTACAAGAAGAGGGATTCTGTTTGCTGTAGCTGTACCACAGGCAGTTACCATATTCATTGCGCCCGGACCAATTGATGATGTACAGGCAATGATTTTACGTCTGTTATTCTGCTTAGCATAAGCAATAGCGGCATGAGCCATACCCTGCTCGTTGTGACCCTGATAATAAGTAAGACTGTGACCGCCCTGCTCAAGAGCCTGACCGATACCGACAACACATCCGTGACCGAAAATACCGAAGATACCGTCGACAAATTTAGTCTCCTTACCGTCAAAGCTTATGTACTGATTATCAAGAAACTTAACAAGAGCCTGAGCCATTGTAAGCATCATAATTATCAATCCTTTCTCAAATTAATTCTCTTAATAAAACACTTTAAGGAGTGCAGTAGTTTTGCACTCCTAAAGCTGAATTACATAATTTCTGAAATTTTAACGGGTCTGCCTTCCTTAACTGACTTCTTAGCAGCAAGAGCCACAAGAATCGAGTTAAGACCGTCGGTACCTGTTGTAGGTGTAGGCTTATCATTGAGAACAGCATCTACAAATTGTACCATTTCGTCGCGGAAGGACTGCATATATCTTTCAAGGAAGAAATAAAGAGGCTTATCTGTAGTAACACCGTCAGAATTCATAACAGTTACATTAGTGGGTGTATCATTAGCGGCCATAGCAGCACCGAGTGAACCGAATACTTCAATTCTCTGGTCATAACCGTAAGCAGCACGGCGGCTATTATCAATAACACCGAGAGCGCCATTTTCAAACTTAAGGTTAATAATAGCAGTATCAACATCACCTGCTTCACCGATTGCAGGATCAACAAGGCAAGTAGCACTTGCATAAACCTCAGTAACATCACTGCCTGCAAGGAAGCGTGCCATATCAAAATCATGAATAGTCATATCAAGGAACATACCGCCTGAAACAGCTGCATATTCTGCTGGAGGAGGTTCAGGATCACGGGAAGTAATCTTGATAAGCTCAAGGTTACCAACCTTACCTTCGTTTATAAGTGAACGAACGTGTGCAAAGTTGTGATCAAATCGTCTGTTGAAGCCTACCTGAAGCTTTACGCCTGCCTTTTCAACTGCATCAATAACCGCCTGAACCTTTTCAGGTGTTAAATCAACGGGCTTTTCACAGAATACGTGCTTTCCCGCCTGAGCAGCTTCAATAGAAATATCAGCATGAGTGTCTGTTGAAGAACAAACAAGAACTGCATCAATATCCTTATCAGCGAGCATTTCCTTATAATCGTTGTAAACTTTTTCTATGCCGTATTTATCAGCAAGCTCCTGTAAACCGTCCTTAAAAACGTCTGTGATACCGAGAACTTTTGCTGTAGGTACATTATAAGTAATTGACTGCATATGTACCTTACCGATACGACCTGCACCGATGATACCAATGTTTAACTGTTTCATTGATTTTTGCCTCCATATATAAAATATAAGTCTCTGGTGTATAAAATCACCGAACAGAGTTATTATAACACAAAGAACATCCATATTCAAGAAAAAATACGGATGTTCCCTTTAAAATTTTTATGTTTTTTGAGTAAATCTTAGCAATTATTTCAGAGGAACCATATAGAAAGAGAATTCAAGTTCATCTTTGATTTTAACCTTATAAGGGCTGAGTACATCGGGTCCGCAGCTGTTGGTACCTGTACCTCTCATGAAGCCGTCAATATTCACGCTCACAAAGCCTTCATTTTTTATGTCCTCGATATGCTTTGCTTTTTCAAGCATCTCATTACTGTAGTTGTGAGCGCTATATGAGAAAGGCTTTTTGTCAGCGTAGAACATAATGCCGTTTCCGTTTTCATCGCAGAGCTTTACATAACGGCATTCACCGTGATTTCCGTTATCCTGAGGTCTCACATAATCAACATTCAGTCCGTCAACTGTTGAATTATAGATACCGACTGTACTCTGCGCCTTGAAGTCGCAAAGATTTTCATATTCGCCAAGTCCGAAATATTCTACATTCTGTAAATCCTTAAGGAGCTTTATATTCACACCGAACCTCGGAATATCAAGTTCACCGAGTCTGAAGCCCCTTCTTTCAAGCTCAGTTTTTACTTTAATTGTACCGTCAGCGTAAACCGTATACTTTATTTCGAATTCAAACAAAGCTTTGCCGTTAAAGTATAAATCACTTTCAGTTTCAATCTTAATCTTTCCGTCTTTTTCAGAGCATTCAATCTTTCTGAATTTCGGTATAAGCTTATCGTAACCGTGTTTACGCCAGCCTATAACGTTGTTTCTGTCGTTATCGAGATATGCTCTGTAAATATTTGCAGAGAAGCCTTCTTTGTCAGCTATGTATTCTTTTCCGTCAATCTGATAGCTTTCAAGAGCACCGTTTTTCTTTGAGAAAACAGCGCTGCCGTCTTTGAAGAAAACTACATATTCATTTCTTCTGTCATTGACAGAAATCATACCGCTTTCATTCTTATTCAACGGTAAAATTTTATCACTCAGACTTATCTGTTCTTTAGCAATTTCATTGCCTTCAGTATCCGAATAAATAAAATTGATATGGTAATCACCTTTATTAAAGACGCCTTTGTGTTCAACAGTGATTTCCTTGCTTTCAAGGGGCTGTAAATCAAGTTTAACGTCGCCCTCATCAATTATCCTTCCGTTTTCAAGAAGCTCAAATTTAACCAGTAAATCCTTTGTATCTGCAAAAGTATTTGTATTTCTGAAAAGATAAGTCTTCTCCCCTGTTTTTTCACATCTTACGGGACGATAGACATTTTTCATTTCATAAGCGCCCGTATGAGGTGTTCTGTCGGGATAAAAAAGGCCGTCAACGCAGAAATTGTCATCGTGGTATCTCTCACCGTGATCTCCGCCGTATGTATACTTATATTTTGCATTTTTATCGTATACACTGTGATCGGCCCACTCCCAGATACAGCCGCCTGTAAGCTGATCGTGTGCATAAATAAGCTGCCAATAATCTTCAAGTGCTCCGGGTCCGACGCCCATCGCATGACAGTATTCGCAAAGAAAATATGGCTTATTTTTATATCTGCTTCCGAGCTTATGCTCTGCAATCTTCTTAATAAGCGTCGGGTGCTGATACATTTCCGAAATAACATCATAAGAACCTCTCACAGTTCTTATAACACCTTCATAATGAACAGGGATATCAGAAACTTCCTTGATTTTTTTATAACAGATATCCTGATTTTTCCAACCACCCGATTCATTACCCAGACTCCACATAGTAATTGACGGATGATTCTTATCTCTTTCATACATTCTCATTACTCTGTCTTCATATCTCGGAAGCCATGCTTTATCATTGCTGATAATATTCGGCTTAAGAGTCGGTGTCAGATTTTCATTAAACTGCGTGCCGTGAGTTTCAATATCAGCTTCATCTATAACATACAGACCGTATTCGTCACAAAGATTGAGGAAGATAGGATCGGGAGGATAATGAGATGTTCTTACTGCATTGACATTGAACTCTTTCATAAGCTTTACATCTTTAAGTAAATCTTCACCGGACATAACATAGCCTGTTGTTTCATGGGTATCGTGATGATTTACACCCTTGAACTTAATAAGCTTAGAGTTGAAAAGGAATTTTTCGCCTTCGATAGTGACAGTTTTAAATCCGATATTATGTCTTATACATTCACTGACAGCTTCACCGTCAGAAAGAGAAAGTACAAGAGTATAAAGATTCGGGATTTCAGCGGTCCATTCATCTACACTGAGAACGCCGAAATCAATCTGAGACTTTAATGATGCGTTGACTTTTTTTGAAGCAACAACCTTTTTGCCTTTGATAAGCTCAGCTGTAATTGTTTTATCTGCAAGCTCGGTTCCCTTACATTCAATATAAGCCTTCAGATTGTAACCGTCAGCTTCTTTTTTTGTTTCAACCTTGAAATCATATATATAATCCTTAGGATTTTCAGTAATGTAAACGTCACGGAATATGCCGTTTTCTCTGAACATATCCTGACATTCAAGATATGTGCCGTTTGACCACTTTGAAACAATTGCCAGCAATTCATTATCTCCGTCGTATACAAAGCCTGAAAGGTCAAATTCAGCGCTGTTGTGGCTTCCCTCACTGTAACCGACATACTTACCGTTTACATAAAGAGTAAGACTTGAGCATACGCCAAGGAAAGTAATAATAATTTTCTTTTGTGAATCATTAACATTAAACTTTTTGACATAAACGCCTGCCGACATTTCTTCAGGAACATCAGGAAGAGTCATCGGAAACTCATATCGGGTATTAAGATAGCAAGGGCTTTCATAGCCTGTTCTCTGCCAGGTTGAAGGTACCTTTACAGTATCAAACTCCATATTATCTGTATCAATATGGCTTGGCAAACGGGAAATCTGCTTATAATATCTGAACCTCCAGTCGCCGGACAGAACGGTTACGATATCACTGGAAAACCTTTCTGAAAGTGCACTTTGTTTAAGGAGCTTTGACTTATCGGTATAAGGAATAAAATAAGCTCTGCCCTTAAGTTTGTTTTCTTCGAAAATACTGAAATTATTAATCTCAAGCTTTCTGATCTGATACTTCATAGATTCAATCTTTCCTTTCATGTATCTGAAATATAGTTCCAATTCATATTATCATATATCTGCCTTTTTTTCAAGTCGAATAACAATTATGCTTCGTAATATAAATTACACTTTCCAATTATTCCAAATACTAAACTTAAGCTTACTCGGCAATAATTACCTTAGTGGGAGTTGGAGGTAATTATTTTGAACTACTATAACAAGGTCGAAATATGCGGAATAGACACGTCAAAGCTTAAAGTTCTTAGCGAAAAATCAATCAGAGAATTAATGTTAAAAACAAAAAACGGTGACAAAAATGCAAGAGAAGAGCTGATAAACGGAAACCTGAGATTGGTATTAAGTGTTATACAGCGTTTCTCTGCAAGAGGTGAAAATCTTGACGATTTGTTTCAGGTAGGCTGTATTGGTCTTATTAAGGCAATTGATAATTTTGATGTAACACTAAATCTGAAATTCAGCACTTACGGAGTACCGATGATTATCGGGGAAATCCGCAGATATCTTAGAGATTATAATCCCATAAGGGTAAGCAGATCCCTGAGAGATACAGCCTATCACGCAATGCAAATAAAAGAACAGATAATGAACGAAACTCAGCGTGAGCCAACAGTTGAAGAGATTGCCGATAGACTGGGAGTAAAAAAAGAAAATGTCGTTATAGCACTTGAAGCAATTGTCGATCCTGTTTCACTTTACGAGCCCGTATATTACGATGCAGGCGATACAATTTATGTTATGGATCAGATTGGAGACAGTAACAGCGACCTCAATTGGATTGATGAAATACTTCTTAAAAAATCCATAAGCGAGCTTGGCGAAAGAGAAAAAAAGATACTTTCCCTAAGATTTATGAACGGAATGACGCAGACAGAGGTTGCAAATGAAATAGGAATATCTCAGGCTCAGGTATCCAGGCTGGAAAAAGGTGCTATGGATAAAATTAAAAGCCATCATAAGATTTATATATGAGAAAAGACTGATTTCGTTTTGTGCGAAATCAGTCTTTAAAATTATTCAATTACAATCTTATTAAATACTTTCTTACCCTTTTTAACAATTACATAACCTTTTTCGAAAGCATCGACAGAAACTGTATCTGCAAAGCTCTTAGCCTTTTCGTCATCAACTGAAACGCCGCCCTGCTCAATGAGTCTTCTGCCTTCACCTCTCGACTTAATGATTCCTGCTTTAAGAAGAATATCAATAAGTGAAATTGCACCGTCGGTGAAATCATCAGCAGTTAATACTGTTGTAGGCATATTATCAGTGTTTGTTCCGCCACCGAAGAGTGCCTTTGCAGCTTCGTCAGCTTTCTTAGCTTCTTCTTCACCGTGAACAAGCTTTGTAAGCTCAAATGCAAGAATTTCCTTAGCAGTATTGAGCTGACTGCCTTCCCAGCTATCCATCTTTTCAATTTCTTCAATTGGCAAGAATGTAAGCATTCTGATGCACTTAAGAACATCAGCATCAGCAACATTTCTCCAATACTGATAGAATTCAAAGGGTGAAGTCTTATTGGGGTCGAGCCACACAGCATTACCGGCAGTCTTACCCATTTTCTTGCCCTGTGAGTCAGTAAGAAGAGTAATCGTCATTGCGTGAGCATCCTTGCCGAGCTTCTTTCTGATAAGCTCAGTACCGCCGAGCATATTACTCCACTGATCATCACCGCCGAACTGCATATTACAGCCGTACTTACGGAAAAGCTCGTAGAAGTCATAGCTCTGCATAATCATATAGTTGAATTCAAGGAATGAAAGGCCCTTTTCCATTCTCTGCTTGTAGCACTCAGCAGCAAGCATACGGTTAACGCTGAAGCAAGTACCGACTTCACGGAGCATTTCAACATAGTTAAGGTCAAGAAGCCAGTCAGCATTATTTACCATCATTGCCTTGCCTTCACCGAAGTCGATGAATCTTTCCATCTGTCTCTTGAAGCATTCAGCGTTATGGTCGATATCTTCCTTAGTAAGCATCTTTCTCATATCGGTTCTTCCTGAGGGGTCACCGATCATTGTTGTGCCGCCGCCGATAAGTGCGATAGGCTTGTTGCCTGCCATCTGAAGACGCTTCATAAGAGTAAGTGCCATAAAGTGACCTGCGGTGAGGCTGTCTGCAGTACAGTCAAAGCCGATATAAAAGGTAGCCTTGCCGGCATTAATCATCTCTCTGATTTCATCCTCATTTGTAACCTGCGCAATAAGACCTCTTGCGACAAGCTCTTCATATATTTTCATTTCAGTTCGTCCTTTCAAAATCATTTCTACTTATTCTAACACATTTAATAATTATGTCAAGAGTAAATCTGCTTAATTATTCTGTGCGTAATCAATTAATTCCTTTGCAGACTGAAGTGTAGTTGCTGTAACGATATCGCCACCGATTATTCTTGCAATTTCACGGATGCGCTCACTATCGGTAAGCGAGGTTACTTTTGTAAAGGTGCCATCCTCCCCTGCTATTTTTTCAATATACAGATGATTATCGGCATGTGCCGCAATCTGAGCAAGGTGAGTCACACATACAACCTGCTTTACACCGGAAAGCTCATGCATCTTATATGCAATTTTTTGTGCTGCTCTTCCGCTGACACCTGTATCGATTTCATCAAAAATCATTGACGGTATACTGTCGCTGTCAGAAAGCACGCACCTTATAGCAAGCATAACTCTCGAAAGCTCACCGCCCGATGCTATTTTTACAAGAGGCTTCATTTCCTGACCAACATTGGCAGAAAAAATGAACTCAACCTCATCCATACCGTTTTCAGTAGCATTGGCTTCTTTAAAATCAACAGTAAACTCTGCACCGGCCATATCCAAGAAGCTCAGTTCATTTCTCACTTTTTCTTCAAATTCAATAGCCGTCTGTTTTCTGCAATCAGAAAGATAACATCCTCTTTTGAAAAGCTCATTGGCAAGCTCGTTATATTTATCCTGAAGCTCTTCTATGGCCTCATCACTTGAAACGAGGGAATTATACTCTTCAACAATCCTGCTGAGATAGCTCAGCATATCCTCTTCAGTAGCACCGTATTTTCTCGAAAGACGGTATATTTCATCAAGTCGTTCTTCAACTGCATCAATATCTGTATAGCCGTTTTCATAATCTCCGAGAGAAGAAGACACCTCCGATGAACATTCGGAAAGCACATAACGGAATTCATTGAAGCTTTCGGAAAAGGAGGAAAATTTACTGTCAAGCTGTGAAAGCTTATCGAGATTTTCTATTACCTTATATACGCCTTCGCTCAGTCCTGCGCTTTCACCGTCGCCGTTGATTATGGCATCAATTGCACTCAGAGCTTTAATATTATTTTCACGGTTACGAATTGTTTCTTTTTCTTTAGTCAGTCTGTCTTTCTCACCGATTTCAAGCTTAGCAGCAGACAATTCGTCAATCTGGAATTTCAGAAACTCTATTCTCTGCTCACGCTCATCTTCTGCATTAAGAAGCTTTTTCAGCTCTTTTCTGACATTTTTAATTTCATAATAAATTTCACGGTAACTGTCAATAAGCTCCTTACTGTCAGCCATAGCATCGATAAATTCAATATGATGGTCCTTCTGAAGAAGATACTGACTGTCGTGCTGACCGCATATAGTTATTAAATCTCTGCCGATTGATTTAAGCATAGAAACAGTAACACTGCTTCCGTTAATGCGGCAGACGTTTCTACCGTCGGCACTTATTATTCTTGTGACAAGCAGACTGTCATCACCGTCACAGTCAACACCAAGCTCTTCGAGCTTATCAAGTACATCCTTGGAAACCGATTCAAAATAAGCAGTAACTTTCGCTTTATCTGCACCCGTTCTGATAATATCCTTGGAGGTTCTTTCACCGAGAATTGCATTAATAGCATCTATAACAATAGACTTACCTGCACCCGTTTCACCAGTGAGTATGTTCAGCCCCGAATCAAAAATAATCTCCGAATGCTCAATGACAGCTACATTTTCAATTTTTAAACTTGAAAGCATACACTTTATTTTTCCTTTCGGATAGCTTATTTTTACTGTGAATTGCTGTCGATTATTTCTTCAATACAATCCTTAAATTCCCTTGCAGATTCTTCATCCTTACAAAGAACAAATATTGTGTCATCACCTGCAAGAGTACCGACAATCTTATCAATAGACAGGTTATCCATAGCGGCACAGGCAGCCTGAGCCATACCCGAAAAGCACTTAACAACAGCCATATTTCCTGCATAGTTGATGCCTGTCACTGAGTGCGCAAGAATGGAATAATACTTTCTCGAAAAATCCTCAAATTCATTATTTACATAAGAATACTTATACTGACCCGAGCTGACAGGTGTTTTTATAAGCTTGAGGAATTTAATATCCCTTGAAACCGTTGCCTGAGTCACCTTAAAACCGAGCTGATTAAGCTTGAGCATAAGCTCTTCCTGAGTGCCGATATCCTCTTTACTTATAAGATTGAGAATAGCCTCATGTCTGTTCTTCTTCATATTTTATCCTCCTGTTAATAACCGTATCTTTCGATAAGCTTGTGAGTAAGAATATCAGAAAAGCTGTCAGATTTGATTCTGATGATTTTCGTTACTCTTTCGGCTCTGGTTACAACTAATTTACTGTTATTATTCATCTCTATTCCGTTTTCACCGTCACAGCTGAAAATCGGACAAGAGGTTTCAGAATTTCTGACTGATATTTCGATCTGAGAGTCAGGCTTGAATATCATTGAGCGCGTAAGCACCGAATGTGAGCATACAGGCGTAAGAATAAGACTTTCAATAGATGTATCAACAACGGGACCACCGGCAGAAAGCGAATATGCAGTAGAACCTGTCGGCGTCGCAATTATCAGTCCGTCAGCAATATAAGTGCTGATTTTTCTACCGTTGTCGGAAGCATCAATTTCACACATATGCATTGATGCACCTCTTGCGACAACAACATCATTAAGACAGAAATACTCTTTTATAAGTTCATTATTTTCGTAATGCTTAACAGAGAGCATCATTCTATTATCAATAAGATAATTACCATCAATCAGATTTTTAAGGAGACTCAACTCTTCCTTTTCAACACCTGCGAGAAAGCCTAATCTTCCGGCGTTAATGCCGAGGATCGGCTTATCCTGTTCGGCAGCATAATGAGCAGAATGGATAATCGTTCCGTCACCGCCAACAGCAACAAGAACATCGCATTTAGCAACAGCCTCTTTAATAGGCAGGAATTTAGCATCAAGCTCAGAAAAGCTATCCCGGACATCGTCAATAATTATTACATCAATGCCAAGAGAAACGAGCTCATTATAAACTGCAACAGCAACCTCATAAGCATTGTTTCTTGTAATATTTACGTGAAAAGCAACCGTCATTCCCGGTCACCTCCGTTTAATTTTTCGTGCGAAGCAGTGACAATCTCTTCAACTGATTTTTCAAGAAGAGCTTCAGGCTCATCGGTTTTCTCAATGAAAATTAAGTATTCAATATTACCCTGAGGTCCTTTTATAGGTGAAAAATCAAGGTTGAGAACAGAAAATCCGTTTTCAAGAACAAAATCATAAATTGACTGCACAACCTCAAAATGTGTTTCTATTTCTCTTACAACGCCTTTTTTGCCTATCTTTTCTTTCCCAGCTTCAAACTGAGGCTTAATAAGACAAACAGCTCTGCCTTTATCCTTTAAAAGCTCACGCATTACGGGAATTATTAGTTTAAGGGAAATAAAAGATACGTCAACACTTGCAAAATCAATCTCCTCGGGAATTTCTTCATGAGTCACATATCTGAAATTAGTTCTCTCCATATTAACAACTCTGCTGTCATTACGAAGCTTCCAGGCAAGCTGACCGTAGCCGACATCAATAGAATATACCTTTTCAGCACCGTTCATAAGCATACAGTCCGTAAATCCGCCTGTTGATGCACCTATATCCATACAAACCGAGCCGTCAAGTCTTAAGCCGAACTCATCTATAGCCTTAGCAAGCTTATATCCGCCACGGCTCACATAAGGCATCTTTTCTCCGCGAAGCTCAATGCAGTCTTCACTTTTTACAGATGCGCCTGCCTTTGTTTCTTTCTGACCGTTGACATAGACAAGACCTGCCATTATAAGAGCTTTACCTTTTTCTCTGCTGTCAACGAAGCCTCTTTCAAAGAGAGCTACATCAAGTCTTATTTTTTCTTTCACTGATTATTCACCACTTAAAATATTTATCATTGCTTCTTTGTCTAATTTGTACTCGCTGAGGAGCTCTCTGATACTGCCCTGTTTTACGAACTCATCTTCCACGGCAGTAATTCTGTATTTTCCGGCAAAACCGTTTTCAAGAAGCTTAACACCGAGCTTTTCACCTACGCCTCCGCTTTTAAGACCTTCTTCAAAGAAATATACCTCTTTTTTACCCTTAATAATTTCAAATGCTTTTTCAGGTATGGGTTTAATCTGATTGAGCGTTACAAGAGCAGTGTTTTCCAAAGCATCTGTCGCATCAATAGCTTCAGAGGTAAGTCTGCCGTAGGTTACAATAAGCTTATCAGCCTTTTCATCACCGTAATATGCAAAACCGATATCGTCAAACTTAAGCTTCTGAACATTTTCCGATTCGGCCCCTCTCGGATATCTTACGGCAACAGAACAACTGTCAGCGTACAGGGCACTGCTTAAATCCGCATACAGAGATTTGAAGCAACAGGGAGAATATATTTTTATATTAGGTATCGTATTAAGAAACGGAACATCAAAAATCCCCTGATGCGTTTCTCCGTCCTCGCCTACGAAGCCTACTCTGTCAATAGCAAAAATCACCTTTAGTTGCTGAAGAGAAATATCGTGTACAAGCTGATCGTAGCACCTCTGAAGAAATGTCGAATAAACAGCATATACCGGCTTCAGTTCACTTTTCGCAAGACCTGAGCAGAAGGTTACAGCATGTTCTTCAGCAATACCTACATCAAAAAATCGTTCAGGGAAAACTTTACTGAATTCTTCAAGTCCCGTTCCTATGCCCATAGCCGCAGTTACAGCACAGATGCTTTTATCATACTTAGCATGTTCGCACAAATATTCACCGAATTTCGCAGAAAAGCTGGTTGAAGAAGAAATGGGTTCGCCTGTTTCAACGTCAAACTTAGATATTCCGTGAAACTGGCTGGGAAACTTTTCTGCATGTTCATAGCCTTTGCCCTTAACGGTAATTACATGAAGCAAAACAGGTCCGTTTATACTTTTTGCACTTTCAAGAGCATCACAAAGATTTTCAATATTGTGACCGTCAATAGGTCCCATATATCTGTAACCGAGATCTTCAAAAAATGTGCTCTGCTTATAAAGCAGATTTTTTATATCTGTCTTGAGGTTATAGATTTTATCAGCTATCTTCTCGCCGTAAGGGAATTTATTAAGAAATCTCTCTGTATTTTCTTTGAAAGAATAGTATTCGGGTCTTGAGCGCATCACAGCAAGATACTTTGCAAAAGAGCCGACATTCTCGGAAATGGACATTTTATTATCGTTGAGAATAATTATCTGCTTAGCTTCACTTTTGCCGCCGTTATTGAGTGCCTCGTAAACCATACCTCCCGTAAAGGAACCGTCACCGATAACAGTAACAACATAGTTATTGCTACCTTTGAGACTATTAGCTTCAGCAAGACCTAAGCCTGCAGAAACAGACGTACCGCTATGACCGCTGTAAAAAATATCGTGTTCACTTTCACCGGGTCTTGTAAAGCCCGATATACCGTCTTTTGTTCTGAGAGAATCAAATCTGTCAAAACGGCCGGTAAGAAGCTTATGAGTATAGCACTGATGCCCTACATCAAAAACGAATTTATCATCAGGCGAATTAAAGATTTTATGCATAGCAATAGTGAGCTCAACGACACCTAAATTCGGTGCAAGATGACCGCCGTTAGCTGAAACGGTTTCTATAAGCTTGTATCTGATTTCTTCAGACAGAATATTCAATTCATTAAAGCTGAGGTTTTTTATATCCTCAGGACTTTTTACCTTTGAAAGAATTTTATATTCCATATCTATCTTCACTTTCAGTTAGTTCTTTTGATAAGATGAACAGCGAGTTCCTTAAGAAATGCTGCATCATCACCGAATATTTCAATGGCTTCAAGAGCTTCGCCCGTAAGTCTTTCGGCATACTCCTTTGACTTTTCAAGGCCAAGCAAGGTAACATAGGTGCTTTTTTTGCTTTCAGCATCGCTACCGATAGGTTTACCGAGTTCAGCTTCATTGCCGATGACATCAAGAATATCGTCAATAATCTGAAAAGCGTGTCCAATTTTCTCTGCATATTTGAGACAGGCATTGGTTTTCTCTTGATCTGCACCTGCCGAAAGGCAACCGAGAAGTGCGGCACATCTGATGAGAGCACCGGTTTTAAGCTTGTCCAGCACCTCAAGAGTTTCAACAGAAATTTCTTTATTCTCGCTTCTAAGGTCAATTACCTGTCCGCCTATCATTCCGTTAGAGCCTGCAAGATAGGAAAGAGCTGAAACAGCATTGACAGCAATAAGAGGATTAGTTTTAGCAACTGAGCTGTTAGCAACAACACCAAAGGCTCTGGTTAAAAGTCCGTCGCCCGCAAGAAGAGCGTACTCTTCACCGAATTTTATATGGCAGGACGGCATACCTCTTCTCATATCGTCATCATCCATACAGGGAAGATCATCGTGAATGAGTGAATATGTATGAATCATCTCCAGAGCACAGGCAAAATCAACTGCATCTTCAATTTTTCCGCCACAGATACGGCAGCATTCAAGAGTAAGAACAGGTCTGATTCTCTTGCCGCCGATGCTGAGGCTGTATTTCATAGCTTCATGAACTATATCTTCACCGAAATCACACTCGGGTATAAGCTCAGAAAGCCGTTTATTGATAATCTCAACATATTCATTTAAAATATTACTCTGCATTTTCTTCTTCTCCGAGTACATTTTCAGTAAGTTCAGTAATTCTCTGTTTGGCAGATATTAGTGTTTTATTGCAAAAGGAGATTATTTTTACTCCTTCTTCATAAAGTTTTATTGACATTTCAAGATCATATTCACCGCTTTCAAGACTTTCAGCAATCTCTTTAAGCCTTATCATAGCAGTGTCAAGTGTGTACATTTCCATATTTTTTCACCTTTCGATTAAGGATAATCCTTTTTATTGATTTAAAACTATTTCATCGACAGTACATTCTGCCTTACCGTCACACATTACAACTGTAATTTTGTCGTCCTTATTGACTTTTTCCGCACTGTTTACAGTAAATCCGTTTTCGTCCTTAATAAACGCATAACCTCTTGCAAGGACCTTGAGAGGACTTGTACCTTCAAGACGTGCAGAATACTGTGCAAGCGCATTGTCATAATTGTTTATTTTTGACGATATAATGCTGTCAAATTTACTTTCACAGGCTTCAAGCCACTGCGAATAGAACTGTATTGTTTTCTGAGGGCTGAATTCAGCAATTATTCTTTCGTTTGTCATAACATCCATTGTAAGTCTCGTTATGAGTCGGTCAACGGAGTCGGTCATTGTATCAAGCATTTTATCGGCTGCATACAGAATTTCACGGTAGTCAGGTGCCACAATTTCAGCTGCCGCAGATGGAGTAGGAGCACGCATATCACTGACAAAATCGGCAATAGTGAAATCTGTTTCGTGGCCCACAGCTGATATTACGGGAATTTCTGACTCATAAATTGCTTCTGCGACCTCTTCTTCATTAAAGGCCCACAAATCTTCAATAGAGCCACCGCCTCTGCCGACTATGAGCACATCGGCACCTCTGAGTCGGTTGAATTTCTTGATAGCTTCTGCTATCTGATGCGCAGCTGAGTCACCCTGAACCTGAACACCTTCAAAAACAATTTCACCGGAAGGATAACGTCTTGACAAAACAGTAAGTATATCCTGCAAAGCGGCTCCCGTCGGTGAAGTAATTACGCCGATTTTCTGGGGATATAAGGGCAACGGCTTTTTGTGTTCGTCTGAGAACATTCCTTTTTTGCTGAGCTTGTCCTTAAGCTGCTCAAAAGCAAGGGTAAGCTCACCGACACCTTCGGGAATAATGTCCTCACAGTAAAGCTGATAAATACCGTCTCTTTCATAAAGGGAGACACTCGCCCTTACAAGAACCTTCATACCGTTCTGTATTTCAAAAGTCACTCTCTGTGCAGCACTTCTGAACATTACTGCCTTCACAGCAGAAATTTCATCCTTTAATGTAAAGTAAAAATGTCCGGTTCTGTAATGATTGGTAAAATTTGAAATCTCACCGCTTACATATATATTTTTTAAGTTATAATCACCGTCAATAACAGATTTAAGATATGTATTAATCTGTGAGACCGTTAAAATTGATGTCATTTATTTTCTGTTCTCCTTAAGATATGCCATAATTGCAACACCTGCTGCATTATCAGCTGAAAACTCAGGCGAAGCAAATAATCCGTTATATTTATTTTGAAAACAAGTCCTGATATAGCTGTTAGACATAACACCGCCTGAATATACAAGCGGCAAGTTACCATATTCAATTAAAAGTGCATCAGTCATTTTTTCAAGAGAGGTACAGATATACTCAATGCAGTATTTCGCAATATCACAAGGCTTTTCACCTTTATCAAGCATAGTTTTACACTTGTTTTCAACACCCGAGAGGCTGATGTCAGAGCCCTTTACACAGGGTTTGATTTTATAAGTTTTATCGCTCTCTTGCGACAGCTTGTCAAGCTCAGCCCCCGCAGGAAATCCCATTCCGAGCATAACTCCGACACGGTCAACAGCCTGTCCGGCCTTTAAATCAAGAGATTTTCCTATAAGACTGCACTTTATTATTTCTTTATCATCAGGTTCAACAAGAAGAGCCTCGGTTGTACCGCCCGAAAGATGAAAAGCAATAAACCCTTCATTTATAAGCTCCATTCTTTTACAGCTGTACAGTGCTGCGAGAATATGTCCCACCTGATGTGATGTAGTGTGAAAACTGAGATTATTTGTCTTTGAAATAATCTTAGCTGTATTTAATCCAACAAGAAAACATGGCATATAGGAGCCCTCTGCCATTCTCGGAAAAGCAGATGCCCCTACTGATTCGATATTTATATTATTTCCAGAAAGCAGTTCATCATATACCTGTGACAATTGAACTGTATGATGAAAAACCGCATCACTTTGTCTGACACCTTTTTCGCCAAGCTTTACAGGCAGAAGCATTTTCTTATGAACAATTCTGTCTTCTTCGGGAAAATATAAAGCTGCAGATGTGGTGTAATTGCTTGTATCAATACCTAAGTATGCCATTACTTACCGAGTTTTTTAACAAATGTACCAAGAACACCGTTGACATAAGAAGCATCGTCAGGTGTCGCAAATTTTTTCGCAAGCTCAACTGCCTCATTGATTGCAACACCGACAGGCATATTCTCAGTATACAAAAGCTCGCATACAGCGACTCTGAGTATTGCGCGTGAAACCCTTGAAATTCTTTTAGCAGACCAACCGACAAGGTTTTCATCAATTGCGGCGTCGATTTCTTCAAGGTTCTTATAAACTCTTTTTGCTAAATTTTCAGCAAAGGCATTCGTCGGAAAGATTTCAAGCTCAAAGGCTGTCTCAATCAGGTCAACTATCGCCGCATCTTCCTGAAAGCTTTTTTCAAAAACAAGTATAAATGCCATTTCTCTTGCTTCATGTCTCGTCATATTTACTTCCTCCCCCAATCAAAGCATTTGATCGGTTGCAAATTTATACAGATATCATTATACCACAAATTTTAAATCCTACAACTATTTTAGCTCAATAATTGTTAAATTTTCTGAAAAAATATTCGCATTTTTCTCAATAATCTCCGTTATTTGCAGAATTATTGTGTCTGTTAGTGTATTTTTTTCCAAAACCACCTGACATTCGTCACCGTTAATCACAACAAGACACTCGCTTCCTGTTTTTGCAGTTATGAGATTTTCTGCATCAGTTTGCATTTTCATATCGTTCTGATAATCGGAAAGCATAACGGAAATTTCATTTTTCTGACTTTTATCAATTGACTCATCATTAAGGATTTTTTGAATATTATCAATAGTTTCATCGTATGTATTTTGTCTCTTAAGTTTTGCAGATGAAAAATAATCTTCAGCTGATACAACCTCCGATTCTTCGTTTTCGGATTCTGAAGAAATTCCTGCAGAATCAGATTCTTCTTTCTCTTCAATTGTTGTTCCCGCAACAAAAAGAGTGTCGCCAAGGTTTCCTGTAACAGCTTCATCAATACTTGTTGTCTCTTCCTTTGATTCATTTTCCGGCTTTGTGAAATACCAATTCACCGTTATTGCGGCACACAATGCAATTATCAGAGTTGCAGTGAGCACCTGTCTTTTTTTCAGTAGCATAATTCTTGCCTCCTATTTTCGCATTTCAGAAATGCTGATATTATTACTGCTTATATCATAAACAGCTTTAATTAACATTGTAATTTCATTTTGTACAGTCGGATTATCTCCCCCTTCGCAAACAACCGCCACCCCTAAAACTTTGGGAAATATCTCTTTAAGCAGCAGTCCGTTCTCTTCATTTCCTCCGTCTACAATTATGTATTCACTGGATATTTTTTGGTTCTTATCTTCATTCTGTTCAGCCTTATCATACGCAAAAATTTTCTCATTTGAGCATTCATATGTTACCATAACTTTTACACGACCGACACCCGATATCTCACCTATAATTTTTTCAAGCTCTTCCTTTTGATTGCTTATATTGTAATCTACGTTTTCATTTCCGATATCTGTTTCGATGACTTCATCACCGGAAAATTCTGAAATTGAAATCATCAGCATACCTAATATACCTATGACAATTATCAGCATGGTCTTTTTATCATTCTTCAGTTTCTCAAATATGCTGTATATTTTCTCTTTCACCTTATTTTCCATTATTCTTCTCCTAAAAAATAATTGTAATTTCTTCTCCGTATATTTTATGAACTTCTTCTGTAATCATCCTTTTCAGGCTTTCATCAAGCTCGCCTTTAAAGCATATTTCACTAAGAACAATCTTATCCTCTTCGATGTTGCACACAGCTTCGCAAGAGGCCTGCACACCGACAGACGACAGCAAATTACTGAAATATATTTCTGTTTCCGATTCTGCAGCACTTATCAGCGGATAATTTTCATAGCTTTCCAACGATTCTGACAGAACAGAGTTTTTTGAAGTATTAAAATATTCGTTGAAATGTGAGAAATCAATTTCGGTGTCCGTGAAAGGAGTTGCAACAGAATAAACAGTTATTATTGCAATTAGAGCTTTAAAAGCTTTTTTGCTCTTCCCCTCCGGCAGAACCAACAGTGATACCGATGACAGAATTGAAATCAAAGCGATAAATTTACACCATAAAGCTATTTTTTCCATTTTATCCACCTTTTAACGAAAGCATAACCGCCGTTGAAATAATAAAAAGAAATATTTCAAATACAGCCAGAAGACCTATAATTTTTATGCCGACTGAAAACCCACTAAAAGCATTTGAAAGACTTTTACAGTCAAGAACATCACTAATAAAGCTCAATGAACTTAACGAAAAGTAATACAGAACAATCTCAACTAAAACCGGCAGATTAATAATAAGGATTGCAATAATACCAATTATTGCAACAGAACCCTTAATTATATTTATACTTCCTAAAATTGATGAATATGCTTCACTTATTGAAGAACCGATAATCGGTATAAGACTGCCTATTGCAAATCTGACGCTCTTAGAGGCAACGGTATCGGCAGAGACAGATATCGAGCCTTTAAGCGTCAGAACAGAGGCAAACACAGATGATATCAGGCCTAAGACAAAAGATATAATTCTGTTTGTCACAGATATAAGTCTGTTAAATTTCAGAATATCATTTACCGAAAAAGCTATGGACAGACAGAAGAAACAGCCGATAATATCAATAAAACCGTAATTTATAAGTGCTGATACTCCCTCAGCCAATGCAAACACCAACGAATTATATGTAAGGGCCGTTGTCGGATTCCCGCTTACAGCTATTGTTATTGCATAAACAGGGACGAAGGATACCATAAAATTACTGTTCAGCTTGATTAATGAAATTGAAGAATTAAGGCAAAGATTAATACTTTCTGTTGTCATCAGCGTTACAGCCATAACAGAAAGACACGACAGCAGAGTTTTATACTTTTCGTTCTCAAGGATCATCTGAACAAACCCTATCAGCAACACAACCGAAAACAACTTCAAAAAATTTTTCAGGCTGTTCATAAATAAATTTGACAAAGTATCTTTATAATATGACATAATATCAGAAAAAGAGATGTTATAAATACTGTCAAAATCTAAATCAGTTATACCAAACTCTTCAAGACCCTCAATAACTTCATCATCAAAAGATGAAAACAGCTTGTCTGTAATGTCAGATTTAAAATCTTCCGAAGCGGAGGCCGAAAAATTCATAATAAAAGCACTGAGCAGTGCCAAAATTATACTTATAATCTTCTTCATTTTAAAAACGCAAGTGCTACACTGATTACAGCTTCAATGTATGGCAGTGCAATTGCCATGAGCACTATCCTTCCAGAAAATTCAACAACATCAGCTACAAGCTTGTTTCCGTTTTCAAGACATATATCCGAAGAAAACTTTGTTAAAAGACAAATACCCATCCCTTTTATTACTGATGATAACACTTCCTCACCGTAGCTGACTGTGCTGAAAAAATCTGATAAAGTATCCGTAATCTCATTAAAAATATCAAGAAGAACCACAAGAGCAAAGCAAACATACACTATTTCTATCGGCAGAATAAATTCGCCCGAATATTTTTTAAGAGCAGCGCTGACCAAGCAAACTGCAATCCCGATTAAAGCAATTTTAAAAGCCATCAGAAATCGACAATCTCCCTGATACTTTCAAAGAGCTCTTTTATCTGAGGAATTATCATAAGAAGCACAAGAATTATACCGGCAATTGTTGTCATGGTAGCATATTCGCTTTTATCACTCTTAGTCAAAAGCTGGTTAAGAATTGCAACAATCACTCCTATTGCTGCAATTTTAAATATCAAATCCAATTCCATAATTTGTTTACAAGATTTAGAAATCTCTGCCTTTCGCTTTTTAATACAATAATATGAAAACGACTGCACCTAAAAACATTCCGAACAACGAAGATACTTTACCGTATTTGGTATAGTCATCATTCGCTCTTGAAAGATAGCCTTCAAAATAATACCTGAAGCTGCTTATTATGTTCACCTGATTTTTGCTGTCAGATGTGCCTAAGCATGTCCCGAGCTGCAACAGTTTGGCTCTTTCGTCGCTCTTATATAGATGAGTGGATTCAACTGCCTTGCTCCAGGAATCCGGAAAGTCATAACCGTTTCTGATTCCGTCATAGCATTTTCTGAGAAACACAAGATTTTTAAGTGAGTCTTCCTTGATAACTGATGAGATGATTTTTAGTATATCGGACCTTGTATATTCAATTGATACAATCATAGTATTAAGGAAGGTAAGGGTTTCTTCTAACAAATTCAGTCTTTTTTTAAGCAATAATGATATCCTCATCCCTGTGAGCGTAAATGTTGCCCAAAGCAAAACGGCTCCTGAAAATCTCATCATATATCTCCTTCGCGTCATAAATTCCTTCTGTCTCGCCGGGTGACTCGGCACTTTTCAGCAGAACAATATAATCAAAAGAGCATCTACTCAGCAAGGTTTCAAGCTGAGGTCTTTTCAGTAAATCACAGTAGCTTGCAGCATGAACTGTTGTTATGAAATCAACTCCGCTGTTCATACCCTGTACAATTCCTTCTATCTCTCTTTCTTCTCCCACCTCGTCAAGAGCAATTATCTGCGGAGACATTGTTTTAAGTGCATTCATTATCCCCTTTCCTTTCGGATAACAATTGAATACATCTGTATTAATACCTACGTCATTCTGACAAATCGACCCGTTGACCGATGCTATTTCCTGTCTTTCATCGATGACCGATATCTTGTAAAACCTGTTCGATAGCTGCCTTATAATGTCTCTGAGAACTGTGGTTTTGCCCGATGAGGGCGGTCCTGCAATAATTACACTCGCAGGACCTTTACAATATAACTCGGAAATAATTTCATCTGCTGCACCTACTACCTCTCTTGCTACCCTGATATTTATTCCTGAAATGTCATTAACCGAAGTTATCTCACCTTTCTGATTGACAACTGCAGTTCCTGCAATTCCTGCACGGTGACCTCCCTGGTATGTAATATAGCCGTTTATTATGCTTTCAATATGGCTATAAACCGAAAAACAACACAAGCGGTTAAATGTATCTACGATTATCTCAGGCTTACATATATAACAGTCATCTTCATAAACACTGCTTGTACATCCATCTTTTTTCAAAATCAGATTTCCGTATCTGCCGCACAGTATCACAGGCTTTCCTATTCGCAGTCTTATCTCATAGGTATCACTTTTCACAACGGAATTAAGCTTTATCAGCTTATTTTTAAGTGCTGCAGATAAAACACTTATAGCCTCATTAAAATTTTCTTCTTTATAATTCATATATTTACCACCTTCTTTTGTCTTCAATTCAAGACTATGAGGGCGTGTCCGAATTTATTACAAAATCAGTAAAACATCTTGAAGAATATAATTTTTTATTGTATTATGATATATGTTAATTTCAATTAATAAGAGGTATAGTATGATTAAGAACAAAAAGAGTTTATTTACGGAATACCAATATATAATAATGGCGTTCCTCGCAACAGTGATAACTATGCTCGCTGTATATCTTTGCAACGGAATGGTGCCTTTTGGTGACAAGACCATTTTAAGAATGGACCTCTATCATCAGTACGGACCGCTTTTTGCTGAGCTCTATGATAAAGTGAAGGAAGGCGGCAGTCTTTTCTATTCGTGGAAATCAGGTCTCGGCAGTAGCTTTTTAGGCAACTATTTCAACTATCTTTCAAGCCCTGTCGGTGCAATCATTATGTTCTTCGGACATAAAAATATTCCCGAAGCAATCGGTGCTATGGTTCTCATTAAAGCCGCACTTTCCGCTTCCACATTCACTTACTATGTTAAAAATTCTCTTAAAAGTCAGAATTATGTTTCTGTATCCTTTGGTGTTCTTTATGCCTTCTGTGCTTATATGCTCGCTTATTACTGGAATGTAATGTGGCTTGATGCGATGATTCTTTTACCGGTTGTTCTTCTGGGTATTGAAAGAATCATTAATGCCGGCAAACCTGCAACATATATTACAGGTCTTGCTCTTACTATGTTCTCTAACTACTATATGTCATATATGCTCTGCATTTTCTCTGTAATTTACTTTATTTATTACTATTCGGCAAATTACAGTGCAGGAGAAATTATATGTAAAAAATACGCAGAAAAGAAGAGAAGCCTGATTTTCAGACTTTCAAATAAAAGATTTTTCAGAACCGGCTGTATCTTTGCCTTTTCTTCTTTTGCAGCTGCAGGTCTGATGGCTGTTGTTCTTCTTCCCGTTTACGGTGTACTGCGTTCGAGCTCTGCAACCTCCGGTACATTTCCATCTGATTTTGAGTCCTATTTTTCTTTCTTTGATTTCTTTGCAAATCATTTTGCAAATCTTACAACAACAATCCGAAGCAGTGGCGATGACGTTCTGCCAAATGTATACTGCGGCGTTCTGACGCTTATTCTCGCACCTCTTTATTTCTTTACTAAATCAATCTCAAAAAAAGAAAAGATATGCACACTTGGTCTGCTCATTACTCTTTATTTCACCTTTAACATCAATATATTCAATTATATCTGGCACGGCTTCCATTTCCCAAATGACCTTCCTTACAGACAGTCTTTTATATATTCTTTTATTCTTCTTATAATGGCATACAAGGTTTTTCTGAGATTAAAGGAATTCAATTCAAGGCAGATAGGTACGGTAGGTGTCGCTTTGGTTGCCTTCGTTTTCTTTGTTGAAAAAATCACATCAAAGAATGTTGGTACAGGTGCTATACTTCTCACTCTCGCATTAACTGTTTTATATGTAGTAATTCTTACTGTATTTATGGATAAAAGATATCATACCGCTTCACTTGCTCTGCTTCTTCTCGTCTGCATCTGCAGTGAGGTTGTGATGTGTGACTCAAGCACTGTAAGCATTACTATTACTAAAGATTCATACGCATCAGACTACGATGAGTTCAAAAAACTGAAAAACAATCTTGATACAATAGAGCAGGATGAATTCTACCGTATGGAGCTCACTGACCTGAGAACCAGAATGGACCCCTGCTGGTACGGCTATAACGGTGTTTCGGTGTTTTCTTCCATGGCCTCTGAATCTCTTTCAAACCTTCAGGATGATTTAGGTATGATGAGCAACCGGATAAACAGCTACACCTACAATCCGCAAACACCCGTCTATAATATGATGTTCTCGCTTAAGTACCTTGTAGATAACGATACTTTCCACGTTCTTAATTCACCTTATTACACACAATCTGTATCCTCGGATGGCTTTACTGCCTATAAAAACAATTACTATCTTCCTATTGCATACTGCATTGACAAAACGGCAGAAAACTGGGCAAACGAAGAATATATGAACACATGGAAAATCGATCATGGCTCGGATCCGTTCTACCTTCAGGGTAATTACTTTGATCTTGCTACAGATGCAGGCAATCCTTTTGAAAAGCTCGACATTTCCTATGCCACATATTCAAATGTTTCACCCTTCAGCGAAAGCCTGAGCGGAACATCCTTCAGTTATTTCAAGTCAACGCCCGATGCTGACGGATCGGTTATTCTTTATCTGACCACCGAAAAGGAAGGCAATGTTTATATCTACTTTGATGTGACAGGCGCAAGTGAAAAATCCGTAACAATTAACTCAAGCATCGGAACCAAGACCCACAACGCTAACCAGAACTGCATTCTTGACCTTGGATGTTATAAAGAAAATGAAACCATTACCGTAACCATTCCCTTTGAAAGCAACAGCGGTAATCTCAGCTTTTTTGCTTATACAATCAACGACGATATTCTTAACAAGGGTTATGAAATTCTCTCTGATAATCAGATGATTACCGAAGAGTTCGAAGACACGCACATTAAGGGCAGATTCACAGCAAAAGAAGACTGTATCCTTTACACATCAATTCCATTTGACAAGGGCTGGAGCGTTACAATAGACGGCGAACAGGTAAGCGAAGATGACATCATCAAATTCGGCAACGGACTTCTTGCCGTCAAGGCAGAAAAAGGCAATCACGTTATAGAGTTTGATTTTGAAGCACACCTTTTCAGTGAAGGTCTTGTTATTTCGCTTTCCACTTTGGTATTAATTCTTCTTATTTATCTTATAAACAGAAAGAATACCTCAAAGAAGAAAAAGAAGCTTTTCCCTGTTTTCAAGACATTTGACAGTAATTACTCGGAGGATATATTCTATGCGTTTCCTTCCGAACCTGAACACGTTATTGAAGACAAAACAGCTGCAAATAAAATCGAGCTTCCGAATAAAGAAATATTCTATCCCGAACAGTCTTATGTAAAAAAAGAAATAATCAACCCTCCTGTAACGGTAGAAATTGAGGAAATTGAGTTATAACAAATACCCATCGTTCGAAATGAACGATGGGTATTTCAATGAAGAATTTTATTTCATATTTCTTTCATATGATTCGATCATTTTCTTAGACGTGTGACCTGTACGGACAAGTGATTTGTTTAAGGTCTCGCTAGTAAACAATCTAATACTTAGACTTAAAGAGCCGTCCTCTTCAGGTGTAACATATATCATGTCAATATACTTATTTACGAACTGAGGAGTAACCTCGGCATTATTCTCAATATTTTTAACAGCCTCGTTTAACTGATGTTTTATAGAGTTAAGTTCCTTAGTCATCTTTTTAACTCTTTCGCTCGTAAGTGAAATTTCGTCTATTTGCGTTCTAGCGTTAGAAATATCCTCCTCACATTTGGAATACATTTTTAAAAAGTCATTATCAGAAATCTTGCCGTCAACATTAAATTGTAATAGCTTATCCTTCTTCTTTTCAGCGTTCTCAATAATATCATTGAGTCTAGCAATATCAGAAGAGTTATCCTTATAGCATTCATTCTTAAAATCATCTAAATAGCTTTCAATGTATTTACCCGCATCTTCATATGTGTTTGTAAATACATCAAATATTATCTGTTTGATTTCTTTTTCGTTTATTGTAAAAGACGGGCATGATCCAGCGCCGTTTTTCAGTTTATGGCTACATGTCCATCTCGAGGTATTGACACCTTTATATGTTGCATCTTTGCGATAATACGGAGCTCCACAGTGCGTACAATACAACTTCCCTGTTAGTAAGTTTGCATGATTACTCTTGTTTTGACGCTGCTTCACATCAAGACTTCTTCTGGATAAAACCTCGTTTGCTTTATCCCACAATTCCTCAGACACAATAGCGGGCACTATCTCGCCTGTTTCATCTTTATAAATTACCCATTCTTCTGGGGGCAAAAACTTCTGTTTCTTTGTAAAAATATCTACAATTTTCACTTTATTTCCAACATAATATCCTTTATATTTTGGATTTGAAATCATATTAGACATTGTCGTATGAGCAATCTTATTACCTCTATGATTACGGTATCCCTTTTCCCATAATATTGTTTCTATTTGTCTCATACTATAATTATCTGTAGCATATAATTCGAAGATTTCTCTAACCATTTCAGCCTCTTCTTCGTCGATAACTAAGCGTTTATTGTCCTTCTTATATCCAAATATTCTGCTATTTCCTAAAACAACGCCATCTTTAATCGCCTGCTGATGACCAAACTTAATTCTTGATGAAAGCTTTCTGAGTTCGTCCTGAGCAATACCAGACATAATTGTAAGCCTTAGCTCGCTATCTTCGTCAGCAGTATTAATGTTGTCGTTCTGAAAGAATACACATACTCCATACCCAAGAAGCTCTCTGGTATATTTAATACTGTCGAGAGTATTTCTAGCAAAACGGGATATTTCTTTAGTTATAATCAAATCAAATTTACCAGCCTTAGCATCTTCCATCATCGTGTGAAAGCTTTCTCTATTTTTTGTAGTTGCCGCAGATATACCTTCGTCGACATATCCCTCTACATATGTCCAGTTTTTATTTTGCATAATTAAATTTTTATAGTATGCAGTCTGATTTTCAAGAGAGTTTAACTGCATGTCTGAATCAGAAGAAACACGAGCATAAAATGTAACTCTAAGTTCCATTTCAAAAATCGTTTTATGATTTAATACATTTCTAATCGAATATAAATCCATCGTTTTTCACCTCGGTATCATTTTTATATAATAATAGCAGATATAATCATTTTAGTCAATACTTGTATATATAGAAAAAGGAGAGGTATTACCCTCTCCGATTACATTTT
>JAZPYL010000088.1:0-6562 GCA_045544175.1 Acutalibacteraceae bacterium | reverse complement strand
TAACATTTGCTGAAACTCAAGTCTTCCGCCAATGTTTTTACCTGATTTACCTTCATCACTGTACTCGCCTGCAATGTGCATCTCCTGATACTCGGCATATTTTCGGAGCTTTTCTCTCTGTGCATCAAGACTGAAGCCCTCAACCTGCATTGATGTTGAAACACGGGTGTAGATATAGCAATTTAATCGTTTCATATATTTTCAACTCCTTGTAATTTTTCATTTTGATTATATTTTTCTTTCGCATATTCGACAAATGTGCGAGGCAGGATAAACCCGCCTCACACTACTTTTTAAGCTGTTTTCTTGCTTCTGATTTCTGCATCACTTTTCGGTATCTTGTCACCGTATTTTTCAATCATATCTGCAAGGAAATCTATCATCTGGTCAAAAGCTATTTTCTGCTCTTTGGTGAAGGTTGAAACATCAGGGATATTGAAAGTATATTCGCCTTTTATATCGCTTATGGTTCTGATAAAACTTACTTTTAAGCCTTCATATAAATCAATAATTCTGCTAATCAATACTCATCACCTCGCATCCCTGTTTCGCTGTCGCTGAAGGTATCTGTAATAATGCTCACAAGCTTTCATAACAAAGTTTTCAAGGTCACTCTCTTTTATCTTCGGAGCAACCGTCTGTAGGCGTTCAACGGAGAATTTTACTGTAGGTCTTTGATTTGCCTTTTCCTCCGCCAATATTTCACCTATATCCTCAGGTGTTAAACCTTCCTCTCTGCTGATTGCACGAAGCCTTTGTGCCTGAGATAAATTAGGTGTAGCATCACAGACACGGATTTCTTCAACCAAATCCGCCTGTTCCACTTCATTCAGATATGAAAGCTCAACTGCAGGTGTAAATGCAATTCGTTCTTCATCAACTAGGTCAAGCAATTCGGGGATGAGATAAGTCAGACGAATATAACGTTGAATTTGTCTACCGCTGTCTGTATCTGAAATTTCATCTCGTGACTTGTGGCCAACTTGTCCACAAGTGATACCCTGATGCTTCATTGCTTCAAGCTTCAATTTGTAAGCAAATGCCTTTTCCGACGGGAGAATATGCTCACGGTGAAGATTACTGTCCACAAGCATAATCGCTGCTTCATCACGGGTAACGGCATAAATAAAAGCAGGGACTTCTTTCATCCCTGCTTTGACTGTAGCGTGTAAGCGTCGGTGTCCGCTTATCACCTCATATTCATCTGTGTTTTCAATAGGTCGGATAATTATGGGAGTAAGAATACCTTGCTCCTGAATACTGCATATAAGAGTATTCATTTCATCGTTATCCAAAACCTTATACGGATTTCCCTCAAAGGGATGAATTTTTGATACCGGAATGTTTACCGGTGATTTGATGTTTTGATTAAACATAGTTTACCTCCATAAAAATTAATAATTTCTTTTATACTTTTCTTGTTCAGCTCGTATAATCTGTAAATGCTTTCTGACAGAATACCAAGGTGTGCCTGAATACCTTCTAAAGTATTCGCTTGACGACATCTCTTCCTCGTAATAATTTTCACTGTCAGCCTTTTTCTCTTCCTGCATTTTCTTGCAAAGATCCTCAGCGTTCATAAAGCTTACCTCCCTTCATAATGTTTTTCTCTGACCTGAGTTCTTTCGGGAAAATACCATTCACGGATAAGAGCCTTCTCCGCTTCAAGACTTTCCTCCAGTCCCGGTCTGTCCTTGATAATGCGTTTTGCAATGTTAATCTTTTCACGCAGTGTGCCGATTTCAGACGTAAGAAAATCCCGACGGTCAATAAGGTCTTCCTTAACCGTCGGGTCTTTACATCTTCTGATTTGGTTGTAAATTTTGTTTCGCTGAGTTTTCAGCTCCTCCATACGGATGCCTGTTCTTGAAATGAATTTGTCAACCTCTGCAAAGTCATAAAACTTTTCGTTTATTGCAAGCTCAATCTGCTTGTGCATAAACTCAATCCTCGGTGCAGAGTATTTCATCTTTGGTGAGAAAGGATGAGGATTGCAGTTGTTCTTTTCAGCTATCGCTCCCACAAACAAGAGTGCAAGAAAGAAAAGTGAAATGACAGGCGCACCGAGCACAGCTCCGCCCACAATCATCTTTGTAAAATCTGAAACCGTTTTACTGAAGGTTTCAGGGTGACGGTAATGCTCGGCTGATTCCTTGAACTCATAACCCTTGTAACAATAAATAAAGGTTTGGTTACGCAAATAATTATTTGCACGGGTATAGTTATAAAAATTTTCATCCACCTCATAAAGGCTCTGATGGTTAATCCTATCCCAAAGACTTTCATAGGTGTAATCATCACCGAGATTTGAAAGCTTAACTCCGTGCTTGTCGGTGCGGTAACCAATCTTGCCGTCATCAAACCAATAACCCTTCTGACTCATAATTCTGAAAAACTGTTTTATACTTCTGCTTCTCGGAATAGCATAATCAATATCTTCACGCATATAGTCATATTTTGTTTTGATACCTTTCTGCTTTGCTTTGTAAACATTGTAGGGTATTCGTTTGCCTTTCGGGTTTTCAATAACAGACAGTCCGTGCTCAAGACAGATTTCATCGCTTGTTTTTCTGAGCAGACGGTACATAGCTCTGTCTTCGTTCATCTTCCTTCCGTCAGTCATTGAAACAGAATTAATGACTATATGACAGTGAACACAGTTAGCATTAAGATGAGTAGCTACTACCATCTCGTAATCAGCTCCCCACATTTTATTCGCAACCTCCATTGCAACCTGCTGTGCTTCTTCGGGTGAAACTTCACCGGGTTTAAAAGAAATATATGCGTGATAGGCAACAATACCTCCCGTCTTTCCATACATTTCTTTTGTATCAATCATCTGCTGTGCAGCAATGTCAGGGTCACAGTTAATACCGTCAACAAGAAGTCTTTGTTCACTTTCAAGATTTGTTTTATCCTTGTCGGCGGCATAGTGAAGTGATGAAACGAGGTCTGAATATTTTGACAAATCAGTTTTGCTTTTATTAGCAGCGTAAGACACAACCTGATGAATATTATTTTTTATAGGCCATATTCTTGTAACTGCCATTAAACAAATCTCCCTTTACCCGGTTTAAAATATTTTGCAATATCAGCTTCGAGTGAACGCACCTCAGATAAAACTTCTTTGCATTCATCTCTGTCAATAAAACCGATCGAGTTGGCTTTAACAGTAAGCTGATTAAGATTTGTTCCGACTCTGCGAAGCTCAATGATAAACTGTTTGTAATCAATGGGCGGAGCTTCAACAAGCCTTGTACCTAAAATCATAGCTCTGATAATTTTGCTTCGGTCAGTTTTCATCACCTTGCAAAATTTGTTTAAGACTTCATTTTCTTCTTCACTGAGATAGACATGAAAATCAATTTCTCTTTTACGTTTTGACATATTAATTCTCCTTTCTTTGATTTTTTGTGTTGGGGTGTGGTGGTAAAAACGCTCTGTTTTTACGGATTTGCGGATACAAATCCAATGCTTGCTAAACTTCGGACGAAGGGAAACTCCAATACGGTTATCAGCACAAATCTTGTCGGCTGATTTTCCGTCATGCTTTGCAAAAATACTCGTTAATACACAAAGTATTGCCTGCGTTTTTTGCTTTGCCTGCCGACAAATCCTCTCGCCAATCTTTGCACCATAACCGTATTTGAGCTTCCTAAAAAATAAAAGCAAGCGTTGGTTTGTCCTCGTTTAATTGCCTGCCGCATAAGAAAAGGCGAGCTGTTCAGGCTCGCTTTCTTCAGTGACTATTATCTTACCGGGACCAAATGGTAACTCTTCATCAGTTTCTTCTTCGGGTGGTAAGCTCTTGTTAAAGGTTTCCTTTGAAATACAGATAAGTCTTTTTGGTGTACCGAACACTCTTACGTTCCTTGTGCATTCGCCCTTTGAACAGATGCTGACTCCTTCATTCTTAAGAGCTTTGATTAAAGCTTTCTGTGTTAACGGGAAATGCTCACCGACATCGTAACAGGATTTTATGACTGCCGCATAAGCCGCATCTGATTCGAAATAAAAGTTTTCATCGTCATAATAACCCACAAGGTTTCTCGGCATATCAATCGGTCTTATGATTCGCTCAACAAGATTTATCTTTCCTACATCAATCAGACTGCGAAGCTTACGGATAAATATTTCCGTCGGCTGTTCAGTTTCTGTAAGTGACTGCTGTGTTACAGCGAGTCGCAATAATATTCCGTCAAGCTCATTTAACATTTCGGTTTTCTGTTCATTGGTGATACCTTCATAGTACAAAAGAGTTTCACAGTAAAGTTCAAAGCCGATTCTTAAGTTTGCAAGGTCGTCACATAATCTTGGCCTGATATGAAAATTCATTTCATCAGCTTTGGATTTATAGAACCTTCTGTTAGAAAGAAAACCGCTTTTGAGTTTTTCTAAAAGGTCGTTCACTCCGTTTTCTTTGTCAAGAAATTTTGCCTTCAGCATTTCGGTTGCAAGGAAAGTGAAATGGGATAAGGTTCCTTCTTCAGCTTCCTTCTGATACTTTGTCAGCTCACTTAAGTTAATGTCACCGGGCTTCAGCTCAAGAGAAAGAAATCTTGCTACACCGCTTTCACCAACATTGGGAAGATACTCTGCAGTCATTATCACATTACACTGCGGTCTTTTTGCAGCTCTCTGTCTTCCGCTTTTATCAAGAGCACCTCTTGCTTCTCTGTTACAGATACCACGGATAAGTGCCTGAGTGGTTGCATCCTGCGCTGACTGTTCTCTGCCTGAGCCGGGATGATAGTCGTCAATGATAACTGCACAGTCCTTAAGTGTGAAGCAATAGTTCAATATACTCTTCGGTGTATCACGGAAATTCATCGGAATATTATCTTCATTGAACCTACCGAAAAGGGAATTGATTAAAAGTGACAGCGTTGTTTTCATTGAACCTGTTTTACCGTAAAGCATAATGACCGTTTTTGTTTCTTTACCCGCCTTCGCCATAAAGGTTCCGAGTATACTGACTAATGTGTAAGCGAGCATAGGAAACATAATCTCTTTCGGTGCAACGGAGTACGGTAAGACTTTCATCAGGTTCATTGTCTCGGTTATATCTGCATCAGTTTTAAATGAATAACCCTTTGTCTTTTCCGTCAGTTCAACCTCTGCATTGCTATTACCGGGCATGCAGAACTGCCAGCCCGTTGCAGTTTCCCACCAGCCTGTTGTGCCGTAAATAGTTTTTGCTTCTGCGTACTTTGCTGTTGACTGAATTGCCTGACGGAGATTGTCACGGTTGCCGTAGCCTGATTCAATAACACAGTTGATACCCCAATACTCCTGTGCCCAATCAAGCTGTGCGAAGTTTTTCAGTGGTACTGTGATTTTTCTAAGGTCTTTTCCCTTATCATCTGTACCGACAATAGAAAGGAATCTTTCGTTCTCGGCTCCGTTGGTGCAGGTAATATCCTCGGTTATCCTTGCAAGGAAATTACTGAGCTTAATGTTTACCGGCTTACCGTTTATCGTCTTTTCAATATACAGTGCATTGTTGTAAGCAAAGAACGGGTCTGAATAGTATAAATAGTTTTCCAAATTTTTACCTCTTTCTTGTAATGATTTTCCGAACATCCGTACAGACATTGCAAGCACCCAATTAACATAAAGGCTTTTGTGTTCGGTCTGTATCCGTACAATGTGCGACACTGTTCGCTACAAATACGAACGCCGCAAGGCAGTAGCACAGGGCTTTGCTGCGGTTTGTTCGGTTGTTCGGGTTTAAGATTTTTGTTGTAAAATGTTTGCCTCTTGTGTGTGGATGTTTTAAAATGCAATAACATAAAAGTATATTGCCATAGGTATTCCACCGTTTTTAAGCCTTTATTTTGGCGGCTTCAGGGCATCATAAACATCCACCCGTGACCTTTTTGCAGACATATATTCTGCATTTCTCTGTCTCTGTTTCCTCTTCGCACAGTCGGGACAGAACTTCTGATTTCTGCCTGTTCGCTCAGTTTTCTTGCCGCAAAGAGAACAGACCATCATTACTACCGTCTCATTTCTTAAATCTTTCAGTAACGTCTTATCAGCAGGGAGCACAGCATCAAGAAAATATCTGCATATAATATGGCTCGGTGTTATAAGCTGCGGACAGGTGTGGCTGTCACCGTCATCAAGCAGAAGACAGTTGCCCTGATAACAGTTACAGCAACGGCTTTTAATCATTGTCTTGATTTCTGCAAATTGCTTAAGAGTAAGGTTGATTGTTTGCATGAGGGGTTCCTCCTTTCTTATAAATTTTAGTTGTACTGCGAAAAAATGTGACGCAGTATTCATATACCCAAAACCACGGGTTTGGGCATAAAAAAAGCACCTGCTACTTTTGAAGTAACAGGTGTATGTAACGGATTGAAATTTGTGGTGGGGTTGTGGTATAATAATGTAAATAAATTAGGTTTCACGGAGATGATTGTATGAGAAAAGAAATTGATATAAATACTTGGGAAAGAAAAGAACATTTTGAGTTTTATTCAAACATTGCAACTCCGCATTACTGCGTAGCATTTAATATTGATGTAACCAATCTGCTTGCATTTACAAGAAAAAACAA
>JAZPYL010000087.1:0-5517 GCA_045544175.1 Acutalibacteraceae bacterium | reverse complement strand
TGCTCTTTCCAAATCAAAGAAACTCATAACTTATGCCTCCTTTAAATTAGGCGCTCGGAAGTTGAACTCCTTATGCCTTAAACTGGTTAAATTTGAATCTTTTCAATTTGTCGTCCTCGTAAGGCGACAGCCTAACTTCGTCCTCCGCATTAAAAATCTTGAAAATTTTCCTGCGTTTAAGGTCGAAGAGTTTTAAAATAAGAAATTTTGTTTCAGACAAAGAAATTCCGAGAATAATACGATTGTATATTTGCAGGAATTTCTGCAGTATGGGGCGAAATTACTATTTTAAAACCATAAGGCGTTCGACTTCCGAGTGCCTCATAATTTTTCTCCGCACTGCGGACAGTATTCGGTGTCATCCTTTACAACCGTGTCGCAGTTTTTACAAAACTTGTGTCTTTCCTTATATTCCTGAAACATATTCTTTTCAGGAAGCTTTGCACCGCACTCGGTACAGAAGCTTTCTGTTGAAGGTGATGCGCGTCCGCAGGATTTGCAAACCTTCAGTCTTTTCATAGCACGGGGACCGAAACCGTATTCGTCCATACTTTCCTGCCGTACCTGTTCCGCTAAAATCAGTCTCATTCTTCATACCTCCTCATAGCGCAGAGCCGAGCCGCAGCTTGTGCAAAATGTATCAGATATTGAAACCTTGCTTCCGCAATGTCTGCAAAACTTCGGCGGGTTCTCCCAGGGGGAGCAGTCAACACACATAAAAGTATCTGCGTTATACATTGCGTCGCATGCGAACCGTCCGCATTTTTCGCATCTGCTGATTTCCGGCTTTGCAATTTCCCATGCTCTTTTTAATCTTTCCTCCGGTGTGCCGCCTTCGATCGGTTCGGTTATAAAAACTCTCGCTCCCGATAAATCGCAGAAGAAGCTGTACCGATTTCCGTTTATGATTTTATAAGAAGCAATTTTCTCCGGCATACGCATCCTCCTTTCAGAAAATTTTTCCTTAGAAAAGTAACAAATTTTTCTAAAGTGTTGAATTTTTCAACATTATCTGATATTATATAAATAATCAGAATTGGTAAGGTGCATCGGAAAATGATCTTTTGATGTACTTTACAAGCTCAATTATTCATATTTTTTTACCTTTGTCCTCACCCCAAAATGCCAAAAGGATGGGAAAAATCAAAAAAATTAAAAAATTTTTCTCAAAAGGGTAGGAAAAAGGGTGGGAAATTAGAAAAAATTGGTAAAGGGGACATATTTTTATGCGAAAATTAACGGCACTCATTCTCACGGGAATTTTAATCACATTTTCACTTGTCGGCTGCGGTCAAAATACAAGACTTAATCCAAGCAGCCCGACGACCTTATCCATCTGGCATGTTTACGGAAATCAATCCGAGTCGCCGTTTAACGATGCAATAGATGAATTTAATTCAACTGTCGGCAAGGAAAAGGGTGTTTTTGTTTCCGTAACCTCTATGGTTGATTCCGATTCCATTGACAAGCACCTTTTTGACGCTGCAAAGGGTACACCGGGCAGCGGTGATTTCCCCGATTTGTTTACTGCATATCCGAGAGTTGCCGAGGGTATAGGTGAAGAATTGCTTACAGACTGGAACGAAATATATTCCGAGGAGGAGCTTTCCGTCTTTGTTGATGACTTTCTTGCGGAGGGCAATATTTCGGGCAGACAGCTCACGCTTCCTATTGCCAAATCGACAGAGCTTCTTTTTGTAAACAAAACCTTATTTGACCGTTTTGCAAATGAAAGCGGTTTTTCAGTCAAGGACTTTGAAACCTTTGACGGTCTTTTTGAAATGGCATCCGCCTATTATGAATGGTCGGACGGCAAGGATTTATTCCAGTATGATGATTTCTACAACTATTTCCTTATCAATGTTGCCGCAAAGGGTGACGAGCTTATCAAAAACGGCAAGGTAAACTGCGATACCAACGAATTTAAGGATGTTTTTTATGCGATTGCCGAGCCCGGAATTGAAGGCGGTATAAGCCTTTATGATAATTTCGGAAGCGATCTTTGGAAAACAGGCGATATTATATCCTACATCGGTTCGTCTGCCGGTATTCTTTATACCCGTGATGATGTAACCTATCCTGACAACAGCGTGGAAAAGATTGAGCTGTCGGTTCTTGCATATCCTGTTTTTGAGGGTGCTGCACCTACCGTTATGCAAAGGGGTGTAACGCTCTTTGCTCATAAAACAGACGATGCAAAGAAAAACAAGGCAATGGAAATATTTGTTGATTTCCTTGCAGAAAAGGACAATAACATTGAATTTGCCTCTGCATCGGGCTATATTCCGGGAACAGACGAAGCCTTCGAAGGACTTTTTTCAAATCTTGAAGGTGTGGAAAATCCCAAATACCGTATGCTTTATGAGGCTGTAAGCGATATGTACGGCAAATATACCTTTAAGCCGCTTCCCGTGTTTGAAAATTCTTCTGCCGTTCAAAAAGAATTTGACGGCAATGTTACTAATATACTCTCAAAGGCACGGGCAGAATATCAGGCGAGAGTGTCCGCAGGCGAGGATAAAAACACCGTTTTACCGGAGCTTTGTGAAAAGGCGCTCAATGAACTTAAAAGCAAGTATTAAAGGATAAGGAGGAGCAGAAATGAAGCTGCCGCAGATGAAAGCCACTTTGGCGGAAATAAAAAACAGCGGTCTTTCTATGAAAAGAAGACTCGCTGTGTATATTGCTGTGCTTTTGATGCTGTTCCTTGTTGTTATCGGGATTGCACTGAATTTTTTAGGCATTCTCAATATTACGCCGTTTCGTCTGAGAGAAACCTTTCATCGGGAGCTTAAAGAAACGAACTACCGTGCAGAAACCTCTATTGATACAAATGCTGCTCATGCAATTCTGTTTGCAGAGCATCTTTCTAAGGAAACAGAGCATTATCTTGCCACAAAAAACATAAGCTTTGAAGCTTTGGAAAACAATGCGGCGCTGATTGACGGGCTTGAGGCGGAGGTTTACAATATTGTAGCTGCAAATATGCAGTATGCCGATTGCAGCGGTGCATTCTTTATGCTTAACACGACGGTAAACAGTAAGCTGCCCGAAAAATACCACAGCGGCATTTACCTGAAGTTTTCCTATCTTCACTCAAACAGTATGGTAAACCACACAACCTCAATGCTCTATGGCTCGTCTGCCGTTGCAAAGAAGTATGGTGCGGATTATTACAACGAATGGCACTTAGAGATGCCGGAGGGCATTTATCACGAGCTTGATGATGTGTTTCATGTTTCAAAGGCAGACTTTAATGACAGCTATGTGCTGACGGGTGTATATCAGATTCCCGGCACGTGGGAAAATGTGAGGTTTTTATGTGTTCCCGTGTTTGACACAAGCGACAAGCTTATCGGTGTATGTGGCTTTGAAATCTCAAGCCTTTATTTCAGCCTGACCTACGAAACGCATAATGACGAGTTTGACAACATCACTCACGGTTTATTTACAGAGAGCGAGAAGGATTCATATACCGGGCAGATGTCCGTCAATCATTCGGGGTATTCTCCGTCCGACACAGGCGTAATGACAATAAAGAAGGGCAAAAATCTTGACACCTTTACATACGGAAACGAAACCTTTATCGGTAAGTACGGAGAGATTACACTGGGCAACAGCAAGCATATTTTAACCGTTATGGTTCCCGAAAAGGAATATCAGTCCTTGCTTTCCGAATCGTATATCAGAATGCTTGCGGTGCTCATTATTGTTCTTATGCTGATGGTTTTGATTTGCCTTTATTTCAGCCACAAGTATATGAAGCCGATTCTTAAAAGCTTTGAGCATATAAAGACAAATTCCGTTCCCGCAGATCAGGTTAAAATTCCTGAAATCAACGACCTTTTCCGTTTCCTTGCAGATAAGGATAAAGGTCACGAGGACGAAATAACCGAGCTTACACGCCTCCGCAACGAGGCAAAGGATGAATACACAAAGATTCAGACGCAGCTTGACAAGGTGGTAGAACGACATAAATCCGGTGCCGATCCTGAATTTTATGAGATATTCAAGTCAAATGTATCCAAGCTCACTCAAAAGGAAGCACAGATATTCAGGCTCTATCTTGAGGGAAAAACTGCAAAGGAAATTCAGGAGATAACGGAAATCAATCAGAACACACTCAAGTATCACAACAAAAACTTATATTCAAAACTCGGTGTTACGAGCAGAAAAGAGCTTTTGCTTTATGCTGCTATGCTTAAAAAAGAAGGAGGAGTTTTATGACACTTGCAGACAGACTGAATAAAATAATTGATGAACAGGGACTTACAAAAAGAGCGTTTGCAAAAACCTTGGGTGTCAGCGAAAACTACATCTATCAGCTCACAGGAAGCCAAGAAAAGCTGACCACCATATCTGAAACTCTTGCAAAGCTAATTGCTCTCGAATTTGGATATGATAAGGACTGGATTATATACGGCGATAAAAGCTAAAATATATGATGAAAGCCTCCGAGGATTTCTCCCCGGAGGCTCGTTTTGTTTTTATATCAGCTCGCCCTCGTGCATTTGAAGGGCATCCTGTATTGTGATGAAGGCTCCACCCGAGCTAAAGCCATTGGTCATTCGGTGCTCCATAGCGGTCTTTGCGGGGAATTGAAGCCACGTTTTTTGGTGAGTGTAGTTCATCCAGGAGTCGAGGATACAGCCCTCCCTTGCCACCTCGGTGGAAGAGGGGACGGAGCCTCGGTGGTTTTCGCCTTTTTTATTCATTGAAAACTCAGCAAAGATATCCCTTGAGGTCTGAGAGCCGAAGAGAAAATTATTGGAGGTATAGGTCTTATCGCCAAGGTAGTAATAATCGGCGGTATGAGTCACTCCGTCTATATCGCAGAGCACTCTGCCGCTGACCTCCCCCGAGCTTACCCAGCCGTTTCCCTGACGGTAGGCAGGCCAAAGCTGAATGCACTCGGTGCCGTATTCGGAGTGAGGTGAGGTCCACCTGAAGTGGTGGAATATCCTCCACTCCTCTCTTTCTGTGGGAAGCCTTACGCCGATACCCGTGATGCACAGCTCCTTTTCGTCGTAGACGGTGGTGGTATAAAAGCCGCCGTCACGGTATTCGGTCACCTCTCTGCCGTCGTTTGCGGGGTGATAATTAACGTCCACCGTTACGGCAATAGCATCCTTGCAGGCAAGGATGTCCTCATCCGTCAGATCGTCAAGTACGTCTCTTGGGAATCCAAGCTCCTCAAGGCTATCCTTTATCCCGTCAAGCTCTGAGGTCTCGGCAGGTGTCCAGGTCATAGGATGAGAGCCTCCAAGAGTATAGCCTGCTACTGCTCCAAGGGTGACGAGCACCGCCGTAATTATAACAAGCCACATATCCGATATCTTCACTGCAGACGCCGTCACGGCGTAACCGCAATTGCCTATCTCGGCTGACACCTTGAAGAGATTTCGTATGACAAAAGCATAGCACACAAGCATTCCTATAGCAATGATATACCCTTGATACCGCACAAGTGCAAGAAGAAGTACGGCAAGGTACCATACTATAAGCCCCGTAGCGCCT
>JAZPYL010000086.1:0-17143 GCA_045544175.1 Acutalibacteraceae bacterium | reverse complement strand
AAAGGAAGTGCCTCATTTTATGAAGAACTCTAAGATTTGTGGACGCTTTGCTCCCACGCCTAGCGGACGCATTCATTTAGGAAATATATTTTGTAGCTTGCTGGCTTGGCTCCACGCTAAATCTCAGGGCGGTGAAATTGTCCTGCGCATTGAAGATTTGGACAAGGTGCGTTGCCCACGTCCCAATGCCGATTTACTGGCAAAGGATTTAGAATGGCTAGGTCTTACTTGGGACAAGGGCGCTTATGTTGGCGCAGATAGCGATAGTTACTTTCAAAGCCAACGCTTCGACATTTACGCAGAACACTTCCGCAAGCTGGAAGAGCAAGGTTTAATTTACCCCTGCTTTTGCAGTAGAGGACAGCTTCACGCAGCAGAAGCTCCCCATTTAAGCGACGGACGTATTCTGTACGCAGGAACCTGCAAAAATTTAACAGCTTCCGAGCGTGAGGAACGTGCCAAATTGCGTCAACCTGCTTACCGCTTGGAAGTTAATGACGAGCCAATCAGTTTTTTTGACGGCAACTATGGCAAGCAAAGCTATAATTTAATAGAAGAAAGTGGAGACTTCATCGTTAGACGCAGTGACGGCGTGTACGCTTATCAGCTTGCAGTAACGGTGGACGATGCGCTGATGAACGTTACCCACGTGGTACGTGGCGCAGATTTGTTAAGCTCCACCCCTATTCAGATTTATATCTACAAACTTTTAGGCTTTACGCCACCTGAATTTTTGCACATTCCCCTCTTGATGGCGCCTGACGGACGTCGCTTGGCAAAACGTGACAAGGATTTAGATTTAAGTATGATGCGTAAAGAATACGATAGTCCTGAACCAATCATCGGTTACCTTGCTTATTTGGCAGGACAAATCCCCAAGGCTGAACCTATCAGTACCTCAGAGCTGGCGAAAATCTTTAAGCCAGAGCTTATTCCCACAGATAATATAGTTGTGCCCCCACAACTTCCACGATTATAAATTTTAGGAGGAACCATCGTGAAAAAATTTCTTTTAAGTATTAAATTGAGCATGTTCATCATTGTTATCGCAACCATTGCCGCAGGCATTGCTGCTGAATTCCTGCTGCAAAACCGTTGGCTGGGCTTCATTGGCGTAGGTATTCCTTTGACCGGCCTCTACTGGTGGCAAGAATACACTAAAATGGCAGAGCTCGACAAAAAACTCAAGACCAAACATAAAAACAAGTACCGTTAATCAATCTATTTTATTTTTATTTAGAGAGGAATTGTTATGACAAGCGACAGTAGTACATCGGTGTTAATCATTATTTTATGCATTTTATTTTCCGGCTATTTTTCCGCAACGGAAACAGCCTTTTCTTCCTTGAACCGCATCCGCATTAAAAACATGGCAGAAAAAGGCGACAAAAGAGCGAAGCTGGTATTGGATATGCTCGAAAACTTCGACGGACTCCTTTCCAGTATCCTCATTGGCAATAATATCGTAAACATTGCCTGCGCATCCGTTGCTACCGTTTTATTCGTAAAATTGTTGGGCGAAGAACAAGGTCCTAGCGTTGCTACCATCGTCATCACCGTAGTGGTTTTGATTTTTGGCGAGGTATCTCCTAAAAGCATTGCTAAGGAAAATCCGGAAAAATTCGCTATGTTTGCTGCCCCTTTCTTAAATCTGTTGATGATTGTGTTGACCCCCTTCAACTTCCTGTTTAAACAATGGAAGAAGCTGTTGTCCAAAATCTTCCACACAGAAAACGACTATTCCATCACAGAAGAAGAATTGCTCACAATCGTAGAGGAAGCGGAACAAGAAGGCAGAATTGACGAGCAGGAAAGCTCCTTGATTCGTAGCGCCATTGAGTTCAGCGAGCAAGAAGCTATTGACATCTTGACTCCGCGTATTGACATCGTAGGTGTTTCTTCCGAAGCAACTAAAGAAGAAATTGCCCAAGTTTTTGCAGAAACCAATTACTCCCGTTTGCCCGTGTACAAGGAAACCATGGACCATATCATTGGTATCATCTACCAAAAAGACTTCTACAATGTGGTTTATGATAAGGACGGCGACATTGAATCCATCATCCGTCCTGCTCTGTACATCACCGAAAGCAAAAAAATTGGCGAGCTTCTGCAAGAACTGCAACATAAAAAATCCCACATCGCCATTGTTCTTGACGAATATGGCGGCACCACCGGTATCGTAACCTTGGAAGACATCTTGGAAGAACTGGTTGGCGAAATTTGGGACGAGCACGACGAAGTAATCAACGAGATTGAAAAAGTTTCTGATACTGAGTATATTGTTCACGGCAGCACCAATTTGGAAGACCTCTTCGAAATTTTAGACATGGGTATGAAAATTGACGAAGAAGTTGAAGAAATGGAAGTTGTTACCGTTAGCGGTTGGGTAATGGAATAAGTCTTGGGGCGCATACCCGTCCAAGGCGACACCGGCACCTGGCAAAACTTGGAAGTTTCCGTATTGGAAATGGACGAAAACCGCGTAGAAAAAATCCGCTTGGTTATTAAACCTAAAGAAGAAGCAAAAGACGAAGACTAAAAAATTAAAGGCGAGCCGTAAGGCTCGCCTTTTTGTTTGGAATTATAAATCTTTAGTTTTAAAGGTAGTATATCCTTCGTAAAAGTAGCTGTGGTCAATGCCCTTCATATAAACCTCACGGTCGTTAATCTTATCTGTCAAGGCGTTTTTAAGAACATATTTTATCTCAAGGTCTTTAATGGGACTGCGCTCCATAGCTGAAAGGTATTCTGCTTTATCAACCTGACTCCAATCAACAACCTTGCCAATTTCTTTCTTAAGGATGCAGTCAAGCCAAATGCGTGTGCTTCTTCCGTTGCCTTCACGGAAGGGATGAGCAACATTCATCTCTACATACTTTTCAATGATTTCATCGAATGTTGCCTGCGGCATAGCTTCGATATTCTGTAACGCAACCTCAAGGTACATAATTGGAGCAAAACGGAAGTTACCCTTTGAAATATTTACCTTACGGATTTCTCCGGCAAAGGGATAGATTTCATCAAAGAGATATTTGTGTATTGCCTGAAGAGATGCAGTCTTACCTGCTTCAAGTTTATCAAGCATACCGCTTTCAAAAAGCTCGACAGCTTTTTTCTTGCTGATTCTTTCTTCAGCTTCTGCGAGCTCGGGAGCAGAAGTAATTCCTAATTTATTTTCAAGTATAGCCATATCTGCACCTCACTGATTTTCTTCAGGAATAAATTCCATAATATCGTCCACACCACAATTCAATGCAGCACAGATTTTACCAAGAGTTTCAACAGTAACGTTTTCACCCTTGCTCATTTTTGTAATTGTGTAATTGCTGATGTCAGCGACCTTTGCAAGGTCTTTTTTCTTCATATCGTGGTCAATCAAGAGCTTCCAGAGCTTTTTATAACTAACAGCCATAAGTACACCTCTTTAAATATAATAATACGTTTATTATTATAACACTCTCAAGCTGTTATTGCAATAAAAAATGAAGTGAAAACTACATTTAATGTAAAAACATCTGCAATTCTCCATTGTGTGCTCTGACTTATAAACACCCTTTTATATATAATGTCGAATAAAGGAAAAAGTAACATAATTATTTTCAATTTAATCATTTTTGCTCAAATGATTAAATTGAAAGGTAAAATGATAAAATTAAATTCAGCTCTTATTAGAAATTTGTTAACTGCTTAAAGACACCAAATTTTTTACTAAATAAAAAGCATCTCCGTTAAGCTAAAAAACCATACCATATATCCCAAAAGCAACAAATATCAACCACCACATGTTGTATGATTTTTTTGAATTTTACTCTGTATTCGATAGAATTTTTTAAAATGACCCAATGTATTATCAAAGAAAATTAACGAATAAAAAGCATTTTTAATGTTAAAAGTTAAGCACGACCTACATTTATCGTAAGTCGTGCTTTGTTCAATCATATTAAAACTTTAAGTATAAATAAGTTCCTTAAGAACTATCTCTTCTGCCGAGTGACGGATGTTGTTCATCGTCTGCACCCAAAGCATCTGATTGTTCTCCTTGAGCTCTTCCGTCACACCCTGTGCTTTCATCATCTGTTCTGTCAGGCGTTCCAGCATCTCGTTCGCTTCGTCCTCGGTCTTCTTGAGAGTTCTCATCAATATACCCTTGGTTATCAGAAGCATATACATTCCCGATTTGTTCTGCTGCAGGAACTTCATCCTCATCATACCGTACCTGCCAAGAGTAACGTTCTCCTCCTCCGGCAGTTTGATGTTCGGGATTTTGTAATCTCCGACCTGTATGAATTCTATGTTCATATTAAATCGTCCTTTCATTTTACAAATACATCGTGAGTGAATTTCGCACCGAGGCGAAAGCCTGAGATGAAACTGTCGGCTGTGCTCATACTGAGAAACTCGTTGCACGAGTTTGTGTATTTCTCGAATAGTTTCTTCTCTTCGGCGGATAGCTTTTCAGTCAGCTCTTCTTCACTTTTTGTAAGAGCGTTCAGCTTCTTTTTAAGAGTACCGCCAAGCTCTGAGCTGAGCTCCTGCGCCTCAATGTTGCCGTAGTAAAATTCTTCAATGAAGCTTCTCATCATAACCACCTTCCTTTTCTATCGTTCCCAGCCGCTGCGATTACGATTGCGAGCCCTGCGGCTTTCTCTTTCAAGCTCCGTTGCTTTATCAACGAGCTTGTCAACCTCTTCATCACCGAAAACTTTTCTGAGAAGTCTGAACTTAAGTACATCTCCGACAAGCTCCTGATTTTCTTCACGAAGGTAATCGTTATCTTTGTACAAATTATTCACTTTTCTTTTATCAAGACCTGCTCCTACCTTCAAGCCGAATACTCGGGATTGAAGCTCCATACACTGCTTTGCCAATTCTTTCACAAGACCAATCAGCTTATTAAAAAGCGGCTCAATGAATTTTGTCTTGTAAGTTCTGGCAGTCATCAGCGGCGGAGGATCTGGCAATTTAAATTCATCCTGCTCATAGAAATCTTCTGTCAGTTCATCAATTTTCACTTCGTACTTTGTGAGTGTTTCATACTTTGCTGTCAGTTCCTCAACCTTAATGTTGAGTTCCTCTGTCTGTTGTGTTAATTGTTCAACCTCTTGCTTACGCATTTTCTTTTCGTAATCATAAACTGACAAATGCTTTTCGTGTGTCCCCTTCTTCTCCCACTGAACGCTGTGACGCTTCATAACTTCTTCGAGAGCTTCCTTTTCACTTTCTACCCAAAGACTCCATTCAGTTTCTTGCCGTGACTTACCGATGAAGCCTTGATTGGCAAGAGCTTGCTTCAGTGACACTCTTGTATCAAGACCGCGTTTACTTTCAGTAGTGAACGGCACAAAGTCAATGTGCAGATGAGGCGTTGCTTCGTCCATATGAAGGTGAGCAGAGAAAACATACAGGTAAGGATTTCGTTTCTGAAACTCACGGTAGTACTCGTCGAGTATTCTTTCAGCAAGCTCACCCTCGGGAGTTTTTGCATTGGTGTCCTCGCAGTTACCAATCTGAATTATTACCTCGTGAAAAAGTTTTTCCTGTCTGCCTGTTCTGATTTTCTCGTAATAGTTTTCGATTCTTCTGTCGGCTCGTTTTTGTTTTTCGTTATATGTTTCAAGTGCATCGTCAAACAAGTAGTGATACACTTCTTTTATATCTATGTTGCAGTACTCGGTGTTCAGATGAGTTCTTTGCGGGTCAGTGTTCTTCGCATTGAACTCTCTGCTGTTGTGATTGACCGAGCCTTAGCCTACCATTACGCTTATCGTTCTTCTTATAGAACCACCTTGCCTTTCGTCTTTTATAATCTACAAACCTTATAAAGGGTTCTGTTACTCTTGTCAAGAGTAACGCAAAAGCACTTATGACTACTTGAGTATTCAAAAGTGCCATTGCGCCCTACGGGGTTAGGAAAACCGCATATTTTTTTCATTAATATGCAGTTTTCCGTGTCAACCGTGACGACCTTTGTGGTAGTGGCAAATAAGTTGTCACGGTTGACACGGTTGTCACGCCTGCAGTACGAACTTTATTCGTCTGCCTGCGTGAGTGCGCCTGCTTTCATAGAGAATACCGTACTCATTAAGCAGTCGCCCGGCGGTGACATTAAGCTTCATTCCTAACTGAATGGGCGTAATGTCCGTCTCGATAAAATCTCTGAAGTCGGAAATGCTTCCGTCCCACACAGGATTTTCTTCTGTAATTTTTTCTGCAATCACTTCAAGTAAGGGGTCAGGCTTTTCTTTCCAAAGTTCTGTTTCAACTCTTTCAATCTCCCACACAAGCCGCTCTTCATTTCTGACAAGAAACAGTCGTTGGTCCTGTTGGTCACGACCGGAGATATCTAACGTTGCCGTCTTTGCCGTTCGCTTCTCTTTCTGTAAGAGGAATGCTCCGTCGGCGGCGCCGAGCAAACCGTTGGTACCCGAAATCATATCGAACTTGTCTCCCGAATTCTGTTTGCGTGTGTGATGCACAAGGAGAAGACAGATGCCGTATCGGTCAGAAAAATTTTTAAGCTGTGCGATTACCTCGTAGTCATTTGCGTAAGAAAATTTTTCCGCACCTGACTCTCTTACCTTTTGCAAAGTGTCGATGATAATAAGTCTCGTGTCGGGATTCTCTTCAATAAATTTTTCAAGCTGTTCAAAGAGTCCGCCGTTGAGATTTTTTGCCGACACGGAGAAGAATAAATTGTTTGTGCCTTCCGTTCCGAACATTCGGTAAAGTCTTTTCTGCAGCCGTGAGTAATCATCCTCGAGAGCAAGATAAAGCACCTTGCCCTGTCTGACCTCGTTTTCCCAAAGAGGCTTACCCGTACTCACGTGATAAGCAAGCTGTGCCATCATAAAGCTTTTACCGACCTTCGGCGCACCGACGAAAAGATAAGTACCGGGATAAAGAATACCCTCAATGATTGCAGGCTTACTCAGGTACGCCGTATCGTAAAGCTCGCTCATCGTAACCGTCTTCATATATGACGGGTCCATAGCCTTACGAAGTTCTCTTTGCATCTGAGCAAATTTCTCTTCAAAGCTATTGATATTTTCTTCCCCGTCGGGTATAATATTATTAATGCGTTTTTGATTTGACTGTCCGACATCTGCGCCAACAGATGTGAGTGGGACGGTCTTTTCTTTTGTTACATCATTCATTAAAGTCTCCTTTCAATCCCTGAAGTGTTACCGTGATGAGCTTTATTATTTCAAGCATTTCATCGGTCACTTCATTTTTGTTTTTAAGCTCTTCAAGCACAAGGGCAAGATTATTTCTGAGTGCCTTGAACACTCTCGGATTACCTCCCTGCACAATAATGTCCTGCTTCATACAACGGCGATAGCAGTATTCATGTTTGCTTAGTCCCGAAATTGCAACGGCCTTGTTTATCTGCTCGTTCTCTTCAGGTGAAACTCTGAACCCTACCGTTATACTGCGAAAACGGTTGTGCTTGTCTAAATTTTTCGCTGACATTTTACTCACGCTCCATATTTAATTTTTCTGCAATCTCTGTTTGCTTTGACGGGAAGAGATGAGCATAACGGTAAGTGATATCGATACTTTCGTGACCGACTCTGTCCGCAATAGCAAGAGGAGTGAATCCCATATCGATGAGAAGTGAAACATGTGAGTGTCTCAAATCGTGAATACGGATTTTCTTCACGCCCGTTTCCTTACAGCCTCGTCGCATCTCACTGTGAAGATAGGCTTTAGTTATAAGAAAAACTCTGTCGTTCTTTCTCGGCTTGTAAAGACCTTTGAAATAGATTTTCATTTCATCACAGAGAAAGTCAGGCATTACGATTGTTCGGTTGCTCTTTTTAGTTTTCGGTGTGGTAACAACGTCTTTGCCCTTAATGCACTGATATGACTTATTGATTCTTACAGTCTTCTTTTCAAAATCGAAATCACCGTAAGTCAAAGCAAGCAGCTCACCGAGACGGATACCGCACCAATAAAGCATTTCAAATGCGTAATAGGATAACGGCTTGTCCATCATCGAATCAGCGAATTTCATATACTCCTCTTTCGTCCAGAAGAGCATCTCCTTTGTGTTCTCTCTGCCCATATTGCCGACCTTTGCTGCAGGGTTTGCAGGGAGCTCATAAAACCTTACGGCGTGATTAAAGATTGCGCTGAGCTGATTATGAATCGTTTTAAGGTATCCCGATGCGTAAGGCTGACCGTCTTTATCACGGTACGCCATCATTTCCTTCTGCCAGGCAATGACATCTGACACCTTGATTTCGCACATCTTCTTTTTCTTGAAGTACGGCAAAATCTTAAGCTCGATAACGCTTGTTTTCATTACCCAGGTATTTTCCTTCAAGCGTTCCTCGAGGTCGCTTTTGTAAATGTCATAGAACTCTGCGAAGGTCATATTCAGGTCACCTGTGTTTTTGTTGAGAAATGTGTTTTCGCAAGCGACCGCTTCCTTACGGGTCTTGAAGCCACGCTTCATTTTTCGGTCGCTTTCACCCTTCCAGTTCGTATAGTACACCAATACATACCACGTACCTCTTTTGCTGTCTTTGTATACAGCCATTGAATCAATCCTTTATTATTATTTTTCTTTGGGCATACCGTAAATCTGCTCTGACAGATAACGGCGGCTCACTTTACCCTTGATTACGAAATAGCCCTTTGCTTCAAGCTCTTTGTTGAGCTTCTGCATAATATCATAAGCAAGAGTTTTGGAAATGCCGAGTTCTTCGCTGATTTCCTTTGCATTCATAAGTACTGCCATGTGTTTGTTCTCCTTTCTTTAAGATTTATTACAAGTCGGTTGCCCGACATTGAATACAAAATACAAATTACCCTCTACTTTATAACGGACAATTTACAAGCAAAAGCGGAAGTATTTTCGATAAACTTTTTATCTCTCTACTTTCCTACGGACAATTTTTTGACTTTTGGCAAGTATGCATCATGATTGTTTTTAAAATATTTAAAACAACTTTCACCTATACGGACTGGGAGAAGCCAAATGGAAACCCCAAAACCGAAATGTTTTCAAAACATTCAAAATATCCTTCTACTTTCCTACGGACATTTTTTAACCAAAAGAGAACCATCTCATTTGAAAGTTTTCAAAACGTTCAAAATATCCCTTCACTTATTTACGGACATTTTTTGATTAAAAATTAGCCCCCTAAATTAAATTTTTTTATAAGATTGAAATCGCTCTCACTTGTTCCCACTGAGAAAAGGTGAATGCACACCCTGTTTTTGATAAGTTTTTAGAATATTTACATTTCCCCCTACTTTCCTACGGACAATTTTTCGCAAAATGGTGACCCTCTAAATAAAAATTTTTTAAATTTTCGAAAAAACTAAAACACTCTATACTTCTTTATTGCGACATATTTTTGCGTATCATCCCACTTTTTTGAAAATTTTCTCCTACACTTCTCTATTGCGACATAAATTCAGCTTTTTGCAAAAATAATTTTTCAAACATCCTCTACTCTTTATTGGGAGATTTTTTGGTTATCAGTTGCGTTTTTATATAATTTTTTTCAAAAAATATAAATCACTGTTGCAGTATCACGACTTCAAAAAAAGTGCATAAAAAATACCTCTCTCGAATGAACTAAGTGTTCAAACGAGAGAGGTTTTCTCTTGTATGAAATTATAGGGAAAAGCCGGATACAGTATCAAATTGGTATCACAAGGCTTTTTGAAAATCCCGAAACCCTTTATTTTACTGGGCTCACGGGCTTTCGTTTACTTATTCCCACTCAATTGTTCCTGTTGGCTTCGGAGTAAGATCAAAAAGTACACGGTTAATACCGTTGACTTCACTTGTAATACGATTTGTGATGTGGTGAAGAACACTATAAGGAATCTCTTCAATAGTTGCAGTCATAGCATCTTTTGTATTGACTGCACGAATGATTGCGGGCCAGCCTTCATAGCGGCTGTCATCCTTAACGCCAACGCTCTTCATATCGGGCACTACAACGAAATACTGCCATACCTTTTCCGCAAGGCCGTTCTTATCGAACTCGTCACGAAGAATTGCATCTGCTTCTCTGAGTGCGTGGAGTCTGTCACGTGTAATTGCGCCAAGACAACGAACGCCAAGTCCCGGACCGGGGAACGGCTGACGGTATACCATATTATGAGGAAGACCGAGGGCTTCGCCTACAACACGAACCTCGTCCTTGAAAAGAAGCTTGATAGGCTCTACAAGCTCCATTGCCATTTCTTCGGGAAGACCGCCAACATTGTGGTGAGATTTTACTGCTTTCTTGCCTTCTGCCTGCTTTACACTTTCAAGAATATCGGGATAGATTGTTCCTTGGGCAAGGAATGAAATTCCGTCAAGCTTTGCTGCTTCCTCATCGAATACTTTTATAAACTCTGCACCGATAATCTTTCTCTTTCTTTCGGGATCAGATACACCTGCAAGAAGGTCCAGAAATCTGTCTGTAGCATCAACATAAACGAGATTTGCATCGAGGCCTTTCTGGAAAACCTCAATTACATTTTCGCTTTCATTCTTACGCATAAGTCCATGATTAACGTGAACGCAAACCAGCTGTTTGCCAATTGCTTTGATAAGAAGAGCTGCAACCACAGATGAATCTACACCGCCCGAGAGAGCAAGAAGAACCTTCTTGTCCCCTACCTGCTCGCGCACAGCCTTTACCTGCTCATTGATAAATGCGTCAGCTAATTCTTTAGTTGTGATTCGTACCATAGTATCCGGTCTTACATTTGAATCCATTTTAAAATCCTCCCATATATTATTCTTCAGCTTTAATCATCAGTTAGTATAGTTATCGAAATAACCCTGAACAAGAACCACAGGTGTACCCTTATCGCCTGAACCGCTGGTAAGATCGCAGAGTGAACCGATAAGATCTGTGAACTGTCTGGGAGTTGTACCTTGTGAAGCCATATTACCTACAAGGCTTGTATCACCCTTTTCTGCAATTCTCTTGGAGATAGCATCCTTAAGCTCCTGTCCGCTGAGGCCCTTGAAATCATTGTCAGCAAGGTACTTAAGCTTAAGCTCATTGGGTGTGCCCTTGAGGCCTTCTGTATATCCCGGTGATACGCAGGGGTCAGCAAGCTCCCAGATTTTACCCTGAGGATCCTTGAATGCACCGTCACCGTAAACCATTACTTCAATCTTCTTACCTGTCTTTTCAATAAGGAGTTTCTGAGTTCTGTTCACAAATTCATTACACTCTCTGGGGAAAAGCTTAACTGTATCTTCTGTTGACTTGTTAGAGCCGAGAAGACCGAAGCTTTCGTTAAAGCCGTTACCGTCAATTGATGATGTAAGAATCTCATCAAGACCGCAGACAACCTTTGCACCTGCTGCAAGAAGAAGTCTCTTTGTACGTGCTCTTGTGTGAATATCACAGTTAAGAACGCAGTCAGTAAAATCGAGGATTGCTTTTGCCTGATTGGCAAAAATAACTTCTACCTCAGCACCGCAATCTTTTATAAGGTCTGAATAATAATCTACATAGTCAACGCCTGTAAATTCGTGCTTGTTTTCGCCGAAAAGTTCACGGTATTTTTCGAGAGTGAGAACATCGCTGTAGGGATTTACGCCCGCCTCATCAAGCTGGTCATATGTGAGAAGATGGTTGCCTACCTCGTCGCTGGGATAGCTGAGCATAAGAACAATCTTCTTACAGCCCTTTGCAATACCTCTCAGACAGATAGCAAAACGGTTTCTTGAAAGAATGGGGAAAATAACGCCCACTGTTTCACCGCCGAGTTTTGCTTTAACATCCTTAGCAATAGCCTCAACAGAAGCATAGTTACCCTGGCTTCGTGCGAGAATTGATTCTGTGACTGCAACTACATCCTTATCACGAAGAGCAAATCCTTCGCTTTCGGCAGCTTCAATCACACTGTCGCATACGATTTGTGCAAGATCGTCACCTTCACGGATGATAGGACAACGGATGCCTCTTGAAACGGTACCTACTTTTCTTTCCATTTGTTCATTACCCCTTATTAATAAGACTTTTGGTAATATCAGCTTTTTGACTGATAAAAATACCTTATTATTTTATCACTACAGACTCAATAAATCAAGATTTCTGAGTTCAATATTGCAAATTTTCTTATAAAAATTTTTGTATAAAATGACAAGAATTATGCGAGCACATAAAAAACGGCATATTTTTTACAGCAAAAGCTTCATACTGACTATAACACCTCCGATAGCTCACCGATAAAAAAAGAAGGCTGTTCCAAATGAACAACCTTCGGTTTTATTGATGTTTAATAATGGCCTCAGAGGCTTAGCCTGTCAGGATAAAAAAGCTTTAAATTCAGGTAAATTCTCAAACAAACGGCTAAATAATGCAAAAACCAGACGTAATAAGGACATAACACGGGTAATAATAGAAGGATTCTCTTCGGGAACTGTAAGGAAATCAAGATCCGCGCAATTATCCTCACTCATATCATATACTTCAAGCTTTTCATAATCATTGACACGGAATCTTGCATAGCCTGAATTTTTAACCGTAACATCTGTACCTGAAAGGAATTTTTCAGCAAGAGCTTTGCAGCATCTGTCAAAATCATCGTGATGTACATTTTTAACTATCCACGTAGTTTCAGGGAAAAGGCAAGTTGATGTATCAACCTGCTTATCAGCTGAAATGTATTCACCAAAACCCTTTTGGGTGCGTTCTTCAATATATGAAGAAGAAAGAGTCTTGCCTATTTTTGCACAAGTAGCACCGAACGAAGAATCCTCAAGGCTTGCAAGAGTGTCCGATAAGTTACCGTAACCGCTTGTAAGAGGCGCAGCTATCAGACCGTATTTGGCGATAACACCGATGTGTATACCGTAGTCTTCGCTGAATTTTTTCAGAAGCTCATCATGCACCGATGTTACCTTTTCTCTGTAATTGAGAATTTTTGCAATAAGTCCTTCATTCTTTTCTCTTTCCTCAGAACCTTTTTCACCAAACATAATTTCAAGAGCAAGGTCAAAGTCCTCCTCTTTTACGAAGGTCCAGTAAGCAGGCTGTGAGGCATAACCTATTGACTTGAAAAGTGCAGGAATAAGTGCTTTATAAAGTCTGTTATAAAGCTTTTCAACATTATCTGCAACAGTATCAACAAAGCCTAACTGAGTAAATAAGTCCAGAGCCTTTTCTGTAATTTCTCCTGCAAAGCCGGTAATGTTAAGGCCTGTGCTGTAGCCGATTTCGTCAAGATAACCGAGCTGTGATTCATATATCTGAATGCTCTTTGCATCAAACTCTACCTGACCGGAAAAGCCTTTGCTGATTAAAGTACATCCGTTTGAAAGAGTGTCGCAATACATTACATTCTTGATATGACCCAAATGGCCGTATTTTTCAAGGTAAGCATTGAGCAGACTTCCGCCCAGACATCTTGATGTCAGAGAAACCTGACGTTTATCCGTTGCAGTCATTACATTGGTAATATAAGTATGAAGGTCATCTACAAGGTCATAGGGATCAAGTCGCCAGTCAAAATGGTAGCCGTATGTATAATAACCGCACTTTCCGTTATTGGTCAGATTCTTTTTTGAATTGTCAAATGTTTTCTTTAATAAATCGGGATGAATACCGGTTCCGTACTGAGGATTACCGTTTCCGTCAAGCATAGCCTGCTCAAATAAGGGAGATATTTCCTTATAAATTGCTGCGCCGTAGTCGTCCCAATTATCATCGCTCATACCCATAAGAAAGGATAAAGAAATATTGGTGGCAGCTTCAATTATTTTATTTCTTGATTCTTCACCTTCGGCATCAAGTTTCAGGTCGCCTATGTCGCAGATTACCTTTTCACCGTCAGCATTGTATATCTCCTGACCGTTACCTCTGATGTAGATAATAGGAGTCACCTCATCTGCAGCAGCTGCCGAAAAAGCAGGAATTGCTACTGTAAAAAGCATAATCAGACAGAGCATAAAGGAAATTACTTTTTTCATTAATAAAACCTCCATATATACTTTCAATGAATTCCATGTTAACCTTCAGTTAATTATATACTTTCAGAACACTTTTGTCAATGTTGATTTATATTTATGTTACAAGTGAAAACGAAAACCGGCGTCGCATTTAAGTACAGAATCATTGACTTTGAAGCAATACAGTGATATACTTATGAAAACCGATTGAAAGGCAGGCGGACAAAATGATGATGAACCTCAACATTATGACGTGGAGAGCCCTTTTGTCCGTTTGTGATTGATTAAAATATCTTTATGAACTTACAGGCATCTCCTTATCTCCGGAGGTGCTTTAATTATTTAAGGGAGGTATCCCAATGATACTTGAAGAAAAGAAAATAGTCTTAAAAAACGGTGTGACTGCCCTATTAAAAACACCTGAAATCAGCGATGCAGAAAAACTGCTTGATTGCATTAAAACAATATGTGGCGAGACAAATTTCCTTGCCCGATATAAAGAAGATTGGGAGACAACAACAGCTGAAGACGAAGCAAAATGGATTCAGAATAACCGTGATTCTGAAAACAATTTAATAATCGCCTGCTATATTGACGGTGAGATTATAGGTAACTGTGATATCAGCTTTCAAACGGGCAGTAAAACATTTCACCGTGCTGTAATAGGCATTGCAATCCGTGAAAAATACTGGGGTTTAGGTATCGGCTCCGCTATGTTTAAAGAGCTTATTGCGGCAGCAGAGAAACAGGAAAAAACTGAAATCGTCGAGCTTGAATACATGCAAGGTAATGACAGAGGAAAAGCTCTTTATGAAAAATTCGGCTTTAGGGAAGTGTGTATAACACCTAAGGCTTGTAAACTAAGGGACGGCAGTTATCTGAATCTTGTTTATATGCAGAAATATTTGTGAGGGTAAAACAATGAAAAAAGAACTGTACAACGAAATAGAAGACTATATGAAATCTTGTGTTAAGGAAACAGCCCATGACAGAGAACATATTTACAGAGTTTTAGGTAATTGCATAAAAATTGCTGAAAATGAAACTGTTGTCGATTATGATATTCTTCTCGCTGCTGCATTACTTCACGATATCGGCAGAAACGGCAAAAAGAAAAAACACAATGAAATCGGAGCTGAAATGGCAGAAGAATTTTTGAAATCAATAGATTTTCCTCAAGAGAAAATCAAATCCGTTTGTGATGCCATACGAACTCATAATAATGAAAGCTACGGAAAACAAGCTACTCTCGAAGCAAAAATTCTGTATGATGCTGATAAGCTCGATGCAATCGGAATAATGGGAATTGCAAGAAGCCTTATTGGTATCGGAAACTACAATCATCCGATGTATATTATCAAAAACGGAAAAATGGATACTGATGAAGCCTGTGAAACAGACACTTTTGTAAGATATTATGTAAGATTCCTTGCAAAAAATTATGACAGATTTTTTACTGAGACCGCAAAGAAAATTGCTGATGAACAAAGAAATATTGACGAGAAATTTTTTAAAACTCTTTTGACCTTAGTTAACGAAAACTGCGCTGAGTTAGACAAGATCGATAGTCTATTATTATGAGAGAAAGTCAAATGAAAAAAGTTATTGTAATAGGCTGTCCGGGTTCGGGTAAAACAACCTTTGCGGAAAAGCTTAATAAGTGCACGGGATTACCCCTCTATTATCTTGATGCTATATGGCATAAGCCCGACAAAACACATATTTCAAGAGAAGAATTTGACGAGCGAATAAAAGAGATATTTGCTTTATCGGAATGGATAATTGACGGGAATTATAACAGAACAATTGAAATGCGTTTAAAAGAATGCGACACGGTTTTTCTTTTTGACTTGCCAACAGAGGTTTGTTTGCAGGGTGCTACCGAGCGTATTGGTAAAGGCAGATATGATTTACCTTGGCTTGAAACAGAATTAGACCCTGAGTTTTCTGGATTTATTAAAGAGTTTAAAGAAAACTCTTTACCAAAAATATATAACCTACTTGAAAAATACAAAAATGAAAAACAAATTATGGTTTTTAAATCACGAAAAGAAGCGGATGAATATTTAGAGAAAATAAGGCGATAAAATGATATTTGAAGAAAAGAAAGCTATATTGAAAAATGGTGTTGAAGCAATTTTAAAAACACCAGAAACAAAAGATGCAGAAATGTTACTTAATTGCATTAAAACATCGTGTGGCGAAACGCCGTTTTTAATGAGAGATGCTGAAGATAAGAATGATATGACGGTCGAAGATGAGGCTAAATGGATTCGCAATAAACGTGAATCAGAAAATGAACTTGTAATAGCGTGTTATATTGATGGCGTTGTTGTAGGTAGCTGTGATATTACATTTTTTAATGATGGCAAAACACATCACAGAGCAGGAATCGGTATTGCTATTATTAAAAAATATTGGAATATTGGTATTGGTTCTGCAATGTTTAAAGAACTTATAAAATTATCAGAAGAGCATAAAGGAACAGAAATACTTGAATTGACTGTTGTTGAAGAAAATGAGCGTGGCAGAGCACTATATGAAAAATTTGGTTTTGAAACAGTTGCTAAAATTCCAGATGCTTATAAATTAAAAAACGGAACATATCAGAATAAAATCTTTATGCAGAAATATTTGTAGCCAGAAAAGGGTGGGTTAAAATGAATTATGCTTGGAAAGATTATGCCCCTGAAACAATGGGGTATGTTGAAAAATGGCTCGATAGAAAAGCTGTAAAAATGACTGGTATGGATGATGGCTGGCGTGATTTTTACGAGTATTGGGCAAATGAAGAAGGAGTTATTGTTGGTGAGAATTATTGGTGTAAAGTAGTTTTTGAAGATGATAAACCTTTTGCTATAATAGCGCTTAGTTTGTACGAAGGTAATATTACAATTATGGAAACCGTAGTTGCACCTAAAATGCGTGGTAAAGGTAAAGGCTCAAAAATGCTCAAAGAGCTTTTAGAAAACGGAAAAGATATAATCGGGGTTAATATACAAAAAGCTGAAGCAATTATTTTCCCAAGTAACAATGCTTCACAAAAAGCATTTTCAAAAGCAGGGTTTAAATATAAAAGCACCCACGAAGATGGCGATGCTATGACTTATGTATATGGGGATTGAAAATGAATATAAAAATAAGAAAAGCGAAAATTGGTGATGAAAAAATACTTGCCTTTATTCAGACAGAATCGTGGTAAAATGCTTTTAAGGATATTAT
>JAZPYL010000085.1:0-46291 GCA_045544175.1 Acutalibacteraceae bacterium | reverse complement strand
ATGATAAAATAAAATGAATTATAATGTGATTAACAGGAGGAAAAAATATGAGCGAAGGAAAGACAAACGTTAAGAAAAACTGTGGAACAGCATATATAATTACAGCTATAGCGGCTTTTGTATTGACTGTTATTAGTGTGTTTATTTATAATTTTATTCCCGCTTCAGATTTCGCATCAAGCATAGATCATTCAGCTAAAACCGCACTTATTGTTCTTGGCTTATCACCCGTATGTGCTCTGGCAGCTTTTGTTACATATCTTGTAGGCGGTCTTACTGATAAGGCGCTTGTTAAAAATTCTGTTGTGCAGTTAGTTATTTTCATTGTTTCTGCGGTTTTATTACTCGTAATTACCTGCATTTCTGCCGCTTTGCTTTTCATACAGGCAGATATGGGCTTTGTGTCTCCGCTTAATGATACGGTATATGAAACGCTGGGTATCGTTAATATAGTTCTTGCTGTTATTTTTACAGCGGGAAACGGTTACATCTTTGCAACAGGAAGAAAATAATTCAGGAATTCAGCGTCGATGGCGCATAAAAATAACTCTGAATAAAGAGGTGCATTATGAACAAGGAAAAGAAAATTTATACCATTGCCACTGCTCATCTTGATACAGTATGGAACTGGGACTTTGAACATGTTATCAAGGTCTGCATTCCCGCAACTCTTGATGAAAACTTTAAGCATTTTGAGAAGTATCCCGATTACCGCTTCAACTTTGAAGGCTCATACAGATACGAGCTTATGGAGGAATACTATCCCGAAAAGTTTGAACAGCTCAGAAAGTATATTGATGAAGGCAGATGGAATGTTACAGGCAGCAGCTATGAAAACGGAGATGTCAACGTTCCTTCACCTGAAAGCCTTTTCAGAAATATCCTTTACGGTAACAAGTACTTTGAAAAGAAATTCGGCAAGAAGAGTAATGATATCTACCTTCCCGACTGCTTCGGCTTCGGTTGGGCTTTACCTTCAATTATTGAGCACGCAGGCATCAAAGGCTTCTCCACTCAGAAGCTTTCATGGGGCAGTGCTTACGGTATTCCCTTTGATATCGGCCGTTGGTACGGTGTAAACGGCAAGTATGCTCTTGCTTCAATTAATGCCAAGTCATATTGTACAACCTTCAAGAAGGTAAGAACAAATCACTCTATGACAAGCAAGCTTGAGGATAATATCAAAAAATATGATTTACCTGTTACCTTCGGTTATCATGGTGTAGGTGACGTCGGCGGTGCACCTAAAGAAGAATCTGTAAAGAATGTCTGCGCTGAGATTAAGGAAAATGACAGCAACGAGATTAAAGTTCTTTCTTCTTCACCCACAGAGTTTTTCGATGATATTTCTTCTCTTTCAGAAGAAGAACTCGCCAAGCTTCCCACTTGGAATAACGAGCTTCTTATGACTGACCACGGTGTAGGCTCATATATTTCAAGAGCATTCAGTAAGAGATGTAACCGCCGTAATGAAGAAATTGCAGATATGGCTGAAAGAACTGCTATAGCAGCAGAAGCTCTCACCGGTGCAGAATATCCCCGTACCGAAATAGATAAGGGATGGAAGAGAACAATTGCTCATACATTCCACGATGACATTACGGGTACATCTGTTGAAAGAGTTTATCAGCGTTCCTGGAATGATTACATTTTAAGCTCTAATCAGCTTACTAATGCTTATGAGGGCGCAGCCGCTGAGGTTATAAAAAATCTCGACACTTCCTGGACGAAGGGAATTGCCATAGTGCTTAATAATACAGTTGAGCACGGCAGACTCGGTGATGTTGACCTTGTTATTCCTGCTGATGAAGATAAAAAATTCATAAGAGTTTTTGAAGAAAACGGCAGAGAGGTACCTGCTCAGGTTAACTTTATCAAGGATGACAAGATGAGCGTTACTGTTGCCGCTTATGTACCTGCTCTCGGTTATAAGGTTCTTGACATTCAGTACAGTGATGTTCCTTGTCAGATAAACACCGGCCTCAGAGTTTCGAGTCATTCAATTGAGAACTTTAAATATATTGTCACAGTTAATTCTGACGGTGATATCAGTTCTGTTATTGATAAAACCCTTAACGATATTGAGCTTCTTAAGAAGCCTATCAGATTTGAGCTTAACAAATATAAGGGCGCAGGTGAGTATGCCGCCTGGGAATTAAGATATAAAGAAATCAATAAGTATCCCTGGGAGTTTGCAGGAAACGGTAAGTGCACTGTTGAGGAAAAAGGCCCCGTAAGAGTTACTCTTAAAGTGGTTCAGAAGGTATCAAAATCAACATTTACATATTTTGTTTCAGTTTCTGCCGGTTGTCCGTGGGTAACTGTTCGTAATGAGGTTGAATGGAGAGAGTTCAGACGCGCTCTTCACAACGGCTTCTATTTTAAGGCTGAAAACAAAAAGGTCGCCTTCGACCTTGGACTCGGCGTAATTGAAAGAGAAAAGGCCAACAAGAGACTTTATGAGGTTCCTGCTCAGAGATGGGCTGACCTTACCGATAAATCCGGTGTATACGGCGTTTCGATTTTCAGTGATTCGAAATACGGCTGGATTATGAAGGATGAAAAGACTCTCAGACTTACTGTTGTTCATTCACCGAAGAATTACTACCGTATGGACAGTGTTCAGGGTATGCTTGATTTCGGCCTTAACCGATACGGTTATGCTATCTATTCACATTCAGGCGGATTCGATAACGGCACTCAGCTTTATGCACGCTTCTTTAATCAGCCTCTCACAGTGTTTGTTACCGATAACCATAGCGGTGCTCTCGGCAGTGAATATTCATTCGGTTCTATCAGCAACAGCGACGTTATTGTCCGTGCAATCAAGAAGGCTGAAAACGGCGATGAAATCATTGTTAGATTTAACGAGGGTGCAAATAAGAGTGCAAAGGCTGTTGAATTTACTCTTGGTAAGGGCGTTGCTTCTGCAAGAGAGGTTAACGGTATGGAAGAGGATAAAGATACTGCAACTGTTGAAAACGGAAAGCTTGTATTTGATATTGAGCCTTATGAGGTCAAGACCTTTGCTCTTACTCTTGTAAACAGTAAAGTTGCCGATAAGACAACGGTAACTCCCGTTGAGCTTCCTTATAATATTGATGTTGTAACCTTTAACCATAACCGTGATACAGCTTCAATTCCTACAATCAATGTTTCGCTTCCCGGTGAACTTTTCCCCAAGACGATTGAATGCGGCGGTGTTAAGTTTGAAACAGGCGACATCTGGGGTGAGGGCAATAACGCTCTTATTTCTCAGGGCCAGGAAATCAATGTTTACGGTAAAAAGCTTTACTTTGTAGGTGCAAGCCTTTACGGTGACAAGACATATACCTTCAAGGTTGACGGTGAAGAGGTTCCTGTTAAGGTTCAGTCTGTAAATGAAAGAATCGGCAAGTGGGATCTTTATAATCTTGCTGAGGTTGCTAACATCAAGACTGATAAGCTTGCATGGGAGTGTACTCATACTCATTCCCCCGAGGGCGACAACGTTGCTTCCCAGCTCTACTTCTTTATGTATGAGATTGATACCTCAAACGGTACAGTTGTAACTCTTCCCGATGATAACGGACTCATAATCCTTTCTGCAGCACAGACCAATGACGGCAAGGAGGTTAAGCTTGCTTCTGCTCTTTATGATAGAGTGAGCGGAAGAAAGTTTGATTACACAATGAGCCGTAAAGAAAAGAAGAATCATAAAAAGCAGCTTAAAAAGTGGAAGAGAACACCTAACAAGTCATAATATTTCAATCCCTGCTTTTTTGCAGGGATTGTTAATTGAAGGTGAAAAGATGAATGCTATAAAGTCAAACTGTCACACACATACGAATTACTGTGACGGTAAAAATACAGCAGAAGAGATGGTGAAAGCGGCCATTTCTTCGGGATTTTCTGTTTTAGGATTTTCCGGACATGCGCCTATGAATTTTGAAAGCGGTTGGGCAATGTCTCATAAAAATCTTGAACTTTACTATAATGAGATAACAGCTCTCAAAGAAAAATATAAAGATAAGATTCAGATTCTTTGCGGTATTGAGCTTGATCCTGATTTTGAGCTTAAAAAAGATTATAATTTCGATTATATAATCAGTTCCGTTCATCAGATTCATAAGGGCGGAAAAATCTATTCTATCGACTATACAGCCGAAGAGCTTAGTTTATGTGCCGAAAAAGAATACGCAGGCAACTGGAATAAACTTGCTGAAGAATATTTTGAAAATGTAGCCGATTTTGTAACCAAAGAAAAAACAGATGTAGTCGGACACTTTGACCTTATTACCAAGTTCAATGAGGCGAGTCATCTTTTTGATGAAAATAATGAAGAATATCAGATAGCTGCACTGAAAAGCATTGACAGAATCATTGATGAAAAGCCCGAAGTAGTTTTTGAGGTAAACACGGGAGCAATGTTCCGCTGCGGCAATGAAAGGCCGTATCCTGCGGAGTTTATTCTGAAAAGAATCAGGAAAAGGGGAGGCCGTATAACTGTTTCAAGCGATGCACACTGTACTGAAGCTCTTGACTTTGCTTTCGACAAAGCTGTAAGCTACTGTAAAAAATGCGGCTTCGATGAAATATGGCATTTAACGGCAAACGGTTTTATTTGTCATAAAATTTAAGTGCAATTATATTGACAATCTGCACAGAAAATATTAAAATAAAACTATAAAAACTAAGATATGAGGTGTAGTTATGAGTGACGAACTTGAAATATACGAAGAAGATATAGTGACCGTTGTTGACGATGACGGTGTCGAGCATTTATTTGAAGAAATCGACAGAGTCGAAACTGAAGAAGGCAACAGGTATGTAGCACTTCTTCCTGTTTATGAAGATGAAACCGAACTTCTCAACGATGACGGCGAGGTTCTTATTCTCAAGGTAATTGAGGAAGACGGAGAAACTTACCTCATTCAGATCGAGGATGAAAAGGAATTCAACGAAATCGGAAATATCATTGAGGACAGACTCATCGAAAAATATGAGGCAGAAGATTCTGCTGAATAATTTCAGAAAAACTGAATAGAATAATAATATCCTGCTTTGTTCGATAATTATGATCGTTATAACCCAACACGTTATTAAACGGAGAGATGCTTTGTCAGCGGATTGCAGACCTCCCGCATTTTTGCGGACGAAGGGAGCGTGAACCTGACTCGCTATCACCACCCTGCTTTTGAGCAGGTTATACACATCATTTCCGGCACGGCGGGATTTATTATAAGTAAAAAGAGGTAAAAACATATGGACATTAATGAGGTTAATGTTGAACTGAAGAAGCTGCCTAAAGATGAAATGATGATGTTAATGAGATTCAGACTGCTCTCTCCTAAGCAAAAAGTAGAGTTTATTTTGGATGTAGACAGAGAGCTTGAGGAGCTTTACGGTGAAGAGGGCAGAAAGATTTTTGACAGTGTTTTTGACTGATACATATGTAAAGGAATCGGTTTATAATCGATTCTTTTTTATTATAAAAAAGTAGCCTCATTATCCTTACGGAATAAGAGACTACTGGTGCGGGTAACAGGGGTCGAACCTGCATGCCTGTTGGCACAAGAACCTAAATCTTGCGTGTCTGCCAATTCCACCATACCCGCGTATATTTAATTTTTGGGGAAGTATTGCCAATATGAGTTTGAAGTAAAAGTTTTGGCAGACACGCAATGCGTAACACTTGCGGTACCCAAAATTCTTTATCGGCTTGGAGCGCCGAAGAATTTTGACCGCTGCGCCTTTTTCGCTCTCGCTTAATCCGCCACCGGCGGCGCTCGGCTCAAAACTGCCAATTCCACCATACCCGCGTATATTGAATATTTCAAGCTTGCATATTCTAACATAAAGGTATCGAATAGTCAAGGAAAAATTTTCATTCTGAAAATATCATAATGTATATTATTTTTAAACTGTAAACGATATAAAATAATTTTCTCTGTGTATAATAATATTTTGTTCAGCCCTTGATTTATTGTTTATAAGGTGTATAATATTACTTAGAAAATAGTTGAAAAGAGAGGAAATTACGATGTATAATAACGTTACAATTTTTGACCACCCCTTAATTCAGCACAAGCTTTCTATTCTTAGAAGCGTTGAAACAAGCTCCAAGGATTTCAGAGCTCTTGTTTCAGAAATTGCTATGCTTATGGGATATGAAGCCACAAGAGATTTACCTCTTGAAGATGTTGAGGTCGAAACACCTATCTGCAAGATGACAGCAAAGCACATCAGCGGTAAGAAGCTTGCTATTGTTCCTATTCTCAGAGCGGGTCTTGGTATGGTTGAAGGCATCAGTACACTTGTTCCTTCAGCAAGAATCGGTCATATCGGTCTTTACCGTGATGAAGAAACTCTTACTCCCGTTGAGTATTACTGCAAGCTGCCCAAGGATATCGGTGAAAGAGATGTTATTGTTGTTGACCCGATGCTTGCAACAGGCGGCTCCGGTATTGACGCTGTTTCTCTTATCAAGCAGAGAAATCCCCGTTCTATTAAGTTTATGTGTGTAATTGCAGCACCTGAAGGTATTGAAGCTTTTACTAAGGCTCATCCTGATGTGCATATTTACTGTGCTTCGCTTGATGAGAAGCTTAACGAAAAAGGTTATATTGTTCCGGGACTCGGTGATGCCGGCGACAGAATTTTCGGTACAAAATAAAAACTCAGATGGCTGCTTTTCTGCAGCCATTTTTTTCGTAAAAAACTATTGACAAAGGCACTTTAAAGTGCTATAATCTGTTCCAATATCACAAATGCGTTGAAGAAATTATGAGTTATCTTAACATGCTTTCAGAGAGCTGATGGTTGGTGCGAATCAGTAGATGCAGATAATTCAGTCTCGTTTCTGAGCAGGACTGTTGAAGGCTCAAGTGAGTTGTGTAGGCGGTCACGGATGCCCCGTTATCATGGCTAAAAACTTGTCTGAGTTTTGAAGAGTGACTGCTTACAGCAGTAAACAAGGTGGTACCGCGGATCTGATTCGCCCTTGAAGTTACGATGTAATTTCAAGGGCTTTTTTATTGATTGTGATAAATTAATTTAAAGGAGTCTTACTTATGGAAAGATTGACAATCGCAGATGTAACATTGAAAGAAGCTGCAAAGGTTAGCGACAATTCTCTGTCTTTCAGAGAAAAAATCGAAATTGCAAAGCTACTTGATAAAATTAATGTTACGGTAATTGAATTGCCTGCTATTAAAAAGGAAAAGTCTGATGTCCTTCTTATAAAATCTATTGCTTCCTGCGTGAAAAACAGTATTATTACTGTGCCTGTAAACCTCGCTGAGGAAGATGTTGAAAGAGTTGCCGATGCACTTAAGCAGGCAAATAAAGCAAGAATTCAGGTTGTTGTTCCTACATCAACTGTTCAGATGGAATATGTTTGCGGCAAGAAGCCGCCTAAAGTTCTTGAGCTTATTGAAAAGCTCGTCAAAAAGGCGAGAGATTATTGTAATGATGTTGAATTTGTTGCTGAAGATGCTACAAGAAGCGAGCCCGAATTCTTATCAAATGCAATCAGCACCGCTATTTCAGCAGGTGCAACAACTGTAACTCTCAGTGATACAGCCGGCACAATGCTTGCTGATGAAATCGGAGTTTTTGTTGATGATGTGAAGGCAAGTGTTTCTGACAGTGATGAGGTTAATTTCGGTATCAAATGTATTGACACGCTCGGTATGGCTTGTGCCTGCTCTGTAACTGCAATTAAATCAGGTGTAAGCGAAGTAAAGGCTTCGGTTATTGACCACTTTGATGCTGCTTCTCTTGATTCACTTTGCAGTGTATTAAGAATTCACGGTGATGAATTAGGCTGTGAAACAGGTATTAAGGTAACAGAGCTTCAGAGAATTTCAAATCAGATAGCCTGGATTATTGACTCAAAGAATACCAAAGCCTCTCTTTATGACAGTGTTGCAGGCTTCTATGCTGAAGATTTTGTTCTCAATGAGCATGATGATATTACTGAGGTTTCAAAGGCAGTAAAAATGCTCGGTTACGATCTTTCACAGGAAGATATTTCAAAGGTGTTTGAAGAGTTCAAGCGTATCAGCGGCAAGAAAACCGTCGGTGCTAAAGAGCTTGATGCTATTGTTGCTTCAGCTGCGCTTCAGGTGCCCGCAACCTATGTAATTGACAGTTATGTTATTAACAGCGGTAACGTCATTTCCGCAACAGCAAATATTTCTCTTCTTAAGAACGGTGAGAAGGTTGTCGGACTTTCAAGAGGTGACGGTCCTATTGATGCATCCTTCCTTGCAATTGAACAGATTGTCGGCCACCACTATGAGCTTGACGATTTTCAGATTCAGGCTGTTACAGAGGGCAGAGAGGCTATGGGATCAGCTCTTATCAAGCTTCGTTCAAACGGCAGACTTTACTCAGGTAAGGGTATTTCAACCGATATTATCGGTGCAAGTATAAGAGCATACCTTAATGCTCTTAACAAAATTGTTTATGAGGAGGCATAATTTATGAACAAGCTTTCTTTTTCAATAAACGGTTGGAAAGGTTACACATGGCAGGATTTTGTAGCTCTTGCTGATGAAAACGGCTTTAAAGGTATTGAGCTTCATAACATAATCGGTTCAGAGCTTTATTCTAAGGAAGGTCCTTTCCATAAATATAATTCAGCAGCTACAGTACGTGCACTTAATGATAAGGGTATCTGTATTCCTTGCGTTGATATCAGTGTTGATGTTTCGGGTGCAGATATTGAAGAGAACAGAAAACACATAAAGGAATATATTGAATTTGCTGCATCAATCCGTTCACCTTATGTAAGAGTCTACGCTTCAGGAGAAAGCGAAAATGCAAAAGAAAATGTTCTTTCCTGCCTTTCAGAATTAACTGACTTTGCTTGCGAAAAGAATATAACTATTCTTATAGAAACAACTGGTATGTTCAAAAATACGGCGGCACTTCGTGATATTCTTATTGAGTTTGCTTGCGATTCAGTTGCAGCACTTTGGGATATGTATCACACTTATTGTGAAGAAGGGGAGGATCCCGAAAAGACTATCACTAACCTTGGCGCATACATAAAGCACGTTCACATCAAGGATTCAGCTGTAGTTGACGGCGTACGTGAATACTGTCTTATGGGTGAAGGTGAAATGCCCACTGATGTTATGATTAATGCTCTCGCATCAGTAAACTATGACGGCTTTATTTCGCTTGAATGGAACCCGGACTGGATGGAGGATTTACAGGAAATTGATGTTATTTATGCACATTTTGCTCAGTATATGCAGCAGTTCCAGTCTCCTTCAAGAAAAAAGAGTCATCTCTATTCAAATAAACGCAATACCGGTCATTTTATCTGGAAAAAAGAAGCTCTTATAAAGAAGACTTTCTCTCAGGTTCTTGATGCAATGGTTGAAGAATTCCCTGACCAGTATGCATTTAAGTATACAACTCTTGATTATACAAGAACCTATGCTCAGTTCAGAGATGATGTTGATGAATGCTGTCGTGCTTTTCTTGCTTTAGGCGTAAAGCCCGGATCACATGTTGCTGTATGGGCAACAAATATCCCTCAGTGGTACATTGCATTCTGGGCGGCTACAAAGATTGGTGCAGTTCTTGTTACAATGAACACCGCTTATAAGATTCATGAGGCTGAATATCTTCTTAAGCAGTCAGATACTCATACCCTCATTCTTGTTGAGGGTTACCGTGATTCTCATTATGCAGATATTATCGGTGAGCTCTGTCCCGAAATCAATAACCTTAAGGAAGGTCAGCCCTTACACAGCAAGAGACTGCCTTTCCTCAGAAATATTATTACAGTCGGCTTTAAGAAAAAAGGCTGTCTTACCTGGGAGGATGCAATTGCAAGAAGCGAAAATGTACCTCTCGAAGAGGTCTACAGAATCGCTGCAACTGTTGATCCTGATGATGTATGTAACATGCAGTACACATCAGGTACGACCGGATTCCCGAAAGGTGTAATGCTTACACACTACAATGTTGTCAATAACGGTAAGTGCATCGGCGACAGAATGGATCTTTCAACTGCTGACAGAATGATGATTCAGGTGCCTATGTTCCACTGCTTCGGTATGGTTCTTTCTATGACAGCTTCTATGACCCACGGAGTTACACTTTCACCTATTCCTTATTTCACACCGAAGCCTTCTCTTGCCTGTATCAATCAGGAAAAGATTACCTGTTTCCACGGTGTTCCGACAATGTTTATTGCACTTCTTGAGCATCCCGACTTTATAAAAACTGATTTCTCTTATATGAGAACGGGTATTATGGCAGGCTCACCTTGTCCTATCTCTGTTATGAAGGATGTTGTTGAGAAGATGCACATGGATGAAATTACCATCGTTTACGGACAGACCGAAGCTTCACCCGGTTGTACAATGAGTTCAACCGATGACTCACTTGAGGTTCGTGTAAGCACTGTCGGACGTGCGCTTCCCGAAATCGAATGCAAGATTGTTGATCCCGAAACGGGAGAAGATTTACCTATCGGTCAGACAGGCGAGTTTGTTGCACGCGGTTATAACATTATGAAGGGCTATTACAAGATGCCTAAGGCTACTGCAAGTGCAATTGACAAGGACGGCTGGCTTCATACGGGTGACCTTGCATGTAAGACTGAAGACGGTAACTATAAGATTACCGGCAGACTTAAGGATATGATTATCCGTGGCGGTGAAAATATTTATCCTAAAGAAATTGAAGAATTTATCTATACCCACGATAAAGTAAAGGATGTTCAGGTTATCGGTGTTCCTGATGAACAGTACGGTGAAGAAATTGCTGCCTGGATTGTTCTTAAAGAGGGTGAATCAATGACTGAAGACGAAATGAAGCAGTACATCAGAGACCATATGGCTAAGCATAAGGTTCCTAAGTATGTTGACTTTGTTGACGGCTTCCCCATGAACGTTGCAGGTAAGGTTCTTAAGTATAAGATGAGAGAAACTGCTATTGAAAAATACGGTCTTCAGAAGGCTAATTCTGTTGAAACGGCATAAGAAGTGGAAGTGAAACGATGAATTATCCTATTATCGACTCTCACTGCCACGTTTATCCCGATAAAATTGCCGATAAAGCTGTTGCAAGCATCCGTGATTTCTATGACCTTCATATGAGCTATGACGGAAGATATTCAACCCTTGTTGAAATGGGCAGTAAAAACGGAGTTAAGCATTATATTATCTTTTCTGTTGCCACAACACCTAAGCAGGTACAGTCTATCAACAGCTTTATTGCTGAAACTGTAAAAAAAAGTAACGGTCTTATGACCGGTCTTGGCTCTCTTCATCCCGATTCCGAAAATATTGAAGAAGACATAGCTCATATCAAAGAGTTAGGGCTTAAAGGCGTTAAGCTTCATCCCGATTTTCAGAAATTCAGAATTGATGATGAAAAGTGTCATAAAATTTATGAGCTTTGCAGGGGAGAGCTGCCTGTACTACTTCATACAGGTGACAACAGATATGATTTTTCAAATCCTGACAGACTGATTCCTGTTCTTGAAACGTATCCCGATTTAACTGTAATCGGCGCACATTTTGGTGGATGGTCTGTCTGGAATGAGGCGGCAGAAAAGCTTCATAAATACGATAATTTTTATGTTGACTGTTCTTCATCTTTTGATTGGCTGTCTGCTGAAAATGCAAGAGAAATTGTACGGCTTTACGGCGCAGATAAGGTTTTGTTTGCAACCGACTTTCCTATGTGGTCTTATGAGAGTGAGCTTGAAAGATTCAGAGCAATGAATCTTACTGAGGAGGAACAGAGAAAGATTTTCTGTGAGAACGCAATTAAGCTTTTTGGATTAGATGAAAAAAATATATATTGAGCGAAAGTTTTTTCAATAATTCTATTGACAAAGGTGTTTTAAAGTGTTAAAATCTTCTAAAATTGAATAAAAGGCTATGACGAAGACGGATGAAACTGAGCATTTACAGAGAGCTGACGGTGCTGGAAAGTCAGTAATGTTAAATTTCGAATCCCATCACTTCCGAGCTGGAAGGGCGAAAGATATACGAGTAGTTCTTCACGTGAATGCTACGTCAGTGCATAGAGCTTGTCAGAGCTTGAAGGTGGCGATTTATTTCGCAATTTGAGTGGTACCGCGGGTATTATTTAGTTTTTTACTCGTCTCAAAGTTTTACTTTGAGACGAGTTTTTATTTTATTATTCAAGGAGGATGGCGTATGGAACTTAATAAAATGAACAACGAGCTTAAAGAGGTTGCATTTCGAATTAAGGAGATGCGCGAAATAGCAGGTTATTCTCAGGAGGAGATGGCAGCAAAGGTAGATATCAGTACCGAAGATTACTGCGCTTACGAACAGGGTGCAGCAGATTTTCCTTTCTCTTTTATACATAAGTGCGCAAAGGTTTTCGGTATAGGAAAAACTGACCTTCTCGAAGGAAGAAGCAGTAATCTTTCTTCATATACGGTAACAAGAAAAGGTCAGGGTAAAATTACATCCAAGGAAGACGGTATTGAAATCAATCACCTTGCTCTTCTTTTCAGAAATAAGCTTGCTGAGCCTTATCTTGCAAAGTATGAATATAAAGAAGAGCTTCAGAATCTGCCTGTTAGCACAACAACTCACAGCGGTCAGGAATTTGACTATATTCTCTCAGGTAAGCTCAAGGTGAGAGTCGGAAATCATACTGAAATCCTTGGAGAAGGCGACAGTATTTATTATAAGAGTTCTACACCCCACGGTATGATTGCCGTTGACGGTGAAGACTGCACATTCCTTGCAGTAGTTGTTGCAGGTGAGGATTCAGTGGTTGAAGCTGAAACTGTTGAGGCCGTAAAATCTACAAAGGTATCACACGAGCTTGTTGTCAAGAACTTTATTGAAACTAAAGAAGATGAAAACGGAGTTTTAATGAAGCTTGACTATAAAAATGAGGACAAATTTAACTTTGCATTTGATGTTGTTGATGCAGTTGCCGACAAGTATCCCGATAAGCTGGCAATGCTTCATATCTCCTCCGATAAAACAGAGAGAAGATTTACCTATAACGATATGAAGAAAGAATCTGCAAGAGCGGCCAACTATTTATTGAGCCTTGGTATCAAGAGAGGCGACAGAGTTATGCTTGTTCTTAAGCGTCACTATCAGTTCTGGATAACTGCACTTGCTCTTCATAAAATCGGAGCTGTAATTATTCCTGCTACCAATCAGCTTGTTGAACATGATTTTGAATACAGATTCAAGGCTGCAGGTGTAACTGCTATTCTTTGTACTGCTGACGGTCAGACTGCTGAGCAGGTTGAAAAAGCAGCAGCAACCTATGGTAACCTTCAGCATAAAATTATTGTTGGTGCTGACAGAGAAGGCTGGAATAATTTCGATACAGAATATAAGCGTTTCAGGAGTATCTATCAGCGTACTGAGGATGCCCCTTGCGGTGATGATACAATGCTTATGTTCTTCACATCGGGTACAACAGGTTATCCGAAAATTGCTGCTCATTCATATAAGTATGCTCTCGGTCATTTTATCACAGCTAAGTATTGGCACTCAATTATGCCCAACGACCTTCATCTTACAATCTCCGACACAGGTTGGGGCAAAGCAATGTGGGGTAAGTTTTACGGTCAGTGGATGTGCGAAGGCGCAGTATTTACTTATGACTTTGACAGATTTGACGCATCAGATATTCTTCCTATGTTTGCAAAGTATCATATTACAACCTTCTGTGCTCCACCCACAATGTACAGAATGCTTATAAAGGAAGACCTTTCAAAATATGACCTTTCTTCAATCAGATATGCAACTACAGCCGGTGAGGCATTGAATCCTGAAGTATTCTATCAGTTTGAAAAAGCAACAGGTCTTGTAATTATGGAAGGCTTCGGTCAGACTGAGACTACTCTCACGATCGGTAATCTTGTCGGTACAACTCCTAAGCCCGGTGCGATGGGCAAGCCTATTCCTAGTTATGATGTTGTTATTGTTGATGCCGACGGTAATGAATGTCCTGACGGTGAGACAGGTGAAATCTGCATCAGAACCGATAAAAAGGTTCCTTGCGGATTGTTCAAGGGCTATTATAATGATGAAGAGAATACCGCAGAAGTGTGGCACGATGGCCTATATCACACCCGCGATACTGCATGGCGTGACGAAGACGGATACTACTGGTATGTCAGCCGTATTGATGACGTTATCAAGTCATCAGGCTACAGAATCGGACCCTTTGAAATCGAAAATGTTATTATGGAGCTTCCTTATGTTCTTGAGTGCGGTGTTTCTGCTGCTCCCGATGAAATAAGAGGTCAGGTTGTTAAGGCAAGTGTTGTTCTTACTAAGGGCACCGAGCCTACTGAAGAGCTCAAGAAGGAAATTCAGAATTACGTTAAGAAAAATACTGCTCCTTATAAGTATCCGAGAATCGTTGTATTCCGTGATGAGCTTCCCAAGACTATCAGTGGTAAAATTCAGAGAAATAAGCTTTAATTCTTCTGAAATATATTGAAATTTAATTAAGATTATTTTATAATGTAAGGAATCGGATATGACACAGAAAAGAATTACTCTTTTTGCAGGTCATTACGGAAGCGGAAAAACAAATATTGCCGTTAATTATGCAGTACATTTAAAAGAGAAGGGATACCCTGTTCTTATTGCTGATTTGGATATTGTAAATCCTTATTTCAGGACTAAGGACAGCGAAAAAGAACTGATGGAAAAGGGTATTGAACTTGTTTGTTCGGACTTTGCCAATACAAATCTTGATATCCCGTCTCTCCCGAAAGAAATGTATCGTGCAGTTAACGATAAGAGATATCACGCAGTTATGGATATCGGCGGCGATGATGCGGGTGCGATAGCTCTCGGAAGATTTGCTCCGTTCATCAATGAAGAAAATAACTATGAAATGATTTTTGTGGCTAATTTCTACCGACCGCTCACAAGGAATGCTGAAGAGGCATTTGATGTTATGAAAGAAATTGAAGCTGCTTCTTCAGTTAAATTTACGGGAATTGTCAACAACTCAAATCTCGGTGAAATCACTACTGCTGAGGATATTGTTTCTACATTCGGAAAAGCTGAGGAGCTTTGCAGGCTCAGTTCTTTACCGCTGTTATTTACGACCTGTAAAGATAGCCTTTATAAAAGTTTATTAAAGACGGAAAAGAATATTTTTCCCTTGAAATTACAAAGCAAATTATTTTAAATGGAGGTATGAACATGCCTAAAGTAACGTTTAAAACAGACATGTGCAAGGGATGTGGCTTGTGTGTACTTGCCTGCCCTAAAAAAATTCTTATTATTGCAAAAGACAAGATTAACGCAAAAGGACATTCACCGGCAGAAATGACCGATGAAAGCAAATGCATCGGTTGTGCTTTCTGTGCAACAATGTGTCCTGACTGCATAATCAAGGTTGAAAAGTGAGGTGTTTGAAATGGCAGATAAAGTTCTTATGAAAGGTAATGAAGCGATTGCTGAGGCTGCAATTCTTGCAGGCTCCCGCCATTACTTCGGTTATCCTATAACTCCTCAGACTGAAATTGCAGCTTATATGGCTAAGAAAATGCCTAAAATCGGCGGATGCTTCCTTCAGGCTGAAAGTGAAGTTGCCGCAATCAATATGGTTTACGGTGTTGCGTCAACAGGTAAGAGAGTTATGACATCATCCTCAAGCCCGGGAATTTCTCTTAAGGCTGAAGGTCTTTCATATCTTGCCGGTAGTGATCTTCCTTCGCTTGTTGTCAACGTTCAGAGAGGCGGCCCCGGTCTCGGCGGTATCCAGCCTTCACAGTCTGACTATTTCCAGGCAACTAAGGGCGGCGGACACGGTGACTTCAGAATGATTGTCCTTGCTCCTTCTTCTGTTCAGGAAATGGCAACACTTACAATCAAAGGCTTTGACCTTGCCGAAAAGTACAGAATGACATCAATGATTCTTGCTGACGGTACAATGGGTCAGATGATGGAGCCCGTTTCACTTGAAGAGGTTGAAACTACTGAATACGATAAATCATGGGCTGTAACAGGAACAAAATGTGAGAGAGAGAAGAATATCATTAATTCACTTGCTCTTGTTCCCGAAGAGCTTGAAAGACTTAACTTCGAAAGATATGAAAGATATAAGACCATTGAAGAAAACGAAGTTATGTACGAAGAATATATGATGGATGATGCTGAAATCTGCGTAACAGCTTTCGGTATCGCAGCAAGAGTTGCAAAGAATGCAATAAATGCCGCAAGAAAAGAAGGTATCAAGGTAGGTCTTATCAGACCCATCACTCTCTGGCCCTTCCCGAAGGATGTTTACAAAAAGGCTGCTGACAAGGTTGACTGCTTTATTTCTGTTGAGCTTTCAATGGGTCAGATGGTTGAAGATGTCAAGCTTGCAACTGAATGTAAGAAGCCCGTTCTTCTCTGCAACAGAGTCGGCGGTATGATTCCTTCACCTGAGCAGGTTCTCGAATTCATTAAAGCAAATTATAAAGGAGGTACAAAATAATGGTAGTATTTGATAAACCCAAATCACTTCTTGATGTTCCTCTTCACTATTGTCCCGGTTGTACACACGGTATAATTCACCGTCTTGTTGCTGAGGCTATTGACGAGCTTGGTATAGAAGGAAAAACAATCGGTGTTGCTCCCGTTGGCTGCAGTGTTCTTGCTTATAATTATTTCGCTTGCGATATGGTTGAAGCTGCACACGGCAGAGCACCTGCTGTTGCTACAGGTCTTAAGAGATCTGATCCCGATAATCACATTGTATTTACATATCAGGGTGACGGTGACCTTGCTTCAATCGGTATGGCTGAAACAGTTCATGCCGCAGCAAGAAATGAAAACATCACAATCATCTTTGTAAACAATGCAATTTACGGTATGACAGGCGGTCAGATGGCTCCCACATCTCTTCCCGGTCAGGTTACTCAGACATCTCCTTACGGCAGAGATACAAGCCACTGCGGCTTCCCCGTAAAAGTTTCTGAAATGCTTTCTCAGCTTGACGGTGCAGGCTACATTGAGAGAGTAGCTGTAAATAACGTTAAGAATGTAAGAAACGCAAAGAAAGCAATCAAAAAGGCTTTCCAGAATCAGATTGATAAAAAAGGCTTCTCTCTTGTTGAGGTTATTTCATCTTGTCCTACAAACTGGGGAATGACTCCTGAAAAGGCACTGGAATGGATTGACGAGAAAATGATTCCTTATTATCCCTTAGGTGTATATAAGGACAGAGATGCTGAAAGCAAGGCTGAATAAGGAGGGGAATGAAATGAGTACAACACAGATTTTAATTGCAGGCTTTGGCGGTCAGGGTGTCCTTTTTGCCGGTAAGTTCCTTGCATATAAAGGTCTTCTTGCTGATAAGCAGGTAAGCTGGCTTCCTTCCTATGGTCCTGAAATGCGTGGCGGTACCGCTAATTGCAGCGTTATTATCAGTGATGAGCCTATCGGTTCACCTATCGTAACGGCTCCCGATTGCCTTGTTGCAATGAACCTTCCTTCTCTTAAGAAATATGAGAACGATGTTATTTCAGGCGGTATCATTATTATTGACTCAACTCTTATCGGAGAGGTTCCCGAAAGAGATGATGTAACAGTATTTACTGTTCCTGCAACAAAAATGGCAAACGATGAAGGCTTTTCAACTCTTGCCAATATGATTCTTATGGGTAAGCTTATCAAAGAAAGCGGCAGCTTCTCATTTGACGGCACAGAAGACGTTCTTAAGAAGGTAGTTCCTCCTAAGAAGGCAAATCTTATGGAAGTAAATCTCAAGGCCCTTAAAACAGGCTACGATTATTGATTGTGAGGTATTTATAATGGATATCAAGATTACAAAAACTGCAAATCCTAAGGCAAAACCCGCTAAAGGCGAAAAACTCGGCTTCGGTCATATTTTCACTGACCATATGTTCATTATGAATTACACTGAGGGTAAGGGATGGCACGACGCAAGAATCGAACCTTACGGTAATATTTCACTTGCCCCCAGCGCAATGGTTTTCCATTATGGACAGGAAATGTTTGAAGGCTTAAAGGCATACCGTGGCGATGATGATAAGATTTATCTTTTCCGTCCCGATATGAATGCCAAGAGAGCAAATGCTTCAAACGAAAGACTCTGCATTCCCGAGATTCCCGAAGATGTTTTTGTTGACGCAGTAAAGGCTGTTGTTGATATTGACAGAGATTGGGTTCCTGCAGATGAAGGCACATCTCTCTACATCCGTCCTTTTGTTATTGCAACTGACGAATTCCTCGGTGTTGCTCCTTCAAAGACATATATGTTCATTATAGTTCTTTCTCCCTCAGGTGCTTATTATGAAAGCGGTCTTGCTCCCGTAGGTATCTGGATTGAAGACGAATACGTTCGTGCTGTTAAAGGCGGTATGGGCTTTGCTAAGACAGGCGGTAACTATGCTGCTTCTCTTATTGCTCAGGTTAAGGCTCACGACAGCGGTTATTCTCAGGTTCTCTGGCTCGACGGTGTTGAAAGAAAGTACATTGAAGAAGTTGGCGCAATGAACATTATGTTTAAGATTGCTGGTAAGGTTGTAACACCTGCTCTTAACGGCAGCATTCTTCCCGGTATTACACGTAACTCAATCATCAATGTATGTAAAGCCTGGGGTTATGAGGTTGAAGAGAGAAAGATTTCTGTTGACGAAGTTGTTGAAGCAGCTAAGAACGGCACTCTCGAAGAAGTATGGGGCACTGGCACAGCAGCTGTTGTCTCACCGGTCGGTAAGCTTCGTTATGTTGACGATGTTATGACAATCGGTGACGGCGGAATCGGCGAACTCACTCAGAAGCTTTATGACGAACTTACAGGCATTCAGTGGGGCAAGAGAGAAGATCCCTACGGTTGGAGAGTTGAAGTTAAATAATTACAGTAAAAGTCCGTTTTTTTACGGACTTTTATTTTTCAGCATTTATATACAGGAAAACTAAATCTTATTACAATTTTAATTGCTATATCTATTGATTATTTTCTGACTAAACTATATAATTAATATAAATGATATTTTAAGGAGATTATTAATATGAACTATCGTGAAATACTCGAAAAGTCAAAAATCGGTCTTTCTGATTTAAGCAAGTATGCTGTTGACGGTATAAAGACTGTCTGTGAAAGCTTTGGTCCCCGTCCTTGCGGTGAAAAGGGTGAAACTGATGCACAGAATTTTATGCTTGAAGACTTAAAAAAATATAGTGACGAAGCTTGGCGTGAAACCTTTAAGGTTAATCCCGATGCTTTTATGTCCTTTGTTCCTATTGCAGGTGCAAGCCTTTTAGGCGCTACGGGCTTTAACCTTGCAGCTGCTTATAAAAATAAAAAGAGTGCTTTAGGCTCTGTTGCTCTTATTGGTACTGCACTTTCCGGAATCGTGGGAGAATTCCTTTTTTATAAGAAGTGTCTTGATCCTTTCTTCAAAGAAAAGGAATCGGGAAATGTTATAGCTGTAAGAAAGGCTTCAGGCGAAACCAAGCGCAGAATTATTCTTTCAGGTCACTCTGATTCAGCTCCCGAATGGACATATACATATAAATTAGGCTCTCACGGTGTTATAATGGTAGCGGGTTATGCTATTGCGGGTCTTGCTTATACTGCTGCAACAACTGCAGTTGCCCTCAAAAGCAAAGATCTTTCAAAAATAAAGAAAATGGCATTAGGTCAGTTAGCTTTTGCTCCCGCTTACGGCGCTCTTTTCAAATTTACAAACAGTAAGCGTTATGTTGACGGTGCAAATGACGACCTTACAGGTTGTTATGTGTCTTCTGCCGTTCTCAAGTTCCTTGCAGAAAATGATATTCGCTTTGAAAATACAGAGGTTGTATGCATGCTTGCCGGTGGCGAAGAGGCAGGTCTTCGTGGTTCAAAGGCTTTCTTTGAAGCTCATCCCGAATACAAAAACGACGGAATTGAGACCATATTTGTTGGCTTTGACACTATCCGTGACGAAGAATATATGATGATTTATGAAAGAGATATGACCGGTATGGTGAAAAACGATGACGATGTCTGTGCTCTTCTTAAAAATGCCGCTCAGAAGTGTGGCAAGGATGTTCCTATAGGTGCAATTCCTCTCGGTTCAACTGACGCTGCAGCAGCATCACAGGCAGGTATTAAAGCTGCCAGTCTTGTTGCGATGGATCCTGCTCCTGCAAGGTATTATCACACAAGACTTGATACAGCAGATATATTAATTCCCGAAACAATTGAAAAAACAATTGATATTGCTCTTCAGACAGTCTTTGATTTTGATGAAAACGGAATCTGATGAAATTTATCTGAATGGTTTTGCGTATATTTAAAAGTCCGTTTTTACGGACTTTAATTTTTGCGTTTCTGTTGATTATTTTTATTGTTTGTTGTAAAATAAAAGTGTTATATCTTTCATGAGCTCACCATAAAATTCTAATGGGTGATATTATGAAAAAAGGTTTATACTGTACCTTTAATTTTAAACATACTTTAATTTTTATGTGTACCTTAGTACTGTTCTTTTCTTTTGGCGTAATATTCTTTCTTTCTAATTCTTTTGTCGGTGCTGTAAAAACCTCTGCTGATAATAAACCCGTAATCATTGTTGATGCGGGACACGGAGGCGAGGACGGCGGAACACAGTCTGCAGAGGGAGTTCTCGAAAAGGACATTAACCTCGCAATCTCTCTGAAAATAAATGACTTTTTGTCTGAGCAAGGTTTTGAAACGGTTCTTGTGCGTGATGGAGATTATATGATTTACGATGAGAGTTCTGCAACTTTAAGGGAGAAAAAGGTTTCTGATATTCATAATCGTATGAAAATAATGGAAGAAAATGAAAACTGCATTTTTCTTTCTGTTCACCAGAACTATTTTACGCAGAGTAAATACAGCGGTGCGCAGGTGTTTTATTCAAAAAACAATCCTGAAAGCAGGTTGATTGCAGCTGAAATTCAAAAGGCTGTTGTAGAAGACATTCAGCCTGATAACAGCAGACAGATTAAAGAAAGCACAACGGATATATATCTTCTCTATCATGCTAAAGCACCTGCAGTAATGGTGGAATGCGGATTTATGTCTAACGCTGAGGAAGCGGCAAAGCTTTCTGACGAAGAATATCAGCAGAAAATGGCTGAGTCTATAGTAAAAGGTCTTAAAAATTACTTGGATAATAAATCTCAAGGAGAAATGAGTAATGGCAGTGAAAACAAAAAGTATTTTCGTATGCAGTAATTGCGGATATGAAACTCCGAAATGGCTCGGAAAATGCCCCGAATGCGGAGAGTGGGCAAGCTTTGAGGAAGAGGTGCGTGAAACCGCTTCATCAAAAGGAAAATCCGCACCTATTAAAAGTAAGAGCGTTACCTCATATTCTTTAAGTGATATCAAGCCTGACAATGAACTGAGATATAAGACGGGAATGGGTGAGCTTGACCGCGTTCTCGGCGGCGGCATTGTCAAAGGCTCACTTGTGCTTTTAAGCGGTGATCCCGGTATCGGCAAATCCACAATTCTTCTTCAGATATGTCAGCAGCTTGGTAAAAAGCTTAAAATCCTTTATGTTTCGGGTGAAGAATCTTACAGTCAGATTAAACTTAGGGCAGACAGACTCAGAGTATCAACAGAAAATCTTTATATTCTTTGCGAAACCGATGTTCAGGCAGTTTGTGAACATATTCACGCAACATCACCCGACCTTGTAATTGTTGACTCAATACAGACAATGAATATTACCGAGCTTAACTCTTCACCCGGTTGTGTCACTCAGGTAAGAGAATGCTCAAATCTTCTTATGAGAACTGCGAAAAGTCTTTCAATTCCTGTAATTATGGTCGGACATGTGAATAAGGACGGCAATATTGCAGGGCCGAAGGTTCTTGAACATATTGTTGATGCCGTTTTATATTTTGAAGGTGAAAGAAATCTCTCTTTCAGAATCTTACGTGCTGTTAAAAACAGATACGGTTCTACAAATGAAATCGGTGTGTTCGAAATGTTTGATTCCGGACTTAAAGAGGTTGAAAATCCCTCTGAAATGCTCATTTCGGGAAGACCTAAGAATACCCCGGGAGCTTGCGTTGCTTGCGTAATGGAAGGCTCAAGACCTCTTCTTGCTGAAATTCAGGGTCTTGTTACTGCTACAGGCTTCGGTAATCCCAGAAGAATTTCAAACGGCTTTGATTTCAGTCGTATGGCAATGCTTATTGCCGTGCTTGAAAAAAGAGGCGGATATTTCTTCGGAAATATGGATGCATATATAAATATTGTAGGCGGTCTCAAGCTGGACGAGCCTGCACTTGATCTTACAATTGTAATGGCTCTTGTTTCTTCACTTAAAGACTATGCCTTGAGAGATGATGTGCTTGCCTTCGGTGAGGTGGGACTTGCAGGTGAGATACGAGGCGTATCTCACTGTGAACAGAGAATCAGGGAAGCTGCAAGACTCGGATTCAATAAGTGTATTATTCCTCAGAGTAATATGAAAAATATTTCTGCAGCTTTGAAAAAAGAAATTGAAATTGTCGGTGTAAAAACAATCAGACAAGCCTTTGAGGCGATAATTATATGAGCAGATTCATTAAAAATCCGAACTTGCCTGAAGGAAAGGTTACTTCACTTATTTGCGGCGGCTTAAATGAAGAAGCGGTCAGATTTCTCAAAGACAGAGGAACAGAAATTTTTTACACAGAAAAGAATACATCTGTGGATGAATCTGTATCATACCACTGCGATATTTCTGCTTTGTATCTCGGTGACGGAAAAATAGTAGTCGATAATCAGCAGGAAGCTCTGATGAAGAATCTGAAAATTAAAGGCTTCGATGTTGTTGAAAGTCAAAAAACTGTATGCGGTGTGTATCCGAAAGATATTATTCTTAATCACGCAATAGTCGGGGAGTACATTATCGGAAAAAGCAGCTGCTTTGACAAATCAGTTACCGATAATATGGGTGATTTAAAAGTAATTGATGTTAAGCAAGGGTACGCAAAATGTTCGGTACTTGTTGTTGATGGATGCTCAATAATCACCGATGACGAATCAATTGCCTCAAATGCTTGCAAAAACGGTCTTGATTGCCTTTTGATAGAGAAAGGTGACATTCTTCTTAACGGACACGAATACGGCTTCATTGGCGGTGCAAGCGGAAAAATCAGTAATAATGAGATATTATTTTTCGGCGATATTACAAAGCACCGTGATTATGATAAAATCAAAGACTTCCTAAGTCGGAGAAATATCGTAATTATTTCGCTAGATTTTCCTTTAACGGATTTCGGCGGCATAATACCTTTGACAGAGGAATAATTTTCCTCTTTGACTTTTTATAAATTTATGATATAATTCTGAGGAGGTGTATATATGAGAATGGTTTTACTTACTGCACTTGGTGTAGGCGGTGCATCAGTTATAGGTGCAATATTAGGCTTTGTTTTCAAAAAAATAAGCCACAAATTCAGTGATATTGTTCTGTCCTTTGCCGCAGGTATAATGCTTTCGGCTGCTGTAATAGGACTTATTGTGCCGTCTCTGGACTACGGTGGCAAATACAGTCTGCTTGTAACAATTGCAGGTGTACTTTGCGGTGCTGTCTGCATTAATCTTATTGATAAAATTGTTCCTCATCTTCACAGACTTACGGGTGTCGATTATGAAAAGCATCCTGATAATCAGAGTCAGCTTGACAAAGTTCTGCTTTTTGTGATTGCAATAGCAATTCATAATCTTCCTGAGGGAATTGCAGCAGGAGTCAGCTTCGGCACAGAAAATGTCGGTGAAGCGATTACAATTGCGGCAGGTATTGCTTTACAGAATATTCCTGAAGGTATGGTCATCATCGGGCCTATGCTTGCTACAGGTATGAGTCACGGCAGAACCTTTGGCTTTGCTGTAATTACGGGTGTAATTGAAGTTGTCGGTACACTGTTAGGCTATTTTGCCGTTACTGCCGCAAGTGCAATATTGCCCTTCGCTCTGGCTTTTGCAGGCGGTACAATGATTTATGTAATAAGCGATGAGATGATACCTGAAACTCATTCACACGGAAACGAAAGCGGAGCAACATATTCACTGATTATAGGCTTTTGTGTAATGCTCGTTTTTGATGTATTGTTAGGATAAAATAACGGAGGTTTATTTATGAAAATCAGTAATGAAATTTTTTATGTGGGTGTAAATGACCGTGAAATTGATCTGTTTGAAGGTCAATATATTGTCCCTGAAGGAATGGCATATAATTCTTATGCTATTATTGACGAGAAAATCGCAGTAATGGATTCCGTTGACAAAAATTTCAAGGACGAATGGCTCGGAAACATAAAAAATATTTTAGGTGATAAGACACCCGATTATCTTGTTGTTCAGCATATGGAGCCTGACCATTCAGCCAATATATGTGCATTTGCTGATACTTATCCCGAAGCAGTTATCGTTGCTACAGATAAGGCTTTTGTAATGATGAATAAGTTCTTCGGCGTAGATTTTGCTGAAAGAAGACTTGTTGTAAAAGACGGCGATAAGCTTTCACTCGGCAGACATACACTTAATTTCTGCACTGCACCGATGGTTCATTGGCCGGAGGTTATGATGACATACGACGGCTTTGACAAGGTGTTGTTTTCTGCTGACGCATTCGGTAAATTCGGCGCACTTGATGCTGACGAGGATTGGGCATGCGAAGCAAGAAGATACTATTTTGGTATCGTTGGTAAATATGGCGCGCAGGTACAGAAAACTCTTGAAAAGCTCAGTGGCGTTGATGTTGAAATTATCTGTCCTCTTCACGGACCTGTTCTTACTGAAAATCTGGGATATTATCTCGGCTTATATAACACCTGGTCTTCTTACGGTGTAGAAAGCGACGGAGTTGCAATTTTCTATACATCGGTTTACGGTAACACAAAGAAAGCTGTGGAAATGCTCAGAGATGAGCTTAAAAAGAACGGCTGTCCCAAGGTTGTTGTCAGTGATCTCGCACGTTCAGATATGGCTGAAAATGTTGAAGATGCTTTTCGTTACGGAAAAATCGTTCTTGCTACTACAACTTATAACGGAGATATTTTCCCGTTTATGCGTGAATTTGTTCATGAACTTACCGAAAGAGGCTACAGAAGCCGCAAAATAGGTATTATTGAAAACGGCAGCTGGGCACCTGTTGCTGCAAGAATTATCAAAACTGCTTTTGCAAACAGTAAAGACATAACCTTTGCGGATACAACAGTTACAATTCATTCGGCTCCCACTGCAATTAATGAGGAGCAAATCAAAGCATTAGCAAGTGAAATAATCTGAAAATAACATAAACCAAAAAGTCACCTCGGCATATTATAGTTACTGAGCTATAATATTGGGGTGACTATATGTTTTTTAAAATATTCACAGGCATTATGATACCTTTTTTAGGTACTCTACTTGGTTCATCAGGCGTATTTGTAATGAAAAAAACTTTGAGCACCACTATTGAAAGAGCATTGTCTGCTGTGGCCGGGGGAATAATGGTTGCGGCAAGTGTATGGAGCCTTATTATTCCTTCACTGGAGCTGACCTCGTCCGGCAGTTCAGTTATAAGCGTTCTACAGACTGCATCAGGGTTTATTTCAGGTGTGCTGATAATGATTTGGGCAGATAATAAAATAAGTGGTTTGTATATTGATTCAAAGTCGGTCATACATTCTGAGAATAAAAATATATTGACACAGTTTATAGCCATAACTCTTCACAACATTCCCGAGGGAATGGCAGTAGGTATGGTATATTCAGCCTTGCTTTCGCAGGAATCAAAATCTGCCTATTCTGCTGCATTGGTCTTATCTCTCGGAATAGCAGCTCAGAATATTCCTGAGGGTGCAATAATTTCAATGCCTCTGCACGCTCAGGGTACGGGTAAATTAAAGGCTTTTCTGTTAAGTGCATTATCGGGTTCTGTTGAGCCGATAGGTGCGGCACTTGCAATTATTGCTTCTAAAAGCATAAGCGTACTTTTACCGTTTTTGCTTTCATTTGCTGCAGGAGCAATGGTTTATGTCGTAACAGAGCAGCTTATTCCTGAGATGTATGATAAAAACGGAAAGTATAACAGCATAATGACGGTGCTTTATTCTGTGGGCTTTCTTATAATGATGAGCTTAGACGTAATTTTCGGATAAAAATAAGTGGCAGAGCTTAAAACCTCTACCACTTTTAATTTTATATACCGAATAATCTTTTTGCATTTTGGTTACAGATATCAATCAGTTCCTGAACATCCATATTCTTGATTTCCGCGATTTTTTCAGCTGTATAGGCTATGTGAGAAGAATCACATCTCTGACCTCTGAAGGGAACAGGTGTCATATAGGGAGCATCGGTTTCAAGAACAAGCCTTTCAAGAGGAAGATATTCTACAACCTCGATGGGCTTTTTAGCGTTCTTAAAAGTAACTGCACCGCCGATACCGATGTATAAGCCGAGTTTAATAATCTCCTTAGCCATTTCAGCACTGCCCGAAAAGCAGTGAACAACACCTTTAGGTTTATACTTTTTAAGTATATTCATAGTGTCTTCGTGAGCTTCTCTGTCATGAATGATAGCTGGAAGGTCAAGCTCATTTGCAAGCTGAATCTGTCTTTCGAAAATTTCAATCTGTCTGTCTCTCGGTGAAAAATCGTAATGATAGTCAAGACCGATTTCACCGATTGAGACAATCTTTTCTTTTTTATAAAGCTCTTTGATTGCTGAAAGGTCTTCTTCGGTTGTATCTTCGGCTTCGTGGGGGTGAACACCTACTGCACCGTAAATGAAGTCATATTTTTCAGTAAATTCGACAGTCTTTAAAGATGTTTTTAAATCACAGCCACAGTTAACAATGCTTGTAACACCTTGTTCTTTTAATGATGCAAAAACAGATTCTCTGTCTTCATCAAAACGGCTGTCATCATAATGTGCGTGCGTATCAAAAATATTACTGTACATTATCTTACCTTTGAGCCTGCGGGAATACCGTCAACGAAAATAACCTTGACATCATCTTCTGAGCAATCAGCTGCAAGAATCATACCCTGACTTTCGACACCGCAAAGGGTGGCAGGCTTAAGATTTGAAACAACGATAACACTCTTACCGATAAGGTCTTCGGGCTTGTACCATTTTGCAATGCCTGAGGCAACTGTTCTGGGTGTTCCCGTTCCGTCGTCAAGTGTAAGCTTAAGAAGCTTTTTAGCTCTCTTTACAGGCTCACAGTCAGTGACTTTTGCAACTCTTAAATCAACCTTTGCAAAATCGTCAATTGCAATCTGAGCTATGCCTTCGATTTCAGAAAATTTCTTTTCGTTAGCCTGAGCAGCCTTTTGCTGTTCAAGAATTTCAGCCATCATCTTTTCTGCATCAATACGGGCAAAGAGGGGGGGAGCTGTACCTACGTTATTACCTGCCTTAAGAGCACCAAAAGCAGAAAGGCTGTCATAATCTGCGATATCGCAGTTAATCTGCTCAAGAATTGACTTTGCAGTATCGGGCATAAAGGAAGAAATAAGAACAGCAATAAATCTGATGCCTTCAAGAAGGTTATAAAGAACAGTACCGAGTCTTTCTTTATTAGCCTCATCCTTAGCAAGAGCCCAAGGAGCAGTTTCATCAATGTACTTGTTGCATCTCTTGGCAAGGTTCATAATAGCCTCAACTGCATCGGCAATATGATAAGTTTCCATCTTATCTTCGACTTTTTTGACAGTCTCAAGAGCAAATGCCTTAAGCTCCTCATCAAGAGCGTCTTCACAAGTAGGAGCCATAACAGTTCCGCCGAAATATTTGTTTGTCATAGCAACTGTTCTGTTAACAAGATTGCCGAGAGTATTTGCAAGGTCGGAATTGAATCTTTCAATAATTGTTTCATAAGAAATTGAGCCGTCATTTGCATGGGGCATTTCAGCGAGAAGATAGTATCTTACAGCATCAACGCCGATAAGCTTAGCAAGCTCGTCAGCATAGATTACATTGCCCTTTGACTTTGACATCTTATCAACACCGAAAAGAAGCCAAGGGTGACCGTATACCTGCTTGGGAAGCTCCTCACCGAGAGCCATAAGCATAATCGGCCAGTAAATTGTATGGAAACGAACGATATCCTTACCGATAATGTGAACGTCAGCAGGCCAGTATTTCTTATAAAGGTCACCTGAACCGTCGGGGTCATAACCGAGGGCAGTGATATAGTTTGAAAGCGCGTCAATCCATACGTATATTACATGCTTATCATCAAAGGAAACAGGGATACCCCATTTGAAAGATGTTCTTGAAACACAAAGATCCTGAAGTCCGGGCTTGATGAAATTGTTGAGCATTTCTTTTTTGCGGCTTTCGGGATAAATGAAGTTATCGTTATTCTCAATATAATCCTCAAGCTGCTTCTGATACTTGGAAAGACGGAGGAAATATGCTTCTTCCTTAGCTTTTTTTACCTCTCTTCCGCAGTCGGGACACTTGCCGTCAACGAGCTGTGACTCAGTCCAGAAAGACTCGCAGGGAGTACAGTAAAGACCTTCATATTCGCTCTTGTAGATATCACCCTGCTCATAGAGCTTTTTAAAAATCTTCTGAACAACCTTTTCGTGGTAATCGTCAGTAGTTCTGATAAATTTGTCGTAGGTTGTGTTAAGGGTGTCGCAGATACCTCTGATTTCAGCTGCAACCTTATCAACGTATTCCTTAGGAGTTACGCCTGCTGCTTTTGCATATTCTTCGATTTTCTGACCGTGCTCGTCAGTACCTGTAAGGAAATATACATCATAGCCCTGAAGTCTCTTATAACGGGCAATAGCATCGGTAAGAACGATTTCATAGCTGTTTCCGATATGGGGCTTTCTTGATGTATATGCAATAGCAGTTGTTATATAAAACTTGCCTTTATTCATATTCATTACTTCCTTTCATAATATAACTCATTATATTTTAACAATATTATTATACTTTTGTCAATATCAAATACAAAAATAAAAGAGCCTCGAGAAAGGCTCTTTATGTTATAGGATTTACATATCACCGAGAGAAATAACTGAATGGTTTTTTATAATGTAATCGACTGCAGAAATGATTGTCAGTATCAGAGAAACATACATAGCTATCTGACCTAAAATATGAAATATGGGTACATTCAGAAGCATAATAATTATCATTGTCATCTGAGCAATAGTCTTGCTTTTTCCCCACCAGGAAGCTGCAATTGCTACGCCGTTGTCTGAAGCGATAAGCCTTATACCGCTGATGATAAATTCCCTTGCAATAATTATAATTGTCACCCACGCAGGTATTTCGCCGCTGACTGTAAGACAAATCAAGGCCGAGCACACAAGAAGCTTATCAGCGATGGGATCCATAAATTTCCCGAAATTGGAAATCATATTGTACTTTCTTGCAATTGTTCCGTCGAGCTTATCGGTAATTGTCGCCACTACGAATATAGCGAAAGCAACCCATCCGTTATATTCCCAGAAATCCGTAAGCATAAACAGCACAAAGAAGGGGATAAGTATTACACGGAAAACTGTTAGTTTATTAGCTAAATTCATTTTACACCTCATAAATATGTTTATTGGTTTAATCATACTTTATTCTTTTTATCTACTGATTAAAGAATTGTGAATATTTTCCTTGTTTTACCACGGTTTTTCTCTTGAATTTATTGAACGGTTATTGTATAATTAATAAGATTATTACACAACACAGGAGAATTTTAATGTCTGAAAAAGTAATTGTAATCGGTGCAGGTGCCGCTGGCCTTATGGCTTCGGGCGTAGCTGCTGAAAACGGTAAAGAGGTTATACTCATTGAAAAAAATGATAAGCCGGCACGAAAAGTAATGATAACAGGTAAGGGCAGATGCAATGTTACTAATAACTGCAATATGATTAATGATTTAATCAGTAATGTTCCTACCAACGGGCGTTTTCTTTATAGTGCGTTTTCAAGGTTTATGCCTTCGGATACAATTGATTTTTTTGAAGACATGGGTGTTCCTCTTAAGGTTGAAAGGGGAGACAGGGTTTTCCCTGTCAGCGATAAGGCAAGTGATATTGTTGATGCACTTAATGCGTTCAGTCAGGATGCTGATGCAAAAAGAATTAAAGGAACTGTAAAAGAGCTTATAACTGAGGACGGTACCGTTAAAGGTGTCAGACTCGAAAACGGAGAAGAGCTTTTTGCAGATAAGGTTATTGTTGCAACGGGCGGTGCGTCTTATCCTCTTACCGGTTCAACGGGTGACGGATATGAGCTCGCAAAGCAGGTCGGTCACACTATAGTTGATATCACGCCTTCACTTGTACCTCTTGTCTGCCACGAAGGCTTTTGTATGGATTTGCAGGGACTTTCACTGAGAAATGTAGAAATCAACGTGATTGATACAGAAAGCTATAAAGAGGTTTACAGAGACTTTGGCGAAATGCTTTTTACTCATTTCGGTGTTTCGGGACCCCTGATTCTGAGTGCAAGCTCGCATCTTAAGGATATGAAAGAAAGAAAATATGAAATACATATTGACCTTAAGCCTGCATTATCCTATGAACAGCTTGATAAAAGGATTCAGAGAGACTTTCTTGAAAATACAAATAAAAATTTTATCAATGCACTTGATGCGTTACTTCCTAAAAAGATAGTACCCGTTATTGTCAGACTTACGGGCATTAAGCCTTCAATGAAAGTAAATCAGATAACTAAAGAAATGAGAGCAAAGCTTGTAAATATTCTTAAGGACTTAAAGGTAACTGTTCTCAGATTCAGACCTATTGAGGAGGCTATCATCACCTCAGGCGGTGTAAGCACAAAGGAAATTGACCCTAAAACTATGGAATCAAAGCTTTGCAGGGGATTATACTTTGCAGGTGAAGTTATTGATGTAGATGCCTACACAGGAGGTTTCAATTTACAAATTGCATTTTCAACGGGCAGACTCGCCGGTGAAAGTGTTTGATTTATAAGGAGAAAATTATGAAAAAAGTAATTAATGTTGCAATTGACGGTCCTGCAGGTGCAGGAAAAAGCACAATTTCAAAAGCTGCGGCAGCTGCACTCGGCTATATCTATATCGACACAGGTGCACTTTACAGAACTGTCGGACTTAATGCAATGAGAAAAGGTGCAAATCTTGAAAATCCCGACTCTATAATATCTACTCTTACCGATGAACTTAAAATTGAGCTTAAGTTTATTGACGGCGAGCAGAGAATGTTTTTAAACGGTGAAGATGTTTCATCTGAAATCAGAACTCCTGAGGCTTCTATGGCTGCGTCTACAGTTTCTGCTGTTCCTAAGGTCAGAGAGTATCTTTTTGATCTTCAGAAGCAGCTTGCAAGAGATAATAACTGCATTATGGACGGCAGAGATATCGGTACTGTTGTACTTCCTGATGCAGATGTAAAAATCTTCCTTACTGCTTCACCTGAAGCGAGAGCAAAAAGAAGACATCTTGAGCTTACCGAAAAAGGAATTGAAGCAAAATATGAAGATGTACTCGATGATATGATTAAGCGTGACTATAACGATTCACACAGAGCAATTGCACCCTTGAAGCAGGCTGACGATGCAGTTCTTGCCGATACAAGTGAACTGAATTTACAGGAGTCAATCGAATTAATAATTAATACAATTAAGGATAAAATATAAGTAAAACTGTTTTAGTGAGCTGATTTACTTGTATTTCGATTATTCCAAAGGCGTTAAAAGGCATAAATTCTATTATCTTGGTAAACCCACAGCAAATATACTTTCTTATCTTGTTTACAGAAAAATGACTGTTAAGGGTAAGGAAAATATTCCGAAATACGGCGGCCTTATTATTGCATCCAATCATATCGCTTTTTCGGACCCCGCCATTATTGTAGCGCATTGTCCCAGAACAATTCACTTTATGGCGAAAAGTGAGCTGTTTGAAAAGTTCTTTTATGCTGCTTTTGTCCGTAATATGAACGCATTTCCCGTAATAAGAAATCATTCTGACCGAAATGCTTTGCGATACGCTAAAGAAATTATAAATAAAGGCTGGGTTCTGGGAATTTTTCCCGAGGGGCAGAGAGTACGTAAATCTTCTCCTACCGAAGCAAAGTCCGGTGTTGCATATCTTGCAAGGGTAACAGGTGCCGATGTGCTTCCGGTATGTCTCTACCGTGCACCTGATGATGACGGTAAATGGCATAACATTACTCTTATTTACGGGGAAGTAATAAAAAACAGTGATTTGGGCTTTGAAGGGAAAAACAGGAGCGAAGAGCTTTTAAGAGCTTCGGAAATAATTATGGACAGAATCAAGGAATTATGGGAGGCAGAGAATGAAAATTACAGTAGCTGAAACGGCGGGCTTCTGTTTTGGTGTAGACAGGGCTGTAAATCTTGTTTACAAAATGATAGAAGAAAATAAAAAGGTTTGCACCCTCGGCCCTATTATTCATAATCCTCAGGTGATCGAAGATCTTGAAAGCAAGGGCGTAAGGATTGTCAGCTCTCCCGAAGAAGTTCCGGATGATTATGAGGTTATAATAAGAGCACACGGTGTTACAAAAGATGTTGTAAATAAGCTCGATGAGTTAAATATAAAATACACCGATGCGACTTGCCCTTATGTGCTGAAAATTCATAAGCTTATCAAACAGCACTCAAGAGAAGATAATATTGTACTGATTGCAGGTGACAGTGCTCATCCTGAGGTGTGCGGATTCAGAAGCCACTGCCAAGGCAAATCTTATGTTTTTAAAGACGAAAAAGAATTAAAAGATATACTTGAGAATATTTCTGAAATAGAAAATAGTGAAATTATTTTTGTTTCGCAGACGACATTTTCCGTAAAAGAATGGAAAAAATGTGCAAAAATTATTCAAAAACTATGTACAAATTCAAAATCTTTTGATACAATATGTAGAGCTACCCAAAACAGACAAGAGGAAGCTTCAGAATTATCGCAAAATGTAGATACAATGCTTGTAATCGGCGGTAATTTCAGCTCAAATACCGTTAAACTTAAAAAGGTTTGTGAAGAGAATTGCAGAACATATCTGATTGAACGGGTTGAAGATTTAAAATTTGTTGACTTTACGGGAAGCGAAAAAATTGGCATAACAGCAGGTGCTTCAACACCTGCACGTATAATAAAGGAGGTTGAAGTCATTATGACCGAAAACTTTAATGAACAAAAAATCACAAAGGAGACACAGGATCAGGAGCTGTTCTTTGCAGCCGTTGATAGCATTGACGATACAAGTGATAACCCCAATGTTGTTGGTATTGTTGTTGGCATTGCACCCAACGAGATTCAAGTTGACATTGGCAGAAAATACGCCGGTTTCATCCCTGTTGAAGAGTACAGTAACGATCCGACAGCCGATCCGACCAAGGAACTCAAAATCGGCGACGAGCTCAATCTCATTATCATGAAAACAAATGATAATGAAGGCACCATGAAGCTTTCAAAGCGTCTTTATGACAGAAGAGCATCATGGAAGAACATCGTAGCAGCTAAAGAAAACGACGAAATCGTTGAAGCAGTTGTTTCTGAAGCTGTAAGAGGCGGTGTTATCGCATATCCTATGGGTGCAAGAGTATTTATTCCTGCATCACTCACAGGTCTTGGCAAGGATGAAGATCTTACAAAGCTTGTAAAAGAAACCGTTAAGTTCAGACTCATTGACATTGACGAGCAGAAGAAGCGTGTAGTAGGTTCAATCCGTGCTGTTCTCAGAGAAGAACGCAAGGCAGCTAATGATGCTTTCTGGGCAAACATTGCTGAAGGACAGGAATTTACCGGTACTGTTAAGTCACTTACAAACTACGGTGCATTCGTAGATCTTGGCGGTGTTGACGGTATGGTTCATATTTCTGAGCTTTCCTGGAAGAGAATCAAGCATCCTTCAGAGGTTGTTAACGTTGGCGATACTGTTAAGGTATTCATCAAGGCTCTTGACACAGAAAAGAGAAAGATTTCTCTCGGCTACAAGAGAATCGAAGACAATCCCTGGGAAATCCTCAAGAGAGATTATCCCGTTGATTCAGTTGTTGATGCAACTGTTGTTGGTCTTACAACCTTTGGTGCTTTTGCAAACATCATTGACGGCATTGACGGTCTTATACATATCTCACAGATTGCTGACCGCCACATCGCTTCACCTAAGGAAGTTCTTTCCATCGGTGATGTTGTTAAGGTTAAGATTACTGAAATCGATTTTGATAAGAAGCGTGTAAGCCTTTCAATCCGTGCTCTTATTGAGCCTGAAGAGGTTGCAGAAGAGGAAGCAGAAGAAGTTGCTGAAGAAGCAGTTGAAGAAACAGTTGAAGAAACAGTTGAAGAAACTCCTGTTGAAGCTGCAGCTGAGGAAGCAGCTGAATAATTTAGCTTATAATGTGACAAGTCCGTTGTGATTCAGCGGACTTGTTTTTTTAATAAAATAATACCCGATTTGCAATGTAAGACAAATCGGGTTGTTTTTTTAGTTGTTCTTTAATAGCCTATTGCAGTAGCTAAAAGTATAATACCGACTGAAGCGAGGAATTCCAGCGTAAAAAGCTTCCAGGACATTTTTATATATTTAAGGTAAGATACATTTATCATACCGAGTGCAATAATAAGAAGTCCGTTTGTCGGAAAGAGAACATTACATAATCCGTCGCTGAGACAGAAAGAAACAATAAGATTCTGTCTGCCTATTGAAAGCATATCCACAAGCGGAAGAAGTATAGGCATCAGAAGAAATGCTTTTGCTGAGCCGCTGCCGATAAAAAATTCAAAAAGACATATAATTGCAAAAATAATTATTGCTGAAAGATAGGGATTAACATCCTTTACAATATTATATACCCAGTAGAGAATAGTATCAATAATCATTCCTTGCTTAAGAATATATGTAATGCTGATAATGAAAAGGATTACAGGAGCAACAGGAAGAATTGTTTTAGCGCCTGAAATAAAGCCTGAAGCCAGAACCTTACCTTTAATGCCGGAAATGTGACCTGCTCTCAGACCTCCGACTGTGAACAGAACAGCCATTGAAGCCAACGGTAAATAACCGATAATATCTGAAAGAGTTTGATCTTCAACAAAGGTGTTGGTTATAAGACATATTACTGTAATTACAAGAACAGCAAGAAGTGCCTTTACAAATGCGCCTGTTGCTTTTTTCATCATAGGGTTTTTCAGGGCTTTAGCGGTCTCTTCTTCGTTGAGATAGCGGCTCCTAAGTTCGATATCGCTTTCATAACAGAGTGACTTTCGGGGGTCATTTTCAACTCTCTTGGCATATCTTATTAAAAATGTTATGAGAATAGCATATACAACTGCGAAAACAAAGCATCTGTATAATACACCTGAGAACATCGGCAGTCCTGCCATTGACTGAACAATACCGACGTTAAACGGATTGAAAGTAGCGGCTGAATAACCGAAAGCAACTGCAATAAGACTGAACCCAAGTCCTACAAAAGAGTCCCATCCGAGCGAAAGCGAAATTGCGACAGCAAGAGGAACAAGTGTTATTGATTCTTCGAGTATTCCTGCAAAAGAGCTGAGAAGCATACAGGCGAAAACCATAACAGCCAATAAAGCATATTTTCTTTTTGAAAATCTCTGTACAATAACGTACATCATATATTTCATTACGCCGCTTTTGTCAAGTATGAGGAAGGTGCCGCCGATAAGAACAATTACAAGTATTATAATAACACCCGTTAAGGCGTCGCCGGTTGCGTTTATAAACGTCTCAATGGGAGAAATGAATATTCTCCAGAAGCTATATCCGACTTCTTCACGGGGAATTTCATGATATGTACCGTTGATTATTGCACCACTTGCATCAACATCGAAGGCACCTGTCGGTACAATCTGAGTAAGAATACCTGCAAATATCATTATAGCGAAAAGAAAGACAGATATTCCTATAACCGTTTTCTTTTCTATTTTTATTCCTGAATCTATCGTATTCGTTTCCATAAAACCTTCCTTTGTTTTTAAATCTCAATTTCCATAGGGCTTCTGTCTACAAAGAATGTTAGCTTGTCAAAACCGCATTTTTTTGCAATTTCAATTCCTTCTTTGATTCCTGCACCGCAATCCTGTGCGCAGTGTGCATCAGAGCCGATTGTAATATACTTGCCGCCGAGCTCACGGAATCTTTTTATAATATTCTCTTCAGGCATTGTTCTTCCTATTTTTTGTCTGAGGCCGGAGGTGTTGATTTCAAGGGCTTTATTATTGTCTGCCATTGTTTTTAAAAGAGTATCCGTTGCTTCGCTGATTCTTGAATAATCAAAATTCATTTCATATTTACCCTGAATACGCCGCATGGGGCAGGTTATATGAGCAAGAATATCACAACCGTCCCACTTTGCAAGTTCGGTAAGCTCAGCAAAGTATTTGTTCATAAACTCATAAACATCAATTTTGTCGTATTCTATTTCTTTGACGTCGGCATCAAAGCCTTCGGGAGTGTGAATACTTGCTAAAATACAATCGTAATTGTATTTATTTATAATCTTATCTGCAAGGCTTCTGTCAGAAAGAGGCTGAGCAATTTCTAAGCCTATTAAAACGAGAAGCTGACCTTCGAAAGCGCTCCTTGCTTTATTACACTCAAAATACGAATGAAAAACCATATTATTGTATTTCTGCTCAAAAAATTTATCAACTTCGCAGTGGTCGGTAAATGCTATAGCACCAAGATTGTTTTTAACTGCATGTTCACAGATGTACATCGGTGAATGATTTCCGTCGGGAGAATTGTCCGAATGAACGTGCATATCTATTAAACGGTGAATACTCATAATCTGCCTCCTCGATAAATTTTTACTATTATACAGTATTGTGAAAAAATATGCAATAATTTTCTGAAAATATACGGATAATTTTCAATATTTTTGGCTTTAAAAAGAATATATATTCTTTCTGTTGGCAAATAGTTACATTAATATATACGTTTTTTCGACACAAAATATATTTGCAAACGCAAAAGCTTTAAAAAAGGAGTGTGTAGACAATGTCAAAAAACGGTTCATCTAAGAGCATGGTACCCGAAGCAAGAGATGCTCTTGACAGATTCAAGATGGAAGCCGCTGCTGAAGTAGGTGTTAACCTTAAGCAGGGCTACAACGGTGACCTCACATCACGTGAAGCAGGTTCCGTTGGCGGTCAGATGGTTAAGAAAATTTGTCCCGTACGGCAAATGACTTTCGAGCGTGAGCTTAGGAGCGTCGTAGGGCACACTTATCTCTCGGTATATAATTTCACAATCTGCGTTTAAAACAGCCTAAAAAATGCCATTTTGAAAGAATTACAGCAATATAATACACTAAACTTGAACAGCGTAAAAAAGGGACACGGCATAAAACCGTGTCCCAATTTTTATTTTATCTTCTTGCAATAATCGAGATTTACCCATCTATCCTTTGCGTATCTACCCCAGTCACCGCTAACTTTCTCAACGGTAATCTTTTTGCCCTTTAAAAGAGTACCCACTCTTTTGCTGTTTGTACTAGCGCCATTTCTAACATTTAATGCAGCTGTATTTACCTTGTAAGTACCGGGTGTATATACAGGGAGTGTTTTAAATGTAAGTCCCTTATTAGCGACTACTTTTGTAAACTCAGGGTCTATATAGAATAACTTCTCAGGCTTGCATGCACCTTTCTTAGTTGTGAGAACGTATTTACCATTGCTGTTCTTCACCCATCCGTTGCCTTTGTATTTGCCTTTGCCTGCAGAAATATGTAAGTGATATGCTGTTGCACCGTCTTTACCCTCACGACAGATTTTATCTTTACGAGTGAATATCTGACCTACTTTAATTTTCTTGAGGTCTGCGTCATCTGGGTGAGTAACAAGCATTGTAAAGTAATCACTTGTGCCGTCGGCAAAAACAACCTTTGACGTACTTTCGAGCCATATTGTATTCGTGCCACCAGTGCCTACACCGTAAATGCGTTTTACTTTCATTTTATCGCATGGGCAATAACACCAGTCTCTGCCTGTATCGCTACATCCCTCATCTATTGGGTAATCTTTTGGATTGCCCGTGGTATGGGGAAGATGGGATGTTGTTCCTGTGTAAGATTGTGTAATTCTTAATGTTTTGCAAGGATAGATTAAATAGTTTTTTATCATAATATCATTCTCCTTTATAATTTTAATTTTTAAATTAAAAGCACCCTCAAAAAGAGAGTGCTTTTATTTAAAATAATCAATGATTGCAAATATCATTGTTGCTAAGTAATAGCCAATAGTGTACAAGAGTTTGTTCATCATTCTATCCGTAAACTTTAGTAGTGCCTACATACACTTCGCCGATATAGATTTGATTGACTCAGCTTTCTTCGTAGGTGTATTCAAGCGTAAATGTAAAAGAAACTATATTTACATTTTTTCCGTAAAACCTTACGCCTAAAGAATTTCTGTTGTAGCTTGTGCTAGTTACTTTCGCTAAATTCGTATTTATCCATTTAAGCGTTTTTGGCAGAGTCGTCTCTGTCAAAGTAAATAATGAGGTTGGGACATTTCCATAACTCGTATTAAACAAGTCTTGTGTGTCGTCTTCTATCCAGTTAGTAGGTACACTTGTTCCGCTTACTTCAAAGGGACTAACAGGGTCTACGGTCATATAACGAGTATAAGAAGTTGAATTTCCTAAATCGACAAATTTCATTTGCAACGAAAGTCCTGTAACAACCACATTTTCCTTGTTAGCAAGTTCACTGAAATCAAAGCCGTAGAAAACAATGTGCCTGTTGCCTGAGCTATTGCCTAAATCAAGGTCGGCAGTTCCATTGATAAATGCGTCAGCAGTAGTGATATAACTTGACTTTGTACCATATAAGGTGGGTCTTGCTGTTATCGTTCTTGTCCTAATTACTGACGCTTTTGCAGTGTATGTCGCATTATCTGTGACAGCGGAAACATCCCAAGATTCAATAGTGTAGGTATCGCTTCCAGTATCGCTTCCAACAACTACTTGCTTACCAACTGCCCACTCGCTTGGCGGTGTCGGTGTTGTTCCATAAGCACATTGAGTTGTCTTTGTAGCAGAGCCAACTTTCCAAGTGATAGTGAAATACTTGATACTGTACTGTGCCGTATAAGTCTTATCACCTGTAACTGTTGTTACTGTGCTATCCCAACCTGTGAAATCGTAACCTTCTCTTGTCGGTGTCGGTGCTGTCGGCATTGAGCCATATTCAAGCACTTCTGACTTCAATATAGAGCCGTTATAGTCCACAAACTTAATTGTGTAACTTCTTATATGCTGAGTGAATACCGCTGTGTAAATAACATCACCTGTAACCTCTGAAACAACAGTGTCCCAACCTGCGAATACGAAGTCATACTGAGCCGTTGAAGCCTTTGTCGGTGTTGCTCCGTTGTATTCAGGCATATCTCCGTAAGGCACTTTCTCGTCAGTTTCAAGCACTGTACCGTCAGCTTTCTTCCAAGTAACTGTGTACTTGTTGACCTCTGCTGTATAAGTAGCTTTATAGACCATATCGCCTGTAACCTCTGAAATCTCAATATGCCAACCTGCAAAAGTATAAGTATATTGAGCTGTTGCCGCTTTGGTAGGTGTCGCTCCGTTGTATTCGGGCATTGTGCCATAAGGAACATTAACATCATCTTCAAGAGTTGAGCCGTCTTCATTCTGCCACTTAACCGTATATGTTCTTAATGTCTGTAAGTATGTTGCCGTGTAAACTGCGTCACCTGTAACCGCCACAACAGAAGGAGTCCAACCGTCAAAGTCATAGAAATACTGTGCTGTTTCCTCTCTTGTCGGCTCTTTGCAAGTCGGTATTTCATCGTGCTTAACCGAATAAGACCTGACAATATCGCCGTTCCAATTAAGGAATTTGATAGTGTAATATCTGTCTATTGCTGTGTATTGAGCGATATATGTTATATCCTCAACACCAACCGTCTCGGCTACACCGTTGCCGTTAGTATCAATCCACTCTGCAAACTCATAATCGAATTGATATGTCGAAGCTCTTGTGGGTGTTTCGGGAACGGTTATTGCTTCACCTTCGTATAGGTGTAATTCGCTGATAACATTATCGTCATTAACAAACTTAACAACATACACTCTGTGCTCGCTGAATACTGCCTTATAAGTAATGTTATAGTCTGTACCGCTCACCGCAGGTATATCAATAACATTTACTCCGTCTATGCTCCAACCTTCAAAGTAGTAATCCCAAGTGTGTCCTTCACCGTCAACAATTGAATATTGCGGTAAGTCGGCAGGAACAGAAACAACATTTTCGCCCTCTTTGTCATAGTAAATATTCGTGTCATTTCCGTTGACCTTAACAGCGTTGCCGAAGTTGTCAACAAATGAAACATAATACTTCTTATATTCATCATAAAGAGCTGTAATGTCTCTATTCTCTGTGATATGTTCAAGGCTTGTATCCCATTCACGATAGATAAACTTGCTTTCGTCCGTTTCGGGTTTAATAGGTGTATCTATTAAGCCTTCTGTTATCGGATTATAGCAATCGCCGTTATCCTCGACTATGACAGTATGAAGAAGTGTGCCGTCATAGTTATAGAAATTAACAACGCTTGTAATATGCTCATAATCAATGGTGAAATTAGGATAGCCCCTGTTCATTTCTTTGAGTTCTTCACTCGTTATTGTGCCTGTATGGATAATGCCCGAAATTTGCGGTTTATCCACATTGTTGCCGTACTCGTCAAGTCCTCTGTAACTGTCGAGTTTACTAAACACTTCAAAGATTTCCTCTGCTGTGTCAATAGTCCACTCAACGCCCAAAACACGAACACGGGAGTTCGCAGGCATTTGTAAAATCATACTCAATGTATCGAATAAATCCACATTAATATTTTCAAGTCTTAAGGTGGTTAAATTCTCATAACTCGGCATAACGAAATCATTGAGTAAAGGTTGATTTCTTATAACAAGGCTTGTTACTGTTGACGGCAAATGTAAGGTCTTTAAAATACCGCCATTCGGGAGAGTAACACCTGTTATTGCCGTTCCTTCAAAATAAGCGTGTTCAAGATTGATACAGCCGCTAACATCTACACCCTTTGCAAGTGAGGAACAATTTCTTACATCAAGCTCGGTAAGGAGTGTTAAGTTACCGATTGTTAAGTCTGTAAGGTTCGGGTTTTCATATCCCTCTGCTCCGTCACCAACTTTAAGCGAGGATAACTTTGTACCTGCTGAAAAGTCAGCCATACCAACTTTAAGTCCGCTTATATCACCGATACTTGCAAGCTGTGAAGCGGAATAAATAGAAATAACCGCTCCGTTACCTGCTGATAAAGGAGTTTCGATTTTATATCCCTCTTCGGGAGTGTCTTTTCTTAATGCTCTGCATTGAACAAGAACAGAGTCAAAAGCTACCGTTGCATATATGTCCGCATAAGGCTTGATATATATGTCAGATACACCGTAACCACGCAACATAATGAAGTCTGAAAGACTATCACCTGCATTGTATTTACTGTCTATGTATCTGAAACGGTTATACAGCCACCATTTACGCTGTGAAGCCTTTGAGCCTTGAAGCATTGGTAAATATGTGCTGTTTCCTTCTTCGATAAGAGGGGCAATATACTTAAACCGTGCGTCCTCATTAAATATTGCTTCTCCCCACACGCTTTGATGTTCCGAAAATCGCCTTTCAACCTCTTCATAAGACAGTTTCTTTTGCGACCTTAAGGTTTTGTACATTTCCTGTATTTCGTCTGCAAAAGCAAGTCTTAAATTAACATAAAGCACAGAGTCTTGACCGTTGAAAACAAAGTTTCCGTTAATAAGGTCAGTATCTTCGAGTTCATAGCCATACTTTAATTCACCTTCGTTATTGATACCTATTGCAGTATCATAGTCATAAGGGAGTACGAGCCATTTACCGTCTTTATCGTATCTTGTAGGGAATGCGTTCTTTGCTCTGTTATCTACCATAAGGAATAACTCTGTGAATATGTAATTGAATATAAGCATATCCACATTAGCATAATTGCTTAATTCATTCTTAAATTTATTAAGCCTTTCTGCTTTTTCTTCCTCTGTGTCTACCGCTTCTGTATCAGTAGATTTAAGCCAAGTAGCAAATGCCTGTAAATTTGTTGTATCTGTATTATCTTCGGGGTATCTTGCTTCAAAGCTCTTCTTCCAAGCGTCTGTACTGAAATCATCGTCTTTCCAAATAACCATATCGGTGTTATTCTGCAAGATTTCCCAAGACTCGTCACCCTCACTAAAGCCAAATACTTCGGGAGTGCCTTTGTCATTATTAAAATTGTATTTACCTAAGAAATAATAGTTATTTCCGTCATAGTAGAATACAAGAATAGGATAACCTTCAATGCCTTGTCTTACCCTGCTATCCGTCTCCTGCGGCGGCGTTTTAACAGGACATATATCATCATAGAGTTTGCAAAGTTCAACATTGTTTGCACCCTCACTTGAAGCTACATCGGCTTTAAATGTAAATACATTAGTTGGCATTGATGTATCTCTTAACTGATAGTTCGCTTGGGTAACGCCGTCAATGATAAATCCGTTCTTGAATTTAATCTTGTAATTCTTTCGCGAGTAATACTGTGACGATGTACCCTGAACATCTATCTGCGCTTGATAGAATGTGAAACTTCTTCTCGCACTTAACGGGTCTATATATCTTCCGTTTACAGGCCTTTCTTTATCCCCCTTGTATTGAGGTAAGTATTGATAATTCTCTGCTTCTAAAACCAAATATGGGAGAGTCGTTGGCAGTTTGTCTACTGAAACATTTCCGTATTCGTCGAAAATGTTGTTTCGGTTATATCTGCTTACTAACTCTTCAATATCTTGTGTATCAGCTATCCAATTATCAAGTATCTGATATTGTGAAAGATTGTTGCCGTAAACTCTTATGCAGTATATATCCGTTGTACACTCGTTAGAGCCTATTGTTATGCCTACGGGAACAGCCTGTGAAAAGTCGGTTTCCTCTGAATATTGAATAACACCTGACATAATGCCGTTGATGTATATTCTTATCAGTCTGTTTTCCGCTTTCTTTTCCACTGTAAAGGCTATTCTTATATGCTCGTCCTCTTTGTATTGAGTGAAGATTTCGCCGCCCTCAAACGCCATTAAAGCCTTTTGAGCCGTTATCTTTATACCTCTGTCGCCACTCCAAGAGGATATAATAACCGAGTCATAGTTCAGAATATCCCTTGTTGCGAACTCTATTTCAACGGTTTTGCCCGATGTTCTAAAGTCGCTCTCGAATATGGTGAAAGGAATATAAACTCTTGCGTCACCTGTTACTCTTAATACTGTATCGCCGTTATTATCGGCTTTCCAACCGTCAGAAGAAAGGTTAAAACCTTCTAATTCTGCCGATATATCGCCGTAAGTCCAATTTAAAGGGCTTTCCTCGTTATTACTTCTTCCTTTGCTTGACAAATATAATTCAAGATTACTTGTTTCTGCGAAAACATCTATCTTGTTCTCCGTAACAGTGAAAGATATAGTCTTTTTAAGCTCACCACCAACAACGAAACAGATTTCCGTTGCACCTACATTTTCAGCCTTATAGGATAAGGTCTGTACTGTTCTGTCAACAGTTCTTGTTGTCGTAAATCCAAAATTATCGAAGATAGTTACCTCTGTTGTTAAAAGGTCAGGCGTATAACCTATCCACTCAATAGGCACTGTTGCGAATTGTTTAATCGACTCAGTGCTGTATGCACTTGCTATGATTGATTCAGCTTTGCCTTCTTCAAGACAAATAAGGTCATATACCAAAGCGTTACTTTCTACTGGTTGACCGTCAATTTCTGCCGTGAAATACACTTCAAACTTATGGTGTCCGTGAGATTGCGCAGGAATAGTAAAAGGCTGTTCTCTGCCGCTTGCCGTAACAGTTTCCTTTCCGATTTCTTCACCGTCCAAGATGAAGTAAACCGTTTTTTCAACCGCTCCCGTCGGGGTATATGAATAAGCAATATCGCCTGTGTATGCAATAGAAGCGTCAAAGTACGAGTCGAGACTAACCTTGACGCTTGTTATTGTAAAGTTTATTTCTCTTGTGTTGCCGTAAAGGTCTGAAATTGCCACCTTTACACTGTTTGTTCCCAACAGCAAGTAATTATCAATGTTTACAGTTACTTCGCCCTGCTTTTCCTCATAAACAGCCTTAACCGTGCCACCTACACTAATCGTTACAATGCCGTTGCCTGTTGATATTTCATCTTCGATAGAAGACCATTCCAACATTATGTTACATTCTGCACCGTGAGCAACTGTTTTAGTGAGCCAACCTGTTTTATTTGTAACATTAAACTCTGCATTATTTGTAGAGCCACCACCTGTGCCGCCGCCTCCTGCGACAACAGCCCATTCACCCGATTCTAATTTACATTTAGCTAAAAGGGTGGGGGAGTAAGATGTGTCATACCACACTTTACAGTTTGGATTTACAGGTTCTTCGTCACCTACATAAACTTCGTCTGCATTTGCTAAATCAATAATGCTATTTTTAACTTCTGCAATCTCTTCGTTAAAAGTTTCTGTTTTAACAAACTTACTTATAATTAAACTCCAAATGTAAGAAAGCCCTCTTTTGCCTACATATTGATCATCAGTAGCCATTTAATCACCTCATTCAGTTGAGCTGTCTACTGATGCTATAATCTCATCAATCTCTGTGTTAGTTAATGCTGTGAGACCGGAAGAAGATTCGAGCTTTGTAAAAATTGAACCTGTCCATCGATAAGAGCCATTTGTATTAAGCCCAATATAAAGTTTGCTATTTTCGCCTGTTATCGCTGTTTCAAATTCTGCCTCTTCATAGAAAAGATTGTCTTCTGCGTTGAAATATCCTTCTACAACGTCGTCATAAACACCTAAGTCTTGAAGTCTCTTATCTACATATACACTAAGTCCGTAATAATTAAGGATGTCATCGCCATGATAAGTTTCGTTCGCTCCTTTTACTCGGCTATTAATTACAGTGCTACTCGTCTCCAAAAGACCTATTTGATTTTCTATATCAACTCTTACATTAATATATGTGCCATCAGAAAATATCGTAAATAGACCATCGCTTATGTATGGCAAATACACAGATGTACCTAATCCATCTAATTTTAGGTACATTGGTTTTTCTCCACTGTAATTTTGTATGGTTTCAATTGCCGCTTCATCAAACGGGCATTCCATCGTTTCGTCGTTTAGAGTTGTAGTAATAACAATAAATTCATCTTCTGCTGAACCATCGCCACTTATGCTTTCGAGCTTTGTTTTTAACTCGTTTGTAAAATCATTCTGTGATAAATCATAACCATCTTTTTTTTGAACAAAAAGTGTTTTGAAAAAAGTGGTTAATTTGTTTTTTATAAGGAGATAAAAATGACTTACACCATTTCTATCTAAAAATTGTTCTTTATTAGCCATTTATCATACTCCTTTCTTTATAAGTTTTTTAAAATTTCTTCTATATCTGCGTTTGACAATGCTTCTGGTTTTTCAGATTTCTCATTTAGTCTAATCCAGCCTGAATCGTATGTATAAAGTTTATCAGGTTTTAATAAATATATTTTATCTGAAATTGGATTAGCTGGCAGTTCATCTACCTGAACAATGTCATCGTCTCCTATAATTTGCTTTGTGCCATCCTCTAATATGTAAACGAACTTGCAGGTATCTTTTGTTATAACTATGTCGTTTTTATTTATAATACCTTCTTCGATAGCTCTGTCTATTTCTGAAAAGTTGCCTCTACAAATTTTAGCTCTACTATCTTTCATGATATTTATCTCCTTTAGTTCTTAAAATTAGAATTCTACAATTTTTATTAGACCTTCTGTGCTGCTTTCTGAAATGGCGTATGACAAATCATCTAAATCGATAGGGGTGCCGATTGCGTCATTGTTTGATGTTAAAGACAAACCTTCGTCTAACAGGGCAATACTATCGGCCTTGTTGGCATTTAAATCTATTAACTGAGACTCTAATTCTAAAATCCTTTGGCTAATAGCGCTTGCATCAGATTCTGGAATATCGTCTAGTGTAATATTCTCAAACAAATCTGTAGGAGTAATACATAATGATGTAGATATAGTTCTTCTTATATATCTGGTTATTTCGCCATTGTCATTTTGTTTATCGCACACAAAACTTAGTCTTAGTCGTACGTCACCAATCTCTGATGTTATATTAGAATTAATTGGTAGTATGTATTGTAGGTAATTTTTATAATTGTCTTGAGACCTTACTAAGACTTCTTTATTGATCGCTTGCGTATTAGGTGTAATATACACCATCGACACTGTATAGTTAGCCATATCCTCGTTTTTATATATTGGGTAAACGAGAAAACGCAGAGAGTC
>JAZPYL010000084.1:0-26003 GCA_045544175.1 Acutalibacteraceae bacterium | reverse complement strand
TTCCCCCGGATTTTCGCATATATTTGCCCTTTTTTCACCCTCTCGGAGTACCTGTGTACGCCTTCGGAGTGAAGAAAAGGGCATCTTGCAACATTCTCGGCAGTCTGCCAGCTTGTCGAAAATGCTTTTTCGACAAGCTGAGAGCTGTCATCGGAATGACAGCTCTTAATTTTTTATTCGTCAATGTGTGAGAAGAAGAATTCTTTTCTTTCATCGGTATTGATAACGGTAACAGGCTTAATCTGATTAAGAACCTTACCCTGCTTCTTGAGCATATCTCTGTAGTCCTGATAGGTATCCTTCTTAAGGAATACTACCTTAGGTTCGCCTATCATACCCCAACGTCTGTACTTGAAGTACTTTTCGTTACTTTCGTTGAGCCAGTTGTCAAGTGACTTTTCAATTTCGGGAATTCTGTCCTTGGAAATGTCGCCTTCGGGCTCTGCAAGAAGCATATAGCGAACAGGCTCTGATGCTGTATCGTCATAGAAGCTGTAACCCTTGAAGGTGATGCCGAGCTCTTCCTGAACCTTTGCTGCTGCCCAGTCAACCATCTGTGTAGTTGTCTTTTCGTTGGCAATGTTCATTGCAAGATTGTTTCTGTAAAGGAATTCAATCTTCGGTGTCTTATTATAATAGCCGGTAACACGTACAACGTCTTCAATCTGATAACGGTAAAGACCTGAGAAGTTAGTAACGATAAGCTCATATTCCTTGCCTACCTCAACCTCACCGATTGTAAGAGGTCTTTCACATTCAGGATCATCAATGGGGATAAACTCGAAGAAAATTGAACGGGGAAGAAGAACATAGTCGTTAACATCAAGCTCTACGGGCATAGCCATATAGCCTTCAGCTGCTGCATAGCCCATATTGTGAATGGGAGCGTCACCGATATGCTTTCTGAGCTTCTGAACATAGAACTGAAGGTTTGAGCCAACCATACCGTATGACCATACAAAGTCAGGCCAGATTCTCGGTGCGATAGGTGTGTCAAAGCCCTTTTCGCATTCTCTTCTGATTTCTGCAGCTCTCTTGGGCATGGGCTTGAATTTCTTTTCCCACTTTTTACGAAGCTCAGGGGGGCACTTGATTGACGGGTCAATTGTACCCATTTCGATATCCTTGCAGATTAATTCCCAATTACCCTCAAGGTAGTCAAACATCGTTGTAAGAAGAGTTACAACCATTGAACCAAGGAAGGAGATATCGCGTCTCTGAAGAGCGAAACGAAGATGGAAATATGTTGAATCAACAGCATCCTCATTTTCGGGATACATAAAGTCGTTGGGAGTGGTCATAAAGAATCTTGAAATAGGCTTAAGGTATGTAAAGGGAACCTGTCCTGCACCGTTACCCATTTTGCCGTCCTTCATCTTATGACCTGTAAGAATAATTGCAACGGGGCCCATCTGCTTGGGGAACTTCTTTCCTCTTTCCTTGAACCATCTTGCTGCGCAGGCAGGAGTTGCTGCAAAACCCATACACTGCATATTCCAAAGGTCCTTACCTGACTTGGGAAGCACCTTGGGCTTACCTACTGAGCCTGATGATGTGCAATAACGCTTACACTTTCTTGCCATCATAAGATTTTCTTCACCGTCAAGCATACGGTCAACATAATCTGCGTATGTGTCATAGGTTGAAAGAGGAACTATTCTCTGGAAATCTTCAACGGAATGAACATCCTTAAAGCCGATTTTCTTGCCGTATTCTGTATCCTTATTTTCATCCATAATCTGCATAAGGATTTTTTCCTGGGTCTCAACGGGGATGGATGTGAAATGGTCAACACCCTTTAAAACACTTTTGCCGAGTATTACGCCGATATCTGACATTGCCATAATAATCAACCTCTCTTTTCTCTTTAGTATATCTTCTTATCACATACTGCCGGGATAACTCCCGATTTCCGTAATATTATGTATATGATACCATTTTTTTATGGTATCTGTCAATATATTATAAATTAACTGCCGGATAAAATCTTATTTCCACTGAATCGACCAATGCTCATCAATATAGCCTTCCATATCACCGCTGCCCGTAATACCGAGAGCCTGACCTTCACCGAAGCCTGACATTTCAAGTCTTTCGTGATATTCCACTACATCCCCTTTTTCGTCAAGGGTTACACTGATTGTTGCGCCGGGATAATTGAAATCTGCCTTTGTAACCTGACCTATAGGAAGCTCAAATGCTGAAAAGTCAAGAACATCACTTGCTGAATTATGGTGAGGGGGTCTTGCATTTTCAAGTGTGGCTGTTTCGGGAACAAGCTTTACGGTATACACTGTGCCTTTTTCATTTTTTGTCACAGATGTACTTGCAACACCTTCAATGGAAAGAGTGAAAAGTCTGTCTGTAGGCGGGAAAACATGAATTGCGTGAACCTCCACACCTTCTTCAGGGTCCATAGCCTTGCCGTTTGTGAAATCGTAGTCGAAAACCTCTTCGCCTGCAAAGAACTCGAGAACCTTATTAATCGTGCCCGTCATAAAGGGCACACTGCAATCGTTAAGCTTAATGGAAATAACCTGAGTCTGAGTACCTGTGTAGCATGCTGTGTCGCTCTGAAGAGAGTTAACACCCTTGGTTACAATATCAAGAACCTCTGCATCCGTAAGGGTCGCCGGCTTAGTGACGGCAGCCGTGGTTTCAGGTGCCTTGGTTGTCTCCTGCACCTTAGTTGTTTCCTTCTCCGAAACCTCTGTCTGAGCAGCTGTTGTACTCTCTGTTACTGCGGGAACTGTTACCGGAGCCGTTGTGGGCGGAGCTGTCGGAGCTACAGTTGCAGGTGGCACTGTTGTCTGAACCACCGCCTGTGTTGTAGTGGTGATATCAGCATCATTGCCCTTTGATGCCTTAAGGCAGACCGAAAAGAGTAAAGCAGCAACAACTATAAGCACTACTATGAGAAGAACACCTTTTTTATCGGCCTTTGAAAGCTTTTCCTTGCCTTCCTTCTTAGCCGCCTTAGCCTGTTTTTTAGCCTGCTTTTTTGCTTTCTTTATTTCTTTTTTAGTTAAAGGTTTTTCCTGCGGTATATTTTCGTTAAGATTTTCCATTTCCATTCCCCTTTTATGTATATTTTATTAATTATATCAATTATGAGACATATTTGCAACAGTTTTTTGTATTTAAATCGCTTCCTTAAAGCCGTACAGACTCTTATTGACAGTACACGCGTATACTGATATAATTTAGAAAAACCTTAAAAGAATCAACGAGGTGGAATATGAACAGAAAATCCATTTCTATTATTTTACTTTCGATTTCTCTTCTCATACTTTTGGTAGCCTGCGGTAAGTCTCAAAGCACCGAGCCCATACTTTCAAACAAAAATCCTTCTGAAGAGGCAGTCTCCCTTTACGGATATATAGCCTCGCTCGACGGCACTGCTACCCTTTCAGCTCAGCAGGAATCCACCTGGATGGGCAGTGCAGATTACGAAATTGACTACATATACGAAAGAACGGGAAAATCTCCCGTAATAAAAGGCTTCGACTATATGAACGACGATTTTGAGGGTGTCAATGAAAGAGCAATTCAGTGGCACAGAAAAGGCGGAGTTGTTACAATCTGCTGGCACTGCGGCAGTGATTTCAGCGGTGAGTGGAGCGACTGCAAGGAGACGGATATCACCGACTGGGATAAGGCTCTGACGGAAGGCACGGAAGAATATGAAGCTCTGATTGCAGGTATGGATAAGGGTGCAAAAGCACTGAAAGAGCTGCAGAAACTCCATATACCTGTTCTGTGGAGGCCCTTTCACGAATTTGACGGAGACTGGTTCTGGTGGAGCCGGGGCGGAAACGAAAGCTTTATAAAGCTTTGGCGAATAATGTATGACCGATATACAAGCCACTGGGGACTTGACAATCTTATATGGGTGCTCGGATACTCACACAAAATGGAAAAGGTCAGGGATTGGTATGTAGGTGATGAGTACTGCGATATTATCGGTGCAGACACCTACGATATTACAATCAATGCAAAGCTTTACAAGAAAATGAGCAAAGTCACCAAAGCACCGAAGCCACTCTGTCTCCACGAATGCGGTACAAACCCCACAGCAGAAGACTTCAGAAAAACTCCGTGGGTGTATTTTATGACCTGGCATACGGAGTATCTTACAGAAACTAACACAGACGAAGAATTAAAGGCACTTTATAACAGTGATTACGTTTTAACTCTCGGTGAAGAACGTTTTTGCGGTTAAGGTGACGGTAGTCGAACCGTACAAGGTTTAATGGGGCATATTTTCCCTGTAGCATCGTTAAAAGCCTCGGAAATACGCAAGTATTCCCTTCACCTTTCGCCTTGCTACAAGAAAAATCTTCACCCATTAAACTCAAAGACCACAAATGCCCGAGTTTTGGTGCATTTGGGATTTTATTCGACGAAACAATGCTCGCGTATTGCGAGGAGAAAAAATTACAAAGGTGCCGGAAATCGGACATTTTGGCTTGTTCGTTTCGATTACCGTTACCTTAAGGAAAGGGTTTGATTAATATGAAAAAGAAACAGTCAGAACCGCTTGCAACCTTTATGGCTTTTACTACACTTGCAATTATCGGCTGCTCAGCAAAGCACTGTATGAAAAAGTACACAGGCGGCGGAAGAAAACGCAGACTCAGAATACTCTTCAGGAGATAACAGGTGAAAAATACTAATAAAAAGGAAAGAAGGGGCAAGGGTAACTCCTGCCCCTTTTATAAGAAATGCGGCGGCTGTCAGCTTCAGAATATGAGCTATGACGAGCAGCTGAGTTACAAAATGTCAAAAACCATAAAGTTTCTCGGCAGACACGGACACGTGGAAGAGATTATCGGTATGGAAAAGCCTTACCATTACCGTAATAAAGTTCAGGCTGCCTTCGGCTATTCGAGAGGCAGAATAATTTCAGGCGTTTATCAGTCCTCAAGTCACAACATTGTTCCCGTAGAGAAATGTATGATTGAAGACAAAAAGGCTGACGAAATAATCTGCGACATAAGAAAGCTTTTGCCGAAGTTCAGACTCACCTCCTACAACGAGGATACGGGCAGGGGCTTTCTTCGTCACGTCCTTGTGAAAAGGGGCTTTGCCACAAATGAAATTATGGTAGTGCTTGTAACGGGCACGAACGTCTTCCCTAAAAAGGATGAATTCATAAAAGAGCTCCTGTCTCTTCATAAGGATATAACTACAATTGTATGGAATATCAACTCCTCCAAGACCAGTCTGGTATTAGGCGAAAAGGAGACGGTTCTTTACGGCGAGGGATATATAAAAGATGTTCTTTGCGGTAAAGAGTTCAGAATATCTGCAAAGTCCTTTTATCAGATTAACCCCGTACAGACAGAAAAGCTTTACGGCACAGCCATAGAATATGCAGGGCTTACGGGCAGGGAGAGAGTTCTCGATGCCTATTGCGGAATCGGTACAATCGGACTTGTTGCCTCGGATAAGGCGAAAGAGGTTATCGGCGTTGAGCTCAATTCGCAGGCGGTAAGAGATGCCAAGGTCAATGCAAAAATCAATTCCTGTGAAAACATCAGCTTTTACTGCGCTGATGCAGGTGAGTTTATGGTGTCTATGGCAAGGGCAAATGAAAAGGTTGATGTTGTCTTTATGGACCCGCCGAGAGCCGGCAGTGATATACCTTTCCTTAAAAGTGTTGCTACACTTAAGCCGGAGAAGGTAGTATATATTTCCTGCAACGTTGAAACTCAGGCAAGGGACCTTGCTTTTCTCTGCAAAAACGGGTATAAGGTGAGGAAGATTCAGCCCGTTGATATGTTCCCGCATACGAATCATACAGAGACGGTTGTTCTTTTGTCCCAACGCAGACCGGACACACATATCGACATAAAGCTTGACCTTTCAGAGCTTGATATAACTGCCGCTGAAACAAAGGCTACATATCAGGAAATCAAGGAATATGTGCTTGAGAAGCATGGTCTAAAAGTGTCAACTCTTTATATATCACAGGTTAAGGCTAAGTGCGGTATTATTGAAAGAGAGTGTTATAACAAGGGTGAAGGCAAAAGCTGTGTACCACAGTGCCCTAAAGAAAAAGAAGATGCTATAATGGATGCGTTAAGGCATTTTAGGATGGTGTGAAAGTTTATTTAGTCAGATCTGTTAAATTAGATGTATGAATTAAGGAGTTACTTGTATGTTTAAAGAAATATGTATAAAAAATAAACCCTGCGAACTAATGAAATCAGTTGGCAATCCTAAATACGGTAGCAAAACCATCTTAACAGTATCTTGTTGGGAATATGTTTCATTGTATTTAAAAAGACAATCGAATTCTGGTGCAAGTGATGCATTGTTTTATTGGGAACAAGCCCATAGCTTTTATTTGGCTTCAAAATCTTTGCCGGACTCTGCATGTCCATTGACTTCATACTATTGTATTTTGAATGCTTCAAAAGCACTACTTAGATATAAGGGGATTGCAGATAAAAAACTAAATAGCCATGGGTTATCATCTGTCAGAAATGATAGCAACAAAACAAATATAAAAGAAGCATATACATCAATTAAAGGCGCAGGAGTACTTCCAGAATTAGCAAGATATTATGGACAGTGCATCCAAACAGGTCATTATTCAATGTCAGAACTTTTATATAACATTCCATGCGTTCATCGAGCTTATTGCATAACTTTTTCTAAACCAGAAATATTTATTCCGATATCTAAACCGATTTTTGTGAAAAAAGAGAATTCAAAAGAAGCTTGGATTAAATTTGACGTAAATGGTCGTTATGCAAACACGAAAGCATTAAAGTCATTGCCTACTAAATTTGAAAGAGATATTGGGGTTGATGATAAATATACAATACGAATGAAAAAGAGATTCTCGTGGGACGTACATAAATCAATAGACGATAGGAAAAAAGCTTTAAATAAATACCATGAAAGAGTAAGAAAACACCTATATTATATATACGGTGAGAGGAGATTATGGTATATAAAAAAAGAAGTTTCTGGAAATGAAAAGTTGTCAACTATTCCGTCTACAGTTCTCATATTTGGAGTATTTCATTGGTTAAGTGAACTTGTAAGATATAATCCAAAATTGTTTAATAAATATATGAGATCAAAGCAAAACTGGTTATTTCATGAGTTCATTAATAATGCATTAGATCAATTTGTAGATGAAATAGGGTGTGAAATTACTGGTGAAGATATAATGTGTACGGGATACAGAAGTTGATGTCAAAATTTGTTCCATACATTCGACTAACCTCCTGTTATAAGGTAGAATAAAGCAACCGAATAATGGGAGGTAATTTTTGTGAGCAGAAAAACAAAAATTAGGTTTACGAATTATGAGTATAAATTACTTATCAACGGTTTAAACGAGTGTCACAATATACTTTTGTTTGAGAATTCACCCAATGATATGGTGGGATTTTCTTTATGTTTAGTTGTTTGAGTCTGCATTTAATTATATTATAGTCAAATACGTATCATCACCGTTAATTTAGTACCAATATTTGCCATTTGTGAATTCTTTAGCAAGTGTCAATATAGAAATGAATTTATATATTTTCTCTAACCAGTAGTTATAGTTTATATATGAATAAAAAAATATATTCATGAAAAGATTTCAACTGCATCTTGATGAAGTGAGTTATCTTGCAAATAAAAAAACAATATTGTATAATTTGTACAGAGTATTCTAAAATAGTCGATATAAATCATATTTAGGAGTTGTTTTTATGATGCAAGATAAGTGTTATGACGTTTCTTGGGAAAGTTTTGCTGTTTGTAATCAAAACCCCCAGAAGTCTTTTGAAAATATGTGCAGGTGGTTATTTAATGATTTTTTCTTCGCTGGAAAAGCTCTTTTTCATTCAGAACCGAACAACCCAGGAGTTGAAGTACTTCCTAAATTATATACTGAAAGTAAAAAGCGTATAAGTTTTCAAGCCAAGTATTTTTCTACTATAGATTATGAAAAGATAAAACATTCTGCAAAACAAGCAGTAAAATATTACGGTGATGAACTGGATACAATCTATTTTTATTGCAATAAAGATGTTACTACTACTAGTAAAAGCTATAAAGAGATTGAATGTGTTTTGAAAGAAAAAGACATTGAAATTATCCCTGTTAATAATCAAGAAATTCTCGAACAAGTAATGAAAAATGAAACAATTGCGTGGCAATATTTCAATTGCTTTTCGCTTTCTCAAAATTGGTTCAGTGAACAACTTGAATCCAGTTTAGCATCGTTGGGTCCAAGATACAATGAAGATTTTAATGTTGTTACTCAATCTGAAAGACTTTTAAACCACTTTCTTTGTAATTTGGAAGCAGCAAATGAGATTAATAACACAAAAAACAGTGTACTTCAAAAAATAAAGAAAGAGCAATATAAATATAGCGAATGCAAAGATACCCTTGAAACTATTTTAAAGGAAATATACAACCTAGAGGATGTAACAGAAAGCTCGATATCTGAGAGTTTAGCTTGGTTTGATATTATTAAAAGTAATTGTTCTGAAGAATTTGAATTCATTAAAAACTTAATTAAAAAGAAAGAAAAAGATAAAGAAAAGGCTTATGCAGAAAATAAACAAGATGTAGTTTATGAATTATCAAGAAATATTCAAAACCTAACCTATTTATATGATGTTCCTTCTTTGATTTCTCCTGATGTTCACAAACAATCATTAATAAAAAATCAAGTGGTAATAATTAACGGTGATGCAGGAGTAGGTAAATCGCAAATGTTTGCTGTTGCTACGGAAAAGATGGTTGCAGAAAATCGTGGAGCCGTTTTGTTGCTTGGAGGTGATTTTTTAAGCAACAATTCTATAAGCAAACAGATTGTAGATGTACTATCATTAGGCGTTTCACTTGAAGCGTTGTTGCATAAATTAGAAGCTCAAGGCATTGAAAATAATACATATTCCTATATTTTCTTTGATGCTATAAATGAAAGTACCTATAAAGATATTTGGAAAATTGGACTATTTGATTTGATCGCAACTTTGAAAAAATATCCGCATATAAAAATGGCTATATCTGTGAGAAGTGGGTATGAACCATTAGTATTAAGTGATGCTATAAATAAAGTTATTTCTAAAGGCGATATATCAAATATAGTTCACACTGGTTTTCGAGAAGAATCTATATCTGCAACATCCACATTCCTCAATTATTATGGTATACCGTTTTCACCTGCTTATTTTTTACAATCCGAAATGACGAATCCTCTTTTTCTTAAACTGTTTTGTAAAACTTACGATGGTGAGAATTATGATTTGTTTTCACTGTTTGATAAGTTGATTGAAAAAGCTGACGAAGAAGTTCAGAAAACTATTGGTATGCAGGGCGGTGTACCTGTATTACAAAACCTTATTGACGAAATAGCCAGTATTCGTCTTGTGAACAAATCGTTTGCTATATCTCAATCAGATTTATTTGAACTTAAGTTTTGGGAAAAATATGGATTAAGCTCACAAAAACTTCCTTTTGTTGCTTCGTTGATAAAATCAGGCTTGTTAATTGGAAATGTGTACGATGGTGCAGAATCATATAATTTGGCTTATAATTTATTGGACGATTTTGTTTGTGCAAAATCAATTATAAGTCGTTTTTCCAAAGAATCAGATATAGTTAATTATCTTCAATATGAACTTCTTAAAATTGAAAGTGGAAAAATAACAAATTACAGCAATATCGATATATTTGTTATTGTCTGCGGATTGTTTGCTGACAAATATCAAAAAGAGTGTTTTATTGATATTAATGAACTTGTTACTGATGAATATGATAATAATTATATTTGTAGAAGATATATTGAGTCTTTTTTGTGGAGAAAAGCAAGTTCAGTTAATGCTACAAGCTTTTTAGAGTTTATAAAAAAACACTCAATTGATCGTGAAACTGTTTTTCGTGTGTTGATAGAAAACAGTTCAAAAGAAAATCATCCTTTAAATTCACTCTTTTTACATAATATTTTGATTAATAGAACTATATCTAACCGTGATGCTTTATGGACTACATATATAAATGGATTGTATAATGAAGATGAGCGGTTGTATCAGCTTATTAATTATTTTGATCAAGGAAAAGAATTGGATGGATTATCAAGCTATAATACTGAACTCATTCTTATTTTGTTCGCATGGTTATTAACATCGTCTAATCGTTTTTTACGAGATAAAGCATCCAAAGCTATGATAGAACTATTAAAGAGTAATTTCTCTCTTTGTGAAAAAATATTGAAACGATTTGAAAATGTTAGTGATCCGTATGTTTTACAAAGATTATATGGAATTGTCTTCGGTGCGTGTGTAAAGCGAACAGAATCCTATAAAGAAATTTATCTATCCTTAGTTAAATATGTATATGGTGAAATTTTTGATAAAGAATATGTTTACCCGGATGTATTACTTCGCGATTATGCTCGTTTAATTATAGAACGGTGGAAATATGAGTATTCTGACGAATGTGATTTTTTGGAGCTATCAAAAGTATCTCCTCCGTATAAGTCTATAGAAATTCCTATTGTCGAAAAACAAGAGTATTATGATAACACACACCAGAAAAGAGGGTTTAATAGTATAGTTTCTTCCATGATGATTAATCATTCAGAGGTAGAAAGTATGTACGGAGATTTTGGAAGATATGTATTCCAATCTGCATTAGGACATTTCAAAGATGTGGATATTGTCAACGTATACCATTACGCTATGCAGTGTATCAGGGATGAACTAAATTATAATGATGCTTTGGATAGCTATGATAGTTCTTATGTACATTATGGCTATTATCGCCACGAGACTAAAAAAATAGAACGCATAGGTAAAAAGTATGAGTGGATTACTTTATATAATATTTTAGCAAGAATATCAGATACTCACGAATTAAAAAATTGGAATGAACCCTCATATCCTTTTGAAGGACCATGGGAACCAAATATTAGAGATTTTGATCCAACACTTAATGCGCACTTTTTAAACTTTGATAATACTCCGTCTATTGAACTGCCTGTAATTCAATCAGAGATATTATCAATCGAACCGTATCCATCAATGTGCGATATTAAAAAGTGGATACATACGAATACTTCTTTTTTTGAATCCATACCATCACAGTTATTATTAAAAGATGCTGACGGGAAAAATTGGGTAGCTTTATACTTATATAAAAAGCTCAAAAATTCGGAAAGTTTTGATAAGACAAATTCGATAGGGTTCTCTAAAGGTTCACAGGAAATATGGCACATAACCCGAGCAAGTTTTATAAGTGTTTCCAATCTTTCGATTCTAAAAGAACACCAAGAAGCATATTTGAAGTCTGATTTTCCGGAAGGCGGAGATACTTATCAATTATATAATAGAGAGTATGCTTGGTCACCCGGATACAATAGCATTTTCAGAGAATTATGGATTAATCATGAACTTGCGAGTAAAGAATATCATGTTGTAAAAGAAGTATATGAAATTCTGGATTATGAGCATATCGAATATGATGAAGAGGGAATTGCTGCAATTCCATATGTAACAAAAGAATTCGAAAAACGCATTCCTGAAAATACAGTACATATAGATATTATGCCTTCGTATTCAAGGTTGGTTTGGGAAGAACAGTATGACGCATCTCAAGATGAAGTAACAGCTTTTTTTGTGCCGTGTAAAAAAATTATTGAGCATCTTAAATTAGAGCAAAAACTGTCAGATGGCTATTATTTCACTGAAGATGGTGAACTTGTTTGTTTTGACGGTAATCTTAATGGGATGTGTGATGGGTTGCTTATCAGGGAAGATTATTTGAATATGTTTTTGAAAGATAATGACTTAGAAATATTCTGGACAAGCATCGGAGAGAAACAGTTTTTTACAAGTGATATGAGTCAAGAGTGGAGCAAATGGAAAGGCTTATATTTCTTAGAAAACAAAAATATAGTGGGTGATATTAAACAGTACAAAGAAAAAGAATAAAAAACAGTCCACACATTCGACAAAACACAAACCTCCTTGTACAATGATCTTACCATAATACAAGGAGGTCTTTTCTATGACACTACCCAAATATATCACTAACGAACAAACAGGTATCAGCTACACCCTGCACGGTGACTATTACTTACCTGACTTAAAACTACCAGAATCTGAAGACAACCGACCAATCGGCAGATGGGGTAAATTGCACGGAGATTATCTGAAGAAAAACAAAAGGCACGTGTTTGATTCAATGCTTATGAATGGCAGATTACATTCTTACCTTGCCGACATAGACGAGCAAGCTCGTGAGATGTTCAACACTATCATTGAGCAGATGAAAACAACCGAGGGTGTAACCGAGCAACTGAAAGAGGAAAATCAACGTGAGTGGATACAGATAATGACTAATATTCAACAACGGGCAAGAGAGATTGTTTGTAATGAATTGATTTATGTATAAAACATCGAAGAGCAGAGCCACCCTCTGCTCTTTAACTATATATGTTCTAATTCTTAGGTTTTTATTTCTTCTAGTTTTCCTATAATATTATACATATATTTCTCGCCAAGTTCAGACGGATAAATTAATTCAAAATAATAACCGTATTCTGACCAAGCGCAAATGATGGAGTGACCATTATTGCAGTATAGAGTGTTGGTATTGTTAACTGTTACTTCCATGACATTGCTATCTTCACTGTCAATTGAAGAATCTATGTTTTCAATGCTTTGTTTAAAATTAATGGTTTTATTGTTTTCATTTATCCAACATATATCTGTACCTAATTCGTTTATTAATGCGTCTGTTGTTTTCACATAGCCTTCAGGAATAATAGGCAATGTATAATATGTTGTAATCGTATCATCGTTATCAACATTATAATTAATTTCTGTGCGATTGAAAAATACTTCATAGAAGAATTTAAAAATAGGTTCTCTGATAGCTTCTATGCTCAAAGTTAAAGAAAGTCCCATAACAATTGCAAGAATGATTGTTGCGGCTTTTTTCGCTGTATTATTGAAGATTTTATTATTTCTCTTTTCTTGTCTTTCAATTAATTTGTTCATTTTACGATTGAAGTTTTGAGTAAACTCGTATTGTATATCATTTTCAGCAGGAACAGAAGATAATTGTGTATCTTTATACCTTTTCAAAGCTTCAATCATTAACTTGTCATATTTATTGTTTGTCACTTGTTTCTTCTCCTCTTGAAATTATATCTATAAACATTCTTCTGCCGCGAGATATTTGTTGTCTGACAGTATTTATATTTCTGTCAAGTTGTGTGGCAATTTCTTTTGCACTTAAATCCAAGACAAAATGAAGATACATTGTTTCACTGTATTTGGGCGGCAAACTATTTATGATCGCAGTAGCAAAATCAATTGTTTCAATCTCGTTCATCTTGTTTGTTGAAGAATAATCTTTGAGATTAAAAATTTCTGAAATATCAATAGTTTCATACCCTTTTTCTTTTCTTACATACATTAAAGCGGCACGACGTGCCGATGTCAAAACATAGGATTTTATTGAATACGGTTCAAAGCTTCTGATTTTAGAAAAGTTCTTTGCAATTCCTATAAAAGCATCATGAACAGCATCTTCTGCTAAATAGGCATCATTCAATATATCGTTAGCAACATACCACATTTGCTTTTTATAATTTTCATATATTTCTTGAAACTTTATTTTGTCGGTTTCGCTGTCAATAAGCGACAGATAAATAGCGATCATTTTTTCCTCCGTTGCATCTTCACATTTAAAGATGCATCTTTTTTTGTTTTCATTACATTTTTATCAAATATTATACGATAAAAATCATTTTTTCAAGTTATTTAAAGAATTTTGTAATTATATGATATTTTTATGCATCTGTAATTTAGATGGGATATTTATCTTTATTTTTAAGTGAGGAGGTGAAAACATGAAAAGAATAATTGCATTAGCTTTGTCTATAGTCGCATTTATACTTTGTTCCGGTGTTTCTGTATTTGCTGCAACTTCAACAGAATCAGAAATTGTTCCCTATTACAATAATACAAACTCTGCAAGTGTTACCTTTGCAATATCTAGTACCGGGAAGGCAACATTTAACTTGTCTTGTATAGGTAAAAGTGGCGTTACAACCAAGATAACTGCCGTTTCCTATATTCAAAGAAAAGTAGGCCTTGTTTGGGTTAAAGTAGATAATGGTCTTGACGGAAAAAAGTGGACCGATACTGTAAATGGTACAAATTTAAAGAAATCCCACTCGCTTCAGTTAAGCAAAACAGGAACATATCGTGTTAAGGCTGAATATACGGTATACGGAAGTGGTGGTAGTGAAGATGTAATTGAAAAAGTTGTTACTGCTACATATTAAGGAGATAGGTAATATTGTAAGTAATATCTAGCATTTTAAAAAGGAGGAAAACAATAATGAAAAGCATTAAAAAGGTAATATCAATTTTTCTTGCTATTCTTACTCCCTTCAGTATTTGCTCTGTATCAACCACAGTTTTTGCGGCAGAGTACACCGAACAAAGAGCAAGAACAGAATATTTTGATTCGGCTCTTTCAGGTTATCTCAAAAACATTGTAGATACGGAAGATGCAGTCGGTATTTCTGAAAAGGAACAGGTTGACGAAGTTGTTGAAGAGGCAAACAGTTCTGTAGCAAGAACTGCCAGCACATTTTCTCTTCGTGCGACTCCTGCTCAGTCAACAGAAACTGCTAAAGAATCGGCAGAAGATTTAGATATCGACCATACCCGTCTTACTCTTGAGCTTGAAGACGGTGAAAATGTTGCATATCTTTTTTCTGAGCCTGTCAGCTTTATTGACGATGCCGGCAATCTTGTATACAAGGATACCAACATCAATGCAGTTACGGATAATGTAATTTTAAACAGAGGTTACTCATACGAGAACGGTGATAATGACTATAAAGCATATTTCTCCGTAGACTCATCAAAAGGATTGCTTCTTGTTGAGAAAGACGGTGAAGAAATAAGACTTGTTCCCAGCGGAACACAATCTGTCGGCACAGTTGAACAGATAGAAAGTGATATGGAGCTTGTGGATAGCTTTGAGTATGCCGGTGTTTACGGAATAGATACAGTTCTTCGATTTTTACCTCAGCTTAACGGTTGTAAGGAAGAAATTGTACTTTCAAGTTATCAAGGTGTTTCTGACTTCTCATTCACCCTTTATACAGAAGAAGGAACTATAGCTGCAATCAATTCCAATGGTGAAGTTGAAATCATTGACTCTTTAACAAAAGAGATAATTACTACCTTTGTTGCGCCTTTTGCTTACGATTCAGCAGATGGTTTTGATGAAACAAGTGAACACTATACTGACTGTACATATGAGCTTGAAATGATTTCAGAAGGCAAGTATATTCTTACTATAAGCGTTCCCAAAGAGTATCTTGAAAGCGAAAGCACGGTATATCCCGTTATTATTGACCCGACAACAGATAATATTTCAATGACATACGATACTTCTGTGTATTCTGCACTCAAAGATTCCCCTCAAAACTCGAATCCTACGGCTTGTTTTGGCAAGACAGGCTCAAGCCAATACGGCAAAGGTCGCGCTATGTTTAAATTCAAAATTCCTTCTGATATAGAAGATTATGCAAAGATTTCTTCTGCTAAGCTTTGGTTAAGAGAGACAACGGGCAGAACAGAGACTATGTATGTTCGTCCTTATGTTATTTCAGAATCATGGGACAACTCTGTAACCTGGAGCACAAAGCCGGCATATAAGAGTACGATTACCTATCCGACAAAAAGCGACTTAGTTATGCCGAGGAAAAACATAAACAGCGCTTCAACGGATAAAGACGACAACCCTTATTGGTATGCATTTAACATTATTTACGCAGTAAAATCGTGGACCACTAACCATTCCAAAAATTACGGATTGGTATTTATTGCAGAATGTGAAGCATCAGACGGTGATTATCTTTGGAGAGCTTTTGCAACGAAGGAACATACTACATCATCTTACCGTCCTTATGCTGTTATAAAGTATACTAATGATGTTACAAAACCTACAATTGAGTCTATTACACCAAGTACGACAGCTTGGACAAACAAGGCTATTAAATTAACGGTGACTGCATCTGATAATGTGTATAAAGAAGGTGGAATCTCAAAATATAGCTTTTTCTATAGTGAAGATACTTGGCAAACCCAAAATTATAAGGAATTTACTGAAAATAGAAAAGTATATGTTAGAGTAAAAGATTTGGCGGGAAATATCTCAGATAGAGGAAGTTATACAATTAAAAATTATGATCCTGAAAAGCCGAAGGTAACAATAACATTGGAACCTACATCTTGGACAAATGGAAACGTTACTGCAACAATTAAGATGACAGATAATGCAGCTATTGCAAAATATACAATTAACGGTACAACAACCACACTCGATGCCGATGGTTCAGATGGTATAACAGCTAAAACCATAACAAAAACATATTCCTCAAATACTACCGTGTCTGTTTATGTTACTGATGCAGCAGGCAATGTTTCTACTACAGTAAGTAAGAAGTTCACTAATATCGATAAAACTGCACCTGTGGTCAGTACACCAACAAAGTCTCCAAATACAGAATGGTCAAATGCAAATGTAACTGTTACAAACAATGCAACTGATGCACTTTCGGGAATTCCGACAAGCGGATATTCTTTTGACGGCGGTTCAACTTGGCAAACAAAAACTAAAACATATTCAACTGAAGGCACATATTCTGTTACACCAAAGGCGAAAGATAACGCAGGAAACATTGGCACAGGCACTGCGATTACCGTAAAAATCGACAAAACTGCTCCAACAGCATCTGTTGCAAGCACATCAACATCTGCATCAACAAAAGTTACTGTTACTGCATCGGATGCTTTATCAGGTCTTCATTCAACACCGTATAGCTTTGATGGTGGCTCAACATGGCAAGAGAGTAACACGAAAATCGTAACAAGTACTACTACTCTTTCAATTAAGGTGCGAGATAAGGCCGGTAACATAAAAACTTTATCACATACACCGAGTGCAACCTTACCGATAACTATAACTCCTTCAATCACAGAGTGGACTAACAAAAATGTTCGTTTGACTGTAACAGGAACGGGTATAAGTCAGTATAAATTTGACAGTGGTTCATATTCAACAACAAATTATAAAGATTACAGTGGAAACACAACTGCCTCTATTACGGTTAAAGACAGTAACAGTAAAACAAAAACCGTTACATATAAAATAACAAACATAGACAAGACGAACCCTGTTATCTCTGATGTGTCTCTTTCAGGGACAGAGTGGACTGATCAGGATGTATCAATTATCGTCACCGCATCTGACGCATTATCGGGATTACACTCAACAGCATACAGCTTTGACGGAGGAAAAACCTGGCAGGCAAGTAACACCCTTACTGTTTCGGAAAATGGTACATACAATGTTGTTGTGCGTGATAAGGCAACCAATAAAACAACATGGTCTGATACAATTAACATTGATTACATCGATAAAATTTACCCTGTAGCTCCCTATGTTTACGAACAAGACGGCACTCTTTACATCTCTGCGCCCTCTTTAGGCGAGACAGACGGCAGTCCCGAAACACTTAAATATCAGTTAGGTGACAACGACGAAGACAACTATATAGCGGTCGAAGGCAACAGCATTGAGCTTGATATAGTTCGTACTTATGATGTGCCCGTTTACGCTTATGTTGAAGACGGTGCAGGAAATAAAGCCGAAACCACATTCACCCTCGAAAACAACCTCGGCGAATACACCGCATCATACACCGACATTGCTCTTGGTGAAGGCCTTTTCCCGATAGAGTTCGGTCGCACCTACACAAGCACCAACGGCTGGTTCTTCACCTTTGATGCGAATGTAGTCAAGATAGACGATAACTCTTATGTTTTCACGGACTTCTACGGTGAAAAGCAGTATTTTATCAAGAATAGCGAAGGTAAGTATCTTTCTATTGACGAGGAAGAATTGACGGTTAATTCTGATTCTTATGTACTTACTTACGGAGACATGACTTGCACCTTTAGTCTTAACGGCAAGATAAACCGTATTGTTACTGATTATCTTGATACACAGTACACCTGGAATGATGATGGCACGCTTACCATAACAGGCGGAGCTACTGTTACTTTTGATACGGACGGTAACCCAACCAATATTAATATTACCCGTACCGACAGCGAGGGTACGGCACACACTAAAGAGGTTGACTATGTATGGACAGAGGGCAATCTCACAAAGTTTATTGATGCGGCAGATGTTGAGCATATTTATGCTTACGATGAAAACGGTCTTCTCACTACCAACGACACAGAAACCATAACTTATTCCGCTGAGGGCAGAGTAAAGCTGATTTCTCAGCCTAACGGTGCCTTTGTTAAGTATACCTATAATGATAATGCAACAAATGAAGAAGAACTTAACAATATCGGTGCGGTGACGGTCAGTGACAGCAAGGGCGTCACTGATACTTGGTATTACGCTGACGGTGTGTATATTTCAAATACGCTTGGCAGTTACAGTGATAATGCCGTTTATGCTCCTGAAAGCATTGCCGATAAATTGGTAGAAGATACTACTGATAATGTTGCTGATGTTTTCTATGTTGTAACTGAAGATACTTCTGACGAAAATAATGAGACGAGCGAAACAACATCAGAAAATACTGCGGATGAAGAAGCCGACGAAACGGTGGCAGAGGAAGAAGCCACCGCGGATGAAAGCGAAACAGAGGAAGAAGAGGTCACAGAAGAAACCGTTGATGAAACACCTCTTTACGAAGAAATCGACGAGAATACTTACGCTTTCTATACCTATGACGAGCAGAAAAGGGTAACGGTTGAACTTGAGGTTTTAAAGGCAAATATCACTGATATTACTACCGCTACCTTTGAAAGTGCAGAGGCTGTTGCGGAAAGTAAGGTTACTTACGAGTATGAGAGCGAAACAGACGATAGTATAAAAGAGCAAATTTCTTATGTGAAATCATATGACACTCTTGTAATTGATGCAAAAGAATGTTATGATTATATTAACGGTGATGTTCAATCTCACTCAACATTTAAGTATATTGACGGCGTTGAAACAATCGTATACAACGAGGATTATGCTTACAACGAATACGGCAATGTTACAAGCCACAGCGAAACCACCTATGCAACAGAAGTTGATGCTTTTGATATAACCTATACCACAAGCTATACCTATGATGTTTGGGGTATGTGTACTGAAACAACTATTACCTGCGGTGAAGATATTGATACTACAATTACCGAATACGACCTTAACGGTGTAACATTATCTGTAACATATAATGACGAAAAGGTTGTTTATACTTATACCGATTTCGGTACAGTAGATAAAGAAACTGTTGTTAAGATTGACGGTGAAACACAAACAGTTAAACAGGAAACTGATTATACTTATGATGCTGTCGGCAACTTAATATCTTGCCTTAACCCCGACGGTGACACATCATATTATGAATATGATGATTACGGCAACTTAACAAATCATAACTTCAACGGTTATTTCTTCACTTATAACACTCTCGGCAGTATCTTAACTGCAAGTGTGAATGATGATGTTCTTGTAACTTATACCTATGAGAGTGCAGAGCAGGAACTTTCATCCGTTCAGTATGCTAACGGACAGACACTTAACTATGCCTACGATGAAGCAACAGGTGACCTTTTAACAGTCAGTCAGGGCGAAGATGCAAAGTTCAGTTATTCTTATGACACTGTCGGTGAAGATGAAATAACCACTCTTACAGATAGCATCAATAGTATTATCAAGGTTATCGAAAATGACAAGGTGACTGTAAAATCCGATGCAGATACAATTCTTTATTCCGTAGAAAATCTTTATGAGGACGAAGAAACACCCGGTAGCTTTAACGGTAAAAAGATAACTGTCGGCAGTGATGTTTACACTCTTAAATCCGAGGAAAGCAAAGATTCCTTCTATATCGGTGAAACGGGAACAGAAGCTTTTGCTAAAACCTACGAGAATGACTATGCAGGAAATCTTTGGAAGATTAATACTGCAAATGCTGTTTCAACACAGTACGGTTACAATGAAGATAAGAATGTTTCTACTCTGAAAAATACTCTTAACGGCCTTGTTCAGACCTTCGGTTACGGCTATGATGACGAGGGTAACATCACAATCGAAACTCTTAATATAATTACAAGTAACGAGGTCGGTGCGACAGTTGAAACCAACGAAGCCGTAAATTATACCTATGATGCAAATAATCAGCTGAAAACCGCTGATTACGGCAATATTTTATACGAGTATATCTATGATAACAGTGACGATGAAACCATAGAGCCTGATAATCGTGGAAATATTACTAAAAAAATAGTAACTACTGACGGAGTAGCACAGACGGTTGAGTATGTATATGACACTCAATGGAAAGATAAACTTATCAGCTACAACGGTCAGACAATCACCTATGATACAGTCGGTAACCCCACCGAGTATTTAGGTCATAATCTTGAATGGTCTTTTGGCAGACAGTTAACCAAGTTTGATTCAAACACTTATACCTACAACGAAGATGGTATCAGAACATCAAAGACGGTTAATAATGTAATCACTACCTATTACCTCGACGGAACAAACATCATTGAACAAAGTGACGGTACTAACACACTCCATTTCTATTATGACAGTAATGATGAAATTATAGGCTTTGCTTATAACGAAGCTGATTATTTCTATGTCAAGAATGCTATGAGTGACATTATCGGCATTGTTGATGATAGTGGTAATTTAATTGTAAGCTATGCCTATGATGCCTGGGGTAAGGTGCTGTCAGTAACAGGTTCAAATGTTGAACTCGGTAACATCAATCCCTTTAGATACAGGTCATATTACTACGACAGTGATATTGAGATGTATTATCTCCAGAGCCGTTATTATGACCCGGAGGTTTGCAGATTTATTAATTCGGATGATGTGAATTATATAGGTCTTGCAGGAACTGTCGGTTCTTATAATGCTTTTGCATATTGTGAGAATAATCCGGTGAATGGTTGGGATCCTTGGGGCACAATACCTTTAGATCGAGTTTTTGGAATTTCTTCTATTGTTTCATCTGTTTTATCAGCTCTTGGAACAATTTCGTTGTTGGCATTTAGACAGACACCGTGGGGTAAAATGTTTTCGATGATGATTGCAACCACAGCGATAATTTCAACATTTTATAGTTATTTATCTGCGACTAATTCAGCGAAAAAGTTTTATGGAAAAAACAACAAAAATTACAAAAGTTTATTAAAGTATAATTCTGCATTATTGATTGCTACTGTAGCTTCTGTTATTGTTGCTGAAGTTTTAAGTGTGAAATATTTAATTAAATTTAGTTCAAATATTGCATTCGAATTAATCAGAATTAGAACTTTTACAATATGTGGATTAGTCTTTTCTACAACAGAGATGTTTACTAAAAAATCATTGTACTATAAAAGTAGGGTGAAAAAATGATAGTCTACGAGGTTGTTAATTATCTGTTTGTGGCAACGGAGGAAACTTTATTAATTTTTTTGATTTTATATCTTATAATGTTCCTAATGGTGGGTATTTTTGTACTTGTCAGTAGAAAATATAAACAAAAACAATTAAAACTAATATTGTTTGCTTATATGGTTTTGTACGACATAAATTCTTTTGTAATTCCGTTGTTGTTTAGGTGGTGGTTTGCCGCTTTATTATGTTTCTTTTCTATATTGATAATTCACAATTTTTATGAAAAACCAAGTGTAGATATGCACTATAAACAAATTGAGGAAAAAAATAATGATTCAGTTCAAAATGAATTGTCAGTTGTATTTCTATCTTCTTCTGTTTCTTTTATGATTGGATTAGTCGTGTTTTATAAAAACTCCTTAATTGGTTAAGCTACGAAGACCGGGGACGGTAACACAGGGGACGGTACTATGTGTTCGGTTAAAGAATAATTAACGGGCGGTGGTCTCTCCGCCGCCCTGCCTTGCCTATGGCTCGCCTAAAAGGAGAGCTGGCGGCGAAGCCGACTGAGAGGTTATAATGTTATCGAACAGACTGATGGCACAACAACTCTTCACTTCTTCTACGATTCCAACGGTGAAGTAATAGGTTTCAGGTACAACGGAAATGATTATTTCTATGTGAAGAATGCAATGAGTGACATTGTTGCTGTAACAGACAGCAATAAAAATATTGTTGCAGAATACCGTTATGACCCGTGGGGTAAGGTACTTAATGAAGACAATTTAACGGCAATAGGTAACCTTAATCCCTTCAGGTATCGCAGTTATTATTACGACGGCGATATTAAAATGTATTACTTGCAGAGCAGGTATTACGATGCTGAAGTTGGTAGGTTTATTAACTGTGATGATGTCAATTATATAGGTGTTACCGAATTAGAAATTTCTTATAATCCGTTTGCTTATTGTGAGAATAATCCAGTGAATGATAGTGATTTTAACGGAACATTAAGTGCAAAAAAGATAAAAGAATGTGTTAAAAAAGCAATAAAGTTTTTTACTGGTTATATATCTAGATGGATTGGATTAATAAAAGAAGATTTTGTTGAACTGGTAAAGATAAAGAAACGGGAAATTACAGTTAAATGGGAATTGGCTGCTTTTGCTATTGATACTATTATTGAAATTTCTGGTATTTATTTTGGTAAGTTTATGAGTGCTACTACAAAATTGATGAACTTTTTTAGCGATAGGTTAGCAAATGAGGTACTTAAAATATTTAAAAAGCAAATTGTTCCTATTCTAATTAATGGAAGCATAAATAAAATTTTGACTAGTATACGAAAAGGAATATGGAACGCAGCATATATTGCTTCAAAATATGCAATTGGAAGTGCAGTCAATTCTTTTTTTAAAGCAGGATTAGGTGAGGACGATATTAAGAATAATAAAAAACTTTTTTCAAACTATACTTTTCGCAAAATCTTGAAAATGCTTTCCTCTCCAGGAAATTTTATTTGTGCTTTCCTCGATGTTTTTGATGGAAAAGATGCCGAGAAGATAACAATAAGATGGTAAGGAGAACTAATGTGATATCAAGAGTTTCATTTGAAAATAAAACGGGTTATAAATTAAAAATTACATATGATGATAAAATTTATGACCTCGAATGTACACAAAGAGTTTTAATTCCCATTTGTCCTGATAAGTCAAAAATATTTAAAATTTCAATTAATGAGGATTATTATTTTGATAAAGTGATGTTCACATCTTATTTTTCTCTTAGAACTACTATTAAGGGTAGAATGTCATGGCTTTGTTACTTTATGAAGTTTGATATGTTGTTTTACGATAAGGATATCACAACACGGAAAGTTGTGATTAATCAACATATAAGACGATTTGAATATGAAGTTTTGTTTCCGCTATTGTCATTAGATGTAAACATTCCTGTGAAGTATAGTTTTTTTGATGAGAAGCAAAAGATTAAATTAACTATTTTCGCTTTGTTAAACCATTTATTTATTGGGTCTTTCTATTTCCTTTTAGGTTGTGCTGGTGTTGTGGCTTTGTGTTCGGAACTTGATTTTTTTAATTTGATTTTTGGACTAACAGCAAGTATAGTAGGATTTGGTGTTTTCGTAAAATCAATAAAAAAACGTTATAAACTTAGCAATTTCGACAAGTACTATGAAGATATATTGTTGTTTGATTCTGTTCCGTGTTTGCCCCTTAAAATTCGGAAAAGGACTATTATATTTGATGACGAAGACTAAGTAACCATAACACAGGGGACGGTACCACATATTCGGCTAATGAATGATTAACGGGCAGTGGTCTCTCTCCGCCGCCCGCTCCCTCAGTCACTTTGTGACAGCTCCCTCACACATCTGAATAGCATTAAGCACAGGGTTCTGCTCTCGTTTGCCGCCCTGTGCTTTTTCGTTATAAAAAACTTTTTTGAAAAAATTTCAAAAAAATGTGTTACTTTTTGTCGTTTTCGAGACTATATAAATAAAGAGGGTGTTTAAAGCTTATTTCTATAATTATACTTGTTTAAAACCTGCTTTTTACGCTTGGTTGTCACCTCGGTGTAAATCTCGGTTGTTGCTACACTGCTGTGCCCTAAAATCTCCTGCACCGACCTTAAATCAGCTCCGTTAGCAAGCAGATTTGTTGCAAAGGTGTGTCTTAAATAGTGCGGTGTTGAATTCTCGTTAATGCCACAGGCGGTTTTGGTTGAGTTATATATGTACTCTATACCGTGAATGCTTAACTGCTCACCGAAACGGTTTACAAAAACCTTGTCTGTGTTGGTTGGCCTGCTTTTTCGTGCTTTCAACCATCGTGTAAGGTTGCTCCAGGTTTCATTGCAGGATATATAAATAAGCCTTTGTTTCCTCCCTTTGCCGTGAATGAGAATTGTCCGTTCAGAGTGGATAATATCACCCAAAGAAATGTTAGAAGCCTCTGCAATTCTTATCCCAGTACTTATAAGCACATCAATCAAAGCAAGGTTGCGTATACTCTTCCACTTTTCAAACTCTGTTGACTCTTTTGCGGCACAGTCAGTAAGATAGGTAAGTAGTTTAGATGTCTCTTTGACGGCTAAGGTCTTGGGCAATCTGCGCTCTTTCTTATATCTGAAGTGATGATTTTGATAGTAGTTGACTTCAGTATAACCTTGCTCATAAAGAAAGCCGAAAAACATTTTTAATGTTATCAGTTTTCGGCAAACGGTGTTATCTTTGAGTCCTCGCTCTTTTGATAACATCATAACGTATTTCAGGATAACCGTTTCATCAAGCTCATTATCTTGCAGAAACGCCTGAAAATCATTTAGGTCCGAACGGTAGGCTAGTACTGTTTTGTCGGATAGATTTTTGGTTGATTGGATGACTTGCAGAAACTCATCGCTTGCAGTTTTAGTGCATTTCATTTAATCACTCTCCTCGAAATTTTGAAAATGGGTTCGCAAAATACATTTTATCAGATTTCGGGGAGGATATGAAATTAACTGGAAATAACTGTTAATTATTTAAGGATGTTGAAAGGAGAGAAAATATGAATATTTTCTTTAGTTGGTCAAAAAAGAAAAGCAGAGATTTAGCGATGGTGACCAAGAATTTCATTGAAGGCCTATTTCGTAGCGATATTAAAATTTGGATTTCTAGTGAAGATATTGATTATGGAGCTATGGCAATGGTTGATATTAATAAAGCTTTAAAAGATAGTGACATGTGTATCGCGTTTATTGTTGAAGAAAATTTATCATCACCATGGATTATGTTCGAAACTGGAGCTATTGCTGGTAGAATGCATTTTGAAAAAAATCATACTATTGAAAATGCTGTAGTTCCCATTATTTTTGACAGAATTGCTGACGAAAAATTTCAAGGTCATCCGCTTAATCAATTTCAAAGATTAGTTTTTAGTAAAGAATCTTTTAAAAAGCTGGTTAAACAATTAAATAATATATTAAAGGCATTTGAAAACGATGAACTTTTGAATACACAATTTAATTTGAATTGGAGCATTCTAAACAAGTTGGTCAGAGGAATATTATTTCCAAACAATTCAGCTGGAAAAACCTGTGTTAATTGCGAATATTTAATGAAAGAACTTGATAAATACAAGTTTCCATCACCTGTGTTTGGCCCAATAATAAAATATGAAAGTGGTTTTGAAACACAAAACCTCTATGATGTATTGTTAAAAAACGCTAATAAACGTTTGTGGTTTTTTGGCAGAAAAAACAGAAAACTTTTTTCAACGGAGAATAGAGCTTTTTTTCAAGAATTAGGACATACTCAAAAAAAGGGCTTAGATTTTAGATGTTTGTTTTTGAATCCTAACAGTGAAAATATAGAAAAAGCGCAAAGGGGAATTGAGTTCAAAAATAAACTTCAAATTTGTATTAAAGAAGCAAAAGATGTTTTAAGTTTAAGATTAGGAAAAGAACCTAGTGATTATGATATAGCATTATTTTTAGAGATTGATATTAAAGATGTTGTTGATGCTAAATGTGCTAAT
>JAZPYL010000083.1:0-25141 GCA_045544175.1 Acutalibacteraceae bacterium | reverse complement strand
GAACAAAGAACTGTTTTACACTATTGAAGTGCTTGACGAGGCAATCAGCAAAGGCAGACAGGTCAGCTTTAAGTATAACCGATACGGTACGGACAAAAAACTTCATCCGCGTCAGTCAAGCAGCGGTGAAGACAGAGTTTATATAGTTAATCCCTACCAGATGGTTGCAACCAACGGCAGATATTACCTTGTCTGCAACTATGATAAGTATGATAATATCGCCAATTATCGTGTGGATATGATTACGGATATCCAGCTGCTCGACTCCCCCGCCAAACCAAAAAAGCAAGTCAGAGGACTTGAAGCAGGGCTCGACCTGCCCAAACACATGGCAGAACACATTTATATGTTCAGCGATGAAACTGTCAGAGTTAAGTTTATCGCAAAGAAATATATCGTCGGTGAAATTATCGACTGGTTCGGCAAGGATGTAAAATTCTCAGACGAAACGGAAGAAGAAGTCACCGCAGAGGTCAGAGTCAGCGCAATGGCAATGAAATTCTGGGCATTGCAGTATGCCGAACACATAACCGTAATATCCCCCGAAAGCCTTTTGAATGATATTAAAAATGCCCTGCAGAAAGCAGTGAAGAAATATATAAATTAAGGAGAATTATTATGTCTAATGTATTTGTTTTCAGAATTGCAAACAATGATTTTGTAAAGAGCGAAATAGGTAAAGGCAGACTGCGTCAGGGTTGGGGCAATTCAACATCAGATTTAACTGATACAACCTTGGAAAAGTGGGTCAAATCAAAATCCGATGCTAATCCCTTTGAAGATGATTATAGATATTATGCTTCTAAATACAAAAACCTTGTTAAAATGCTTGAAATAAAAGCAGGAGATATTCTTATAATTCCCAAGGTACCTGATTACAACACATTTACTGTTTGCCAAGCATCGGACGGATATACATTCACAAAACCTGAAGGTTTTGACGGAGACGATTATTATCACACCATATCGATTGACACCGCTTCAATCCGCAATTTCAGCTACTATGCAAATGAAAAAAGCAAGATAATTCATGCAAAGTTCAGAGCCTATCAATCTCCTGTAAACAAAGTATGGAATGAAGATGTTGTTCAGGCAGTCAACAGGCTTATTGAAATAGATTCCGTTACAAGTGAACTATCTACAATCGATATAGTAAAAGAAATAAAAGACGATATTTTCAAAACATCTGCCATAGATAGATTTAGGAATCTCGGCAACCATGAAACAGAGAAAATGGTAAAGTTGATATTCGAAAAGTTGGGTTATGAATTTATTGGCTCAAACAGTTATGACCGAGAAGGCGGTGATGCCGACCTTATTTTTGCCGACAATTCTTTCGGTGAGCTTATGGATGCAGGAATAAACAGCTCTGAAATATCCGGTAAGGTTTTTGTTCAGGTAAAAAACAAGTATGGCACAGATAACAATGATATTGCAGGTGTTAAACAGCTTATTCAACGCACAGAGAATGAAAATGCCGCTGCTAAAATTCTCATTTCCACTGCAGACTGCTTTACTCAAGAGTGCGTAAAACTTGCAAATCAGAATAACATTCTGCTCATTAACGGTAAAGGTTTTCTTAACCTTCTGTTCAGATATGTAGATTGATAAACAAAAACCCCATATGCACCGAAAAAAACCATCTCTTTTGGTATCTTAACCATAGGCATAAAAAAAACGGACAACAATCCGAACAAAACCACAAAGGAATACAAAAAATTTAAGGAGAAAAAATTATGAAAACAGTATGGGTATTGTATGAGAGATCCGATCTTGACCAAAACAGTGAATATGACCATGAAAATTATTCAACATCTTGTCGTGTTTTTGAAAATTTTGAAACAGCAAGAACAGCTATGCAAAAATTACTCAAAGAATATGCAACTAATGACAACTCTCTTTTTGACGGACAGGGAAATATCAGAAATTTAGCAGGACAGTGCGAAAAATACTACAGCGAAGATGATGAAGAAATGCTTGAAGACAGAAAGAAATTTGAATTTGTAGATTATCTACTTAATAAACTGTGTCTGGCAGAAATCACTCAGGATGATATTGATAGTATTGAAGAAATTTATGTAACAAACTATATGTATGACGCAGAGATTACTACAGATAACGGATTTACACTTTTGATAAAACCTGATGATGACGGTCCTTTTAACGGTGTTTATCCGTATATTCATACCAATATGTTTATTATGGATGATGAAAACAAGGACTACTTTTTCTATGTTGAGGATTCCTTTGAAATGCCTTGTAACTATGTATCAAATCTGTATATAAACCTTAAAAAGGTTGAAATAGAATAAATACACTTCTTTCATCCCTGAAAGGAACAATACTTATGAACATTTCCCGTTTTTACGAACCGCACAGACAGTTTTTTGATACAGCTTTAGCCGAAATAAAGGCAGGCAGAAAACAGTCACATTGGATGTGGTATATTTTCCCACAGCTTAAGTCTTTGGGCTACAGCTCTACCGCTGTTTACTACGGACTTGAAAACACAGATGAAGCAAAACTATTTTATGAAGATAGTTATCTCGGAGAAAATCTGAGAGTAATATGCCGTGCACTTCTTGAGTGCGAATCAAACGATCCTCTTGAGGTGTTCGGCTATCCGGATAATCTCAAACTGTGTTCAAGTATGACTTTGTTTTACCATGCTACCAAAGACGAACTTTTTGCAGATCTACTGCAAAAGTTTTACGCCGGTAACCAAGACGAATTAACGCTGAATCAAATAACAGCACGAAACTGATATGCCCCAAAAACAAACCATCTCTTTTGGTATTCTTACCTCAAGAGATGGTTATTGTTTTGAAAGGTGATATTTATGGTTGAAAACAACACATTAGAAATTACAGTTGACGGCAAGATTTATCAGGTTGTACATATAATCAACACAAAAGATTATTTACCGTCTGAAAAAAAGAACATTGTATATATTTGCCTCAAAAACGGAAAATACGGCATTTTCAGCCTTGAAAAAGAAGAATTGCTGATTCCTTTTGAATACGACAACATAACCTATACGGAAGACGGAGTATATTTGCTGAGCAAAGACGGCAAAATGGGGCTGGCACATCTTGAATTCAATTATTGCGAAGGTAAGGTTGCTTTTTGCAACAAGAAATTAATAACCCCATCCGAGTACGATTTTATTCACACGCTCAACTCCTACGGCAAAGCCTATGTCCTACAGAAAAATACGCTGGACGGAATATCAGTACAAGTGTATCTGCCGTGGGTCACCCGACTTACCGAAGAATACGAGCGGTACCGCTATTTGGACGAAGGGTTCATTGAACTGAATCGTGAAAACAAACGAGTGCTGATAGATGACAGCACAGGCAATGTTATAACCGACGACCCCGATTACCTCACATATACTGTATACAAAACAGCAATCGGTAATGTAATATTGGATTTCAAATACTTTAATGAATACCGTTTGATATTTATCCGTAGTTGTTTTGAAGACCCTGAAATTCCCGACCAGAAAAGCATTGTTGATTTTGAAGGCAAACTATATGTGACCTTTGAAGAAGATAATTGCGGCTTTCCGATAGGCAATCTCTTTAAAATTATCCACCCGGACGGCAGTACTACGATTCTCAACAACGAAGGAATTAAAATTGAATAGCAGACACAAAATCAGCGTGCAAAGTACATTTACTCTGCACGCTGTCTGTTTTATTAAACGAAGGTTTACTTTTTATATGGTACTCTTGCGGAGGGTACAAGTTTTGATGCGGGGTCGGTATGTACGGTCTGGTCGTCAAAGAAAATATTTGCATTAAACGACCTGAGGACTTCGCTTTTCTCAACACCTCCAAGAAAGAACACCTCGTCTATACGGACATTCCACGCACGCAGAGTACGGATAACTCTTTCGTGTGCGGGTGCGTTTCTTGCGGTGACAAGGGCTGTGCGAATCGGGCTTTCATCTTTCGGAAACTGTTGCTGAATTAGAGACAATGTTTTAAGCAGCTTTGCAAACGGACCTTCAGGTAACGGATTCTGTGCGTTTTTCTGTTCGTGCTCAGCAAACGCCTCAAGGCCCTCTGCCTGAAAGATTCTTTCTGATTCATCCGAGAAAATAACCGCATCGCCGTCAAACGCAATACGGATTTGCGGTATTTCATCATCAGGATTTATCGGTAACTGTGAATGGTCGCAAATGATACCGGATGCAATGTTAGCATTAATCGCTTCCTGAACATCGCTTTCGTTTGCAGAAAGAAACAAGTCTGTTTTGAACGCACCGAGATAAGGCGAAATTGATGCACCACCAACAAGTGCTGCTCTGCTTATATCCAAACCGTAATGCTCAATAGAATTAAATATACGCAATGATGTATCAGCACTGTTTTTAGACATAATTATGATTTCTGTCAGATATCTGCCGTCGGCATTAAGCTGCTGTAATGCCTTGACAAGCGGAAACGCTGTGCCGGGTTTGAGCACATCATTCTCATGCTCAAACTGATATTTTGAATAAGCCTCCAAACCCTGCTCTTCAAATATTCTGTTTTCTTCCTCAAGGTCAAACAACGCCCTTGACGATACACCGATAACCAATTTATCATCCAACGATAATGCCATAGCTATTTCCTCAATTATATTTACTGCGTTATACTCTGATTAAATAATATTATTTTTTCACAGAATTGTAAAGACTACTGACCAATTTCATTTTCTCACGCAGCAAATCATCATACTCAACAAATCTGAACTTATATTTTTTGGCATATACTTCGGCAGCTGAGCCGCTGATACCGATAATTGTCATATTACTGTCAACTCCATCAAAGGCACTGATTGATATTGATTTGACAGTCGGAGGAATAAATATCATTTCGAGCTTTTTACAGTTTTTAAAAGTGTTGGGCATAATTGCTTCAACTGCTGACGGAATGGCGATATATCTCAAACCGGTAAACGCAAAAGCATCCGAACCGATTTTACGCAGTTTTGACGGTAATGCAACAAACTCAAGACTACTGCAACCACTAAATGCTTTTTTACCGATAACTCTTACTCTTTCTGTCAGTTCAACCGTTTCAAGAGCTTCGCAATTCATAAAGCTTTCGGAGGATACTTTGCCTGTGCCGAAGGTTATGCTTTTTATCTTTCTGTTGGCTTGGAAAACTCTTTTCTCAAAAGCAATTCCGTCAAATGATACCTTTTCGGCAGTTGTTTTGTCTGTGTTGACAAGATATTCAGGTTCAGGAACAAGTCTTTCGCAAGGATAATAAAAATTGATATCCCGTCTTACCTTAGACGGGATTAATGCAAAATCACCTTTTATTTCAGAGAACATGCTACCTTTTCGGTAAACATTCAGACTGTGAATAAGCTTGACTTTTTTGCCGCAAAACTTTGTGGGAATTATTATCTCTTTCTGTTCACCGATAACACCCACAACGGCAATTTCAGGCAGTTCGGTTTTGATATCATTACCTCTTAATTCTTTAAATTCAGAACAATTATAAAGCAATTTACCGTCAGTTACCAGAACACGATTCAACGGACATAACATTTTTACACCTCAATTCTTGCTATTTTGCCCCATGGAGGCTCGACCGTATTATTGTTGAGTAGCCACAAAACGGGTATGCCGTTTGCTTTTTCTTCGTCGGGAAAAGGCGCATACCCATCGGTCAGAATTATTATGCTTAGAGGCGGCTCATCACTCATTTTGGCATCAACATAATCAAAAATGACTTCAAAATCCGTTCCGCCGCCACCCTGCGGTCTGATAATCAGAAACTCATCAACATCTGAAAATGGTTTTGGTTTTATTACGGCAGCATCAAAAAAGCCAAGCCAGCCTTCAAGCTTACCGTTAAACTGATCGATAGCACCTTTAATCTCAGAATAAGCGGATGTTATCATTTCATCCGACATTGACCCCGATGTATCTATCATAAAAAGAATGTTTTTTACGCTTTCATCTTTTTCATTGAAATCGGGTAAAAAGAAATCGAAATCGCCGAATCTTCTGTCGGGCGGATTGAATGAATAATCACAGATTTCCTCCTGAACAAACTCATTGAGAATCGTACGCCAGTCAGTCTGCGGCTTTTTGAGTTCATCAATCAATCTTTTCGCAAATGCAGGAATCAATCCCCTTTGGTCTGACGGGTCACGGATGCTGATTACCTCTGCAGCATCAACAACTCTTTTCTCCCATGCTTCGCGCAGAGAATTATCATCGGCTGTATTCTTCCATCTGTCGTGATCATCAAAAACGCCGTTTCCGCCTTTGTTACTGTCGGAATCTGATGATACTCCTTGACCTCTTCCGCCACCGCCGGCAGAATCTGCAGAAAAAGAAGCACCCTCATTTTTCTTCCGACCAGAATTGCCCTTATTACCATTTCCTTTGCTACCGGGCATTTTTATAGATTTCTTACCTTTCATCGCAGGCAACATTGCATAAACCTCTTCAGCGGTAAAACCCGAACCCTCTTTTCCGTTTGGAGTTTCATGCATCAGCTCACCGAATTTACCGAGTTGAATATTCCTTCTGTTGCCGCCCATCGATTCAAGAATAATTGAATTTACAACAATATCGCAGGCTATGTTGAATCTTTCTGGCTCAAAATCGCCATATCTTGAGCAATGCTGCAACACAACATGAAGAATTTCGTGCATCATAACAACATCAATCTGCGAATCAGTAAGGTTTTCAAGAAAATTCGGACCAAAATATATTCTCACGCCGTCTGTTGCGGCTGTTTCACATTCCTCGTCAATAGTCAGTATCATATGCATCAGAAGAAGTCCGTAAAAACCGTTTGTGCAAAGCAGACGAAGCCTTGATTTCATAAGCCTAATTGAATATTCACATATTTTTGATTCAGACAGTTCCATTGAGCAGCCTACCTTTCGTTTGAAGCCATCGTGCAAATTCCGGTATCTGCATCAACTTTGATTTGTATCCATCTTCAATATACATATAATCCCTGAGAAGTACAGCAGAAAAATCAGCAGACAATTTCTCTGCATAGGCAATCGAATTTGTGATTTTTTGCATATCCTCCTTATGCATGGAAGCATAAATTGTCATTGAAGATATAAGTGCATAAAGCGCATCAGTTGTATTCGGTACGGCGGGCATTTTACCGTCAAATATATCATCAATTGAAGGCAGATTTTTATAAACCTTACACCATGTCCTGAATTCAATTGCAGTACCTGTACCGACAAGACCAGCAACCATCGGATACATTTCCTCAATATTGTCATCAACCGTATTGAGCAGATTACTAACCATTTCCCATGAACGGGGCGTCGGGAATGCAAGATCATCCTTACCACCGTCAAAACCCATAAGCATATTCTGTTTAAAAGAAAGAAAACCGATGACTTTATGGTGTATGCCTTTATTTATCGCCCATTGTTTCCAAGATTTAAAGTTGCCTTCAATTTCAATATGACAAAGTCGGTTTGCAAGTGCTTTAGGCATTTTGAAGGCAACTGATTTATCAGTTACTCGGTTACCTGCAGCAATTACAATACAGTTATCCGGTAGCTTATGTTCACCTACTACCCTGTCAAGCGTTATCTGATATGCAGCAGCCTGAACAGATTGCGGTGCTGCAGAAATTTCATCAAGGAACAGAATATTTACAATTGATTCATCGGGATCCATCTGAAAAATCTGCGGTTTAAGCCAGATAGCAAGCGTTTTATCAGCATTAGAAGTAGGAATACCGCGCAAATCAATAGGATTAAAAAGCAATAAACGCACATCAGTAACAATAGACTTCTTTCCGGTTTTTGTTTCAATATTTTTTGCAAGCTGACGGACAAGCTGTGATTTACCGACACCGGGAGGACCCCAAAGCATAACCGAAGGAAGAGTCTTAATAGGCAAGCCCGCACTTAAAACGCTGCAGTAGGATTTTGAAAGTATATTTATTGCATTATGTACCGTAAGGCTCGGTACACTTGACATTTTAATATCATCCATTTTTTACACCTAACTTATTATCAATATTTTCAAGCTGTTTCTTCAATGATTCTATTTCACTGATATAACTTTCTTGTTTCTCAAGCTCGGATTTAATATCACGTTCTTTATTAATAAGCTTTTGGGCGACTTCCTCAAGATTGATTATATTGCTCTTTAAGCCCTCAAGATAGTTATCAATACGAATTATTGTACCGATTTCTGTATCGCCGAGATTTACATAATGTCTGCCGTATTTTTTGAGAATTATATACGGTTTTTCCTTTATCATATTGGCAGGCAACAAAACCCGAAATCCCTGATATTCCATAAGTTCTCTTTCAGCTGAATTCAAAGTATTATTACGGACTGCATCAAAGATATGCTTTCTGATAATTTGTCGTTCGGTTTTGTGATAAACACGCTTGTTTTCATCATAATACCGAGCATCTGCGATACATTCTTCTTTAAGCCTTCTGTAATCAGCAAGCTGTACAGGAATATTATTAAGCTCTCTTTCAAGGGCTTCTCTGTTTGAAACAATGCCTCTTTGAAGTGCCATATATTTCTCAAGCTCATTTGCTGTTTCAACCCTCTTTCTGATTAACGGGTTTCCTACTGCAAGTGCCTTTACTTCTGCATAATCAAGCACAGTGCCGTCGATATCCGAACCGCTGCGCTGTGTTAAAGAGCCCGAAAGCAGCTGACTGATAAATCTCTGCTTTGTTTCAAGCAACTGCCATGAATATGCGTCAAAGCTTCCTTCGGTTATGTACCGGAATATCTGAACCTTCGGATTCATATTGCCCTGACGAAGTATTCTGCCTTCCCGCTGAACCATATCAGCAGGACGCCACGGTACATCAATATGATGCAGGGCAATAAGCCTGTCTTGAATATTGACACCAAGACCGAGCTTGAATGTAGAGCCGAGAAGAATACGGATATCACCGTTTCTCATTTTCTTAAACAGCTCACTTCGTTTCTTTTCGGTCTGAGCATCGTGAACATAAGCAATCATTTCTCTTGGAATACCCATAGAAGTAAGGAGCCGTGTCAGCTCATCGTAAACATTGAATGTTCCTTTAGGTGTTGAAACATCGCAGAAAATAAGCTGTGTACTTTTATTCAGGCATGTCCTCATATAAATATCAAATACATTTTCAGCACAACGATAAACCTTTGAATCATAATCAAACTGTGCATTCGGATCTGCCAGGCGCAAATCCAGAGCTGCTTTTCTGCCGTCAACAGTGATTTTGAGCATATTGTCTATAGTTCTTGGTACAAGATGATTTCTCACCTCATCGACTCTGTCCGATATTTGATCAAGATACATCTTAAAGTGCAACGTTTTCGGAATAAGAGCATCATTATATCCATCAGTAACAGGAATGCCGTCAGTACCCTCCATTGAATGAAAGTCTGCAATTGAAGCGAAAAGATTGGTAAGTTCCGGCAGATTGTGGAATTTTGAAAGTCTTGTGGCCATTCTGTATTCACTGGTATCAACATCAATCTCAAAGCTTTCTTCCTTTTCAGCAAACATACCTACCCAACTGTCAAAACTCTGTAAATCGAGCAATGCAAGCTCGCCGCTCTGAAGGTATTGTTGCATAACGAAGGCATCAGTTACTGAATTAGTTATTGGTGTTCCGGTTGCAAAAACAACTCCCCTGCCATTATTCTGTTTCTGAACACAGCGTACCTTTTCGAGCATTTCGCTGCATTTTTTTGAACCGCCTGTTGACAGGCCCAGAATGTTTGAGATTTTGGTTTCAATAGGCAGATTTTTATAGTTATGTGCTTCATCAACAAACATTGTGTTTATACCGAGCTCATCAAAATAGACTTCGTCATCGATTTCGTATAATGACCATTTCAGCTCTTCACAGGCTTCTTTCAGTTTCCTGCGTTTTTCCTCAAGCTTTAATGTATTTTTCAAACCGTTATTCAGAGTTTTAGTAACAGTCTCCAATACTTCTTCCATCTGTTGATAATGATATTCACGAGAAAGCTTTATAAGGTCAAAGCAGCTGTAAGACATTATTACAGCATCAAAATCGTCATCACGAATTTTCATCAGCAAAGAATCACGCTTTTCGGGTTTAAAATTTTTAGGCTCAACACAAAGAATGTTTGCCTGAGGATACATTTTAAGAAAAATATCCGACCACTGACCGACAAGGTTATTGGGCACAACATAAAGATTCTTCTGTGAGATGCCCATTCTTCGCAGCTCCATTCCCGCAGCAATCATAATATATGTTTTACCGGCACCAACCTCGTGAGCAAGAAGCGTATTTGGAGTAAACAAAATTCTTGCAACTGCGTTTTTCTGATACGGATAAAGCGAAACTTCATCGGACATTGACGGAAAAGTCAAAAAAGAACCGTCAAAATTTCTTTTCTTCACGCAACCGAATTTATCCTCGTATATATTTTCAAGTCTTTTCTTACGTTCTTCATCTTTCCATACCCAATTCTGAAACTCTTTAATAAGTTTCTTTTGTTTTTCGAGGGCAAGTGCAGTTTCAGCATTATTGATAATTCTTTTTTCGCCAGTCTTTGATGCGGGGTTTCTGACAGTATCGCAAACCTTGATTTGTCTTAAATTCAATGTTCGTTCAATAATGTGCAAAGCATTTATTCTGCTTGTACCGTAGGTTGATGTTGTAATTGTAAAAGTATTACCTCTGCTTTTAGAATCAATTTCCCATGTGCCTGTAATTTCATCGTGTTTCACCGAAGAACAACGTTGATAATCAGGCAATTTTGAAAAAAACATCTCATTAATAAAATCATCAATAACATCGGGCGGAATCCACGGCGAACCGAGTGTAATATAAATATCTTCGCAAGCTACACTTTTAGGAAAAACGCGTTCAATCGCTGCTATATTGTCATCAAAATAACCGTTATATTTATTTGTTGCACTTTTTGCAGCGTTCCACTTTCTTTTGAGATTTCCCGTAAGATATTCGTCTGCAGTTTCCCAACCTTTGTAGAAGCATTCATTCCACGTTTCGGGATTCTGATATATAGAGCCCTTGAGTGTTTCAATAACCGTTTTACAGCTTTCTCCCGTAACAGAAGAAATATACTCAATATCAACCTTGCCAAGCGTATTAAGAGAAATAACAAGTGCATCCGGTATACTTTCTGTATGTACTCCTGCTGTACGATCATCACCTGAAAACGAGTTTTCCCAATCAAGCGGTAGATCCATACACGTAACTTCAGCAACGTGCTTATCGTGCTTTTCCTTTTCAATACGTTCCTTTTCAAGCCGTCGTTCTTCATGTTCTTTTTCAATCTTCAGCCTGCGTTCGTTTTCAATTATCCTTTGTGTTTCTTTGAGTGATTCCATTGCGACATTATAGTCTTCAACACTAAGCATATTTCCGAGTTCATTAAGATTTTTAAAAAACTCATTGAGAACATCGATTGCTTTTTCGTTTTTTCTTCTTGCCATAACAATTCTGCCTCCAGTATACATCATCCGCAAGCATATTTCTTCGTTTCTTGTTCTGAATGAATAATACTAAAAGCTGTGACCCCAAAATGCACCATCGAACGCCAATATTACTTTGTAAATATTTACTAAGAAAAAGAACCCTGATATCAGAGCTCAAAAACTCACTATATAGACAACACCCGACCTGAAATGTTCAAGTCGGGTGTTTAATAATATGGTTATTTAATTATAAACGAGAAAACGAAATTGAGTATTTTGCGGATGAATAGGAAGATTTGTGCAAGGAATATGCCGAAATCTGTACCTTCAACCGTTTCGTTTGTTTCGGGTGCTGTATCTTCAACTTCAAGCCCTGCGGACTGGCTGATGATTGACATATACTCGATATATGCTGACTGAGTTGCAAGCTCGGAGAGTGCTGCGTTCTGGTCAATATCATTGAGCTTTAAGCCTGCGCCCATAAGCAAATCAGCATCGGTTTGATTGATTTCGCCGTCGTGGTTACAGTCGGCTGCTTTCCACATATAGTCGGGCAGATTTTCTTGTGTCAGCAGGCCTACGACGATAAGGTTTGTGAGGAAAGCATCGTCAGCATCATACCAGCCGTCGCCGTTAAGGTCGCCATAGATGAGAACTATATACTCGGCAACTTCTTCATCGCCGTTTTTGAGTGTAGCCTTTGTGCCTGTACCAAAGCCGCCGAACTGACCGAGCTGATAAGTCCATTCATAACCGTCAACGAAGATTTCGGTGTAATCATCAAGCGAGGTAATGCCAGGTGCAAAACCGTAAATGTAACTATCAGTACTGTCAAATGCTGCGCCGTTAATCAGGCTGAATACAGTTGTTCCGCATACGGTGCAGGTGCCGTTTTCATAGCTGTGTGCACCGTTTGTATTCGTATTGCTGTAAACCTCCTCATCTTTGCAGTTGGTTACCTGATAGACCTTTGCACCGCCGAGTACGGGGTAATCATCCGTGCCGATTTTCTGACCCCATATCTCTTCGGTTTGCTCACCCTGCAAGAGATATGCAATCTCGCCGCTTTTCAGCTGTGCAGCGGTAACGGTGGTGATGCCGTCGGTATTCACATTGCTTGTGGTGATATAAGCTGCGGAGCCTTCTTCCATATAGCAGTTTGTCACGCTCTTAAAGCTCGTGAGAGTGCCGTAGGCGGAGAGGTGTGCATTTTCTGCACTAAGATTAGTGTTATTGATGATTCTGCCTGCCCAGAGGTTGTTTTCCATAACCGTCTGTGCGCCCGACGGGCTGTAGGACAGGAAACCGCCGATGTAAATATCGTCTTTGCTTTCGAAGGTGCCACTCTTGTATTCTGTTGTAATTGTGCCGTATGCTGTGCAGTTGCGGATGGTTACGGAGGCAGAGTCATAAATGCGTCCGATGAATCCGCCTGCACCCGAGTCAACACGGTAAATGCCTGCGTCAAAGTTGCCGTACCACGAGCAGTTTTCAATTAAGGTTTCGTGGTTTGCATAGCCGATAAAGCCACCGACCATACCGATGCCGTGCGCACCTGCTGTAAGGTTTACGTAAGAGGTTATATTGCGGATAGTCGCACCGTTGCGCTCAAGCCCGTGATCCGAGCTGTTCAGACCGCAGGCTGAGCCGATAACACCGCCGACGTAGTTATATTCTTTGTTCACTACAACCTCGCCGTAGATAGTAAAGTTCTCTACAGTGCCCGTTCTGACCTCACCGAAGAAGCCAAGACCTGCTCGATCTCCTTCGACATAAAGCCCTGTAATTGTGTGACCCTGACCGTCAAAGTGACCTCTGAAGTTGTTGCTTTTCTCATTTGTGAAGCCTATAGGTGACCACGGTCTGTTTTCAAGGTCAATGTCATCCACAAGAACTGCGTTTGCGGTTCTGTCAACTGTATTGATATAGTTTGCAAACCAGAAAAGCTGACCTGCGTTTGCAATCTGATAGTAGCCGTCATTAAGTTTTGCAGGCTCATAAGAATCGCAGATAGGACAAAAACCGTTCTGTTCAAAGCTGCAGAAGTGAGTTTTACCGCCACAGATTTCACAGACTATACCTGTCTGATTTTCGTGAGCACACTCATAGCCACACCTTATACATACACCGTCATTATCAGACCAATCATGTTCTGTATAATACGTAAGATTGCTTTTACAGATATATTCATTTTCGCCTGCGGTGATTGATGTTGCCGCAATATCGGCAGGAAGATAAAAATAAAGCTTATCTGTATCAATGGTTTTTACATCAGTCAGTCCATAGGTGATGCCCTCCGCCTTCGTTACAGCCATATCGGCTGACGCACCGCTGAGAGTGATAGTATTAAGATCAACATTTCCGTTTCCATCTGTAAGTGTACCGGAAATTGAGCCATCACTGCCTTTTCCGATTACTTCAGCGCCCCATCCGGCAACAGCTTTTACATTACCGCCGGTAATAACAACCGTACCGCCATCTCCCATATATGCACCGCCGATACCCGCAGAATAAATATCACCCGTTGCTTCCACACAACCGCCGTTAACGGTAACAGCACCGCCGTTTCCTTTAATTCCGCCGCCAATACCTGCAGAGTAGGAGCCGCCATTTGCAATAACCTTACCGCCATTAATGATTACCGTACCACCGTTTCCGTCTTGGCCGCCGCCAATACCTGCACCGTTATCGCCACCATTTGCAATAACCTTACCGCCATTAACAATAAGTATACCTCCGGAGCCTCTGTTTCCGCCGCCGATGCCCGAAGATAACATTCCTCCGGTAGCCGTAATAATACCGCCATGGATAATAAGTGTACCAACAGCTTCTTTTTCTTTGCCACCAATTCCGGCACAAAAATAGGCACCGGTTGCAATCAGTCCGCCCATATTATCTGCTGTCGACTGCGAATAAATATAAAGTGTTTTCCCTTCAGGCAGGTAAACACCGGTGCTTGCTGTCAGAGTTACTCCATCAGCAAGAATCAAGTGTACTTCTCCATTAATATTAATTACGGAAGAAACAGTTACATCACTGTTTACAATATACCATCCGTCTGACATAGCAGTTGTAGAATCGGTAACAACAGTTGCATTTGCAGGTGCCATATCGGTATATTCAATCATTGCACCTGTTGCTTCGTCCCACTCTCTATACACATAAGGAATGCCTTGTTTTCCGCAAATAATACAGTTTTTATCTGCTATATTATGCTGACATTTATGTCCGCAATCATCACATACGCCATCAGTATAAGAAGGGTGTAAGCACTGATATGCACAGATCTTACATACACCGTTATTATATTCGTGAGCTTCCACACCCGCATAAACCATACAACAAGAGTGATACTTTTTGTGACCGTCAGCAGAATTCTGTTCATACTTAAAAATTGTGCTTGTATGATTTTCGCCGTCGGGTTCACCGGAAATATAACCGCAAGTCTCACATTTTGCAGCATCGGTACAAGTAGCCGTAATGTAAGAACAATTTACCGTTTCGATATGGTTAGTGTCATTTTTACAAACACGGGTATGTGTACCGTCACCCACGGGTGACCATGCGCCAAAGGTATGTGCATCCGGATTAATTTCACCATTTACTGCACCGCATTGTGTACAATACCCTGCTTTTACACATGTTGTCTCAGTAAAGTTATGCCAAAAAGTTTCAATATGAGTTGAATTAACCGTACATATGCGGGTATGTGTTCCGTCACCGACATCTGTCCAGTCAGTAAAACTATGTCCTGCGCTTCTTGTTACCTCTAATTTGTAATGAATATTATAGTTGCTGTAGCATGTCTTTTCAAAAGACTGCCAAAATTCATATTCACAGGAATCAATTTTAAAGGATATACTGCTTTCATCCCAAGCTGTGTTACCGCCGTTACGCTCAAGAGCAAGTTTATAGCTGAAAGTAAATGTTCCGTCATCAGCCTTGGTCAATAACTCATCGTAAAATGCAGAACCGTGATCAACAGCGTTAAACTTGCCAATGAGTTCCCCTGTTGTATCATAAACAGCCCAGTCAACTACTTCGATCGTAATATTATAGTCATAGTAATTAACAGCACTTGCCGGCATAACCGACAGAGGAAGCATAGTCACAACCATTAAAGCCGTGAGGATGATTGAGAGTATTCTTCTTGCTTTTTTCATAAGGCTTGCCTCCTTTGTATATGAATACAAGTAATAAATTACATTTATTCATCTTGATTTTATCATATGAATAATAATTTGCGCAATTATAAGAAACATAAAAATTATCATTTCCGTTTTATGCATATTAAATAAATCCGTATTCACCTCAAGCAATATGAAAATAAGCCCTGAAATCAATCAGAGCTCATACGGTCGGATTCTGTTCTTATGTCATACACATCATCAATTGCTATTTTCGTTTTAACAATCGTTATCGTTCTGTAAATCGGGTCTATGTTTGAGACAAGACCGGTTATGGTATCGTAGCAATCCTCTTTGTAATAAGTGAGAGTTATGAGCACACCTTTCTGAATATTACCGAGCTTACTTGATAGGATTTCCGCCTCATCTTCGGAGAGTTCTTTTCTCGGCTCAACAATCTTTTCACGCTGCTTAATAACCTCATAATACCCGGTAAGGGCTGCAAACGGCATAAACTGTCTTGCTCTGTCTGCTTTCTTAATCGCCACCGTTATGTCCTCCTACCATCTTGTTTCTGCTACGTGCCGTTGCTTTTTCTGTATAACTTATACCCTTGAGAATGATATTCTTGCCGTACTTCTTCTTTATATCAACCACAGCTTCACGAAGCTTCTTCTCTTTCTCCTGTGCTTCAACATCATCGAAAAGGGATATTGAAGCCATATAGTCATCCTGCAAATTGTTAAGCCCTATTGTTATTCTGCGTATGGGTGCAGTAGGGTTAGTGGTTTCCTTGTACAGCGACTCAAAGTAACCCATTATCTTCTTGAAGGAGTTGGTGAACTCCCCTATTTTTCTTGTACCACCTGTTGAACGATTGGTATCCTTTGAATAGCCTATATGAAGCGAAATTGAGTCAATTACAAGGTGCTTTTCAATCAGCTCATCAACCTGCAAATCCACCATTTCTTTTACGATTGTAAACGCATCATCAAAGCTGTAATCTTCAAAAAGCACCTGACCGTTGGATATAGAACTGCTCTTTGATTTATACTCGTGAATTTCCTTGATTGTACAAGGTTCTCTTCCGTGTGCATGGTCAATCAGGAACTCTGCATTGACGCCAAATTCTCTGTAAAGCAGGTCTTCGGGGCATTCGGCAACACCTTTAAGGTCATATATGCCGTAATGCTCAAGCCGCTTTGCGATTCCCCTGCCGATGTTCCATATATCCGTAATCGGTCTGTGAGTCCATATCTTTTCTTTGAAGCTCTCTTCATCCAAGATGCCGATAAAATTCGGTGAATGCTTGGCTGTTACATCAAGTGCAACTTTACACAGAAAAAGGTTCGGTCCGATACCTGCCGATGCAGGGATACCTGTTTCATAAAACATGGCATCCATAAGCATAATCGTAAATTCAAGAGCTGTTTTCTTGTACAGTTTCAGATAGTCTGTGATATCTATAAAGCACTCGTCGATTGAATAGACATGGATATCTTCCGGGCTGACATAGCGGAGATAGACCGAGTAAATATCTGCCGAAACTTCCATATATTTCCTCATCTGAGGCATAGCGGTTATATATTCAATATTTCTCGGTATTTCAAACACACGACAGCGATTTTTGACACCGAGCTTTTTCATAGCAGGAGTTATGGCAAGGCAAACAGAGCCGTTACCCCTTGTAGGGTCAGCTACAACAAGATTGGTTGTCATGGGGTTAAGCCCACGCTCAACACATTCAACCGACGCATAGAAGGATTTTAAATCTATGCAGCAGTACATCTTATCTGACATTGCTCTTCTCCTTTCTGAATTTATCTGCCGGCTTCAACAAACCAACGACCTTCTTCCTCAAAAAGAAAGGTCTCCTTACCATTTATTTGAATTGTATAACGAGTGTCCCCTCCGCCGACCTTGACGGATTTATTCTTTGAGCGGTTCAACACACGCTCAACAATATACACAGTACCATCTTCCCAGAGGATACGCATAGGTCTGCTTTTGCCGTTGCGGTCATGCCAAGCAAGAACTTCTACATACACTTTTCTTACCACTGCATATCCCTCCTTAATACATTATAGAACATTTGTTCGTTTTTTATAATACTCCTGTGAGATTAAATTGTCAAGTGGAATTTGCAGGAATTGAAAAGAGCTCTGAAAAATCAGAGCTCAATAATGAAAATTATAGTTCTTCTGCTTTATATGTCGTATAGCCTTCGTATGCTCAATGTTGCAAAGTTAATCGGAGACAAATACGGATGCACAGTTTTGCTTAAAGGCGGTCACAGTATCAACGATGCAAATGACCTTCTTTATTCAGATGGTTGCTTCAAATGGTTTGAGGGTAAAAGAATAAACAACCCAAATACCCACGGAACAGGCTGTACTCTCTCGTCAGCGATAGCCTCAAATCTTGCCAAAGGTTATTCACTTGATGAGTCAATCCGAAATGCAAAGAACTACATTTCGGGAGCACTTTCCGCAATACTTGATTTGGGACGAGATTCAGGACCGATGATGCACAATTTTGCACTTCAAATACAAGAAGTGCGCTATGAATAACAAGGCTTTTAAAAAACATAGTTGTTTATGTCAGGGAGAATTCATCTCCCTGCTATTTTTATTTTATTCAATCAAACTTCAATATTTTATGATATAATAAATAAGATGTGGAGGTGTACCTATGAGGATTTTACTTATTGAAGACGAAAAGAGAATGGCACAGGCTCTTTGTGAAATTCTCCGTCTTGAAAAATATGATGTTGACCATTACGACAACGGTATTGAAGGTCTTGCTGCTATTGAAAGCAATATTTATGACATAATAATTCTTGATGTTATGCTTCCGGGAATGAATGGTTATGAGATAGCTAAAAAATCTCGTTTCAAGGGTATAACTACCCCTATTCTGATGCTCACTGCAAAGGCTGAGCTTGATGACAAGGTCGAGGGGCTTGACAGCGGTGCGGACGATTATCTGACAAAGCCCTTTATGACAAAGGAGCTTCTTGCCCGATTGCGTGCTCTCGGCAGACGAATGCAGAACTCTAATGACGGAGTGCTCAGTTACGGAGATATAAACCTTGATACAAACACTCTCACGCTGTCTTGTACCGTAACCGAACAGAGTGTGAGGCTCAGTGAAAAAGAATACCGCATCCTTGAATATCTAATTGCAAACAACGGTCAGATTCTTACCCGTGAACAGCTCGCAATGAAAATATGGGGCTTTGAAAGTGATGCCGAATACAACAATGTAGAAGTATATATGTCATTTACCCGAAAAAAGCTTGCCTTTGTGGAAGCAAAAACCGAAATCAAAGCCGTAAGGGGCATCGGTTATGAATTGAGGTGCGGTGATGTTTAAAAAATCAAGAAGAAAAATTGTTGCTGCCATTATGTCTGTTCTTGTTCTTTTATGGGTAGGAACTCTTGGTGTGATTTATACTTCAAGCTATATTGAAATGTCAAACCGCAACGAAAGAATGCTGACAGCTCACGCTGAGATGTTTACGCTTTCTCAGCCATTTGATAATATGCCTCCTGTTATGCCGAGACCCGATGAAGACGGTAAAAGATTTGAGCATAATTTCGAAGAATCTCCTATGTTTCAGTTATCAACCTTTTATACTGTTGCTGTTTCTTACAGCGGTGAAATTCTTGAAATCAGGAACAGTCAATCAAATGTTAATAGTGACGAAACCCTGAAGGAGCTTGCAACTGAAATAATAAAAGGCAAGAAAACAAAGGGAACCGAAAAAGACCTTGCATTTTATAAAGCTGACAAACAGGGATATAACCTTGTTGTTTTTATGGATAATACTGTTATCAACGAAAATGCCACAACACTTTTCAGATATACTCTTATTTTCGGCGGAATGGCACTGGTTGCCTTTTTCTTCTTATCTCAATTTCTTGCAAGAAAAATTATCGAGCCTCTTGAGGAAGGCTATAAAAAGCAAAAGCAATTTATCTCAGATGCGGGTCACGAGCTGAAAACCCCCGTATCTGTTGTGAGTGCCAACGCGGAGCTTTTATCCCGTGAAATCGGTGAAAACAGATGGCTTCAGAATATCCTTTACGAAAATGAAAGAATGGGAAAGCTTGTTGGTCAGCTCCTCGAGCTTGCCCGTACGGAAAGTGTTACACCTCAGATGGAGCGTGTTGACTTCAGCCGTCTGGTACAGGGAGAGGCACTTCCTTTTGAAAGTGTGGCATTTGAAAAAGGGTTGAGACTTATCTGCGACATAGAAAGTGAGATAACCGTTGAAGGTAACAGCACCCAGCTTAAACAGCTGGTATCAATCCTACTTGATAACGGTATCCGTCACAGTACTGACGGATACACTGTAAATCTCAGGCTGACTAATGAACACGGCTATGCTGTTCTTTCCGTTATCAATAACGGTGACGAAATTCCCGAAGAACACCGCAAACAGATATTTGAACGTTTTTACCGTGTTGACGAAGCAAGAAACGGTGAAGACAAGCATTACGGTCTCGGTCTTGCTATAGCAAAATCTATTACTGAAGCTCATAAAGGTCATATAGAAGTACTTTGCTACAATTCACTTGTAGAGTTTAAAGCGGACTTGCCGTTAAGTAAAAATTAAGCAACTTCAATCAAACTTCAATCTACCTTCTGTACAATGCTTGCATTACGGTACAGGAGGTTTTTTATGTCATTTCAAACCGTATTTAAAAGGTACGAACTGAAATATATGCTGACCTACGAACAAAAGAAAAATGTTCTTACGGCTATGGAACCGTATATGAAGCTTGATAAGTACGGCAGAACAACCATCCGTAACCTTTATTACGATACCGACACTTATCTTTTAATCCGCCGTTCAATAGAAAAGCCGACCTATAAGGAAAAATTACGAATCCGAAGTTATAGTAAGGCGTATGCTGACAGTACTGTTTTTGTGGAGCTGAAAAAGAAATATAAGCATGTGGTATATAAGCGCAGAATATCTCTTCCGGAAGCCGAAGCGATAAAATGGCTGTCAGGAGAAAAGTATACCGACAGCCATTCTCAAATATCAGATGAAATTGATTATTTTCTTAGCCACTACGGAACGCTTCATCCCACAGTATTTCTTTCCTATGAACGGGAGGCATATTATTCAAATGACGGCACAGATTTCCGTGTGACGTTTGATGATACTATTCTTTGCAGGCAAGAGGATTTGTCGCTTGAAGCCGAAGCGTACGGAACTCAAATTCTACCCGAAGGTAAAGTCCTTATGGAAATCAAATGCTCCGGCGGAATTCCGTTGTGGATGACAGAAGTGCTGTCAAAAGAAAAGATATATAAAACTTCCTTCTCGAAATACGGAACGGCATACAAGACACTCATTTTTCCTGAAAATCATACGATTAATCCATATAATATGTTGGAGGTAAATACTGATGCTTGAAAATTTATTTAAAGGTTTATTTGATACTGACCTGACGACAGTTATAAGCGTAACCGATTTTATGCTTTGTCTCGTTTTTTCTCTTGTGTTGGGGCTTGTTATGGCATTTTCATATATGTACCGTACCCGATACACCAAGAGTTTTGTTATAACTCTTGCTTTGCTTCCTGCCGTTGTCTGTGTGGTCATTATGCTCGTAAACGGTAATGTGGGAACAGGTGTTGCCGTAGCAGGTGCTTTCAGTCTTGTACGATTCAGAAGTGTTCCGGGAACAGCAAAGGAAATATGCACTCTGTTTTTAGCAATGGGTGCAGGACTTATTGCAGGTATGGGATATCTGGGCTTTGCCGTTCTGTTTACTTTGGTAATGTGTATTGTGTTCGTTCTGTATAACAGATTGGACTTCGGTACAAAAAAGAACTCGGAAACCTTCAAAACATTTACCATAACAATTCCCGAGGATCTTGATTACTCAGGTATATTTGACGATATTTTTGCTGAGTTTACAATTTCTCACGACCTTGTCCGTGTTAAAAGCACAAATATGGGAAGTATGTTCAAGCTTACCTACAATGTAATGCTCCGTGACATCAGCCGTGAAAAGGAAATGATTGATAAAATCCGATGCAGAAACGGAAATCTTGAAATTGTTGTGTCTAAGCAGGAAACAGTCGGTACAGAATTGTAAGGGGGAGATTTTATGAAAAAGATAATATCTATTTTTCTTTTAATAACGCTTGTATTAAGCTTGTTTACAGCTTGCGGTACAAAAGAACAGAATGAAAGTACAACTGAAAATACAACCGAAGGTGCAACCAATGACATTGATAACATTTCAAGCGCAGATATGTTCACAGAGCGTGATAACAGAACCGACTATGATGAGAGTATGGCAGTTACCATAAAGCTGAACGGCACAACAGCCACAGCAAGCTCGGACAGCGTTAAAATATCAGGCTCAAAGATTACCATAACAGAAGAGGCAACTTATGTTGTTTCAGGTGAACTGACTGACGGGATGCTGATTGTAAATGCCTCTGATACTGCAAAGCTTCAGATTGTTTTTAACGGTGTAAACATCAAGAGTGAAACCTCAGCAGCACTTTATATTCTTGAAGCCGATAAAGTGTTTCTCACACTTGCTGATGGCTCAACCAACACTCTCGAAAACGGTGGCAGCTTTACTGCAATAGATGATAATAATATTGACGGTGCACTGTTTTCAAAGCAGGATTTAACAATGAACGGAGGGGGCTCTTTAACTGTTGCTTCCCCTGTCGGACACGGCATTGTGTGCAAGGATGATTTGGTAATTACAGGCGGAAAGTATGTAGTGAATTCTGCTTCTCACGGTCTTGATGCTAACGATAGTGTAAGAATTGCAAATGCAGACCTGACAATTGATGCCGGCAAGGATGCCATACATTGCGAAAATACAGATGATACCTCTCTCGGCTTTATTTATATGGCAAGCAGTAATATTAAAGCTGAAGCAGAGGGCGACGGTATTGCCGCAAGTGCCTATATGCAGATTGAAGACGGAACAATAGATTTGCTTGTCGGAGGCGGAAGCGAAAACGGAGAAAAACAATCCTCTGATAATTTCGGTGGATTTATGGGTGGTGGCAGACCCGGCGGAAGACACCCGAACGATATTCAGAGTACTACTGCCGACACCGAAGAAGACAGCATCAGTATGAAAGGCTTAAAAGCCACGGGAAATCTCTCAATTTCGGGCGGTAAGATAACTGTAAATTCTGCAGACGATTCTGTTCATTCAGATAAATCAATTACAATCAATGGCGGAACCTTTACAATAGCATCAGGTGACGATGCAATCCACGCAGAAGAAACCTTGACCGTTACTGCAGGAAATTTCAATATTACCGAATCTTATGAAGGTTTTGAAGCCTTACACATTGATGTCAGGGGCGGTAACATAAAGCTTAAATCAAGTGACGACGGACTCAATGCTGCAGGAGGTACAGACCAGAGCGGTACCACAGGCGGCAGAGACGGAATGTTTAGCGGTGGTCACGGCGGGCCGGGCGGAGGTCGTGGCGGTATGTCGGCGAATTCTGACGGAAGTATAAAGATTTCAGGCGGAACTCTCTATATCAACTCCTCCGGTGACGGCTTGGATGCAAACGGCACATTAGAGATTTCAGGCGGACACACAACTGTTGTCGGACCTACTCAGGGAGATACAGCAACGCTTGACTATGATACAAGCGGAATTATTACAGGTGGTACATTTATCGGCACAGGTGCTTCAGGTATGGCTCAGACCTTCAGTGATTCAGAGCAAGGTGTTATAGCAGTTTCTGTAGGAAATCAATCTGCAGGAACAAAAATCCTTCTTAAAGATAAAAACAGAAAAACTATTATTGATTATACCCCTGAGCTTAACTTTGCTGTGGTTATACTCAGCAGTCCTGATATCAAATCAGGTGAGAAATATGACATCACCGTAGGCTCGACTTCAGGTGAATTTGAAGCAAGTTGACGGGTTAATTGTAATCGTATGTAAGAATAATATGATTAAAATTCAATACAAATGGCGACAGAGAGTTTTCATTCTCTCTGCCGCCGTTTTCTCATCTATACTTCAAATATTCAACAAACCGTTTCACAGCAAGTGAGGCGGTTTTCTTATCTCTTAAAGCAAGTCCGATGTTTCTGTAAGCAGGCACATCAAGTTCCTTAGCAATAATTTTGTACGGTACACGTTTCAAAATCAATTCAGGCAATATTGCAATGCCAAGTCCACTTTCCACCATAGACATTACCGCATAGTCATCCCAAGTTGTAAACTTAATATTTGGTTTCAAATTGTTGTGTTCAAATATTTCAGAAATTTCAGCTTTTGCACCTTTTTCAAGAAGCATAAACGGTTCCTTGCAAAGAGCAGATACGGGGAATTTCTCACAATCCTTCAGTGGATGCTTTTCGGGAATAATTGCCATCAGTTTATCTTCTTCTAAAAAGATTGTATCAAAATCAGTATGTGTCGGCAGTCTTAAAAAGCCACAATCAACTCTTCCGGTGTGAATCCACTCTTCAATTTCGGTATAATCTCCGAGCAAAAGCTCGTAATCAATGTTCGGGTAGTCCTTTTGAAACTCCTTTATGATGTTCGGCAACCAATGGGTAGCTACACTTGAAAATGTACCAATGCGGATAAGACCTGATTGCAGACCATTCAGTTCATCTACCTGCATTTTCAGTTTATCAAAATCCGCACAAAGATTTTGAGCGTATGGCAAAAGCTTCAGGCCGTCACTTGTAGGCTTAACTCCGTTCTTGCTTCGTTCAAGAAGCGTTACGCTCCATTCTTTTTCAAGGTCGGCTATCATTCTGCTTATGCCCGATTGTGTATAGTTTAATATTTCTGCTGCCTTTGTAAAACTTCCGTATTCTACTGTTTTTACAAAGGAGAGATATTTTTGTAAGTTCATATCCATAGTATCACCTATTCCGAATTGTGATTTATATTATTACAAATATTCGCTTTTGTTATATTTTGTATTATGATATACTATTTTCACTTCAAATGCAAGAGGTGCACCATGAATAATAAGTCCTTTTTCAAATACATATTTGCACTGTTACTGTTTGGTTCAAACGGTATTGTAGCAAGCTTTATAGATTTAAGCAGTCTGCAAATAGTTATGCTTCGTACTTGTATAGGCAGCATTCTTCTTATTGCTTTGTTTTTTATAACAGGAGGTAAACCTACTTTTTATAAGCATAAAAAGCAACTCTTTTTTCTTTCTGTATCCGGTATTGCAATGGGCGCAAGTTGGATGTTCCTTTATGAAGCTTATGCACAAATCGGTGTAAGCATAGCATCACTTTTGTACTATTGCGGTCCGGTTATAGTAATGGCTTTTTCCCCGCTGTTATTTAAAGAAAAAATTACTGCAAACAAAGTTATCGGCTTTCTTGCAGTAATTGTCGGTATAGTGCTTATAAATACAAATTCTTTAAATTGTAAAGGTGATGCGTTCGGTATCATCTGCGGACTGCTTTCTGCTGTTATGTATGCGTTTATGGTCATCTGCAATAAAAAAGCAAGGGACATTGTCGGTCTTGAAAACTCAACACTACAGCTTACAATAGCGTTTCTGACTGTTGCTTTATTTGTTGGTTTAAAACAA
>JAZPYL010000082.1:0-3907 GCA_045544175.1 Acutalibacteraceae bacterium | reverse complement strand
TTATGATGATTTTCAATATACGAAAGATATGTATGACTATATCAAATAACTGTTGCAATAATTCCAAATAAATCCTTGACAAATATGCAAAAAAAATAGTATATAATATAAATGAGGAATAAACCTCATACGTTTCGCAATGTACGACAAAGAAACATTGTAGTGATACCGCTATACTGCTAACATAGTTAGTGTGTAGCGGTATATTTTTTAGGAGTGTTAATATGACAGAAAAAGGAATGTATTTTGCCTCGCCTGATTTTTATAATTTAATCAAACAGATTGGCGGTACTTGGAATGACAAAAAGGAGCGTCCTGTTGTTTGTTTAATTAAATCTACAGAACACGTAGCCTCTGCCCTGAAATTCGGGATATGTTGCTATATTTTTGATTTCAAGGATACCGTCACCCTCGTCAGTTACAATACATTCGCACTTGATGCCGTTATCATCAAGCACATACATCGTACCCTTATCGATATAGCGGTCGATCATATCCTCCTGTTCGTCAGCAAGCAACAGCAGAGGAAGAAACTGCTTTTTGTTTTCTTTGATTTTAATTATTTTCATCTTTGTAAATGGGGATTTAACCTTTTCGCTTATTTCGTTTTACATATACAATAGTTAGAGTTAACGCACATAAAATTAGAATATGTAAAATAGTATGATATACATCAGGTATGTACTTACCGTCAATCTGGAGCCATTGAATTGTCCCTGAGAAATATTCAATTTTCCCTTCTAACGTTCCCATAAAACCACTACCGAAAATTGTATACCATTCATGACACATAAATTGTATCACAAACCACATTGACATCCATCCGATACTAAGCCATTTTCCGATATTCTCTTTTATAAGGAATACTATTATAGTGACAAAATAAATTATAAAAAATATACCATCTTCTTTATATGACCTTGTGACTAAACATTTGTCGCCAAAATATAAGCCTGTCATATCAAGAAAAAACCATAACAACAATGCAATCTGTACTACAATACAATATATTTTCTTCATTAGTATACCTCGTCAAATTCTAATTTATCAAACAGATTATACCAAATATATAATCGATAGTCAATACAATAAGCAACTCCGCAATACTTCTGTATATCCGATTTAAAGCAGAGAGGCTGTTTCGTATTGAAGTTCTATAGCGAGTATGCTATAATTATTTTGAAAAGAGAAAATGTATATAGGCATTAAGGAGTGTGACAGATAATGATGCATCAGATGAAATTACAGCAATCGCCGTTTACGAAAATCAAAAACGGAAGCAAGACCATAGAGCTTCGCCTGAATGATGAAAAGCGCCGGCAAGTGAAAGTCGGTGATTTTATAGAGTTCAGTCTGCTTGGAAATCCGAAAGAAAAAATCCAGACAAGAGTAACAGCGCTTCACCGTTTTGATACCTTCCGTGAGCTTTATTCAGCTTTTCCAAAGGAGAAAATCGGCTATGATCCTTCGGAAACACCCGATCCAAATCATATGGACGAATATTATCCCCGTGAAAAACAGGAGCAGTACGGAGTTCTTGGAATTGAACTGCGTATGACTGATCTGCAGAAATTCATTGACGCACAGGATTACGGTTACGGCTTCGGCGAAACATATCAGACCGCCTTTTCAGAGATGAAACAGGGCGAGAAGGTCTCCCACTGGATATGGTATGTATTTCCGCAGATTAAGGGCTTAGGGCTCAGCGGTACTACTGCGTATTTTTCTATCAGGGACATTGAGGAAGCGTCTGATTATTATGCTCACCCTGTTCTTGGCAAAAGGCTCATTGAGATCACAAGGGTATTGCTGGATATAGATAATGACGATCCGATGGCAGTATTCGGATATCCCGATGCGTATAAGATACGCTCTTGTATGACGCTTTTTAAGCATACCGCACCTGAGCAGGAACTGTTTCAGCTGGTGCTGGATAAATTCTGTCGCGGTATCGAGGATGATAAGACCTTAGAAATGCTTGGGTATTAGTGGATTAAAACTAATAAAAAGGAGATTTAAATCTATGGGAAGATTTTTCACATCAACGCAGATATACAATCCAAAACAGCTTGACTGTGACGGATTTAAAGCATATTTCTGCGAGAGAATGAAAAAAGAGGGCTACGAGATATGTGAGGCAGATTGTGCTGAGTTATCTTATGTGCTTGCCTTTGCCGATAATTGCAAATGGGTGACATTAAGTTCAGAAGCCTATGAACAGGGCAATAGCACCGCACAGGCTGATACTGCCCGTATTGCAAAAATGCTTGGGACATACTGTGTCAACACAACTGTCATTGACAGCGATTGTGCAATGCTTGACCTTTATGATGATAAAGGAAAAAAGGCTGACACGGCAGTTATGGGACGAGCTGATGATTACCTCGGAGATGATATTCCAACGCCTGTAAAAGCTGTATGGGAGCAGTTTATTTCAACAGACAGCACGTGGGATCAGTTCATGTTAGTCGTGCAGGGTGATTATGTTTTCGTAGAGGACGGCTTAGCTGAACTCGCCCCTGTTATCGGAATGGACAGTGATAATATTCTTTTTGAATATGAGGATGCGGATGAAAACAATGAGAATATCTGTTATCTGTCGTATAGAAAGGCTGATTCTAAAAAGGAGAAGAAGCTTACATTGCAGGCAGGATTTAAATCAACATACAAAATGTTGCTTGAACCGAAAGGATTTAGCTTGATTAAGAGTAAATATCCTTATTTTGTAAGAGTTACAAATGATGGAGTCGTTCAGAGTGTTTCATTTGTAAAGGAGAAATCATTTAATCCTGAAAGCGAAGGCTTTTCAATTTGTATCGGTATAAGTCTGATTAGTTTACCGCTTACAGATTACAGCAAAAATCCGACTACGCTTGATAATCAGAACTGGATGATGTCGCTTCGTGATTTTTTTCATAAGTGTTCACTGCATTTGAAGGGCTTTGACAGTAGGCCAAATAAATGCTCTGTTTTTTATAAAAAGGGAAACAGTGAAGAAATGCTTGAAGCATTAATGAAATCACAAAGAGAACTTATGCCGTTTGTTCTTGATTTTTTTGACCGTTATACAACTTTGGATGATATGTATCAGCTTGGAGAAGAAATGTCATCTGGATACTATAGAGATGTTGTTGTTCTTAAACAGAAGGTTGATGAACATTTAAGTGAAAGAGAAAAGAAGTTTTCTGAGCAATTTCAGCGAATGGTATCAAATGCAGAAAGCAATCCCATGATGCGTTCAATGCTTGAAGCGACTAAAAAGAAAGCGATTGATAGTTATAAAAGTATCAATCAATGGTTTTTGGATCGCAAAATAGGTGGCTCAAAATATGAGGAGTATACGAAGAATGTAGCTGAAATGAGAGAAAAGAATTATCAAATATTGAAGGAATTGGAAGATGATTGCACAAAAAAGGAGAAAAAACTCACTCTCAATGCTGCATTCAAGCAGGTTTTTGGAGAAGCACTGGAGCCGTTGGGGTTTCAAATAGTAAAAGGGAAATATCCATATTTTGTTCGTGTAGTTAATGGAGAAATACTTCATGTTATAACTTATACAACAGAATCCTCGGGGTTTCGTGGGAAAAAGGCTTTTCAAATATATGGCGGTGTAGCGACTGTTTATCGTGATAATCTTGATTTGTTAGTTAGTTCGAATGAAAATAAGGAGTGGCTTGAAACAAACAATTTGTTATATTACCGAGTCCAAAATAAATGTACCGAATCAATGGTTAATAATATAGATTATTATCTTTATGATGAAAATGATATTGATTCCATGATATCCGAATTAAAAAGAGCACTTAATATTACAAAACAAATTATGATTCTCTATTTTGATACAATTCAGAACATAGATACCTGTATCAATCATTTTTTTAAATTATCTGGAAGAGTTTATACGTTT
>JAZPYL010000081.1:0-7854 GCA_045544175.1 Acutalibacteraceae bacterium | reverse complement strand
TTGGGCAGTACATATGCCGACGGAATAACACAGACGCTTCTCAATGTTATCGGCGGTCTGCCAATGGGTATAGGCATTTTCCTTGTATGGCCTCTGTCAAAGAAATTCGGCAAAAAGACAGTTACGGCAACAGGTTTTATTCTCTGCGTAATCGGTGACATTATTACCTTTATTGCACCTGATAATCTCGTAGTTGTGCTTATCGGTCAGTTTATAATGAATATGGGTATTGTGCCTGCGGCTTATGTTTTCCCTGCACTTATGGCAGGTGTGTTTGATGAGATTGAATACAAGCACGGCTTCCGTTGTGACGGTGTTGCAACGAGTGTTATCAACTCAATGAACACTATTGCAGTGGGACTCAGCATTGGTATTTTCAATCTTCTTATCAGAGGTTATGTTCAGCCCGAATTTGATGCTGCAGGCAATTGCATTACAACACAGCCTGACAGCGTTTTGTCCGCTATCGTGTGGGCTTTTGTAGGCATAAATATCTTTATTCATCTCGGTCTTGCAATACTTCTTCGCTTCCTTGATGTTGAACTTAAATTGCCCTTTATTCAGAAAGCAATCCGTCAGAGACAGATTGATAAATGCAAGGCAAACGGTGAAGAATGGACAGAGCCTTTCGAAAAAGCAAAACTCGTTCAGGAAGAGCTTGATGAAAAAGCAATAGAGTCTTTTAAAGCGGAGCTTAAAGAAAAGTGCAGTAAAAATGCGAAGTTCAATTATGATGCAGAGCTTGAAAAATATATGAAAAAGTTTAATGAACAGAAAGAGAAGGCTCGTATAAAGGCTGAAAAGCAACAGCGTGATGAAGAAGAATATGCCCGTAAAATGGAAGAAATCGCAAAGAAAAAGGGAGTGACAGTATGACCCGCAAGCCTGATATAATTGTTATTAACCCTGACCAGATGCGGTCGGATTCTTTGCATCATCTCGGAAACCTCGCTTCTCATACACCTAACCTCGATGCTTTGGCAGATGAGGGTGTCAGCTTCAGCAATGCTTTTTGCCAGAATCCCGTATGTGTACCCTCAAGATGCTCGTTTATGACAGGAAAATATCCTCACACAAACGGTCACAGAACAATGAGCTATCTGCTTCGTCAGAACGAAGATAACCTTTACCGTATTCTTAAAAATAACGGCTACTTTGTATGGACAAGCGGTAGAGGTGATTGCCTTGCAGGTCAGGACTCAAAATGGCTCAAGGAATGCACGGACGAAATATATAACAAATGCGGAAAGAATGCAAAGGATGAAGGCAGAGGCGAAAAGGACGATAAAAGATACCTGAGCTTTTACAGAGGAGAAATCACCAACACTCAGGACGACGGCATCTGCCACGATAACGACTATGTATGGACAAAGGGATGCGAGGATTTAATAAGAAAAACAAAGGCAGACAAACCGATTTTTGCTTTTCTCGGTCTTAACAATCCCCATCCGCCCTATCATGCAGAGAAAAAATATCTTGACCTTATTGACGAAAATCTTATTGTACCGCCCAAAGCACCGTCAAAGCCTGAGGATAAGAAACCATCAATGCAATATGAACTCTGTGAAGCTCTCGGCATCGGTGATTGGGATGATGAAAACAAGCTAAAACTCAAAAAAACTTACCTTGCTCAATGTGCAAGAGTTGATGATTTCACAGGAAGAATTATTCAAGCCTTGAAGGACACGGGCAGATATGACAATGCGGCAATATTTTTCTTTGCCGACCACGGAGATTTTACGGCAGACTACGGAATCCCCGAAAAGGCACAGAATCTTTTTGATGACTGCCTCGTGAAAGTACCTCTTATTGTAAAACTTCCGAAATCAATGCAGAGCGACAGCGGAATTAATTCTAATCCCGTTGAGCTTATTGACTTTTTTGCGACTGTTCTTGACATAACGGAAACGGAAGCGGGACATACTCATTTCGGACGCTCTCTCAAAGATACAATCGCTGACAAAAATGTTGTTGTCCGTGATTTTGTATGCTCTGAGGGTGGCAGACTCCAAGGTGAGGAACACTGCACGGAAGTGGTTGAAAACTATTTCGGTGTTGTTGCTGATGAATATGCACCGAGAATAAATATTCAGCAGAAAAACGGACCTCAGCACACAAAGGCTGTTATGATTCGCTCAAAGGATTATAAATATATTATGCGTCTTTATGAAACAGACGAGTTTTACGATTTATCAAAGGGCGAAGAAAGAAACGAAATTGATAATCCCGAATATGCGGAAATTATCAATGAAATGCGTTCAGAGCTTCTTCGTTGGTTCCTTGAAACCTGCGACAGTGTGCCGAAGGATAAGGATGCTCGTTTTCCTGATGACTTTTATCTCGGAACAGTCAATGCTATGGCAGGAGTAAAAGTTTCGCCATTGATTAAGGGCGTTATGAAACTGACACGCAATGACTTTTCAACCCTTATCAATAAAGCAATCAAACTCCTGAAAATTGACACAAACGGATTTTATAATAAAAAATAGTATCTCGCAGAAGTTGATATGCAGGCAAAAATTATGCTTTACACGGTTGTGGATCAGAAGAAAACAGCACAAGGCATAATTAAGAAGCTGAAGGAGTAAAATCTGTTGGAGTGAATATGTTCTATGCAGAATGCAGTCACACTATCACGAGAAATAATTTGTAGTTATTTTAAAATGAGAAAGATTTTTACAAATTAAAAAAATACTTTTAAATTTTCTGTTAATAATCTTGACAAGCTGACAAATGCTATTATATAATGTGAAAAATATTTAAACTTTGGAACCAGCTGTCTGCAGAGGATGTTGGTTCCTTTTTGTTTTTTTATGGCCAAAAACGTATTACTGTAATAAAAACTGACTGAAAAGGAGAACATTAAATGGAAATTCAACTTCAGGAGCTTATTGAGCAAATAAAAAAAGACGGTGTTGAAACTGCTGAAGCTCAAGCTGCCGCAATACTCGAAACAGCCAAAGCAGAGGCAGAAAAAATCATTGCCGATGCAAAAAAACAGGCAGATAAAATTATGTCTGACGCAAAAAATGAAAATGAGCGAACCGTAAAATCCGGTGAAGATGCAATCCGACAGGCCGGTCGTAATCTTCTTATATCATTCAGAGAAAGTGTTACGAAAGAGCTTAACGCAATTATAGGAGAAAATGTTTCATCGGTTTATTCTTCAGATGCACTGCCCCAGCTTATTGTCAAAGCTGTTGAATGCTGGCTATCGAAGCCTGAAGCGACTGATATATCCGTAATTTTAAGCAGTGATGATCTTGCGAAGCTAGAAGAATCTCTTTTAGCAGAGCTTAAAACAAAAATTCTCACCGGAGTTACGCTTAAAGCCAATGATAATTTTGACGGCGGATTCCGAATTGCAGCAAACGGTGACGGAGCATATTATGATTATTCAAAAGATGCTGTTACTGATATGTTGTCAAACTATCTTAGTCCTAAGATTACTGCGTTATTGAAAGAGGCTGAATAATTATGGCGGAGTATTATCTGATATCTCAGCTGCCTTCTCTGGATGGTTTAAGTGAAAATACACAGATGCCTGTTACCGAAAACCAATTTTTTGAGTTGTGCAGCCGATTCTTAGGAAAAAAGGCTCTTGCAGAACTTAACGGAATTACTCTTATTCCATCAAAAGATTACAAAAAATCTTCCTCTGCTCTGATTGAAAAATGGAACGAAGGTGAACGTAATCTTCGCCTTGCATTAGCGAAGCTTCGTGCAGATAAGATGAACAAAAATTTTGATGCAGTAATGCAGTCTTTTCCTGCAGGACTTCTGCAGGCGGTGCGCACTGCTATTGAAACTGAAAGTCCTATGGAGGCAGAAAAGTTTCTCAACCGCTACCGTCTTGAGTTTTTGGAAACGCTGAGACCAATGGATTCTTTTTCGGAAGAATTTGTGTTCTATTATTGTCTTAAACTGAAGCTCCTGGAGCGAATGAGAAAATTTGATACACATAGCGGTGAGACCGCATACAGAAAAATCTATGACTCAATTATGTGTGAGGATAAAACGGAGGTTATACAATGACCGCAAATAAAGGTAAAGTAGTAAGTATTAACGGCAACCTTGTGTCAGTAAAGTTTGAAAATAATGTTTTGATGAACGAAATTTGCTATGTCAATGTTGATGATACCAAACTCAAGAGTGAGGTTATACGCATACGAGGAAATATCGCTCAGATACAGGTTTATGAAATGACAGGCGGCATCAAATGCGGAGATGAGGTTGATTTTACCGGAGAAATGCTTTCAGCACAGTTGGGTCCGGGGCTTCTGGGTCAGATTTACGACGGACTTCAGAATCCTCTGCCCGTGTTGGCTGAACAGGCAGGCTGGTTTCTTGAAAGAGGAAATTATGCGGACGGACTTAATTCCGAAAAGAAATGGGAGTTCACTCCCACCGCAAAAATCGGAGACATTCTTCGTGCCGGTGAATATATAGGTACAGTTCCCGAAGGACCCTTCACTCATAAAATATTCATTCCCTTTAATTTGCTCGGAATGTATACATTGAAATCCGTTGCAGAAAAAGGAGAGTATACGGTAAACGAAGAAATTGCGGTTTTAACTGATGAAAGAGGCAGAGAAATCTCTGTTTCCATGTCATTCAAGTGGCCTGTAAAGCGTGCAATCAAGTGTTACAGTGAAAGACTGGCCCCTGTCGAAACAATGGAAACAAAGGTTCGTCTTATTGACTCCTTCTTCCCTGTTGCAAAGGGCGGAACTTATTGCACTCCCGGTCCTTTCGGTGCGGGTAAAACAGTTTTGCAGCACACAACATCAAAATATGCAGATGTTGATATCGTTATTATTGCTGCCTGCGGTGAACGTGCAGGTGAGGTCGTTGAAACGCTGACAGAGTTCCCTGAGCTTACTGACCCTAAAACAGGACGCTCTCTTATGGAAAGAACAATTATTGTATGCAACACTTCTTCAATGCCTGTTGCATCCCGTGAGGCTTCGGTTTACACCGCAGTAACACTTGCAGAGTATTACAGACAGATGGGGCTTAATGTTTTAATGCTTGCTGACTCCACATCACGTTGGGCTCAGGCAATGCGTGAAATGTCTGGCAGACTTGAAGAGATTCCCGGCGAAGAGGCTTTCCCCGCATATCTTGAATCATATATTGCCGCATTCTATGAACGTGCAGGATGTGTACTTCTTCCTGACGGAAGCAAGGGATCCGTTACAATCGGCGGTACGGTTTCTCCTGCAGGCGGTAACTTTGAAGAGCCGGTTACTCAGGCAACTCTCAAGGTCGTCGGAGCCTTCCACGGACTTTCACGCGAACGCTCTGATGCGAGAAAATACCCTGCAATAGACCCGCTTATTTCCTGGTCAAAATACAAACCGGTTACAGACCCTGCGAAGTCAGGTTTCTGCAAAAATATTCTTCTTCACGGAGACGAAATCGGTTCAATGATGAAGGTCGTCGGTGAAGACGGTACAAGTATTGAAGATTACACCGTATATCTGAAGGCAGAAATGCTTGATGCTGTTTATCTTCAGCAAAACTCTTTTGATTCTGTTGAAGCAAACTGTACCAAAGAGCGTCAGCGTTATGTAACGGATAAACTTGTGTATATTCTCGGCAGTGAATATGCTCTTGACAGCAAGGATGATGCCCGCAGCTTCTTCAATAGTATGAGACAAAAGTTTATCGACTGGAATTATACCGAATTTAAAAGTGAAGCCTTTGCCAAAGCAGAGGCTGAAATAGACGCAATTTACGCTAACGGTCAAGGCAGATTAAGCCGTGAAGCAGAACTTCTTCTGAAAGGTGGTGAGTGATAATGAACAAGGTGTTTAACAAAATAGAATCAATTACAGGTAATGTTATTACCGTTAAAGCTCAGGGCATACGCTACAACGAACTGGCACAGATAAACACACGTTTCGGCAAATCACTCGCTCAGGTCAATAAAATTGACGGAGATATTGTTTCATTGCAGGTATTTGCCGGTGGTCAGGGTATTTCAACAGGCGATGAGGTTCGTTTTTTAGGTCACGATATGAGAGTATCATTCAGTGATGACCTTCTCGGCAGAATTTTTAACGGCTCCGGTGAACCCAGAGATAAAGGTCCGGCACTTACGGATAATATGAAACCAATCGGTGGTCCGTCGGTTAACCCTACAAAACGAATTCTTGCAAACAGAATGATGAGAACAAATATCCCGATGATTGATATGTTCAATACACTTGTTGTTTCACAAAAGCTTCCGATTTTTTCAATTTCAGGTGAGCCTTACAACCAGCTTCTTGCCCGTATTGCCTTGCAGGCTGAAGCAGATGTTATTGTTCTTGGGGGTATGGGACTTAAATATGACGATTTTCTTTACTTCAAAGAAGAACTGTCAAACGGCGGTGCTTTAAGTAAAACAGTGATGTTTGTTCATACTGCCTCCGACCCTACTGTTGAATGTATGATGATTCCCGATATGGCGCTTGCTGTTGCAGAACAGTTTGCGTTGCAGGATAAGGACGTATTGGTACTTCTCACTGATATGACAAACTTTGCAGATGCAATGAAAGAAATTGCTATCACACAAGAACAGGTTCCCTCAAACCGAGGCTATCCCGGTGACCTTTATTCTCAGCTTGCTTCACGTTATGAAAAAGCAGTTGATTTTGACAGTTCAGGCTCTGTCACGGTGCTTGCGGTTACTACAATGCCGGGTGATGACGTTACACACCCTGTTCCCGATAATACAGGCTATATTACCGAAGGTCAGTATTATCTGAAAGGCGGAAGAATTGAACCCTTCGGATCTCTTTCACGACTCAAGCAGAATGTCAACAGCAAAACACGTAAGGATCACCGTATTCTTATGGACTCTATGATCAGATTGTATTCATCTTATAAAGAAACATTGGAAAAGAAGAATATGGGCTTTTCTATGAACCGTTGGGATGAAAAATTATTGAAATACGGTCAGCTTTTTGAAAATAAGCTTATGGATTTGTCGGTTAATTTGACACTTGAGGAATCACTTGACCTCGGTTGGCAGATTCTTGCAGATTGTTTCCAAAAAGATGAAACAGGAATTAAGTCAGACCTTACAGATGAATTCTGGCCTGTAAAGTAAGGAGGACTGAATTTTGGCAAAAATCAAATTAACTAAAAATGAGTTAAAGGTACAGAAAGATGCTCTTAAAATGTATCAAAGATATTTGCCTACGCTGACACTTAAAAAGCAACAGCTTCAATCGGAAATAAGAATAATTGAAGCAAAGGCTGCCTCAGTAAGACAAGAACGGGAAAGCTTAGAAAAAGGTTTTTCTTCATGGATTGCTGTTTTCAGTGAAGAGAGTGCTTTCCCCGACGGAATTATTACTGTAAGCAACATCCGAAAAGGAACGGGAAACATTGCAGGTGTTACGATTCCCACTTTTGAGGGTGCAGACTTTTTCAGAGGTGATTATGATTTGTATGAAACACCACTTTGGGTGGATATTGCAGCAAATCATATGAAAAAAGCAATGTCGCTTGATTTAGAGGCGGAAGTGTTGGATGAACAGGTAAGGCTTTTAGAAAAAGAATTGCTTTCTACTTCACAAAGAGTCAACCTGTTTGAAAAGGTAAAAATCCCCGAAACACAGGCAAATATCAAAAAAATATCAATTTATATGGCAGACCAGCAGGTCAGCGCTGTTGTGCGTTCAAAAATTTCAAAGCGCAAAATAGCCGCTCGTGATGAAGCATCTTCGGGAACGGAGGTGTACGCTGTATGATTGTACCGATGAAAAAAATCTCTCTTGTTGTTATGGGAGATAAAAAAAGAGAAGCTCTTAAAAAACTTCGCAAAGCAGGAATTGTTCACATAGAAATAACAGAAGGCTC
>JAZPYL010000080.1:0-33468 GCA_045544175.1 Acutalibacteraceae bacterium | reverse complement strand
ACCACCCGTTCCCCTCCACAAAGCCAAGAACCATTTACCTATAAAGCACCGCATAACCGGTTGTCTTGCGACCTGCCACGGTCGCACCCTGAGGGAAAGTAGCCGATAGCAGTGCCTTAATGAAAGGCAGAGCTTTTCGCCAAAGCATACCTCAAGGAACAGCACTCTTTTTTCCCGACGTAGAACAAATAAAAGATAGAGCTATAAATAATAAACCACCCGTTCCCCTCCACGAAGCCAAAAACCACTTCCCTATAAAGCACCGCATAACCGACTGTCTTGCGACCTGCCACGGTCGCACCCCGAGGGAAAGTAGCCGATAGCAGTACCTTGCTGAAAGGCAGAACTTTTCGCTAAAGCATACCCAAAGGAATTGCACTCTTTTTTCCCGACGTAGAACAAATAAAAGATAGAGCTATAAATAATAAACCACCCGTTCCCCTCCACGAAGCCAAGAACCACTTCCCTATAAAGCACCGCATAACCGGCTGTCTTGCGACCTGCCACGGTCGCACCCTGAGGGAAAGTAGCCGATAGTAGTGCCTTACTGAAAGGCAGAGCTTTTCGTCAAAGCATACCCAAAGGAATTGCACTCTCTTTTCCCGACCAAAAAAGAAGGGCATTTTGTTTCCTTTGGTGCTCGTCTGAGCCAAAGGAAAAGCCCGAGCGGCTCGAGCGGAGTAGAACTTAGAAAAGAGAACCATATGAATATCAAAAGTACAACCTTAAAGTTAGCACTAAAAAACCGAAGATTCTTCGCAAAGCTCAGAATGACAAAGGGTTGTGTTCAGAATGACAGTAGCAACTTTCCCGATACGTCAGAAAAGACGGACCTTTATAATTAATATCGAAATATCTTTTACGCACACGGCACGCCGTGTCCCTACGAAATACAATCGACGGATTTACCCGTCATAACCCTATTCCTCTGCGGAAAAGAGCAAAAAAGAAAGGCCACGGAAAATCCGCGACCTTAATTCTGCATTTTGCATTCTGCACTCTGCATTCTGCATTCTGCATTTAAAAAGGCTGCCCAAAGGCAGCCTTTTTATTATACGCTCCAAACGATATTTTCGTTCTGTGCTAATGTGCCTTCACCGGAAAGGTCAACAACCTCAACATCACTGTAGCACTTCATACCCGTACCTGAGGGAAGAAGCTTACCGATGATAACATTTTCCTTAAGACCAAGAAGAGGATCAACCTTACCCTTGATTGCTGCATCTGTAAGAACTCTTGTTGTTTCCTGGAAGGAAGCAGCTGAAAGGAATGAGTCTGTTGCAAGTGAAGCCTTTGTAATACCCATAAGAACAGGTGAGCAGGTTGCTGTCTGAAGCTCTTCGCCTGTCTCTTCCATTCTCTTTCTGATTGCGTTGTTAGCATCACGAAGCTCAGACTTATCAACAACTGAGTTGGGAAGAAGTGATGTATCACCTGCGTCTTCAATCTTAACCTTCTTCATCATCTGACGTGCGATAACCTCGATGTGCTTATCGTTGATATCAACACCCTGGGTACGGTATGTGAGCTGTACCTGGCTGATGAGATAGTCGTGAACTGCATTTACGCCGAGAACATTGAGAACATCTCTGGGATCGATTGAACCTTCAGTGATAGTCTCGCCCTTCTTGACGAACTGACCTTCTGAAACTCTTGCTCTTGCGCCGAAGGTAAGGAAGTATTCCTTTCTTTCGCCGGTTTCTTCATTGGTAACAACGATATGGGGATTCTTCTTGATTGTTTCGAAGGATACAATACCGTCGATTTCTGAAAGCATAGCAAGTGTTTTGGGCTTTCTTGCTTCAAAGAGCTCTTCAACACGGGGAAGACCCTGTGTGATATCGGCGCCTGAAGCAACACCACCGGTATGGAAGGTTCTCATTGTAAGCTGAGTACCGGGTTCACCGATTGACTGAGCAGCGATAATACCTACTGCTTCACCGACTGTAACAGGCTGACCTGATGCAAGGTTTGCACCGTAGCACTTGATACAAGCACCGTGGTCAGAGTTACAGGTAAGAAGTGAGCGGATCTTGATTCTGCGAAGAGCAGAAGCTTCTTCCTTGCTCTTGCCCTCGTCGAGAGCCTTGTTCATCTTTGCTGTAAGATATGCGTCAACCTTTTCAGCATCTGCATCGTCCATCATATGATCGTTAGCGCAGATAACCTCACCGGTTTCCTCATCATAAAGAGTATCAAGAAGATAACGGCCCTTAAGTCTCTCTGAAAGAGATTCAAGAATACGGTTACCGTCCATAATATCGTAAACTTCAAGACCGTCTGTGCATCCGCAGTCTTCTTCACGGATAATAACATCCTGTGAAACGTCAACAAGACGACGTGTAAGGTAACCTGAGTCAGCGGTACGAAGAGCCGTATCGGCAAGACCCTTACGGGCACCACGTGAAGAAATGAAGTATTCCTGAACGTTAAGACCTTCTCGGTAGTTAGCTCTGATGGGAACCTCGATTGTCTTACCGGCAGTATTAGCGATAAGACCACGCATACCTGCAAGCTGACGGAGCTGGCTGTTAGAGCCTCGGGCACCGGAGTCAAGCATCATCCAGATGGGGTTAGTCATATCGAATGAACCTGTAAGAGCATCAGCAACACGGTTTGTACAGGTATCCCATGCCTTGAGCACCTGTCTTGAACGGTCCTGATTTGAAAGAAGACCTCTGTTATATTTTCTGTTGATTTCGTCAACAAGCTCTTCTGTTTCAGCAAGAATTTCCTTCTTTGTTGCGGGAATTGTAGCATCGCATACGGCAACGGTAATACCGCTTCGTGTTGAATACTTGAAGCCCTGATTCTTAACATTGTCAAGAACCTCGGCTGTCTTTGATGTGCCGTGTACCTGAATGCATCTTGCAATAATCTTACCGAGAAGCTTCTTGTTGACAAGACCTTCAACCTCAAGTCTGAACATATTCTCGGGATCTGTTCTGTCAATAAAGCCTAAATCCTGAGGAACGGGCTCATTGAAGATAATCTTACCGAGAGTTGTATCAATAATCTTTGATACCTTCTTGCCTTCATACTCCTTGGTCATTCTCACCTTGATTTTTGCATGAAGGTCAATTACGCCTGAATCATAGGCAAGTCTTGCCTCGTCAACGTCTCTGAATACCTTGCCCTCACCCTTTGCACCGGGGATTTCAAGAGTCATATAGTATGAACCGAGAACCATGTCCTGTGTGGGAACGGCAACGGGCTTTCCGTCTGACGGCTTGAGGAGGTTATTGGCAGCGAGCATAAGGAATCTTGCTTCTGCCTGTGCTTCTGCTGAAAGAGGTACGTGAACAGCCATCTGGTCACCGTCGAAGTCAGCGTTGAAAGCCGTACATACAAGAGGATGAAGCTTAATAGCCTTACCTTCAACGAGTACGGGCTCGAATGCCTGAATACCGAGACGGTGAAGTGTGGGAGCACGGTTAAGCATTACGGGGTGATCCTTGATTACTACCTCAAGAGCATCCCATACGCATTTTTCCTGTCTGTCAACAGTTTTTCTTGCTGTTTTGATATGTGCGGCAACACCTGTTTCAACAAGTCTCTTCATAACGAAGGGCTTGAAGAGCTCAAGTGCCATTTCCTTGGGAAGACCGCACTGATAAAGCTTAAGTCCGGGGCCGACAACGATAACTGAACGGCCGGAATAGTCAACACGCTTACCGAGAAGATTCTGACGGAAGCGTCCCTGCTTACCCTTAAGCATATCGGAAAGAGATTTGAGAGGTCTGTTGTTGGGACCTGTAACAGGTCTGCCGCGGCGGCCGTTGTCGATAAGTGCGTCAACGGCTTCCTGAAGCATTCTCTTTTCATTTCTGATAATAATTGCAGGAGCGCCGAGCTCAAGAAGCTTCTTGAGACGGTTATTTCTGTTGATAACACGGCGGTAAAGATCATTAAGGTCACTTGTTGCAAAGCGTCCGCCGTCAAGCTGTACCATAGGACGGATATCGGGAGGAATTACGGGAATAACATCGAGAATCATCCATTCAGGCTTGTTGCCTGATGCCTTGAAGGCCTCAACAACCTCAAGTCTCTTGAGGATTCTTGCCTTCTTCTGACCGCTGGCAGTAGCAAGCTGTTCACGAAGCTCGGCGTTGAGGGCATCAATGTCGATTTCTGCAAGAAGCTCTTTGATAGCCTCTGCACCCATACCTACCTTGAATTCCTCGTCATTGTAGTAGTATTCCTTGATATCGTCATACTGCTTGTCATTGATTGTCTGACCCTTCTTTACGTTGGGAACAGAACCGGGATTGATAACAACATAAGATGCGAAATAAAGGATTTTTTCAAGATCTCTGGGAGAGATGTCAAGGATAAGACCCATTCTTGAGGGGATACCCTTGAAATACCAGATGTGTGAAACGGGAGTAGCAAGTTCGATGTGACCCATACGTTCACGGCGAACCTTTGCCTTTGTAATTTCAACGTGGCAGCGTTCACACACCTTACCCTTGTGGCGAATTCTCTTATATCTTCCGCAATGGCACTCCCAGTCCTTGAGAGGTCCGAAGATTTTTTCACAGAAAAGTCCGTCACTTTCGGGCTTGAGTGTACGATAATTTATAGTTTCAGGCTTAGTTACTTCACCGTAGGACCACTCTCTGATCTTTTCGGGAGAAGCAAGACCAATCTTAATTGATTCAAAGGTTATATTTTCCATATATATTTAAGCCAGCCCTTTCCGTAGATTTGTATTTAAAATGTCAGTCATATTCCGATTACATATTTTCTTCGTCGGGAACAAAGCCCTTACCGAAGCCTGCATCGTTAATTGTGGGATTCATTTCATTGAAGAATGCATCAACATCGAATGCTTCCTCGTCCTCGTCAGATAAACCGAAAGCACTGTCAAGGATTGAATCCATATCAAGCTCATCTTCGTCATCCTCTGAAAGCTCAAGGTCATCCTCGCCCATATCGTCATCTGCAGGTGCTTCCTCTGTCTGAGGTGCACGATACTTATGGAGAGATACGCCTTCGTCACCGTCAATGTTCTGCTTAAGGTCGATTTCCTGATTGTCAGCATCGAGAACCTTAACATCAAGACCGAGACTCTGAAGTTCCTTAACAAGAACCTTAAAGGATTCGGGAACACCTGCCTGAGGCACGTTTTCACCGTTAACGATTGCTTCGTATGTCTTTACACGACCGACAACGTCGTCTGACTTAACTGTAAGAATTTCCTGAAGAGTATAAGCTGCACCGTAAGCTTCAAGTGCCCATACTTCCATTTCACCGAAACGCTGGCCGCCGAACTGAGCTTTACCGCCGAGGGGCTGCTGAGTAACGAGTGAGTAGGGACCTGTTGAACGGGCGTGCATCTTATCGTCTACAAGATGATGCAGCTTAAGATAGTACATAACACCAACGGTAACCTCATTGTCAAATCTGTCACCTGTACGTCCGTCATAAAGAACAGACTTACCTGTTTCGTTGATGCCCGCCATTCTGAGTGCTTCTCTGATATCATCTTCGTGAGCACCGTCAAATACGGGAGTCATAATCTTCCAGCCCATCTTACGGCAGGCAAAGCCGAGATGAACCTCAAGAACCTGACCGATGTTCATACGTGAGGGAACGCCGAGGGGGTTAAGCACGATATCAAGAGGTGTACCGTCTGAAAGGAAGGGCATATCCTCCTGAGGAAGAACGCGGGATACAACACCCTTGTTACCGTGACGGCCTGCCATCTTATCACCGACCTGAATCTTTCTCTTCTGGGCGATGTAGCAGCGTACTACCTTGTTTACGCCGGGAGAAAGCTCGTCGCTGTTTTCTCTTGTGAATTCCTCAACGTTAACAACGATACCGTATTCACCGTGGGGAACACGGAGTGATGTGTCACGTACTTCTCTTGCCTTTTCACCGAAGATAGCGCGGAGAAGTGTTTCTTCAGCTGTAAGCTCAGTTTCACCCTTAGGTGTAACCTTACCGACAAGAATATCACCTGAATGTACCTCTGCACCTACACGGATAATACCTCTTTCATCAAGGTCCTTGAGTGCATCGCCTACGTTGGGAATATCGTTTGTGATTTCTTCGGGGCCGAGCTTTGTATCTCTTGCCTCGAGCTCATATTTTTCAATGTGGATTGATGTGTATACATCATCACGTACAAGCTTTTCATTGATGAGAACGGCGTCTTCGTAGTTATAGCCTTCCCATGTCATAAAGCCGATAAGTGCATTCTTACCAAGGGAGATTTCACCGTGGTCAGTTGCAGGGCCGTCAGCGATAACCTGATTTTCATCAATGTGGTCGCCAACCTTTACAACGGGCTTCTGGTTGATACATGTGCCCTGATTGGAACGCATAAACTTAATAAGGTTATATGTGTCAAGACGGTTATCCTCTGTCATAATGTCGATTCTGTCGGCACTTACATAGGTAACTGTACCTGCTGCCTTTGCGAGAACGCAGACACCTGAGTCTGTTGCTGCCTTGTATTCCATACCTGTACCTACCATAGGTGAATCGCAGGTAAGAAGGGGTACTGCCTGACGCTGCATGTTTGAACCCATAAGTGCTCGGTTTGCGTCGTCGTTTTCAAGGAAGGGAATAAGTGCTGTAGCAACAGAAACAACCATCTTGGGTGAAACGTCCATATAGTCGGCTCTTGAGGGGTCAATTTCAAGGAATTCGTCACGGTGACGTGCGTTTACCTTATTTCTTACGAAACGGCCTTCCTCGTCGAGCTTTTCGTTAGCCTGAACAACTGTGTATTCGTCTTCAACATCAGCTGTCATATATTCATAGGTTTCGAGCACCTTGCCTGTCTCCTTATCAATGGGACGGAAGGGAGCTTCAATGAAGCCGTACTCGTTGATTCTTGCAAAGGTTGCAAGGTAAGAGATAAGACCGATATTGGGACCTTCAGGAGTTTCGATAGGACACATACGGCCGTAGTGTGAATAGTGAACGTCACGGACGTCGAAGCCTGCACGGTCTCTTGAAAGACCGCCGGGGCCGAGAGCTGAAAGTCTTCTCTTATGAGTAAGCTCTGCAAGAGGATTGTTCTGGTCCATAAACTGAGAAAGGGGTGATGAACCGAAGAACTCTCTTACTGCTGCAATAACAGGTCTTGTGTTGATAAGAGCCTGAGGAGTAACCTTTTCGCTTTCCTGAGCCTGAAGGGTCATTCTTTCCTTAATAACTCTTTCCATTCTTGAGAAGCCTACACGGAACTGATTCTGTAAAAGCTCGCCTACGCTTCTGATACGGCGGTTACCGAGATGGTCAATGTCATCTGCGTTACCTACACCGTTGGCAAGACAGTTAAGGTAGTTGATGGAAGCAAGGATATCGTCAACGATAATTGTCTTGGGAATAAGCTCGTCTGCCTTCTCGGCAAGAAGAGCAAGAACCTCTTCCTTAGCCATACCTTCAATTTCTGAAAGCACGTCCATAAGAACGGTATATCTTACGTGCTCGTTGATGCCTGCACTTCTTAATTCTTCATCTGTATAATCAGGAAGATAAGCCTTGATGTCAACCATCTGGTTTGAAATAACCTTTACGGGCTCTTCAAGACCTTCAACTGAAACATAAGCAACCTTGGCACCTGCAGCCTCTACCTCGAGAGCACGTGCCTTTGTCATAAGCTCGCCTTCTTCAGCGATGATTTCACCTGTAAGCTCATTGATGATGGGCTGAGCAAGTCTGAAGCCTCTGATTCTGTCGGAGATACCGAGCTTCTTGTTGTACTTGTAACGGCCTACTCTTGAAAGGTCATATCTTCTTTCGTCGAAGAACATACCTTCAATGTGGCTCTGTGCGCTGGAGAGCGTGGGAGGCTCACCGGGACGGAGCTTCTTATAGATTTCAATAAGAGCTTCCTCTGTATTCTTTGTGTTATCCTTTTCGAGTGTTGCTTCGATTCTGTCATCGTAGCCGAAGAACTCACGGATATCGTTATCACTTGAATAACCGAGTACACGGATAAGGGTTGTGATGGGAATCTTTCTGTTCTTATCTATTCTTACATAGAAAAGGTCATTCTGGTCCGTTTCATATTCGAGCCATGCACCGCGGCCGGGAATGATAGTTGAAGTGAAAAGCTTTTTACCTGTAACATTGTGTGTCATTCCGAAATATACGCCGGGTGAACGGACGAGCTGAGAAACAATAGCACGTTCTGCGCCGTTGATAATGAAAGTACCGCTTTCAGTCATAAGGGGGAAATCACCCATATAAACCTCGCTGTCCTTGACCTCGCCTGTCTCCTTATTATAAAGGCGCACGGTAAGTCTCATGGGAGCAGAGTAGGTTGTATCTCTCTCCTTACACTCTTTTACGGTGTACTTGGGTTTATCGTCCATACGGTAGTCAACGAAGGAAAGGACAAGATTACCGCTGTAATCGGTAACCTCCGACATATCCCTGAGAACTTCCTTGAGACCGGTGTCGATGAACCACTTGTAAGAATCCTTCTGAACCTGGATAAGATTGGGCATCGGCATTACTTCCTGAATCTTGCCGAAGCTTTTTCTCACATTTGTTCCAAGCTTCACATCGGTTACATTAACCATTGGCTTATCACTCCATATCTTTTATTATTTTCCTCTGACGAGGAATTGGCTTACATAGATTTTTCAAAAAATGTATTGACATTTCTCCGCATTAATGGTAATATTCAATAAAGAGAAGAGACATCAAGGCATAATTTCACATTATATGTTTCGCTATGATATCATAAACGAGTGCGCCTTGTCAAGATGTTCTCTTATATTTTTTTGCTTTTTTGCATATTTTTAGGGGTTTTTGCCCCTTTTTTCTGCCTTCGGGGCAGATTTTTTTGTTTTATGACCACTTTCAGACTGCCACAAATAAAAAACCACACTCCCCTTTCCGTTTTCGGAAAAAGGAGTGTTTTTTCTTTTAAGGCAAAAAAACACGCTGTAAACACTCGGCACAGTGTGTTGTTTGTGAAATGGTGTGTGGTGGTTGGTACAGAGTGGATTAGGAGGCAAGGTTCTTTGTCAGGCTTCGCCTGACGGCCGTCCCTTCGGGACGACATAAGGCGCCATCTGCGATGGCGCCACACTCGGCTTCGCCGACGGGAAAGGGGCAGGTAGCGGGAAGGGCGGCGAGCCGCGAAAATGCCCGACGAAGTCGGTGCATTTTCCATTTGTGTGGCGCAGCCACACAAATGACCTGTGCGCTGCTTCGCAGGCACAGGTGCGGCTCGCCGCCGCCCCCTCCGCCCTCTGCAAGAAAAACCGCCGGCTTTCCCTCCGCATACAATCAACGGACTTTCATCCCTCAACCACCTATCTTTGCGGTAACGGGCAAAAAAATTAAAGGCCGCGGTTCACCCGCGACCTTACATTAAACTTATACTAACCCAACGGGGCGGGCAGAATTTATTTTTCACCGCACTGTCGGGCGTTCCTTGGCCCTTAGCCCTCGGCCCTTGGCCCTTTAAAATTAAAGGTCCTTGAGCTGCTTGCTTCTGCTGGGATGACGGAGCTTTCTGAGAGCCTTTGCTTCAATCTGTCTGATTCTTTCTCTTGTAACATTGAAAGCCTTGCCCACCTCTTCAAGAGTCTGAGGTGTGCCGTCCTTGAGACCGAAACGGAGTCTTAAAACCTCAGCTTCTCTCGGGGTAAGTGTTTCGAGAACCTCATTTACCTTTGTCTTGAGGAAGGTCATTGCTGCTGCATCGGCGGGCGAAAGAGCATCTTCGTCGGGGATAAAGTCACCGAGGTGGCTGTCTTCCTCTTCACCGATGGGGGTTTCAAGGGAAACGGGCTCCTGAGAAATACGGAGGATATCACGCACCTTATCCGTTGCCATACCAAGCTCCTTTGCAATATCTTCGGGTGAGGGGTCCTTGCCGTCACGGTGAAGAAGCATATTGCTTGTCTTTTTAACCTTATTGATGGTTTCAACCATATGAACGGGAATACGGATTGTTCTGCCCTGGTCGGCAATAGCTCTTGTAATGGCCTGTCTTATCCACCATGTTGCATAGGTTGAAAACTTGAAGCCTTTTGTGTGGTCGAACTTATCAACAGCCTTGATAAGACCCAAGTTGCCCTCCTGAATAAGATCGAGGAACATCATACCTCTGCCCACATATCTCTTTGCAATTGAAACAACAAGACGCAGATTAGCCTTGGTGAGAATTTCTTTAGCTTCTCTGTCATTATTTGAAATACGGATGGCAAGGTCAATTTCTTCTTCGGGAGTAAGAAGAGGCACTCTGCCTATATCCTTAAGATATACTTTTACAGGGTCATCGATAACGCTCTTTGAGTCTGCTGCAGCTACGGAGGAGTTATCGTAGTCCTTTGGTAAGTCAATATCAATTGAGATATTTTCGAGAATTTCATCGCTTAAGTCGTCAACGATTTCAACGCCGTGACTTTCGAGCTTTGAATAAATCTTTTCCATCTCATCAACGTCAACATCAGCCTCAACGAGAACGGTGTCAATATCCGTTGAATTAAGCTTACCTGTTGCAATACCTCTGTCAATAAGAGCTTTGATGGCTGCATTTTTGTCCTGAATTTCCATGTTTGTATTCCTTGCCTTTCTGTTAATTACCGTTTTTAATTTTGTTGTATTGATTCATAAAGTCCTCGTCACTCATCTCAGAAGAAGGCTTCTGCTCCTTCTTCCTTTCTTTTTCCTGCTTCATAATCTGAAGGCAGTCATCAAGAGCCTTGAAGGAGTGATTCAGATTTTCATTTTTCCTTATAATGCCGACAAAGTCATTGATTTCCTCTGGCGACATTTCCTGATTAAAGCTATTGAGCTCAAGACTTCTGTGTTCTTTTATTCTTTCTTCAATAGCGCAAAATATTCGTGAATGTGTTCCCACTGAAAAATCCTCTGCGGAAACAGATTCTTTTATTCCGTTATAGTATTCGGGGTTTTTATATAATATAGCCAGTAAAAGCTCTTCAGCCTTTATAGCTCTTATATTAGCTGAATTTTTAAGTGCCGCCTTGGTGTTCTGTGACACAGAATCCTGCTGAAGCTTTTTGAAATACTGACCCTTTTCCCGCCGCATTTCTCTTTTTCGGTACTGCTCAATTCTGACAGTGATAACATCTTTTTTTACCTCAAGCTCCTCTGAAAGCCTTGAAGCATAGATATCACGGGCAATATTGCTCTCAGCCCTTGCGAGAAACTGTGCCGCCTTTTCAAGATATTTCATCTTGCCGTCACTGGTTGAAAGGTCGAAATCCTTTCTGAGCCTTAAAAGCTCAAACTCAATATCGTTTGCCGCACCTTCAATAAGGCTTCGGTATCTTTCGGGACCGTACTTTTTAAGTATCTCGTCGGGGTCTTTACCGCCCGTCAGACGTACTACCCTTACCTTCATACCTATTGAGGAGAAAATACTTATCGCTCTGTCGGTGGCCTTCTGTCCCGCATCGTCGGCATCGTAGGAGAGTATAATTTCATCGGTATACCTTGCAAGAAGGTGTGCCATTTCATTTGTCAGTGCCGTACCGAGACAGGCAATTACATTATCGAAGCCTGCCTGATGAAGAGATATTGCATCCATATAGCCTTCAACGAGGATAAGACTTTTTTCCTTGGTGTTCTTTGCAAAATTTAATCCGAAAACGCCCAGACTCTTTTTATAGACCAGCGTATCCGAGGAGTTGATATATTTAGGCTTACTGTCGTCGAGGACTCGTCCGCCGAAGGCAACCACATTACCTCTTACGTCAATAATGGGCACCATTACTCTGTTACGGAAGGAATCGTAAAAGCTTACCTTTCCGTCCTTTTCGCTTTTGTTGGCGAGATTGGCTTCATATAGCTCTTCGTAGGAGTATCCCTTGCCTCTCATATATGTGAGCAGATTTCTCCAGCCCTCAGGTGCATAGCCTAAGCCGAAGCGGATAAGCGTTCCTTTTTTCAGACCTCTCGCCTTAAAGTATTCGAGGCCTGCTTTTCCGTTTTCCTCAAAGAGACAGGAGTTAAAGAACCTTGCCGCCTCTTTATTTATTTCGTACATCCTTTTTCTTTTCTGCGCAAGGGAGGTATCGTAGCCTTCGCTGGGCATCACCATACCGCATCGGTCACAGAGAAGTCTTACGGCTTCGGTGTAATCAAGGTTTTCGGCTCTTCTTATAAAGGAGATAACCTCGCCCCCCGCACCGCAGCCGAAGCAGTAAAAGCTCTGACTTTCGGGATATACCGTAAAGGAGGGTGTTTTTTCATTATGGAAGGGACAGAGTCCCACAAGATTTTTACCTCTTCTTTTAAGAGGGGTATATGATGATATTGTCTGCTCAATGTCGCATCTCATACGAAGCTCTGCAAGAAATTCATCGGAAAATCTCTGTGCCATAATAACACCTCCTTTTTTCTGTAATTAATGAATAATGAATATTGAATAATGAATAATGAATAATTTCGGTCGCGACCGAAATACTGCTTATCTTTGCTCATCATTCCGCAAATATAAGTCTTATATAAAGATAAAAGAGTAAATTATAATCTTGTTTTATAAAGTTATTTGTCATTCTGAACGCAGTGGAGAATCTTAAGCTCCTTCGTTACACTCCGGATGACACATTACCTCACGGGGCGGGAAGAGCTTTTCTGCCACCTCTCTGTCGGGCGTTCCTTGGCCCTTGGCACTTGGCCCTCGGCCCTGACGCTCAGTTCCTGAGCGTCACCCCTTCCATCCGCTTGGAATAAAATATTCACCGTAAACCTTAAGTGCGTAGTCGTCGGTCATACCTGCAATATAGTCGCAGGCGGCTCTTTCGGCTCCGTCTCTCCAGGCAATAGTTATGTATTCGTTGGGAAGCTCGTTGGGATTGCTTACGAAAAATTCGTAAAGAGACTGAATAAGCTTTATTGCCTTGCCCTCTTCACTTTTGCAGACAGGGTTAGTGTAAACTCTGTCAAACATAAATTCGTGAAGAATGTCAAAGGCAGCCTGAATATCTCTGTCCAACTTCAGCTCATCTTCTGTATTTTCAATGGCCGACATAACGAGAGTGTTGATTCTCTGACTTTTTGTTTCGCCAAGGTATTTCTTCGCCTCTGCGGGAATGTTGCCCTCAGAGATTACTCCTCCTCTTACGGCATCGTCTATATCGTGGTTTATATATGCAATTCTGTCGGCAAGCTTTACTATTCTTCCCTCAAGGGTACAGGCCTCCTCGCCTTTTGTATGGCAGAGAATACCGTTTCTGACCTCATAGGTAAGATTAAGTCCCGCACCTTTGTTTTCGAGAAGGTCAACTACTCTCAGACTCTGCTCATAGTGCTTGAAGCCGCCGGGAAGAACCTCATTGAGAGCTCTCTCACCTGCGTGACCGAAGGGTGTGTGACCTAAGTCGTGACCAAGAGCAATGGCCTCGGTCAGTGTCTCATTGAGAGAAAGACCTATAGCAATTGTTCTTGCTATCTGCGACACCTCAAGAGTGTGGGTAAGTCTTGTTCTGTAATGTGCGCTGTCGGGTGCTAAGAAAACCTGAGTCTTATGCTTGAGACGTCGGAAAGCAGGACAGTGTATAATTCTGTCTCTGTCTCTCTGATAAGCCGTTCTTACAGGGCATTCCTCTTCGGGAACAAGTCTGCCCTTGGTATTTTCGCAGAGCATACCGTACTGAGAAACAGTCTTTCTTTCATTTTCAAGAGTCCTTAATCTTATATGAGACATTCTGTCACCCCACAGAAAAATTTCTTTAAATATATATACGCAATTTTTTTCTTTTTTCCCCTAAAAATCTTAAATTATATTTCGGAATATCTTTCACCGACAATTTCACAGTCAAATCTGCCGTTTGAAAGGTCAATAAGCTTTGCCCTGAAGGATTCCACAAGATTTTCGGGCATTCTGAAGGTTATTGTCACATTATCCGTAAACTCTGTATCTTCGATAATGCCTCCGCATTCGCAGATAAGAGGATTCAGTCTGCCGTAAAAATTATAGTCGGCAGTGGCAGTGACTATTTTGCACAGAGACATTGTGATTATCTCTCCGGCGTCAAGGGCAATCTTCGCCCCGTGGGAATAGGCTCTTACAAGTCCCCCTGCACCGAGCATTATTCCGCCGAAATATCTTGTTACCACAACACAGCAATCGGTTACGTTTTCTTTAAGAAGCACATCAAGGCAGGGTATACCTGCAGTGCCCTGAGGCTCGCCGTCGTCGCTGAAACGTCTTATACCGCCCTCGCGAAGCACATAAGCATAGACATTATGGGTAGCATCCCAGTGCTTTGACTTTATCTTATTTATAAATTCCAGTGCTTCCTCCTGAGTTTTGACAGGCTTGGAATAACCGATAAATCTTGATTTCTTGACTATATACTCGTCACTGTTCTCCTGCCGTATTGTTCTGTATTCAGCCACAGTCCTCACCTCTCCTACAATGAAAATAAGACGATACAAGCTCAGTTGCATCGTCTAATTCTTTCAAATCATAATTATTTGCCGAGATTGAAACGCTTATTGAATCTGTCAACACGTCCGCCTGTATCAACAAGCTTCTGCTTACCGGTGAAGTAGGGGTGGCAGTTTGAACAAATATCAACACGCATATCTTTCTTTGTTGAACCTGTAGCGATCTTAGCGCCGCAAGCACATCTTACTTCTGTCTGCTCGTAGTTAGGATGAATGTCCTTTTTCATTATCTTTCACCTCTTTCGGTTAATTGCATTATTTAACGAATGGTATTGTAACACAAGAGAATTGAAAAATCAACATATTTTTGAAAATAATTTGATTTTATTTTAATTTTCTTTCAAGGGGTATAGTTTTCAGCTCTCCACCCTGATTTCCCTGCCGAGATTGAAGGAATAGAGAAGTGTTTCCCTGACGGGATAATCAGTGCAGAGAGTCAGTGCCTTTTTATAAAGAAGCACCTGAGAAGCATATTTTTCCCTGAACTCCTCATCACTGAAAAGCTTGTCTGTCTTATAGTCAACTACCACAAGCTCACCCTTTTCCACAAAAGCACAGTCGGCAATACCCTGAACCATAACCTTTTCATCGGCGAATTCGTCTGTGCCCTCATAGATTTCGTTTATGGGCACCTCAATGGTGAATTTCTTCTCTCTCATAACCTTTTCGCTTGAAAGGATTCTCTTTGCAAGGTCACTGCGGAAGAACTCTTCTACAGCCTTTATGTTTATACCCTTTGCCTCGGTTTCGGTTATGATGCCCTTGTCGAGAAGTCTTGCGATTTCCTCAGGTACGCTCTCTGCCGCCTTTTCATAGTCCGCATACTGCATAAAGGTGTGAGTTGCAATACCTCTCTGTGCACCCGTAAGACCGCCCTCGCACAAGAAGGACGGCACAGAGGAAGCAAAGTATTCTCTGTCAACAAAGTTTTTGTCAACCTCAGATGCAGCTCTTTTCATAAGCACCTTTGAAAGTGCCTCATATTTATATCTGAATTCTGCCTTTTCCCTTATCTTTCCGATAAAGCCTTCATCAGCCATATCGCCCTTGTCCTCTTCTCTCGTAACTGTGGGCATAAGGTCCTCCTCCATAAAGCCTATAACCACCTTTAAGGGAGATTCGCAGGAAAGAACCACACTTTCGTCAAGACCGATTATTTCACGCAGCTCCCTTGCATCCTTATGTCTTAAAAGTGCAGTAACAAGCCACTGACCGAAGCCCGAAACGGAAGACACAAGGAAGGGTGCAATTCTTTCAGTGTTCGGATTAATGTTTGCGGCACAGCTTTTAAGGGAAGACTCTATATTCTTAGTGCCGTAAACCATAATAAGTCTCTCCTTGGCTCTTGTAAGGGCAACATAGAGAACACGAAGCTCCTCACTCATACCGTCAAGGCTCTTTGAAAGCTTAACGGCAGAATGGCATACTGTTGGGAACTGCTCAAAGGTTTCAATGTCTCTTCTTACAACACCCAAGCCGTGCTTAAGGCTGATAAGAAGATTTTCCGATTCGTCTCTTTTATTGAAATAGCTTCCGCAGTTTGCAAGTATACATACGGGGAACTCAAGACCCTTTGACTTATGGACGGACATAATCTTTACTACGTCTGCACTCTGCACCTGACCCAGACATGCCGTCAGATCCTTTTCGTTGTTCTTGAGTCTGTCAATGAAACGGACAAAGCCCGAAAGTCCCATATAGCCTGCACTTTCATAGACGTCGGCATAGTCCTTTAAAAGCATAAGGTTTGACCTTTTCATTCCCGTCGGGTCAACGGCATCAAAGATATTAAGTATAGATGTATCCTCAAAGATTTCATCAATGAGACTTCTTGTGCCGAGACAAACGCTCAGTCTTCGCCACTGTCTTATTCTTTCGGCAAAGGCCTTCACCTTTCCGTCGCCGTCAGATTCTCTTTTAAGAAGAGCCGTATATATATCCCCTCTTCGTGACTCAATTCTGTACTGTGCGATTTCGTCAACGGTAAAGGCAAAAATCGGAGACATCATAACACTTAAAAGAGGAATATCCTGCTTGGGATTGTCGATAATTCTCATAATGTTAAGTGCAAGGCTGATTTCATTTGAGGAGAGAAATGAACCCGTAGGCTCCGTAAATGAGGGTACACCCATTTTTCTGAAGGCATCGGCGTAGATATTGCTTCTGCCCTTGGCTGAACGCAGAAGAACAGCAAAGTCGCCGAAGGTTGCTCTTCTTTCGCCGTCACCGTCTTTTACCGTAAAGCCCGAATCAATCATTTCCTTTATGGTCTTTGCAATATATCTTGCCTGATTTTCATCGGCACTTTCAAGAATGAGAGCGCCCGTATCGAGAAAATGAAGCTCTGCACCGAGACGGCTTTCGTCATCGTATTTCGCCGAGGGTACAAGTCTTTCCTCTTCGTCATAGTCTATCTCACCGCAGGACTTACTCATAAGGGCAGTAAAAATAAAGTTGATAATATCCGTTACACCCTTACGGCTTCTGAAGTTATTGCCGAGAATGATTTTTGCCGGATAATTGTCCTTTTCTCTGTCATAAAGAGGGTAAGTCTCCTTAAGGGAGATAAATATTTTAGGCATAGCCTGACGGAAGCCGTAAATACTCTGCTTTACATCGCCTACACGGAAAAGATTATTCCTTGAAATTGCAGTGAAAAGCATATCCTGAGCTTCGTTGGTGTCCTGATATTCGTCAATAAGAATTTCGTCATAGCATTCTGCTATAGCCCTTGCTTTTTCCGTAATCTCGTAGCCGTCCTCAGTCTTTCTTACAAGAAGACTCAGAGCTGCATGGGCAATATCACTGAAGTCCGTCAGCTTCTTTTCTTTTTTATTGCGGGTGAAGATCTCACCGTAAAGCCTTACGGTACGGCAGAGAGCATCAATAAGCGGTGAAAAGAAAGCCATATCCTCTATGTATTCCTTCTCGCTTGAGGGCAGAACGTTTTTAAGCTCTCTGACCTTTTTTATTACAGTATCACGCTTTGCAACAAGCCCCTTGAAGAAGGGGTCGTCCTTAATGCCCTTAGGCGCTCTCGTTCTTTTTACAGGCTCAAAACGGACTATACCGTCCCTTACCATATCCCATTTGCCCTCTTCAAGAAGAGAAAGGATATATTCATACTGTGCCTTGTCCGAGGTCAGAGTGCTTTCGAGAGCAGTTATCATATCCTCACTGTCACAGCTTGAAAGAATATAGTCAGCCGTATCTATAGCATATCTCAGACAGTCGCCCACATAGGACGAAATGATTTTCCCGTATACACTGTCGCAGACATTTTCCTCTGATTTAAAGCTCTCCGAAAGGCTGTCGAGCCATCGGTCAGGGAAAGGGAATGAACGGGAGCTTTCGTAAAGCTTTTTGACCGTTTCTGCAAGGTAGCTGTCATCTCTGCCTCTGAAAAGAAGCTCGGAGAGATTACGGAAGCTTTCGCCGCCCTCCTCATACATAAGGCAGAGTGCTTCGTCGGCACTTTCATTTTTTATTATTTCAAGCTCGCCCTCATCGGCAGGCTTACTTTCGGGAGACATAGACAAAAGCTCAAAGTTTTCCTTTACAAGACCTGCACAGAAACTGTCAATGGTGCAGATTTTCGCCGTAGGCAGAAGCATCTGCTGACGGATAAGATTGGTGTCATCGGGTCTTTCTCTGAGAAGGTTTTCGACAGCTGCAGTTATTCTTTCGAGCATTTCATTTGCCGCCGCCTTGGTAAAGGTAACAATAAGGAGTCTGTCGGCAGAGGTGGGATTTTCTTCGTCGGTAATTCTTTTTATAACTCTTTCAACAAGAACTGCCGTTTTACCTGAGCCTGCCGCCGCAGAAACAATAACATTTCCCCGTCTTGAGTTTATGGCATCTGTCTGCTGTGGTGTCCAGTTTCTGCTCAAGTTTCTTCCTCCTCTCCCGTTCCTCTTATAATGTCAAAGCATTCGTTGTGGGGTAATTTTTTAAAGTATCTCATATGGGGATTTTCTTCCATACAGACCTCTTTGTAATCGCACCAGTCGCATACGTCCGTATAGTTTGAGCCGCAGACGGGACTTGCGTGAACAATACCCGAATGGATTGAATCACCCGTATTTTTTATAATCTCATCCATTTTTTCGCCGAGCCTTGAAAGAGTGTCAAGGTCGATGAACTTACCGCTGATTTTTCCGTTTCTCTTATCAACGGTTATGGGAATAAAGAGTCCTCTTCCCTCTTTATCCATGTGGGAAACCATATCGTATTCGCTGAGAATCATTCCGTTCATTTTGCCTGCCTTGTAGCGCGCTTCCTTACGGGATAATTCGTCGCTTTCCCTTGAATCGTACTTTACGGCACTCATCTTTGCAGGAAAATAGAGTACACCTGCAGGAATGATATTTTCGTATTCGCCCTTACCGTTTCTCCAAAGGGAAACAAGATAAAGGAGCATCTGCATATTAAGTCCCTGCAGAACCTCGGAAAGCTCAAAATCCTTGCCGCCTGTCTTGTAGTCAATGACTCTTATAAAGCGTCTTCCGTCAAGGTCCATTTTATCAACACGGTCAATACTGCCGTTGATGTTTATGGTGCCCTTCTGAAGCTTTACGCTGACGGGGGCTATACCGTCTTTTCCTATGGGAAGCTCAAAGGCACAGGGTTCAAAATCACTTATTGCAAACTCACTGCGAAGACGGTCAACTATATTGTAAATGACCTTAAGAAGTCTCGAATAGATATAATTGAATCTTGCGCTCCTGTCTTCACTGCCGCTCATTTTGTCCTTCATATATTCTTCAAGGGCTTTTCTTATTTCCTGCTCTGCCTGCTCATCCGTAAGGGTAAGAAAATCGGCACCCTTGTATTTCTGAAGAACAATTTCGAGGACGTGATGTATTACCGTTCCGCTTAAGGATGCGTCAAGCTGTGCCTTTACTCTGGGCTTTGCTCTTACACCGTAACGGCAGTAATACATAAATGGGCACTTGTTGTAAACCTCCATCTGTGACGGTGAGAAGAAAAGGTCTTCACCGAAAAGCTTAAGTGAGGTGTCCTCATCTTCAAATTCGTAAGGCTCCTTATATACTGCTCTGCCTATGGAATCAAGTACGGCTCCGTATTCCTTTTTGGATGCAAAATAGGCATAAAGACTGTCGCTTTCCATACCTTTTTCACGGTATTTCTCAGCCATAATCTGAAAAGCTGATTTCTCACTTTCAATACGGTCAAGGGTACTTTCGTCACCGGTTGAAACTCTTGTTAAAAGCGGCACGATTCTTTCCGCAAGAGCGATACCCTCACTCTTGGTTTTCTTTTCACTGCCCTCACCCGTTACACAGTAGGAAAGGAAAAGCTTTTCCTTAGCCGAGGAAAGAGCATTGTATAAAATGAATCTCTCCTTAAGGCTTTTATCCTTTACGTCTTCTCCGAGGGACAGACCGGCATTTTCAATCTTATTTCTTTCAAAGGCAGAAAAAAGTCCCTTTTCACTCTGAGTCTTCGGGAAAAGTCCGCTGTTAAGGCCTACGGCAAAAACTGCTCTTGCGCTGCCCGTAAGCATTCTTTCGGCATCAGATATACTTACCTCATCAAAGCCGTCGGGAAGCTTACCCAGAGTCTTTTCACCGATAACAAGGGAGAAAATTTCAAGAAGTCTCTTTTCCTTTACCTTTCTTTCACCAAGAGCATTTGCCATATCATCAAAGGCTTCCATAAGGATATCCCATATCTGCTCCTGCTCCACGGCAAGCTCAGTATAGCCCTCCCTTTCGAGAGTGAGAGCATAGCTTTTAAGGTTTTCGTCTATCCTGTTTTCACGAAGGAAGTCATAAATAGCCTTTACGGCTTCCTTTGCCGATGAATTTTCTATCTTCTCTTTAAGAGAGACTATAGGCGTGACAATTTTTTCTCTGAGCATATTCAGCTCGGAAAGCTCAGCCTCTCTCTTTTCCGTCATTTCTTCGCCAAAGCCTGCGGGATTGTCTGTCCATTCTTTAAGCCACTTTTTACCCGTAATATCCCACATAAAGCAGTAGTTTTCTATTTTTGCCGCTTCATCGGTGGTAATACCCGAAAGTGAGGTCTTTATAAGTCTGAAAATACTGTCAGAGTCAAAGCCCTCAGCGCAGATTGAAAGAAGACTTCTCACAAAGCTTATAAGAGGCTGATTGACTGTCTCCTGCCTCTTATCTTCAAAGAAAGGAATGCCGTATTTTCTGAAGGAAAGCTTCATCTGCTTTTCATATTTTTCGTCGTCTCTGTAGACAACGGCAATGTCCCTGCAGCGGTATTCGCCCTCTCTTATGAGTGCCTTTATTCTTCTTGCCACTGCATCGCATTCATCATAAAAGTCTGCGGCAGTAATTACGGTAATATTTTCGCTTTTCTTTCCGTAGGGGGTAAAAACGGGCTTATAGATATTCTTTTCAAGGTGTGCAATATCCTCACTGAAAAACTCCTTTTCGTATGAGCAGACTATAGGCTCAGCCACCTCGACACCGTTATTGCCTGCAAGTCGCATAAGCTTTCGTGCTGTCTGCTGAATATAAGGGAAGGGACCCGTCTTGGCCGAAATATCAATCTTATCAAGGCAGAGAGTTATATAAACATCATCTGCGCCCTTAATCATAAGCGAAATAAGCTTCAGCTCATCGTGAGTGAAACAGGGAAAGCCGTCAATTACAACAGTCTTGCCCTTAAAGAAATCCTCACCGACAAGAATATCGTAAACCCTTGCAAGAAGGTCTGCATCGTCAAAGGCGCTTTCGTTTATAACTGCTTCGTTGGTGCGGTAGATAAGACCCGCTTCTGTGATTTTTTCTCTTAGCATACTGTCAGAAATATCTGCCGCAGTTTTTTCAAGGTCATCGGGAGTTATACCCTCATTTTTCATATCGTCAACAAAGGAAAGCAGCTTTGTAACAAGGGCAATATCGTTCTTATGCTTACTGAAAACAGTAAGCTTGTCCGTAAGACCTTCAATAGCAAGAGACATATAAATAAGCCTTGCGGTTTTCTTGGCTATGGGCTTTTTTATTCCGCCGAAGGAGGAGAGAACAATATGAGAAAGTCTTGTAAAGCTCAGCACCTCAACCTGTGAGGCTGCCTTGGGGCCTAAAAGAGAAAGTATGCTTTTATCGCTGTCGAAGGTATAGTGCTTAGGCACAATGAGCATAGTTTCACAGCCCGACTGTACCTTTTCACCTAAGATTTTATGTGCAGCTGTAGTTTTGCCGCTGTTTTTTCTGCCGATAATGAAATTGAGCATAGCTTTCTCTCCTGTTTTATAAATATCATCCCGAGCATTGCAAAGCCCTGTTGTCATCCTGAGCATTGCGAACCATATTGTCATCCTGAGCATCGCGAACCATATTGTCATCCTGAGCATCGCGAAGGATCTTAAGATTCTTCACTGCGTTCAGAATGACAGTTAAAGGCTGCGTTCAGAATGACAGCTGACGATTTTTTATCAGTGATATTATAACTTATCGCAGAGCTATTTGCAAGTGAATATATCTGAGGTAAGCGACAAAAAGGGGACTTTGCATAAAGCACTTCAGATGAAATGTTCAAAGCAGATATAGCTGTAATATTTAAAGTAATATATATTATTACATTATATTGCAATATTTTTCATAATGAGGTATAATAGAATGAATATTTTCTTGGAGACCTGAATTATGAAAACTTACCGTATACATCTTATCAGACACGCACTTACACAGGATAACCTTGACGGCGTTTATGCAGGCCGTACAGACTCCCCTCTCTGTGACGAGGGCAAGGAGCAGCTTCTTGAGGCTAAGGAAAGCTACATTTACCCCGAAGCTGACTTTGTTTTTACCTCTCCCCTTAAGAGATGTAAGGAGACTGCAGAAATTCTCTACCCTCACATCACTCCCATTGTAATGGACGACCTTACTGAATATAACTTCGGTGAATTCGAGGGTAAAACTGCTGAGGTTCTTCACGAAACGGAGCCCGCCTTCGACAAATGGATAAGAGGCGAAAAGGGTATCTCTCCCCCCTTCGGTGAAAGCAACGAGGAATTCGCAAACCGTGTATGTAACTGCTTTTCAAAAATGGTTGACGGCATTATAAAATCCGGCGCAGAAAGAACGGTTATCGTAACTCACGGCGGTGTTATTTCCACTATCCTTGCAAACTTCGGTATTCCCGAGGCCTCATCTGCCGAGTGGCTTACACCCTCCTGCTGCGGATATACTCTTCTCGTTTCCCATTTCTTATGGATGAGCGGAAGAAAGGTTGAGGTTATAAAGGAAATTCCCGAAAGCCCTGAAGAAGAAAGACAGGGCAACTACTATGACGGCTGGGACTACTACCCCAACGATGACGATTTTGATGTAAGCGAATATCTTTATGACTAAGGTGAAAATATGAACATTCTTGTTTTAGGCGACGTTGTCAGCGGTATCGGCTGCGACTTTGTAAGAAAAAAGCTCCCCTCATTCAAAAGGCTCAAGGCAATAGATTTCTGTATTGCCAACGGTGAAAACTCAGCTACGGGCAACGGCATTACTCCCGACTCTGCCGAGCATCTTTTCACAAGCGGTGTTGACTTTATCACTACGGGCAATCACGTTTTCCGAAGAAAAGAGGTCTACTCCTACCTTGACGAAAATGAATTTGTAATAAGGCCCTGCAACCTTGACCCCTCCTCACCCGGCAGGGGCTATGCGCTCGTTGATATGGGAAGATACACGGTGGCTGTAATTAATCTTATGGGCAATATGTATTCTTCCGACTGGTGCGACAACGCCTTTAAGACTATTGACAGAGTCCTCGATGAAATAAAAGACAAGACCGATATAATTCTTGTTGACTTTCACGCCGAAGCCACAAGCGAAAAAAAGGCCATGGGCTTTTATCTTGACGGCAGAGTGTCGGCTGTTTTCGGCACTCACACCCATGTCCTTACTGCCGACGAAAGAGTTCTCCCCTCAGGTACGGGATATATCACCGATATCGGTATGTGCGGAACCGTCGACAGTGTTCTGGGCGTTGACAAGAATATTGTAATAAACAAGTTTAAAACATCTATGCCTACCCGTTTCGACAGTGCCGAGGGCAGCTCAATGATTAACGGCTGTATATTCTCCATTGACGAAAAAACGGGCAGATGCCTTTCAGCAGAAAGAGTATCGTTCGAATAAAAAGGAAGATTAATATGAAAAAACTGCTTTGTATTTTTCTCGGTGTGCTTCTTATATGCTCTCTCTTTTCCTTCTGCGGTAAAGACGATAATATAACCGACACCACCGAGCCCACAACAGTGGAAACCACAGCTGCACCTGTAGCCGAAAGAAAAATCACCTTAGGCTATTTTGAGGGCAAGGGCTTCAACCCCTACAAAACCACAAGCCCCCTCAACCGCAGTCTGCTGACACTGGTTTATGACACCTTATATCTTGCAGGCGACAATTACAGTGTGTCTCCCCTTATTGCCGAATCCTCAGAAAGAGACGGACGGAAGCTTATTGTACACCTTGCCGAAGAGCTTTATTTTTCCGACGGCAGTCTTATTGATGCCTCCGACGTTGTCTATTCCTTTAATCTTGCAAAGGCTGATTCGTTCTATTCGGACAGGCTTATGAATGTAGCCTCGGCAACGGGCTCAGATTCTTCCGTTCTTTTCACTCTTCTCAGAGAAGACATATACGCTGAAAGCTGTCTCAGCTTCCCCATTATAAAAGCAGGTACGGGCGATGACAAAACTCCCGTAGGCAGCGGCAGATACACCATCAAAAAAGGTGACGGAGAGTATTATCTGAAGGCAAACTCCGCCACCTCGAGAAAGGAAGAAATGTCAACAGAGAAAATCAATCTCGTTCCCGTTTCTTCAGAAAAAAGTGAGCTCTATCTTCTGCAGACAGGCGACCTTACTTATTTCTTTGACGATTTAAGCGACGGCGAATATACAAAAGTGGGCGCAAATATAGTAAAAACTCCCCTTAACAATCTTGTCTTTGTTTCCTTTAACAGAAAGGGAGAGGTTTTCTCCGACGAAAAGCTTGTCACAGCTGTAAATCTCGCTATTGACCGTACGGGTATATGTGACAGTGTTTATGAGGGCATTTACAGAAAGGCAAAGTCTGTCTTCAATCCCGACTGGTACGTTGTGTCGGCTATAGAGGAAACACAGAATCCATACAATATTCAGAAGGCTGAAGAAGCCCTTGAAAAAGCAGGCTACGTTTATGCCTATTCACATAATGCCTATCGTTCAAAGGATTTCGATTTTCTCAGAATGACTCTTCTTGTGTGCAGTGACTCGCCCTCAAAGGTTAAGGTCGCAAAAGAAATCAAAAAGAGTCTTAATGGCATCGGTATTGACCTTCAGATTGAAGAAAAGGAATATTCCGAATATATCTCTTCACTTAAAAACGGAGATTTCGACCTTTATGTAGGTGAAATAAAGCTGGGGGCAAATATGGACCTTTCCCCCTTCTTTGAAAAGGGCGGCAGTGCAAGCTACGGTATTGATACATCCTCTGTTACGGCTACGGCTTATTTCGATTTTGCAAAGGGTGTTATTGATGTGAACACCTTCCTGCAGGTCTTTGACAGTGAGTGCCCCTTTATTCCTCTGTGCTACAGAGACGGTATGTCCTATTTCTCAAGAGAGCTTTCTTATGAGGGCAGCACCAACGAATACGAGCCTTTCAGAAATATCTATTCCTGGGAGGTATAATGAAAAGCAAAAGGCGAAAGGAGGATAAAAATGACACCCGTTAAATATATAAAAGGTGTAGGCGAAAAAAGAGCCCTGCTTCTTAAAAAAATGGGTATAGAAAGTGTTTATGACCTTGTGCATTTTTATCCCCGTACCTATCTTGATTTTACCTCTCTTACACCTATTACAAAGCTCATACCCGATACTGTCGGCTGTTTTTCGGCTATTGTCGGCTATACACCGAGAGAGCACAAAATAAGAAAGGGTATGACTCTTTATAAAACCCTTGTGACCGACGGTGCGGCAGGTGTGCATATAACTATCTTCAACAGTAAATTCCTTGCAGACAAGCTCGTTCAGGGCGAGGAATATATCTTCTACGGCAAGGTTACGGCAAATAAGGGAAGCCTTGAAATGACCAACCCTATTGTTGAGCCCGCCCAAAGAGATACCGCAATGATACCCGTCTATCCCCTGACGGCAGGTATGACCTCAAGGATTCTTTCTAAAATTATAAACAATGCTCTTACGGAGTATATGGAAAAAAAAGAATACGATTCCATTCCCGACAAGATAAGACAGAGCTTTTCTCTCTGTCACGAAAGCTTTGCTCTTAAAAATGTACATTTTCCCAAAAGCTATAAGGAGCTTGAAATTGCAAAATACCGACTGATTTTTGAAGAGCTTTTTATTCTTCAGGCAGGAATGAAAATGCTCAGAAGCAGAAACACACATAAAACATCGGTTATAATAAATAATGACTGTTCAAAGGAGTTTATCTCCTCTCTCCCCTTTAGTCTTACCTCTGCTCAACAGAGGGTTACCGAGGAAATAATAAGGGATATGAAAAAGGACAAGCCTATGAACCGACTGGTTCAGGGTGACGTTGGCTCAGGCAAAACGGTTATTGCCTGCTGTGCCTGCTATGTAGCGGCAAAAAACGGTGTGCAGAGTGCCTTTATGGCACCGACGGAAATACTTGCCCGTCAGCATTTTGAAACGGTTAAAAAGCTTACGGAGGGCACAGGAATCACCGTCGACCTTCTTACAGGCTCCCTTACTCCAAAAAAGAAAAAGGAAGCAAAGGAAAGACTTAAAAACGGCGAAACGCAGATTATTATCGGCACTCACGCCCTTGTTACCGACGACACGGAATTTATGAATCTCGGTCTTATCGTCACCGACGAGCAGCACCGATTCGGTGTCAATCAGAGAGGTATACTCTCCTCCAAGGGCAATCACCCCCATACTCTCGTTATGAGTGCCACACCTATTCCCCGCACTCTTTCACTTATTATCTACGGCGACCTTGACCTTTCAATTATCGACGAATTACCCAAAGGCAGACAGAAGATATCTACCTACTGTGTTGATTCGTCTTATCACGAAAGACTCTATGCCTTTATAAAAAAGCATCTTGATAAGGGTCTTCAGGCATACATTGTCTGTCCTGCCGTTGAAGAGGCTGAGGGCGACATAACTGCTGCTACGGAGTATGCCGAAGAGCTTAAAAACAAGGTCTTCGCCGATTACAGCGTAGGACTTCTTCACGGCAAAATGAAGCCTAAGGATAAAGAAAAGGTAATGTCCGATTTTGCAAAGGGCGATATCGGTCTTCTTGTTGCCACAACGGTAATTGAGGTGGGCGTTGATGTGCCCAATTCAGTGCTTATGATAATCGAAAATGCCGAAAGGTTCGGTCTGTCTCAGCTTCATCAGCTTCGCGGCAGAGTCGGAAGAGGAACAGAAAAATCCTACTGTGTCCTTGTCAGTGATGCCAAGGGCGAAAGTGCTAAGGCAAGACTCGACATTATGTGTAAAACCTCCGACGGCTTCAAAATTGCCGATAAGGACCTTGAGCTGAGAGGTCCCGGTGATTTCTTCGGCTCGAGACAGCACGGTCTGCCTGAGCTGAAAATTGCCGACCTTACGGAAAATATGGATATAGTCCGTCAGAGCAAAAAGGCCTGCGAAATGATTTTCGACGATGACCCACTTCTTCAGAAGCCTGAAAACACGGGCATAAGAAGAGGCATTGACCGCCTTTTCAGCTCAAAAGAATATTTAACTTTCAACTGAGGTGTTTAAAATGGAAAAAATTGCAAGCTTTACAATCGACCACACTATTCTCCCCAAGGGAATGTATCTTTCAAGAACAGATAAAAATACAATCACCTACGACATCAGATGCCGTAAGCCCAACATTGAAGAGGTAATGAATAACGGTGCTATACATACCCTTGAGCATCTTTTCGCTACCTTTGTAAGAAACAGCAAGTTCTCCGATGAAATTATCTATTTCGGACCTATGGGCTGCAGAACCGGCTTTTATTTTATCACCTCCGACTCTCTTTCAAAGAAGGACGCCATTGAGCTTACAAAGGAAGCTCTCTCCTTCTGTGCAGCCTTCGAGGGTGAGGTTCCCGGTGTATCTGCTGAGGAATGCGGCAACTACCGTGACCACAATCTGCCCCTTGCTAAAGAAGACGCCGCTGATATGGTAAAGGTACTCGACGGCTGGACAGAGGAAAAGCTCATTTACCCAACAAAATAAAAGGAAATTACTCACACTTGAAATATTTCTCTCAATATGATAAAATTTTCCCCGGTTAAAAGGAGGTGACGCTTATGAAAAACGAAAAAGAAAAGCTCCGACGTGCTGCAGAAGAAACGGCAGATTTCAAATTCAACGATGACTACTTTCTCGATGATGATGTGCCCTATGCCCGTTACAACGGTCTTGAGGCTGAAGAAATAATCACTCTTACCGAAGAGAAAGAGGAAAATATCGCCCCTGTCAGCACTGAAGAACCTCTGCTCATGCCCTACGAGGCTGATACTCACACAGCAGAGAAGAAAAAAAGCCTCAGCATAAGAGAAATGCTTTATTTGTTTGAAGAGCAGATCGAATATCTCGGTGCTGAGACAATCGCTCTTTTTAAATATGTTTTCAGAAAGCTGTCGCCCCTGTTCATTATACCGTCAATCCTTATTTTTAATGCTTTCAAAGGACTTGTCGGAAGGCTTAAGAAAATTCCAGGAAGAATTCATATAAGTCTTGCAGACGATATAAAAAGAATCTGTCTTGAATTAAAAGCCATCTTTACGGCTGCAAAGGCTGTAAAAAAGAAAAAGATGCCTATTTTCATCAGGGCACTGAGCAAATATTTCGTAATGTCCTTTGAGAGACACCGTCATTTCTGGAAGACAATGTTCAACCTTGCTCTTCCCGTAGCTACGGTATTTGCCGTTATTCTTGTTTATAACGCAGTTTATTCGGGCTCCACCTTTGCCCTTGAGGTTATCTACAACGGTCAGTCCTTAGGCTATGTGGAAAGCTCTGAGGTCTTTGATGAGGGCAAGACTCAGGCTCTCTCTCTTATCTCCTCTTCCGAAGAAAACGCACCCAAGAGCCTTTCTCTTCAGCCTGTTTATAAATTCAGCAGAGTAAAGGCAAGCGAGCTTTCCAACTCCCAGATGATAAGCGAGGGCATCATCCTTTCAAGCGATGAAAACTATATCAGAGCCTGCGGTATTTATATAAACGGCGAGTTTCTCTGCGCCGTAAAAAATGAATCTGATGCAGTTTCTGTCTTCGCCAAAATTCTCGAGCCTTATGAAAAGAATGCCGACGAAGACGCTATCGTAGGCTTCGTTGAAGAGATACAGTACATTCAGGGCTACTACAACGAAAACAGCTCTTCTATATGGGATACGGCTACCCTTCAGAAAACTCTCAGCAAACCAAAGGCAGCTGCAGTCCGTCATAAAATCAAGGACGGTGACTCTCTTGCCTCAATCGCTAAAGAATATAAGCTTACAAGAAAACAGCTTAAAAGCCTTAATCCCAAGGTTGATTTTTCTGACCTTTCTTCCGTAAAATCTGTCCTCATCTCAGAAGAACAGAACTATGTCAGAGTAAAGGTTATGAAAACGCGCACAAGAAAGGTTGCTCTCCCCTACGAAACTATTGAAAGGAACAGCTCGTCTCTTGCCAAGGGCACCAAGAAAACAACGCAGAACGGTGCCTACGGTGAAAAGGTTATAACTGAGCTTGTGACATATATTGACGGCAAGATTTCATACACATCCTTTGTTTCAGAGAAGCAGACAAAGGCTCCCGTCAACAAGATAGTTCTTATCGGTACAAAAACCTATTCATCTCCCGTTTACGGCGGCTCCGTCAGCTCAAGCGGCTTCACATGGCCTACAAGAGGTGCTTATGCAATCTCCTCAAGGTACGGCTACAGAAATCCGAGTATTTCGGGCTGGGGCTTCCATGGCGGTCTGGATATTATCAGATACGGCGGTTCATTGGGCATACCCGTTGTTGCATCACAGTCGGGTACTGTTGTTTCCGTCCAGAGAAGCTGGTCAGGCTACGGACACATGGTTCTTATAAGTCACGGCGGCGGTATCAGCACAAGATATGCTCATATGCAGGCAGGCTCAATCACTGTGAGAGTCGGTCAGTATGTATACCGCGGTCAGCAGATTGGCCGTATCGGTTCAACAGGTAACTCAACAGGTCCTCACCTTCATTTTGAGGTATTGGTGAACGGGTCAAAGGTTAATCCCTTGAATTATATAAGATAAGCACCGAAGGTGCTTATTAATGCAGAGTGCAGAATGCAGAATGCAGAATTGCGCCGACAGTGCAAAAGGGAGAAAGATTGCTCCCGCCTCGTTAGGATTAAAAAATTCATATATGCGTAGTGGAGACCCTGTGTGGTCTCCACTTTTTATATCTGTACATTGATGTTATCGGTACGCCCTATGTTCAATTTTTAATATGGAACATCAACTAACCGACGGACATAGAAAGCCGTATACCTACTGTAAAGACTGCTGTCAAGATAGCAAAAAAGTGGAGACCACACAGGGTCTCCACTACGCGAATATAAAAATTCAAAACTATCGGGGCGGGTAGAGTTTAGATTTCACCACTCTGTTTCCCGCAATTCTGCATTCTGCACTCTGCATTCTGCATTAATAAAAGGCTGCCAAAGCAGCCTTTTATACTTTACTGTCCTTTTTATAGCTTTCCTCAACAGCCTTAATAACAGCTGCTTCAAAGCCGTCATTCTGAAGAGATGCAACACCCTCAATTGTAGTGCCGCCCGGTGAACATACTCTGTCAACCAGCTCCCATGGATGCTCGTCAGATTCAAGTATTGTTTTTGCACTGCCTAAAACTGCCTGTGCGGCAATCTCCAGTGCCATTTTTTTCGGAAGGCCGTTTTTCACCGCCGCTCTTGCAAGAGAATCAATATACATATATGTATATGCAGGTGAACAGCCACCGATTACACTGAAAACAGGAAAGTTCTTCTCTTCAACAGCCACTGCCGTACCGAAGCACTCGCAGAAAGCCTTGACAAAGCTCATATCCTCTTCTGAAACATTATCTGTACCGCAATAGCCCGAAACGGCAGCTCCAACCAATGCATTGATGTTGGGCATCACACGGATAAATCTCGCCTCATAGCCTACGCAGGAAAGAAGATATTCCGTAGTCTTACCTGCAGCAATGGAGATGAAAAGAGGATTCTTTTCCTTTGCAATTTCACCGATATCAGAAAGAACAGATGCAATTATATTAGGCTTTACTGCAAGAACTATTGTGTCACAGCTTTCGGCAATCTCCTTAGCTGAAGACACTGCCCTGACACCGAAGGATGAAGAAAGAAACTCCGTTTTATTCTTATCAAGGTCAAAAGCGGAAATCTCCCCGCCCTTTAAAAATCCCGACTGACAAATGCCTTCAATTATGGCAGTTGCCATATTGCCTGCACCGATAAAGCCAATCATGCTTCTGCCTCCTCAAGAGGAATATCAGATGTACAGTGAGGGCACTTAACAGCCTCAATGCTGATTTCACTCTTACAGAAGGGGCATACCTTTGTTGTAGGCTCTTCTTCTGCGGGCTCTTCCTTTTTCTTGCCGATCTCAGAAATCTTATTGATACCCTTTACAAGAAGGAAAATAACAAATGCCATTATAATAAAATTAATAACTGCAGTAATAAATGAACCGTAATTAAGTGTTGCATAGCCTGCTTCCTTTGCTGCTTCTGCAGTTGCAAAAACCTCATCCGTTGATGCAAGAACTATAAACTTGTCAGCAAAATTGACGCCTTTCGTGAGAAGAGAAAGCACGGGAGAAACGAAATCGTTTACAAGTGAATTAACAATAGCCTGAAAAGCACCACCGATAATAACACCGACTGCAAGGTCAATTACGTTGCCACGCATAATAAATTTTTTAAATTCGCCAAAAAATCCTTTCATTTTAAAAGCCTCCTGAATTTTTATAAAGCTATTCTATCACATATTTTACCAAAAATAAAGTAGTTTTTTCAAACTCCCGTAAAATCAAAATCAGGGATAAAATCTTCCTTTGCCGAAGATGGATTCTGAGTAAAAATATTTTCAAAGCCAAGATTTTCGGCATAGTCGAGCACCTTGAAATATTCACGCTCGGTAATTCTTCTCTGCAGCTCGGGAAAAGCTTCAATTTCACCGTAAGGCGTATACTGTGACATAAGGCTTATGAGGGTATCTGTGCCGAGATTTTCCTTTATCCAGTCGAGAATTTTAAGAGACTGATTCGTATTCTTAGGCAATATAAGATGCCTTACAATCATACCCCTCTGCATAATTCCTTGGCTGTCGAAGATATTTTCAGGACACTGCCTTTTCATTTCAACTATCGCCCTTGAAGCATAGTCAAAATAATCTTCAGCCGATGAGTATTTTCCGCTCCTTTCTGCACTTATGTATTTCAGGTCGGGAAGATAAATATCCACTGTTCCCTCAAGAGCTTTCAGTGTTTCTGCTTTTTCATAGCCGCTGCTGTTGTAGACTACGGGAAGGGCCGGAGGATATTTTTCAAGCACCTTTTTAATTTTCAGAGCATAGTGAGTCGGGTTCACAAGGTTAATGTTATGAACTCCGCTGAGAGTGAGCTCAGAGAATATCTCCCCGAGTCTTTCTTCGGAAATTCGTTTACCCTCTTTTCTGTGACTTATACCGTAATTCTGACAGTAAACGCAGCCTAAATTGCACCCCGAAAAGAAAACCGTTCCGCTTCCCTTTGTTCCGCTTATGGGCGGCTCCTCCCAGAAGTGCTTTGCAGCACGGGCAACAACAAAATCCTCAGGTACACCGCAACGCCCTACTGTCACACTGCGGTCTGCGCCGCAATTTCTCGGACATATATTACATTTCATATTTATCACATCTTTTATACAGGATACTTTATTCTATCATATTTATTTGACTTTTGCCACAATATTGTATATACTTTTTCTGTAAAAGGAAATTACGCACTTTAAGGAGTGATATTAATGCTTTTAGCTATCGATATGGGTAACACCAATATTACCTTAGGCGCTTACAAGGGTGATGAGCTTGTTTTTGTTTCAAGGCTCTACACCTCCAAGCACAAAACAAGCGATGAATATGCCGTTGACCTTCTCGACCTGTTCAATCTCAACAATGTATCGCCCACTGAATTTACGGGCTGTGTATTTGCCTCGGTTGTGCCTGAGCTTACAGATTATATTGTCAGAGCTGTCAGACAAACCGTAGGTGTTGACCCTATACTCGTCGGCGGAGATTACAACGGAAAATTAAAGATAGACATTCTCCCCGTTTCATATCTCGGTGCAGACCTTATTGCAGGTTCAGTTGCCGCAAGAGAAAAGTATCCTCTCCCCTGCCTTGTTGCTGATCTGGGTACTGCAACGAAAATTCTTGTTATTGATAAGGACGGCACCTTCAGAGGCTGTACAATCTCTCCCGGTGTCAAGATTTCTCTTGATGCTCTTGCAAAAAATGCTTCACTTCTTCCTTCAATCAGCTTCACAAAGCCTGAAAAAGCAATCGGTGAAAACACAACAGAGTGTATGCAGAGCGGTATTATTTACGGTACTGCAGCTATGCTTGACGGTATGATTAAGAGAATCAAGGCGGAGCTTGGCTATGAGGAATGTACCGTTGTCGCTACGGGTGGCTACAGTACGGCAATTATCCCCTGCTGTGAAGAAAAGATTCTTTATGATGAGAATTTACTTCTTGACGGACTTAAGGAAATTTACGATTTGGCGTAGATTTTCGAATGCAAAATGCAGAATTATGGTCGCAGGTAACCTGCGGCCTTTCTTTTTCTTTTTTTCCGCGGAGGAAGAGGGATAAAGGAGAACTGCCCGTCGATTATAAGTGGAGGGGAAGCTATGCTTTTTCTAAAGGGTGGGGGGGGGGGGGCGGCGGCGAGCCGCGAAACTGCCCGACGAAGTCGTGGCAGTTTCCAAATGTGTGGCACAGCCACACATTTGACCTGTGCTCTGCTTCGCAGGCACAGGTGCGGCTCGCCGCCGCCCCTCCACCGCCACATAAACCCTT
>JAZPYL010000079.1:0-81621 GCA_045544175.1 Acutalibacteraceae bacterium | reverse complement strand
GGAACGTTCAGCCACTTCAATCGGCGCCAACATTCATGAAGCAAATTACGCCCACGGGAAGCCTGACTTTATTGCAAAATTACAAATTGCTTTGAAGGAATGCTACGAAACGGAATATTGGCTTGAATTGTTTGTAAAGTCCGATATTCTGAATAGAGAAACTGCGATTAATCTTTATAATCAATGCGGCACAATCCGCCGCATTTTGATTGCCTCCATCAACACCGCAAAGGAGAATTCGCAATGAAGCGCGTGATCGTGATCGGATGTCCCGGAAGCGGTAAAACAACTTTTGCCGAAAAACTAAGTAAGAGAACAGGTTTGCCACTATATTACCTTGATGCTATCTGGCATAAGCCTGATAAAACACATATTTCAAGGGAAGCTTTTGACAGTAGGATAACAGAAATTTTCACAACACCCGAATGGATAATTGACGGTAATTACAAAAGAACAATTGAAATAAGGCTAAAGCACTGCGACACGGTTTTTCTCTTCGATTTACCCACAGAGCTTTGTCTGCAGGGCGCAACTGAACGAATCGGCAAGGGCCGTTATGATTTACCCTGGATTGAAACAGAGTTAGACCCCGAATTCAAGCAGTTTATCGAAGAGTTTCCCGATAATACCCTACCCTATATTTACGAGCTTATAGAAAAGTACAAAAACGGAAAGCAGGTTGTAATATTCAAGACTAGAGAAGAAGCCGATGAATATATAAAAAAGTTAGGAGAGAAGCGCAATGATTAAATATCCCGAATATAACAGAAGCATACTGTCTGTCGCCTCGTCAGTGCTGAAATATTTCGGCGTTACCGACTGTGGACATAAGACTTTACCTGAGTTTGATGAACTTCTGAATAAAAACTACAAAAATGTAATTGTAATGCTCTTTGACGGTATGGGTTCTTCTGCTATTAAGGAACATCTCAAGGAAGATGATTTTCTGAGAAAGCATCATTTAACGGATATTTCATCGGTATACCCGTCAACAACTGTTGCCGCCGTTACTGCAATTGAAAGCGGCTATTCTCCTCTCGAAACAGGCTGGATAGGTTGGGATTTGTATTTTGATGAAATAGGTGAAAATGTTACTGCTTTTAAGAACACTCTGCAGCGTAACGGAGAGCCTGCCGCAAAGTATAATGTTCCTCAGAAATATATACCCTATAAAAGAATTTTTCAGAGAATTGAAGAAGTCAGAGGTAAGAAATCAGCTTATTATGTGTCAGCTTTTTCAAAATATCGTTCAAAAAGTGTTCACCATATTTGTAAAACCGTTTACAGATTATCTAAAAGAAGAAAGCAGAAATACATATACACCTATTGGTACAAGCCCGATAACACTATGCACATATACGGTGTAAACAGCACAGAAGTAAAAAATGAAATTCAGATGATAAACCGAGAGGTCGAAAAGCTCTGTAAAAAGCTGAAAAACTCCCTTGTAATCATTACTGCTGACCACGGACAGATGAATTGTTTAAATGAATATCTTGAAGATTATCCCACAATTGAAAATATGCTTAAGGTGCCGCCTTCAGTTGAACCGAGAGCATTGAGCTTTTTTGTAAAGGACGGAAAAGCTGAAGCCTTTAAAGATGAGTTCAATAAGGTATTCGGTAATTCCTTCAGGCTTATGTCAAAAGAAGAGGTCTTTGCCGAAAATCTTTTAGGATACGGTACTGCACATCACAAAACCAAAGATTTTATAGGTGATTTTTTAGCCGTAGCTACGGGCAATGTGATGCTCAATATAAAGCGTTCTGACTTTGAGGCTATCGGCGGTCACGCAGGTCTTACAGAAGAAGAAATGACTGTTCCGTTTATTGCTGTTGAAGTGAAATGAATCTGAAAAATCTTTTTTCTCAAACATATTCTCACCTTGCCTTAGTTATAAAATTATGATATAATGTTCTGAACTAATTCCACGAGGTATTTAACTTTGAAAAGCTTTACAATAGAAAAAAACGATGCTGACCAGAGACTTGACAAGTTTCTTACTAAATCCTGCCCGAAATTACCTAAGGCACTGATGTATAAGTACATAAGAATCAAGCGCATAAAGGTCAACGGCAAAAGAGCAGAGATATCTACCCGCCTTAATGTAGGTGACAAGGTTGATATGTATATCAATGACGAGTTCTTTGAAAAGAAAGAGACCGTCTATGATTTTATGTCTGCATCAAAAAATATAGATATAGTTTATGAGGACGAAAACATTATTCTCCTTAACAAAAAGGTCGGTCTTCTCTCCCACCCTGATGAGACAGAATATGTTGACACCCTTATAACAAGAGTGAAGCGTTATCTCTTCGAAAAGGGTCAGTGGCATCCCGATGAAGAGACCTCCTTCACCCCCGCCCTTGTCAACCGTATCGACAGAAATACAAGCGGTATTGTTATCTGCGCCAAAACGGCAGAGGCTCTTCGTGTTCTCAATCAGAAAATGAAGGACAGAGAATTACATAAAATCTACCTTTGCATCGTTCACGGTAAGATGAGTAAGGAAAGCGAGCTCCTCGAGGGCTATCTTATCAAGGACGAAAAAAAGAATAAGGTTTTTGTCTCTAAGAAGAACAAGGACGGCTCAAAGATTATCAGAACAAAATATAAGGTGTTAGGTTACAATGACGGTCTGAGTCTTCTTGAGGTTGACCTTCTCACCGGCAGAACCCACCAGATAAGAGCTCATCTTGCATCAATCGGCCATCCCCTTCTTGGTGACGGAAAGTACGGCACTAACGAGCTTAACAAAAAGACGGGCTACAAAAAACAGTGCCTTTGCTCCTATAAGCTGATTTTTGATTTTACTACCGATGCAGGCAGTCTCGAATATCTTAACGGCAAGGAGTTCACAATTAAAGATGTATGGTTTAAAAATGAATTTCTTGACGGCACACTGAAAAGAGGGTAATTATGAGTGATTTTGAATTAAATAAAAAAAGAGCCGAAGAGCTCCGTGAAATAATAAACTATCACAATAAAAAATATTACGAAAACGACGAGCCTGAAATTGAAGACTTTGAATATGACCGTCTTCTTCATGAGCTTATTGATATTGAAGAAAAGTTTCCTCAGCTTCTTACTGCTGACTCCCCTACTCACCGTGTAGGCGGTAAGGCTGACGGTCAGTTTACTCCCGTTGAGCATGTCGTTCCTATGGAAAGTCTTCAGGACGGCTTCAGCTTTGATGATGTAAGAGCTTTCGATGCGAGAGTTAAGGCAGTTGTTCCCTCACCGAAATATGTTGTCGAGCCGAAAATCGACGGCCTTTCCGTTTCTCTCGAATATGAGAACGGACTTTTCGTAAGAGGTTCAACAAGAGGTGACGGCAGAATCGGTGAAGACGTAAGTGCTAACCTTCGTACTGTCCGTTCAATTCCTCTCAAGATAGAAACCGACATTCCTCTTTTAGAGGTGCGCGGTGAGGTTTATATGCCCCGTGAAACCTTTACGGAGCTTGTAAAGGAGCAGGAATTAAAGGGAGAAAAAACCTTTAAGAATCCCCGTAATGCTGCGGCAGGCTCTCTCAGACAGAAGAATCCTAAAATCACAAGTCAGAGAAAGCTTGATATTTTCCTTTTCAACATTCAGCGTATCGAAGGCAAGGAGCTTCATTCACACAAGGAGAGCCTTGACTATATTAAGTCTCTCAGCTTCAATACTGTTCCTTTCTATAAGGAATGCGATAATATTGAAGAGGCAATCGACGAGATAAACCGTATCGGTGAGGCAAGAGGCACTCTCCCCTTTGATATTGACGGCGCAGTTATCAAGGTTGACGAGTTCTCGCAGAGAGAACAGCTGGGCTCAACGGCTAAGTTTCCCAAGTGGGCACTTGCGTTCAAATATCCCCCCGAAGAAAAGGAAACGGTTCTTCTCGATATTGAAATAAACGTAGGCAGAACGGGTGTTCTTACACCCACGGGCATTTTTGAGCCTACTCTTCTTGCAGGTACAACCGTCAGCAGAGCAACTCTTCACAATCAGGATTTTATCGACGAAAAGGGTATCTGTATCGGCGACAGAGTTATTATAAGAAAAGCGGGAGACATTATCCCTGAGGTGCTTTCTGTTGTAAGTCACGGAGAAAATGCTGTCCCCTACCGTATACCCGATATCTGCCCCTCCTGCGGCGGCAAAGTAGTTAGAGAAGAGGGCGAGGCTGCACTTCGCTGCTGTAATCCCGACTGTCCCAATCAGCTTCTCCGCAATCTGATTCATTTCTGCTCAAGAGATGCTATGGATATCGAAGGTCTCGGTACTGCGGTGCTTGAAACCCTTGTAAATGAGGGGCTTATAAAAACGGCAGCTGACATTTACACACTCAATAAAGATGATATTGCAAAGATTGAGCGAATGGGTGAAAAGAGCGCACAGAACCTTATTGATGCGGCTGAAAAATCCAAGGGCAACGACCTTTCAAAGCTTATATTTGCTTTAGGTATCAGACATATCGGACAGAAAGCGGGTAAGCTTTTAAGTGACCGTTTCGGCTCAATGGATAAGCTGATTGCCGCTACAGAAGAAGAAATCGGCGAAATCGAAGGCTTCGGCGAAATAATGGCCAAGAGTGTCAGAGAATTCTTCTCCCATCCCGAAAGCATTGAGCTTATTGAAAGGCTCAAAGACCTTGGCGTCAATATGGAAAGCCAGAAGGAAATTGTTGACCTTCGTTTTGAAGGCAAGACCTTTGTACTGACAGGTACTCTTTCACTTATGACAAGAAGCGAGGCAACAAAGATTATTGAATCCTTCGGCGGTAAGGCTTCTTCGAGTGTTTCAAAGAAAACCACCTATGTTCTTGCAGGTGAAGATGCAGGCAGTAAGCTGAAAAAAGCAAATGACCTGGGTGTAACGGTTATAAGTGAAGAAGAATTTCAGGAAATGATAAAATAGTCAATCAGAGGACTGATTGAAGGGCCGAGGGCCAAGGGCTAAGGGCCGAGGCGCTGAACAGGGTGATAAAAGAAAGGTTTCACCCGTAAAAATAATATTGCTGAAGTTAAAAGCACAGGGACAGCTGATGAGCTGAACCCTGTGCTTAATGTTTTATTCAATTTTTACCGAGACTGAGTCATCTGTCCTTCAAAAATTACCCTTTATTACATATGTTGATTATTTTTTCTATGTTTTTAAAAATTGTCTTTTCACCGCAATTTTCTAAATCGGCAATCAAGCAATCTATTGTACATAAAGCTTCGGTAGCTTTCAGGTCATCATGACAAAATTCACCGTCTAAATCATATTCTTTACCGTCAATTATTATTTCGCGGTAATAATCATAGCTTGAAAAACGGAAGAAATTAAATCTATCAATACCCAGTTCTTTTATAAGAACAAAGAAATTATCAACTATATCTTCATATAGCTCTTCCGGGTTAAATTCAAAGGGTTCTGAAAGTTTTTCGGTAAGAATTTGACTGAACAGTTCGGAGAATCCGCTTCCTTTAAACTCATTCAAATCAAATTCATCTTCATCAAACTCAGAATCAGAAATACTTTTAATTTTATCAGCAAGCTCTTTAAATTTTATCAGGTTACCCGTATCAAATTCTTTTTCTTTCATATTAATACATTCTCCTAAAAGCAAAAGGACAGCTCTGTATCTTGAACCGTCCCTATCCTTAATACATAAAACCGGACTTTTTCCTTGGCCCTTGGCCCTCGGCACTTGGCCCTTAATTACCCTTCGGGAAACTCATACCAATATTCTCTGCGTTTTTTAGTTACGGCTTTCTTTACCATAAAGAAAACTACTGCCGCTCCTACAAGTGCAAAGCCGATATAAATATGAGTATTGTCCGTACCGTAAATTCTTATCTCGTTCCATAAATCAGAAATCATTGAAAGGGTTTCCTGAGGAAGATTATGAAAATACTCTACATCGGGCATATTCTCTTCTGAAGGATAAAGATACTCATTGTTCTTCATCTCGGCATAATCGGGGTGCTCCATAACACCCTCGTTGGGCGTTGCATAGCCGATATAAAGAGCATTGCTTACACCGATTTCCGGGTCAAGCATAAAGTTGATGTATTTGAGCGCACCCTCGTAATTCTGGGTGCATTCGGGAATACAGAGTGCATCAACGAAAATGTTTACGCCCTCTTCGGGATAAACAAATTCAAGATCGGAATTAATCTGCTGCATAAGAACAAAGTCGCCTACATAATAAGGCACAAGGGCAGCTTCACCGCTTTCCATTTTATTGAAAATCTCGTCCATAACATAGCCCTGAAGAAGAGGCTTCTGCTCAATGAGCATCTGCGCTACGTCGGAAAGCTCTTTTTCGTCGGTGGAGTTAAGGGAGTAACCGAGGATTTTCTGCGGAATTGCGAAAGCGTCACGGGGGTTATCAATCATAAGAATCTTACCCTCATATCTCTCGTCCCACATTGCCGTCCAGCTCGTAGGTGCTTCCTCAACCATAGTTTTGTTGTAGATAAGACCTACCATACCGACGTTGTAGGGAACAGAAAAGCTGTTATCGGGGTCATAGTACATATTTCTGTAGTTATCGGAAATATAGTGATAGTTGGGAAGAGATTCTACATCAATTTCCTTGAGCATTCCCTCAGATATCATTCTTTCAATCATATAGTCAGAGGGAATGATAATATCGTAGCTTGCACCGCCGTTTTTGATTTTCGGATACATATCCTCGTTGCTTTCATAGGTAACATAGTTGACCTTGATACCCGTCAGCTTTTCGAACTCGGCATTGACATCAAGCATACCGTCCTCATAAGTATCAGAGATGTATTCGCCCCAGTTGAAAACATTGATTGTTGTGCCTTCAAGGCCCTTGTACCACTCTTCGTTGTCATAAGCACTGACGGACAGAGCCGACAGAGCACAAAGAGTAACAACAGATAAAAGGTAAAATAACTTTTTCATCACTTTACCCCCTTATCAAGCTTATTCTTCATCTTCTTCTCCCCTCTTACCTGAGAGACGTTGAGAAGAACGAGGAGCAAGAGAATAGCAACAAAAATAAGAGTGGAAAGAGCGTACATATCGGGTGTAACTCTCTTTTTAGTCATTGAGAAAATTCTGATGGGCAGAGTTTCAAAAGAGGGACCCTGAGTAAAGTAGCTGATAACAAAGTCATCAAGGGACATAGTAAAGGACATCATAAGACCAGATACAATACCCGTCGAGATTGAAGGCAGAATAACCTTGAAAAATGCCTGCAGAGATGTACAGCCCAAGTCCATTGCTGCTTCGGGAAGATACTTATCAAGCTGACGGAGCTTCGGGAGCACCGAAAGAATAACGTAAGGCAGATTGAAGGTTATGTGAGCAATAAGCATTGTGCCGAAGCCTAAGGCATCGGTAACACCGACAAGTTTTGCGCAAAAAACGAAGAGGAGCATCATTGAGATACCCGTTACGATTTCGGGGTTCATCATCGGTATATTGGTAACGCTCATTGTAGCCTTTTTGACATACTTGTTTCTGTAAACATTAATACCAACTGCGGCGGCAGTTCCCATAACTGTTGCTATAAAAGAAGAGGAAACCGCAAGAATAAGTGTATTTGTAAGAGCCTTAATCGTTGAGCCGTCATTAAGAAGAGACTCATACCAGCGAAGAGAAAAACCCGTAATAACACTTGTACTCTCCGACGCGTTGAATGAAAAGATAATCATTACAACAATGGGAGCATAAAGAAGAAGCATAATAAAAGCCACATAAAGCTTTGAAAGAGGTGACATTTTCATTTTCATATAAGCACACCTCCGTCATCGTCTTCACCTGTAAAACGGTTCATAATCATCATACAGATAACGATAAGGAACATAAGCACAAGAGACAAAGCCGCACCTAAATTATAATTGTTGGCGCTCTTGAACTGCATTTCGATAACGTCACCTATAAGCGAGAAGGTGTTTCCGCCGAGCTTCTTGGAAATATAGAAGGTTGAAACGGAAGGAACAAACACCATAGTAAAGCCTGAGGCTACACCGGGAAGGCTTAAGGGGATAATAATATTTTTAAGGACAGTAAGCTTGTTTGCACCTAAATCCTCAGCCGCCTCAATAAGATTATGGTCCATTTTAGCCATAATTGAATAAAGGGGCAGAATCATATAGGGTATATAGTTATAAACCATACCCAGCACAACGGCTCCCTGAGTGTTAATCATATGCACTGCAGGCAAATTGATTTTTTCTAAAAAGCCATTGATAATACCTGTATCCTGAAGAAGAATCATCATAGAATAGGTTCTTATAAGAAGATTCATCCACATAGGAAGCATAACGAGCATCATCATTGTCCTCTGCACATTTGCGCCGCTTCTTGCCATAATGTAAGCAAGAGGATAAGCGAGAAGAAGACTTATGACCGTGGCAATAAAGCCCAGCCATATTGAGTTGAGCATAACATCCTTGTATTTACCTATATCGCTGACAAATTCAAGAGTAAAATTACCGTCTGCATCAAAGACAGAGTAATAGACAACGAATATCAGCGGAACAATTATAAACAGTGCCGCCCATACAAGATAGGGAGCAGATATAAGCTTTTTCCCTAAGGAGTTTTTCTTCATTTATCACTCCTCCTCTTGTTCAACATCTGAAAGATGGTCAATCTCATCACTGAATGAGCTGTAGTCGCCGTACATACCCGAATATTCACTCTTCTTCATTACGTGAATTGCGTCGGGTTCAATCTGAATACCGATTTCAGTGCCTACGGGATAGTAATCCGTAGTCTGAATCATCCATTTGAAATTATCGATATCAACAATCATTTCAAAGTGCACACCCTTGAAGGTGTTGGAGGTTATGACACCGCTGATTGTGCCCTCGGAAACGGGAACAACGTCAACATCTTCGGGACGGACAACAATATCAACGGATTCGTTAACGGCAAAGCCTTTGTCAAGGCACTGGAAAACTGCGCCGGAAAACTTGGCTTTGAAGTCATTGAGCATTACGCCGTCAAGAATATTACTTTCACCGATAAAGTCGGCTACAAAGGCATTTTTAGGCTCATTATAAATATCTATGGGTGTTCCTATCTGCTGAATCTTGCCGTCATTCATAACAACAACGGTATCACTCATTGAAAGTGCTTCCTGCTGATCGTGGGTAACATAAATAAATGTGATGCCCATTCTCTTCTGGATATTCTTAAGCTCAACCTGCATATCCTTACGCAATTTCAGGTCAAGGGCACCTAAAGGCTCATCAAGGAGAAGAACACGAGGCTCAACGGCAAGAGCTCTTGCAATTGCAACTCTCTGCTGCTGACCGCCTGAAAGTGAGGCGATGTTTCTCTTCTGGAAGCCCTTAAGGTTAACAAGCTCAAGCATTTCCTGAACTCTTTTGCTTATATCCCTTTCTTTCATCTTCTTAATGCGAAGACCGAAGGCTATATTATCATAAACATTAAGGTGCGGAAAAAGCGCATATCTCTGGAAGATAGTATTGACCTGTCTTTTGTGGGGAGGCAGATTGTTTATGTCCTTACCCTCAAAGAGAACCTGACCGCTGTCAGACTCAAGAAATCCCGCAATAATTCTTAAGGTTGTGGTTTTACCACAGCCTGAGGGACCGAGAAAAGTCATAAACTCCTTATCTTTAATCGAAAGATTGATGTTATCAAGAATAACATCATCTTCAAATTTCTTAGAAATGTTCTGAAGTCGGATAATTACATTATCTTCCATAATAAACCCCTTTCCCTGCATGAAAATATAAATTCATGCCCGCTCGAATTAGAATTACAACATATTCTCCCATAGTAAAATACATTGTTTTTATAAGACACAATATAGAACATTTTTTCGCAAATGTCAACAGTTTTTTTGGGATTTTCGGCAAAAAACAAGGTCAGAATCACGACAATAATTGATATGCTCCGAATTTCTTCGTTTTCCTCTTTTTTTCTTTAAAATGCTCAAAAAAAGTTTTTAGGTTTCTGTAAGAAAAAAAGAGAGCTTTACGCCCTCTTTTAACTTATGCAAAAAACGCCTCTGCTTTTTCCGTAAGCCATTTTTTTATCTCTTTACGGCTTTCTTCTTCGAGCTCAAAGGCTTCGACACATATGTCCTCTTCATTCTGATTTTCAAAGCTCTTCATACCGTAATATACGGCAGCCTTGATTATCTCATGCTCGTCAAGCTTTTCTATCCATATACGGTAGTTGAAAATCTCACCGCCGATACAGCCCTTTTCCCCGTCAGTGCCAAGAGATGCACAGTAGGTATTGTAGCTTCCGCCGATTCTTGAACCGCCTATAAGCCAAGAAAGAAGGGGTATAAAAATCTCTATGTTTTTCATATTTTTTACCTCGCTTTTGTCTTTATATTATAATAGCAAAAGCTCCTTCGTTTGTAAAGAGATTATGCCTTTTTTCCTTTCATAAAATCCTCGGCGGCAACAGCAAGGCACTGATTGTAATAGCTCCACACATAAGGGAGCGGCAGAATGAAAGCACACATAATGAACCAGCCCGTAAAGCTCAGCCTCAGTTTTATTAAAAGGGATTTTCTGTAAAGCATCATTTTCTGAGACGAAGCAACAAGATGCGAAAAAGAGACAAAGCTGCCGTCAATGAAATAATAATCACAGAGAAAAAAAGACGAGAAAAAAGAGGAATAGAAAAATATACCGTTGATAAAAAGACACACTGCCGTAGCAAAAAGCGAAAGACACACAAGGGCAGACACACCCGAACGGGAGAAATTATAAACGAAAAAGAGACAAGCTCCGCAAGGAGAAAGACAGAACAGAAAAACAAGAAGCCGTATTATTCCCAATCTTACACAATAAAAAATACATCTGAAAAAATTTTTCGGTCTGAAATAAAAGAAAATGTCCTGAGAGGTCGGATTTTTTCTCTGTGCCTTCTTTAAGAAAAATCGCTTTATACCAATTCTCATAGCATCGTAAATACAAATAAGAAAAAGATAAGAAAAAAGTGCAAAGCCAAGGTTGGCTAAAGCGGCGTAATTGCCCAAGTATTCCCCTACAGAAGCTTCTGCACCCCTTATATAAATTACGGGAAGGAGACTTACTGCGAAAATCAGCATTACCGCCGTAAGAAAGGTAAGAGTAAAAAGGGTAAAATTTCCAATCTGCAGAGCTCTGCCCTTAAGTCTTAAAAGAGAAGTCATAGCAACACCGTCAGTTCAATATTCGTTACCCCTATTATGTGCAATTATAAAGCAGATAAAACAAGAAAAGCACTCTTACGAGTGCTTTCAGACTGTCGAGAAAGTCGCAAGAACATATATGGGAAATAATATATATATAAAGTAAAGCAGATATAATAACAATATTGACAATAAAATCCGGAGGAACATCGAATTCCTCCGGATTTTCGCATATATTTGACCTTTTTTCACCCTCTCGGAGTACCTATGTACGCCTTCGGAGTGAAGAAAAGGGCATCTTGCAACATTCTCGGCAGTCTGTCAGCTTGTCGGAATTGCTTTAATCTTTTTTTACTCAACAACAACTGAAGAGCTGTAGCTTAAATTGTGCTGATTGCCTGCCTTGCTTCTTACGATAGCTGTGGGAATTGTAAACTCAACCGTTGCTCCTGCAGGAACTTCTATAGAAGAAAGGTTAATTTTAATTTCGTAGTTGTCACCGGTCTTACTTGAAGGAACCTTACAGCTTACCTCGCCTGCAGATTCGCCGTCAACCTTAACGGGAATATTCTGGCTCTTAGAAACAAATCCGCTGCTCCAGTTTGAAGGGTCAACCTCAACATAAATTATTCCGTCACCGTATGCAATTGAGTTTACAATAAGCTGTACAGGCTTGGACGAATCGGGCTGAGTGGTTGAATCCGACTTGGTAGTATTTACGGCAGAGGTGGTCTTTGCCGCAGTTGTTGCATTGGAAGTGATAACCTGAGGTCTTGTAATCTCTTCCATATTCACATAGATATTATAGTCAGTTGAAGCTGTTGCCGAGGTTGTACCGAAAATACCCGTAGTAGATGCAGTAACATCCACAGCCTCAGTAATTTCGAATCTTGTTGTTGACACCCAGGGAACAGTTTTTTCAGCCTGAGTAGTAAGAACATAGCTCGGTGTATCAGCCTGTGTAGTTGTAGGCTCTGTTGTAATCTGTGACGTAGGCATATACTGTGTTCCGATAGTCTGTGTTGTTGTATCGTCACCGTCATTACCGCAAGCTACGGCTACAGACATAATCAATGCAAGGACAATAAAGATTGCTGCAATTTTACGCAAATCTGCCGCCTCCTTAAAAATAATCAATTTATTATACTATTAATGATGAATTATGTCAATTGACATAACCGTTAATTTTTAAGATATTCATAATTACTCTTTATATATTTTGCTGCCGCAACCTTAATCTCTGTTAAAATATCTTTTTCAGAAATATATGTGTTCATTTTATCAATAAGGGCTTCGCTATATGAAACATCCTCATTGCTGTTGTCGTACATATCATATATGCCCTTAAGCTCATCAGCAAAATCAGACATACCGATGCTTTCAAGAGCGGGTAAAATCTTATCCTTCACAATCTTTCCGTTTTCAGAGAAAAAGACCTTGACATCACCGTCAGCGCAGAACACATCAAGAACATAGACATACTTTTTCTCCTCGTTCAGTTCTTCATAAGCTTTTTCAGGGTTATCCTGACGCTGAAGTCTTATCTGATAAGAAAGTGCAACCCCTTCAAGAAGCTCCCTTTCATCGTTTTCCTTAAGGGTGTCCTCAGTAAAATACATATATTTTTCCTTAACAGCTAAAAGCCGGCGCATTTCTGCTTCCTGTGCCTTAAAGGTTCTGTTGTGGTCAGAGACAGCCCTTACGGCAAAATAAAATACCACTGCCGCAACTATAAGTACAACCACGAAAACTATAAGAAGATATCCGTGCTGTGATAACCATTCTTTCATTTTTTATTTCCTTTCCTGAAGTGCCTTATATATGTCACCTTTTTTTATTCCCGTTTCCTTGGCTGCCTGCTTTGCCGCCATTGAGTCGCCCATACCCTCGCCTATATACTTTTCGGCAAGAATAACAGCATCGTTTAAGGTGATTTCACTTTCTTCCTCTTCCTTTTTGCCCTCAATCACAAGAACAATCTCACCCTTAAGGGAATTGTCTGCGTAATCCATGCAGGCAGCAGAAAGAGACGTCTTTATTACCTCTTCGTGAATTTTAGTAATCTCTCTTACAATGGCAATTTCCCTGTCCCCTAAAGCCTCATATAAATCCTTAAGGGTGGCAGAAAGCTTATGTGGTGCTTCATAAAAGACCATTGTACGCTTTTCGTCAGCAACAGATTTAAGGTGTTCTCTTCTGCTTTGCTTATTCATACTCAGAAAACCCTCAAAGGTAAATCTTCCCACATTCATACCCGAAAGAGCAATAGCTGCAACAAATGCCGAGGGGCCGGGAATAACACTCACCTTAACTCCCCTTTCGTGACAGAGAGCAACAAGGTCCTCACCGGGATCGGATACGGCAGGCATACCTGCGTCCGTCACAATCGCACAGCTCTCGCCCGAAAGAATACGTTCGACTATTATTTCGCCCTTCTCTCTTCGGTTATGCTCAAAATAGCTTATCATAGGCTTTTTGATGCCGAAGTGGTTCAAAAGCTTCAGGCTGACTCTTGTGTCTTCAGCCGCAATAAAATCTACCTTTTCAAGAGTTTCAAGAGCTCTCGGAGAAATGTCTCCCAGATTACCGATAGGTGTACCTACAACATAAAGAATACTCATTTTTATCTCCTACTGATGTCCGTCCATATAGTCACCGAACATACCTCTGAATTCATCGGTATTACTTCCGTCTTTATTTTTCATTACAAGGTTATTCATTACCGTAACACCGCTTTTGCCGCCTCTTTTACCCTCTACAAGCACAAGCCAGGGAGCCTTTCCTTCCTCCTGAACTACAAATCGGAGCTTCTTGACCTCAATGCCGTTATTTCTCATACTCACTATAATATCACAGAGTCTTTCGGGTCGGTGGCACATACAGAATCTTCCGCCGTATTTAAGAAGCTTTGATGCGGCAACAACTGCATCGTCAATTGTACACATAACCTCGTGCCTTGCTATCCGTTCAGCCTCAGCAACACTTTCAATTCCCGTACCCACGGGCTTATAGGGCGGATTCATTGTAACAAGGTCAAAGCTGCCCTGCTCAAGAACACCCTTAAGTGAGCGAAGATCACAGTTTACGGGAATTATTCTGCCGTCCAATGAATTGACCTCAATGGATTTATTAAGCTGTTCTATTGCTTTCGGCTGAATATCAAGGGCAAAAATACGGTTTGTTTCACCCTTGCACCATACAAGAGGGATTATTCCGCAGCCCGTTCCCATATCACAGGCAATATCTTTTCTTTTAATTGAAGCAAAATTTGAAAGAAGAATTGCATCGGTACCAAAGGTATGACTGTCAGAAACAACTATATGCATTTTATTACCCAAAGGCTCCAGCCTCTCGTCAGAAGCAAGATTTACCATAACTATTCTCCTTTCAGAATACATTTCTCATATTATAACATAAAATAACAAAAAAATAAAGCCTAAAATATTCAGGCTTTCGGACATAAAAAGGTCGCTGTGTAAACAGCGACCTTAAATGTTATGTAAGCAGATTAAACACCTTCTAAGATGCCACCGATCATATCCTGCATAAACTTTGTGCCTGCATCGGGATCACCGCCAAAGAAGATGAAGCCGATAATTGAACCGAACACCTTAACAAGAACATTGATAACTGTTTCAAGTACATCGGACTGAGGAGTAACGGTAACATATTCAGCAGTAAAGTAAATGCAATTGGATGTACCGCTGATCATATCTTCAGAAAGGGTAATTACCTTACCTGCGGGATATGTCTGCTGATTACCTGAGCAAATCCACTGAACGAACTGCTTTTCCTCTGTGTCTCTTACATAGGGAAGCTTGTAGCCGCCGTATGTAATGTAGTTTTCATCAGCATTTGAGGGAATCTGATAGTAGGGGTCACCGGGAGTTGTTGTAAGAACGATCTTGTCGGTTGCAACATCGTAGGCATATACATCTTCCATAAATTCGCCAACGCCGATTGAATAGGAAACTACAACATAACCGTCATCATTTGTCTTTTCGTTATACATTGAGCCCTTACCGTAGGTAGCTTCAATCTTATCAATTGCCTGCTGTAACCCGGGAGCTGTAATAGCAGTTGATGCAGCAGATGAAGAAATTGAAAGAGCACCGAAAAGCATTAATACGGCTAAAAATACTGATAATATCTTTTTCATAATATTTACCTCCAAAGAATAAAATATTTATCTTCGGATAAATTATAACATCACGTCTCGTAAATTGCAAGTAATTTTTAAAAAAATGCAACATTTCACTTATTTTTTAATACTTTCTATAAATTTTGCAATCATATTTCAACAGTATGATATTTTTTTGCCCTTATACTTAACTTTTATTTAAATCCGTCGGATAATTATTACCTTAACTTGTTTTTTCGGTTGACTTAAAAACATCATATATAGTATAATTTATTTACATACAAAAAAGGGAAGGTAATGACTATGACTGATAAATTCGGCGTTTTCTGGGGCTGGGGGCCATTCGGTAAAAAATATGCAGGTATTTCCAATATTGCAAAGCATGAAAAATATGACGGTATAAGATTCGACCTTTGCACCTGCCCGGCAGTTTCGGCTTTTGACATAAGAGTGCCCAATGTTACTCTCCCCTCTTCTTATCACCCCTGGTTATCCAATGAGGATTACAGCTTTTATTCCTTCAGACACGACCTTGAATGGAAAGATAAGGTCTATGCCGATGTATCATATACACGTCTTACCAATGACAGTATTCTTGTAAGAACGGAGATTGTCAATAACTCCGATATTATCAAAAACTGCGTTGTCAACTACTTTTCTTCGGCTGAATATCCTCAGGACGCATATACAGAGGTTAATCTCCCTGAAAAGTGCGACTTTATAAATGCAGTGGATTATACTGAATATGTCTATAATACACCGCGTCCATGGGATGAGCAGAATGCCGACGGCAGAAAAAAAGGCGAGTTCATTGACAAGAGGTTCACAAATGAAAAGGGTCTGGGTGACAGAGCTGAGAAGTGGCATATGCCCCACAGAGTCATTCTTCCCTTCGGTGCCGAAAAGAATGACAGAGTAAAATACACTGTAAACATTGAAAACGATTACACCGATGCTGTTCTTGCAGTACGTTACCGTACAAGCGATATGTTCTACGAGCAGGGCAAGCAGGTTGGCGTTCACTACATAAACAGTGAGAACACAGCTACATTTATTCTGAACGAAAAAAAGAAAGCTGAGTTTACTCCCTGCGACGAGCCTGAGACAGCTTTTATTGACTTAGGCGAAGTTAATAAAGGAAAATTTGAGCTTTCACTTGTCTCTGAGGGTACGGGCGCGGCAGAGTTCGATTTCTTTGCCATTTGCGAAAAAGCAGACAAGGACGAAATAAAGGTAACTCTTGAAGAGGTGGACTTTGTTCCCGAAATCGAAAACAGAAAGTGTGACAAAGGCTGGATTTCTCTTCTCACCTTCCCTAAAATTGAGGGTGAATACCGACTTCGTGTCTTCGACGACAACACACGTTTCAGAGAAATAAATACAGGTGCCCTTGAGGACTGTATGACAGCAAGGCTTTCCAACGCTGACGAAACCTTCGATGATGTAACAGAAAGCTTTACGGGTGCCTTTCAGCGTAAGCACAGTGACAACGGCTTTTTCCACAATGCAATAAGCCACACTATTTTCGTTGAAAGCGGTCAAAAAAAGGTTCAGTATGCAGTTATCTCAAAGGGCGAGACTGACTACAAAACTGAAGAAGAATATGAAAGAGTCTACAGCGAGATGAAAAAGACGGCTATAGATATAAAGCTCAATAAAAAGGGTGAAAAATATAAGCTCAGCAATCAGATTCTTGCGGCAACGGTTATGACTAACGTTGTATATCCCATTTATAAGCACGGTGACTATATCATTCACCACACACCCGGCAAGCGTTGGGACTGTCTTTACACATGGGATTCAGGCTTTATCGGTCTTGGTATGAATGAGATTGCACCGAGATTTGCCGAATATATCATCGATACATATTTAAGTGATGAAGATAACCCCGATTATGCCTTCCTTCATCACGGCTCACCTGTCCCCGTACAGATTTATCAGCTTTATGAAATGCTTCAGAGCAGCAATGATAAGAAACATTTTCTCTCATACTATTCGAGAGCGAGACTTTACTATCTCTTCTTAAGAGGTAAAATCAGAGGCTCAACAACAGCTAAATTCAGAAGCGGTCTTCTTACTACCTATGACTATTTCTACTCCTCAAGCGGTATGGATGACTACCCGGCACAGATGGCTATGAAGGCTGATAATCTGAGAGACAAGGCAGCTCCCGTAATTTCTACATCTCAGGTTATCCGTTTCGGTAAGATTCTCTCAATTATGGCTGACAGGCTGGGCAAAGAAGAGGATATCAAGGAATATAAAAAGGACTGTGAAGACCTGACAGAAGCTCTCAACAAGTATTCCTGGGACGATGAAAGCGGATATTACAGCTATGTGCTCCATAATGAAAGCTATGAGCCTACAGTGAAATATGTTACCGAGGACGGCGAAAACCTCAACAAAGGTCTTGACGGTATTTATCCTATCATTGCAGGTGTCTGCGACGAAAACCAGAAAAAGAAAATTATCGGTCATCTTACAAATGATAAGGAAATGCACACGCCCTTCGGCATCAGTGCAGTAGATATGACAGCAGGCTACTACAAAATCAACGGCTACTGGAACGGTAATATCTGGTTCCCTCATCAGTGGTTTATATGGAAGAGTATGCTTGACTGCGGTGAAAGTGATTTTGCTTACGATATTGCCCATCTCGCCCTTAATATATGGAAGAGAGAGGTTGACGAAAGCTATTATACCTTTGAAATGGTCAACACCGTTACAGGCTGCGGCGGATGGTTCCACAACTTCGGCGGACTTTCTACTCCCATTAATATGTGGGCAAAGGCTTATTACTGTCCCGGCAAGGTAAATGTAGGCTTTGATACTTATCTTGACAAGGTAAGCTTTGACGAAGAAAATAAAAACGCAGAGATTGAATTTACATACTACGGTGAAAATGAGAAATTTACTCTTCTTGCAGTAATGAATGACGGCTTTGATTATGTCTGCACCCTTGACGGCAAGGAAATTACAGCAGAGATTAATGACGGTCAGATTACCGTAAATCTCAGCAGTAAATATAAAGAAAAGCATATTCTTAAAATTATGGCAAAATAATGTGACCTCTTAAGTGTTTTTTCTGTCTTAATAAGTGAAGTCTTAAAAGGAAAAACGCTAAAAGGAGGAATAAGATGAATGATACCGAAATAATTGACCTTTATTTTAAAAGAGATGAAACTGCAATCAGTCAGACGGATAAAAAGTACGGCAATGATTTGAAAGGCATTTCTTACCGAATTGTAAGAAACCGATCTGACAGCGAGGAATGTGTAAATGACACCTATCTCAGAGTATGGCGTAACATTCCTCCTGAAAGACCGTTAAAATTTTTCCCGTACCTTGCAAAAATTGTACGTAACATCTCACTGAACCGTTATGAATACATAAAAGCAAATAAAAGAACAGCAGATGTAATACCGCTTGTTCTTAACGAACTTTCCTATTGTATTCCCGATAAGTTCAGCATGGATGAGACAATTGATGAAAGAGAGCTAATAAAAATAATTGATAACTTTCTTATGTCACAAAGCGAAGAAAAAGCAGTAATCTTTATTCAAAGATATTTTTATCTTTGCAGTATAAAGGAAATTGCCGCAGAAAACGCTATAAGCCAATCAAAAGCAAAAATGACACTTTTAAGACTTCGCCAAGCTTTAAAGGAACAGCTTACCAAGGAGGGCATTGAAGTATGAAAAGTGAAGACATTTTAAAAGCAATAGGTAACAGTGAAAGTGAGCTTATTGAAAAAGCTCTTCCTCATAAAAAGAAAAAGAAGATAAAACCTGTATCACTCATTGCGGCAGCTCTTGCTGTAATCATTGTTATCAGCGTATGGTTTTATCCGTCGCACAAAGCCCCTGCTCTTTCCGCTTTTGCGGTGGCAGAGGCGGAATATCCCTATATGGCTCCCTGCCCCTACACCGAAGAAAATTATCAAAAATTCGCTGATGAGAATGCACTGAACCAAGCAAGCGACGAATGGCATCAGAGCAAAAAAGAAAAGAATGAGCTTTACAGTAAGCTTGATAATAAAGCAAACGGCTTTATCAAAGAAACTGTCAGAGAAATATTAAACGGCAAAGAAAACACTGTATATTCACCAATCAGTCTTTATCTTGCACTGGGTATGCTTGCTGAAATCACCGACGGAAATACAAGAAAACAAATACTTGATTTACTGGGTTATGAAAACACAGAAGAGTTAAGGGAACAAGCCGAAATTATTTGGAAACTGAATTATAATGCAGACGGACAGTTTTCAAGCACTCTTGCTTCTTCATTATGGCTCAACAAAGAACTTGACTTTGACTCCACCACAGTTAACACATTAAAAAAGCGATACTTTGCCTCAACTTATCGTGGTGAAATGGGCAGCGAAAAGCTTAACAATGCTCTTAAAGACTGGATAAACACTCAGACCGACGGAAATCTCACCGAACATACGGCAGATATAGAGCTCGACACCCGTGATGCACTGGCGATAGTCTCTACTGTATTTTTCGAGGCAGCGTGGGATGATGAATTCAAGGAAAAAGATAATGAAAACGCTGTTTTCCACTCCGTTGACGGTGCTGAAGAATGTACATTTATGAAATCAACAGATATGGGTATGTACTATTGGGGCGAAAATTACTCAGCCGTTTACAAAAGCTTCGACGGATACAGTCGTATGTGGTTTATTCTTCCTGATGAAGATACCACAGTAGAAGAAGCCGTAAAGGATGAAGAACTTCTTAATTTTATTCTTACAGGCGAAGAGAGTAAAAACAGTAAGTACGTACTTACTCATCTTTCTGTTCCAAAATTCGATATCAGCTCTTCACTGAGCTTGAACGAAAGTCTGAAAAAATTAGGCATAAGTGATGTGTTTGACCCGACAACAGCTGATTTTTCACCTATGATAAAAACAGAAAATGAATATTTTCTTGATAAAATAAACCATTGTGCAAGAGTGATGATCGACGAAAAAGGCTGTACCGCCTCGGCATTTACTCTTATGAACGCGGCAGGCGCAGGCGCTCCCGATGAAGAAGTGGATTTCATCCTTGACCGTCCTTTTATTTTTGCAATAACTAATGTAAACGGCTTACCGCTTTTTGTAGGTACCGTTAACTATATAAATTAATAAATTATCGGGAAAAAGATGTCCCGTGTATTAATAAAAAAGAGGTAGAAAATTATGTATGAAAACATTAAACCCTTAAAGCTGAATATTATCTCCGATATTCACTACTACTCCAAGGAGACAGGCATAAGCGGTAAGGCTTTTGAAAAGGAAAACGCCAAAACTCCCAACGACCTTCTCAACTGCGAAATGATCCTTTCTTCCCTTGCTGACCAGCTTGCAGAGGATGAATGCGACATCATTCTTGTTTCAGGTGACGTTACAACAAACGCCGAAAAGGAAGCTCACGAGGGCGTTATCAAGCTCTTCCGTTCTCTCAAGGAAAGAGGCAAGAGAGTTTATGTAATTACTGCCACTCATGACTTTCACGGTGACGGAAAGACCCATAAATTCGTAGGCGATGAAAAATTATCTGTTCCCAGTGTAGTAAGAGAAGAGCTTTTCGATATGTACCGTGAGTTCGGTCCCGATGAAGCTATCGCTGTTCACAAGGACAGTATGTCCTACGTTGTTCAGCTTTGTGACGGCTACAGACTTTTTGCTCTCAATGACGACAGAAATCACAAGGGTGCAAGCGGCTTTTCCGATGACTGCTTCAACTGGATTTCCGAGCAGATCAAGGACGCAGAGGAAAAGGGTCAGTTCATCATTCCCATGACTCACCATCCCATGCTCTCCCCCTCCCCTTTCTATACCATTATCGGCAAGAGCAACATTATGGGCGAGGCTGAAAGAAGAATTGATGAATTCACGGAAATGGGCCTTCATTATATGTTTACGGGCCACACTCATATGCAGGATATCTCTTATAAATACACCGACAGCGGTAAGATTTTCTATGATATCACAACTGCGGGTGCTATAGGCTATCCCGCCAATTTCCGTCAGGTTACCTTCTATCCTGCTGAGGGTAAGATTGATGTAGACACTGTTGATGTAAAATGCGATATTGACGGAAGAAAGCTTCAGGACCATCTTGAAGATAAGTTCTTCGGTATGATAAGAAGGGTTATTGATGCTGCCGGCAGTGATATTCCTGAGCTTGCACGTCTTGCAACAGCTTTCAGTGTCAAGGAAAAGCTTATTTATAAAATCGGCTGGATAATAAAGCCCTTTGCAAAGATTCTCAAGAACCTTAAAATAGGCACTGTTGCAAAGCTTGTAAAGAAAGAGACAGGTCTTAAGAAGAGCGACTATGCTCACATTAAGGATAAGAAGGTTGTAGATTTTATTGTCTCCCTTGTAAGAAACCTTTACGGCGGCGATGCTCCCTATTCGCCCGACACAGCCGAATATAAAATTGCAATGGGTATTCTTGCTGTTATCGATTCCATTCTCAAGCTCTTCGGTATTAAAATCAGCAGTATCTTAAAGGGTGCCGAATCGTTGCAGAGTCTCGTTGAGCCTCTTCTTTATAACCCGGGTATCTGCGACAGTAAGGCAGTGCTCAATCTTTATGACAATCTTCCCTCAAAGCAAGAGCATAAGGCAGGCTTTATAAAGAGCAACAAGGCCCTCGGTATTATTATCAGCCTTGTTCTTCTCGTTATCATTTTCCTTCCGATAATTCTTGTGCTTCTTCTCGGTGGATTTATCGTAAATCAGATTAAGTACGGTAAGATGATGAAATAATGCAAGAGATCAAAAAAGGAAGATACCGTCATTTCAAGGGTATGGAATATGAGGTTATCGATTTTGCCCTCCACAGTGAAACAGAAGAGAAATTTGTTGTTTACAAGACTCTTTACGGTGAAGCTAAAACATGGATAAGACCTATAGAAATGTGGAATGATACAGTAGAAAGAGACGGTAAAACATATAAAAGATTTGAGTACATAGGCGAATAAAAACAGGACAGACTTTGTTTTCACATTGTCTGTCCTTTAATTTACAGCTTGATTTCATAGCCGAACTCTTTCAGCACCATATCATTAAGATAGTTCATATAAAAGCCGTCTGCCTCTTTATAGCCGTTTTTAATATAAAACTTAATTGCAGGTGTATTAAAATCAACAACGAGAAGCCTTAAATATTCGCCGCCTCGTTCTCTTGCAATCCTTTCAGCCTCTTTTACCGTAAAGGCACCTATGCCCTTACGGAGATATTCGGGAGCAACACCAAGACGATAGATATATATTCCCTTGGCATCAGGCTTTTCCCATTTTATTGTACCTTCATCCTCCTGAGGCGGACAAAGTGCAAAAGCGGAGATTATCTCCCCCTCTTCTTCAATAACAAAAAGACTGTCCCTTTTTATATCATCGGGAAAAGCGCAATCGGGATAGATGTCATCCCAGATATGAATACCGTTGTTATTCAGATTTGCAGTAATTCGGGCAAAAAGTGTTTTAAGTTCAGGCAAATCCTTAACTGTTGCGGCTCTTAAATTCATTTTCATACACCACTTTCATATTGTTGCACCCTTGTAAAAAGGAATGTCATCCTGAGCATCGCGAAGGATCTTTATATAGAAGCTTCAAGATTCTTCACTTCGTTCAGAATGACAAATACACCTTTAATTAATTTTGTTTCTTAAAAAGCAAGGGATTTTTTAGCCAAGTGATTCAAGACTTTCGTCAATCATCTTGATTTTTTCTGTAAGCTTTTCTGCATCAGCCTTCTGAGCGTCAATAACATTCTGAGGTGCTTTTGCAAGGAATCCGGGATTATTAAGCTTACCGTTAATCTGTGCAAGCTTCTTTTCGGCTGCTTCCTTTTCTTTCATAAGGCGCTTTCTTTCAGCCTCAAAGTCAACAAGGTCACCCATAGGAATGTAAATCTTCGCATCAGCTGTAACAATGCTTACACTGCCGTCAATTGAGAAGCTGTCACCGACAGTTACATCAGATGCAGAAGCAAGTTTCTGCATAAATACCGTTGCTGTTTCAAAGATATCCTTCTTATCGGTTGCAATATAAACGTGAGCCTTTCTTGAGGGAGGTACGTTCATTTCTGCTCTTCTGTTACGGACAGCTCTGATAGCATCCATTATGATGTCCATCTTCTCTTCATCTTCGGTGAATACAAGGTCATCGCTGAATACAGGCCATGCTGAAAGCATAATTGTCTCACCGTCATGAGGAAGAGTCTGCCAGATTTCCTCGGTAATAAAGGGCATAAAGGGATGAAGAAGCTTGAGAGTTTCGCTCATTACATAAACGAGAACAGCTCTTGCAGTTTCAGCCTCTGCGCCGCCCTTCTGAAGTCTTATTTTTGCAAGCTCAATATACCAGTCGCAGAAGAGATCCCAGATAAAGTCGTAAAGCTTCTGTACAGCAATACCAAGCTCAAACTTTTCAAGGTTTTCTGTTACTTCCTTGGCGAGATTATTGAACTGTGAAAGAATCCACTTATCTTCAAGTGCAAGGTCAGCAGGAATGTGAGGAGCCTTTTCCTCACCTGTAAGGTTCATAAGAATAAATCTTGCGGCGTTCCAGATTTTATTTGCAAAGTTACGGCTTGCTTCAACCTTCTTATCGGAATAACGCATATCGTTTCCGGGGCTGTTACCTGTTGCAAGGGTAAATCTGAGAGCATCAGCGCCGTATTTATCAATAACAAGAAGAGGATCAATACCGTTACCCAAGGACTTGGACATTTTTCTGCCAAGCTCATCACGGACAATACCGTGAATAAATACAGTATCAAAGGGAACCTCATTCATCTGCTCACAGGCTGAGAAAATCATTCTGGCAACCCAGAAGAAGATAATATCGTAGCCTGTTACAAGAGTGCTTGTGGGATAGTAGTGTGCAAGCTCAGGTGTCTTATCGGGCCAGCCGAGAGTTGAGAAGGGCCAGAGAGCTGATGAGAACCATGTATCAAGGGTATCGGGATCCTGAGTAAGTTTCTCGCTGCCACACTTGCAGCATTTTGTAGGATCTTCTCTTGAAACGGTGATTTCACCACAGTCCTCGCAGTACCAAGCGGGAATTCTGTGACCCCACCAGAGCTGACGGGAGATACACCAGTCACGGATATTTTCCATCCAGTTATAGTATATTTTATCGAATCTTTCCGGAATAAACTTAACCTTACCTTCTCTTACAACCTTGATTGCAGGCTTTGCAAGGGGCTCCATTTTAACGAACCACTGCTTTGATACTCTGGGTTCAACGGCAGTGTGACAACGGTAGCATGTACCGACCTCGTGCTTTGTAGGCTCAATCTTAACAAGTGCTCCTGCTTCATCAAGATCAGCAATAATAGCCTTTCTGCACTGCATAAGGTCCATACCGGCATACTTGCCTGCCTTCTCATTCATAAAGCCATCATCGGTCATTACGTTGAGAATGGGAAGATTATTTCTTAAGCCGACTTCAAAGTCGTTGGGGTCATGAGCCGGTGTAATCTTAACGGCACCTGTACCCTTATCCATCTTTGCATAAGAGTCAGCAACGATGGGGATTTCTCTGCCGATAACGGGAATTACAACAGTCTTGCCGATAAGATGCTGATATCTTTCATCGTCGGGATGAACAGCAACAGCTGTATCACCGGGGATGGTCTCAGGTCTTGTTGTAGCAACCTCAATATAGCCGTCGCCATCCTTGAAGGGATAACGGAAATGCCAGAAATTGCCGTCCTTTTCTTCATATTCAACCTCTGCGTCAGAGATTGATGTCTTACAGTGAGTACACCAGTTGATGATTCTCTCGCCGCGGTAAATGAGACCCTTTTCATAAAGGTTTACAAATACCTCACGGACTGCCTTTGAGCAGCCTTCGTCAAGGGTGAATCTCTCTCTGTCCCAGTCACATGAAGAACCCATTTTCTTGAGCTGTTCAATGATTCTTCCGCCGTACTGAGCCTTCCATTCCCAAGCTCTTTCAAGGAAGCCCTCTCTGCCGATATCTTCTTTGGAGATACCCTCTTTTTTCATTGCCTCAACAATCTTTGCCTCAGTAGCAATAGATGCGTGGTCCGTGCCGGGAAGCCATAAGGTATCATAGCCCTGCATTCTTCTGAAACGGATAAGAATATCCTGAAGAGTATTGTCAAGGGCGTGACCCATATGAAGCTGACCTGTAATGTTTGGAGGGGGGATCACAATTGTATAAGGTTTTTTGCTTTCGTCAACCTTTGCATGAAAATACTTACCCTCAAGCCAAGAAGCATAAATTCGGTCTTCAACGTCTTTGGGATCATACTTTGTTGCAAGTTCCTTTGCCATAAATATCACTCCAATGTAAAATCATTTAATATTTTTAAAGGGAATTTTCACTTATTCACTATTCCCTCTTACTTATTACATAAAAAAGCTCCGTCCCGAAAAATCAGGACGGAGAAATATCCGTGGTACCACCTGAATTCAGTGCCAAGGCACTGCACTCATACTCTTTAACGCAGATATACGTCGGGTTCTACTGAGCCTTTGCTTTTCCTCCCGAAGCTCACAAGCTACCTTCGCACATTTTCACTAAAGGTTTTCACCGACCACCTTTTCTCTGAAAGCTACAGTGTGCTACTCCTCTTGTTCGTCGCTGTTTAAAATATCCTGTAAATTTTAACACAAACAACAAAATAAGTCAAGAGGCAGGCAAAAGAAAAAAGGTACTTTGCAATAACTTGCAAAGTGCCTTCCATTAGCTTAATTATTTAACTCTTACAGACTTTGTGCTGCTGTACTTACCCCAAACGTTCTTACCGTTAACCTTCTTGAAGGCTCTTACTCTGAAGTAGTATTTCTTACCCTTCTTAAGACCCTTGATAACCTTGCTAACTTCATCGCCGGGCTTAACAGTTACTTTCTTAACAGTTTCAAAGTCTTCATCTACTGAATAGTAGATTCTGTATCCGTCTGCACCAACTACCTTTGCCCAGTTTACAGTTACCTGCTTTGAGCCCTTAGCACCGGCTTTAACTGATTTAATCTTAGCCTTGCTGGGTGTAGTTATTGCTTTGATTTCGCTGTCCTTACCGAATATGGTTAAACCGTTGATGTTCTTATAGGGCTTAACCATAAACTTATACTCTGTACCGCCGCTGAGGCCCTTAACCTTGAAGGATGTCTTTGTTGTTGAACCAATCTTTACATATTCCTTCTTAGCTGAGTCATACTTATAAATTTCATAGCCGTTAGCGTTAGCTGCCTTACTCCATTTGAGTGTTACGTATGTAACAGATCTGCTGTACTTAAGGCCCTTTACACCGGCAACATCAACACTCTGTGTAAGCTTAAAGGAGTACTTGCCCTTACCGCCGTCAACTCTTACATAATACTTGCCTTTTTCAAGCTCAACCTTATGAAGATCTGAACGTGATGCAGACTTATCATCCTTGGAGTTGCCCTTGCTGCTCCACTTTTCCTTACCTGCTTCATCGTAAACATAGATGTTGTAGGAGGACATATTTGAAACAAAGCCGATTGCAAGTGTGCCCTTCTTAACGCTGATTTCAAAGAAATCCTTGCCGTCAGTAAGAGAAAGGTGACCCTTGTATGTCTTTTCAAGCTTAACCTTCTTAGCTTCAACGATTGAATCGTTGGGCTCTTTTTCATTTGAAGATGCTGACTTAAAGGTTGTCTTGAACTTATAGTTACCTGTTGCAACTATAATCTCACGGCTTGATCTGAAGCCATTGATTTCAAGATAGTAGGTACCCTCTGAAAGCTCAAGAGTATGAGTATCAACTCTTGACTTCTTTGCGGAATCCCATTCGTTCTTATCGTCGCTCCATACCTTTGTTCTTGTCTTGTCAGCGTTTTCTTTATAGAGAATAGCTGAGTAGAAACGCATATTAGAGGTAACCTTAATATCAAGTGTACCTGCTGAAGAAACAGTGAACTTATAGAAGTCCTCTTCCTTTTCCTTAAGAAGCTTGCCTGATACGGTTGAACCGAGCTTTATCTTCTTTGCTGCTTCAAAGGAGTTGTTCTTGTCAGCATCGGTTTCAGATGCAGCCTTCTTTGCAAGTACATATGTAAGCTTAAGGTTGTAGTTACCTGTTGCTGAGCTTGTAACCTTGAGGAAATAATTGCCTGCTTCAAGCTCCTTCTGGATAATCTTACTGTCATCAGTTACGTCTTCAAATAAACGCTTTGAAACAGTCTCTGTCCATACTTCCTTCTTATCAGCGTCATAGATAGTAAGGGTGTAAGGTCTCATAGTGGTTGTGATACCGATGGTTAACTTACTGTATGAGCCTAATGAAAAGCTGTAGTAGTCGTCTTTGTCAGCTGATGTAATGCTGTCATAATATACCTTATCATAGGTAACAGCCTTAGCATCGGTAAATGCACTCGCAGAAACTGTAAGAGCGCACATAGCTGCAATTATAACAAGCAGTGCCACCAATTTTTTGATATTATTTTTCATAGAAAAACCTCCTGTAGTTTAATCCTATAAAATCGCTAATATAATAGTATCATTTTAATTAATATCTGTCAAGAGATATAAATAATTTATGAGTTTATTTTTCATTAAAAATTGTCAGAAAATCAGTTTTTTTCCGCCAAAAGCTTTTCACAAGCAGCAATCTTTGCGCAAACACATAAAAGCTTTGTAGCAAGGATAAGCTCATCAACGGGAGGATATGAAGGAGCGATTCTGATGTTTCTGTCTCTGGGATCGTGTCCGTAAGGGAAGGTTGCACCGACGGTAGTGAGGGTTACTCCGCCCTCTTTGCAGAGCTCGTAAACTCTCTTGGCAGTACCGTCCATTACATCAAGAGAGATGAAATATCCGCCCTTGGGCTTTGTCCAGGTTGCAAAGTTATAGTCACCGAGCCTGTTTTCAAGCTCGTTATTAACAGCCTTGAACTTAGGTGCAAGAATATTTCTGTGAAGCTTCATATGGCTCTTGATACCCTTGACATCTCTGTAAAACTTAACGTGTCTGAACTGATTCAGCTTATCGTAACCGATAGTCTGAATGCTCATACGCTTGATAATCATATCAATGTTGTTGTCGGAAGCTGCAAGAACGGCAACACCTGAGCCGGGGAAGGATATCTTTGATGTAGAGGTAAATTCAATTACCATATCCTCATGGCCGTACTTACGGAGAACCTCGAAAATATTGTCAAGCTTTTCCGTTTCATCTGTAAGGTCATGAATAATATATGCGTTATCCCAGATAATTCTGAAATCCTTTGCAGCAGGCTCCATAGCAGCAATACGGTTTACAGTACCGTGGCTGTAGGTTACACCTGTAGGATTGGAATACTTCGGAACGCAGAACATACCCTTGACGCTTTCATCCTTTATAAGCTCTTCAACCTGGTCCATATTAGGACCCTTGTCGGTCATTTCAACGGGAACAAGCTCCATACCGTAATATTCTGCAATTGCAAAATGTCGGTCATATCCGGGGCAGGGACAGAGAAACTTTATTTTCCCCTGATCCTTCCACGGTGCTCCGCCTGAGCCTGTGAGCATACACTGTGTAATATAGTCAAACATCATATTAAGGCTTGAGTTGCCGCAAATAATAATATTCTGTGTAGGCACCTTAAGGAGCTTTGCGAAAATTTCCTTACACTCAATAATGCCTGTAAGCAAACCGTAATTTCTGTACTCAAGGCTGTGATTACTTGCGTCATCCTCCCAGTCTCTTGAGGTGATGGCATCAAGAAGGCCGTTTGAAACAGCAAGCTGATCGGAACCGGGCTTACCTCTTGACATATCAAGCTTGAGGCCCTTTGCCTTGAATTTTGCATACTCTCTTTCAAGAGCGTCCTTTAATTCTTCAAGCTGCTCTTTTGTGTATAAGTTAAGATCTATCATTGCAGATATACCCCCTCTTTAAATTAAAAATCTGCTGAACCTGTTGTTCTGGGGAAGGGAAGAACATCTCTGATATTCGAAATACCTGTAAGATACATAACGAGTCTTTCAAAGCCGAGGCCAAAGCCTGCGTGCTTTGTGCCGCCGTACTTACGAAGGTCAAGATACCACCAATAGTCCTCTTCGCTCAGACCGAGCTCCTTGATTCTGTCCATAAGAACATCATATCTTTCTTCTCTCTGGCTTCCTCCGACAATTTCACCGATGCCCATAACAAGAAGGTCACAGGCAGCAACAGTCTTGTTGTCATCATTGAGTCTCATATAGAAAGCCTTGATTTCCTTGGGATAATCGGTAACAAAAACAGGCTTTTTGAAAATCTGCTCAGTGAGATATCTTTCGTGCTCTGTCTGAAGGTCGCAGCCCCAGTAGGCCTTGAATTCGAACTCACTGTTATGCTCTTCAAGAAGCTTCACGGCCTCTGTATAAGACACTCTTGCAAAATCAGAATTTGCAACAGCTGTAAGTCTTTCAATCAGACCCTTATCAACGAACTGATTAAGGAACTCGATATCCTGCTTGCAGTGCTCCATAACATACTTGATAACAAACTTGATCATTCTTTCTGCAAGGTCCATATCGTCATTAAGATCTGCGAAAGCAATTTCAGGCTCAATCATCCAGAACTCAGCAGCGTGACGCTGTGTATAGCTCTTTTCAGCTCTGAAGGTCGGGCCGAAGGTGTAGATTTTACCGAAGGCCTGAGCCATAATTTCTCCCTGAAGCTGACCTGAAACGGTAAGGAAAGCACTTTTACCGAAGAAATCCTGACTGAAATCAATTTCACCGTCCTCTGTTCTGGGCGGATTTTCCATATCAAGAGTTGTTACTCTGAACATCTCGCCTGCGCCTTCACAGTCACTGCAGGAAATAAGAGGTGTGTGAGCATAGATAAAGCCTTCACCCTCAAAGAAGCGATGAATAGCCTGAGCAGCCACTGAGCGCACTCTGAAGGAAGCTGAATATATGTTTGTTCTGGGACGGAGATGCGCAATCGTTCTTAAGTACTCGAGAGAATGTCTCTTCTTCTGAAGAGGATATTCGGGAGCAGATGCACCTTCAAGCTCAACCTTAGTAGCATTGATTTCAAAGGGCTGTTTTGCTTCGGGAGTAAGAATAAGCTTACCCTCGACAATTACCGCTGCACCGACGTTATATTTTGCAACCTCAGCGAAGTTATCAATCTTTTCTTTTTCAAAAACAATCTGAACACCCTTGAAGCAGCTGCCGTCATTGATTTCCATAAAGCCGAGAACCTTAGAGTCTCTGTTAGTTCTTATCCAGCCGCATACTTTAACGGTGCCTTCAGTGTAGCTTTCGGCACATTCATAAAGCTTTGCAATTTCAATTCTTTTCATATCTTTACCTCCAAAAATAGAGTTTTGCACACTTGTACAATATTATATCAGTTATAAAAATAAAAATCAATAGAAGACGAAATAATTTTGATTAAAGAAACAAAAAGCAGAAGAGCATATAAAGCAACGGGCAAAACAACCGTTCTGCCCGCTTTTCCTTTTCTGATATTTAATGGTATTCAAAATAAACATTCAGACCGCTTGTAGTGTACTGAATACTGTTTTCTCTGAGAGCCTTTGTGATACCGCTGAGCATAGTGTAATCCTTAGCGGTGATTCTTGCATCAACACGCAGTGAGCCGAAATCTCCGCCCACATTACCGGGAATAAAGCCTGTGCACCACCAATAGGACGCATAGGGTCTTGAGAATTTCTTTTCCCAACCGTCATTACCGAAAAGACGGTCTTTATACTCATAAAAATCCATTGACATCTTAAGACGCTCGTTATCGGAAGCTGCATCATAATGCTTAAGGGTTCTGTCCTTCGGCTTGTTATATACTCCGATTTCTGCTCCGTAGAAGGCAAGACCGTACTGACCCTTCCATATCTGAATCATCCAGTCCTTGTTCTTGTAGTCAAACTTAAGTCTTACAGTATCAAAGTCAATAAAAGCAACGGGAGAAGCCACGTCAAAAATCTCATTATAACCGACACTCCTCTGCCAGGGGTCATCAGCCGTGTAGAAGCAATTCTCGTTGGGGTCATAGAGATAGCCCACAACACCGCTTGCTGAAAGCTCTTCGTTGTAGATACTTCCGCTTTCGACTGTGCTTTCAAAGAAAATGTCCGCTGTTTCAGAATACTCGGTATAAAACTTATTATCACCGGATTGAGTGTAACCTCTTACTCTGTAAATGTATGTACCGACCTTACTGAGAGAAATATCAGCAAAGGTGGGATTTACCGAGGTGCCTGCAAGAACCCATGTACCGTTGGCTGTATTATAACGTTCAATCTCATAGCCTGTGCTCTTACCGCTTGCCTTCCAGGTAAGTGTTACGGTTTTGGTATCCGTAGCAGCTTTAAGATTCGTTGGAGCCTTTGCAAGAGTCATTGCAGTTACAGACTTCGAATACTTACCTTCAGTCAGGTCGTTTACAGCTCTTATCTGATACTTGGCAGACTTGCCGTAAGAAAGTCCTTTTACAGTATATGTAGTCTTTTTGGTAGTGGCAAAATCAAGCCATTCCTTGTATTCACTGCTATACTTTCTGATCTGGTATTCAGTAGCACCCGAAACCTTTTTCCATTTAAGTGTATACGATTTAGAGGTAATATCATTAACGGTTATTCCCGAAACTGTACCGAGCTTGGTTGTAACGCTGAGCGCAGAGGATCTGATGCCGTATTTTTTTACATCGTTACTCGTATAGTATGCGGCAACTCTGAACTTATATTTTGTTCCCGGTCTCAGTGACTTAACAGTAAAGCTTGTTTTCTTTGTAGTGCCTTCGGAAATATATGCTTTTTTTGTACTGTCATAAATAAAGACCTCATACGCCTTAGCTCCCGAAGTCTTTGCCCAAGACAGCTTTAAAGAGCTTGTTGTAACAGAAGAAGCCTTGAGCTTTTTGACCTGCTTAGGATTAGTTTTAGCCTTGACAACAGAAGAATATGCACCGTAGTCATCCTTCCCCTTCTTTGACTTATAGGCTCTTACTTTATACTTATAGGTTTTGGCCGCAGAAAGTGAATCATCGGTATACTTAAGCTTTTTGGTCTTACCGATAAAAACATATTTTTCCTTAGAGGAGCTGTATCTGTAAATACGGTAGCCTGTTGCGCCCGAAACCTTTTTCCATTTAAGAGAAACCGTCGCCGCCGTCACCTTTGAAACAGACAATTTATTAACCTTCCCCAAAGAAGCCGCACAGCTTATAAGCATACAAGATAAAATCACTGCCGTACACATAAGTGTGCAAAGAAACAGTTTAAGAACTTTTTTCATCCAATTTTCTCCTATTCTTTTTTATCCGCTTTAATTAATATGTATTATTTAATCTGCACTCCGCCGTAGGGTCTGATTGAAAGAACATAGCATGAATCGTCACCGAAAATTGATTTCATTGCATCGGTGTATTCCTTAACGAGCTCCACGGGCACGAAAGCCTGAATTGTTCCTGCAAATCCGCCGCCGTGTACTCTCCAGGCGCCCTTACCGTCAAGAATCTGCTCACTTACTGCAAGTGCAAGTGAAAGGGGCTGATTCTTCGGAGCTTTACAGGTATAAACATTCTGGTTGTACATATATGAGGATCTGCCGCTGGCGATAATAAGCTTCTTGAATTCTTCAAAGTCTTTTCTGCCGAGAGCCTCTGCCTGAAGAACAACCTTTTCGTTCTCACCGTAGAAATGAAGAGCTCTTATAACTGCTCTTTCGCTGAGCTTTTGAGCAATATCGCCTGCGTTCTTAATAACATCTTCCTTTGCGCATTCGCGAAGAACCTTTTTACCGAAATAGCCTGCAACACTTTCCATTTCGAGTCTTACGGCTGCATATTCGTCGGTTAAATCTGAGTGGCTGCCCTTGGTGTCAACAATGCACAGACAATGACCTGAGGAAGCAAAATCAAAGTCAATCTTATTGATTACAGGCTTATCTGTATCCTCAAAGTCAATTGATACAAAGCCGCCTACAGAACAAGCCATCTGGTCAAGAAGGCCGCAGGGCTTGCCGAAATATACATTTTCACTGTACTGTGAAATCTTCGCAATTTCAACGGGGTCAACCTTGCCGTCATTATAAAGGTGGTTGAGCATTGTGCAAACAAGCACCTCAAAAGCTGCAGACGAGGAAAGACCTGAGCCTGAAAGAACCTGTGATGCGGTTGTTGCATCGAAGCCGCCTACATTGTATCCGAGAGCCTTGAAGCGTGCGACAATGCCTCTTATAATAGACTGACTTCTTCCTTTTTCCTTTTCCTTTACCTCAAGGTCATTACAGGAAACCTCATCAAGAGGATAGCCTGCTGATTTAATGCGGATTACACCTTCGTCATTCTTTGCAGCAACAGCGATTGCATCAAGGCTGATACCTGCTGCGAGAACAAGGCCGTGGTTGTGGTCAGTGTGGTTGCCGCCGATTTCGCTTCTTCCCGGTGCAGAGAAAAGACCTACCTCTCTGTCTCCGCCCTTATCAAAAAGCTCACGGAATGCTGAAAGCACCTCAAGAAATCTTGTGTACTGTGTTTCATAAGCACTGCTTTCATATACGGTAGAGAATTCGCCGTCAAGCTTACGCTCTTTTAAAAGGACTTCCATTTCTTTTGAATTTATCATTTCAATCAACCTCTCTCTGATTTTATCTTTTTGTAAGCCACGATAATTTAAGCATGCCGCTCATAGCAAGTAATATCAGACCTGACATCACCGAAAGTGCAATAAAAGGACCGATAAAGCCTGCTGAAGCAGGGTCAAATACATTTCTGCCGATTATCGTGTAGGAAAAAAGCTTATATGAAAAGCCTGCAAGGGATACAATTATAAACTTCGGATATGATATATCCGTTGACCCGTACAGACCGCTTACCGAATTAACAGGGATAACGGGAATAAGACGCAGAACAAAGAGTACAATAGGTGAGCCTATCTTACTTTTATCAATAAACTCGTGGGCTCTGTCATATAGCTCAAGAATTTTTTCGGCATTGCCTCCGCCGAACCTTCTGCCCCATGCAAATTTTATTGAAAAGAGAATTATCAGACCTGCAATATTAATCAGTATAGCGTAGTACCAGCTGAAAAGCACACCTGCAGCTACACATATACAGGAAATAGGAAACCAGGGAATAACTGCTTTTACAACATAATTAAGCAGAATAAATATTACGGAAACAGCAGATGCGCCATAGGTCTGCATCCACAGTTCGTAGGACAAAAGCGTATCCGTATACTTGCTGTACCACTGAAGAAACGCATCATTTTTAAAAACTCTCAGCAATACTGCCAGAGCCAGAGCCACGAGAAAGCAGAAAAACGCCGAAGCATTCAGGCTGTAACGAATGCTTTTTTCTTTTCTCAAAACATTCACCTCTGTTTAATGTTTTTGCCAAAAACACATACAACCGCTATTTTACATTATTATACATTTTTATTTTATATTATATACTCGTTTTGGTCAACCCTTTTTTTAATTTTGAAAAAATTTATTGTCTGTTTTTCATTTTTTAATTATATTAAGTCCTATTAAACTATATACATTCCCGATGATTTGTGATATAATCTTACAAAGCATACAGGAGGTATTTATAATGAAGCTTGTAATTCTTGACGGATATACAGAAAATCCCGGCGATTTATCCTGGGATTGGTTAAAGGACACCGTAGATGAATATATCGTATATGACAGCACACCTCAGGACAAGGTTACAGAAAGATGTATTGATGCAGAAATCGTCGTTACAAATAAAAAGCTTATTACAAAGGAAATCATTGATGCTTTGCCTAAGCTTCAGTTTATTGCTACCCTTTCTACCGGCTACAATGTAGTTGATGTAGCCTACGCAAGAGAAAAAGGCATACCCGTTTCAAATATCCCCGCCTACAGCACCGACGGTGTAGCTCAGCTTGTATTTGCTCTTCTTCTTGAAATGACCAACAGTGTAGCCATACATAATGACAGTGTAAAAGAAGGTGAGTGGTGCAGATGTGAGCATTTCTGCTACTGGAAGACTCCCCTCACAGAGCTTCGTAACAAGGTTTTCGGTATAATAGGCTTCGGAAAAATAGGCTCTGCCGTTGCAAATATTGCTAATGCCTTCGGTATGAAGGTAATCGCTTATTCGCCTAACACAAGAACATATGACGGTTTCGGTCAGGTGGATTTCGTATCACTTGATGAGGTAACAGAAAAAAGCGACGTTATCTCTCTCCACTGTCCTCTCACAGCCGAAACTGAAGGACTTGTAAATATTGAATTCCTTAAAAAGATGAAAAATACAGCATACCTTATCAACACCTCAAGAGGTCCGGTTATAAATGAAAATGACCTTGCAGAAGCACTTAACAAGGGTATAATTGCAGGAGCAGGTCTTGATGTGCTTTCAGAGGAACCTGCAAATGAAAATAACCCTCTTCTGAAATGCGACAACTGTTACATCACTCCTCATATCGCATGGGCGAGTCTTGAGGCAAGAACAAGGCTGATGAATATTTTTGAGGGAAACATTAAGGCGTTTCTTGACGGTAAACCGAGGAATGTTGTTAACTGAATTTGCCATCGCGTTTAACAGAAGTGGTGAAGGGCAGGTTATTCCCTCTCCACAAAGAATTTTAAATAAAAATATATTCGGCAGGGACGGTCATTGGCCGTCTCTTCTTTTTTCTTGTTATCACGAAGAGCTCCTTCAGTCAACGCAGCTGACACCTTCCTCAGGGAGAAAGGCTTTGGCTCTCTTTTCGAGAGGACTGTCGTCTTCGCCGACTGAGGTGGGGAGGAAGTTATGCTTTTAAGTTTATGCAGGCGGTGGGCGGCGGCGGGCCGCGAAAAAGTGCGACGCAGTCGCGCTTTTTCCATTTGAGTGGCACAGCCACTCAAATGACCTGTGCGCTGCTTCGCAGGCACAGGTGCGGCTCGCCGCCGCCCACTCCTACTACCCTCTGAATTCAAAGCAGTGCTTTCCCTTCTCCCACCCTGACCGTCAGAGCCCTATAAAAAACATATTTCCTTCTCCCCTGAAGACAAAGAAAAACACTCCTCTTCCGAGGAGTGTTAAATTATAGCTTTTCTAGAAAAGTTAAAATTTCAATCAGTCTTCCTTCTTCTTGAGACATACAAGAGCAGCACCTGAAGCGAGGGCAAGAGTTGCAACAGCAACTACAACTGATGAAGTGTCACCTGTTTTAGGTGTTTCGGTTGTAACAACTGCGGGCTTCTTTGTAGTAGTTTCCTTAGTTGTTGTTTCTTCAGTTGTTGTTTCTTCAACTTCACCGATGAAGCCAATGTACATGTTAGCAAAGAAGTTAACGATTTCATTATCGAGGATACCTTCGATAGTTGCAGTGTCAAGACCAAGAGCTGTAAGACCACTCTTAAGTGTTTCTGCAAGACCTGCTGTCAGGTTAGTAACTGTAACAGCTAAATCCTGTGTACCTGCTTCGCCGCCTGCAAGAACTGCTGAGCTGCTGAGAACAGATGTGATATCAAAACCACCGTCAGAGTTAAGGCTGAATGTGCTGAGGTCAATGCCTGCGCCTGCCATTGTTTCTGAAACAAGGCCGAGAACTGAGTTGAGGTTCGATGCATCAAAACCACTGAAAAGTTCATCAAATGCTGCTGCATCTGCGTCTTCTGAAACGAAAACTGAAACGTCGAAGCCAAAGAGTGAAGATAAACCGCCAACGATTGCTGATTCGAGTTCGTCTTCTTCAGTGGGCTGTGAGTTATAGTCTTCGAGCATATCTGTAATATCGCTTAAGTCGATTGTTTCGATATCGGAAAGAGCTGTTTCGATATCAGCAACAGATACAGCTGCTACAGAAGGAGCCATCATGCATACGCAAAGCATAGCCACTACAAGAACGCTTAAAATCTTTTTCATGTAAAGTCCATCCTTTCTAAAGATTTATATTAAAAGCATTGCGCTTTAATATACAACCATCTAAATAATTATACAATATGTAGTACTGAAAATCAATATTTTTTAAAATATTTTTTTAAAAATCAGACATTTTTATGGATTATTTTTTATGCAAATTACCAGTTGACTGTTACGTCAAGGCCCTTTACTTTATAATCCTCGCCCTCTTCGAGTCCGTTTGCATCAAGAGACTCACAGAAAGCATTGAGCATCTTACGGTCCTTCATAGTGATACGCACCTCAAGAGAAAGCTCGGAACGGTCGGTAAGATTGTCAAGTGTTCCGGGCACGAAGCCTGTACACCACCAGTATTTGCCATAGTCTCTGTGGTATAACTCTTCGCCGTCACGGTAGCCGTAAAGCTCCATATAAAGAGCTTCTTCATTACTTGCTGCATCATAGTGCTCAGTAGTTCTGTCCTTAGGCTTTGTATAAACACCAACCTCGTGACCTACGAACACAAGACCGTACTGGCCTTTCCAGAACTGAATCATCCAGTCCTTATCGCCGTATTCAAATTTACATCTCATGGTGTCCATATAGATGCTTACAAAGCCGGCACCGATGTCAAACAATTCATTATAACCGAACTGTCTCTGCCAAGGGTCAGAGCTTGTATAATAATAATTTTCGTTTGTATTGTACTGATAACCTGCAAGACCTTCATCAAAAATAATACCGTTACCTACATTCGAATTGCCGGGCTTGGTTGTTGCAGGTGCCTTTGTAGTAGCAGGAGCCTTAGTTGTAGTAGGCTTTGTTGTTGTAGGCTTTGTTGTTGTGGGCTTTGTTGTTGTGGGCTTTGTTGTGGTTGTTGCCTCGGTTGTAGTCGTAGCTTCAGTAGTTGTTGTAGCCGCAGTGGTTGTGGGAACAGTAGTTCCGATAGCAAAGGTAGTAATTGTATTCTGAGCAGTTGTAGCAGTTAAATCAATAAAAGTTGTAGGCTCAGTAATAACGGGCACCGTAGTTGAAGGAGCTGTTGTAGGTGTTACGGTTGAAGCTGCATAACTTGTGGGTGCCGTTGTCTCCTTATCAAGATTTTTACTCATAGCTCTTACACCTACGAAAGAGCCTCCGCATATTATAATAAGAGCCACAATGACAATTATATTAATCTTGTTTTTTGATAAATTCATTTTTTTATATTCCTCCTGAAGACCTACTAATAGATAATATTAGAGTAGCAGAAAATGTGCAAAAGGTCAAGAGTATTTTTATAATATTTACAATTATAATATAATTAAATACAAATAAAGACCTGCCGTTTCAGACAGGTCTTTTTTATATCGGAAAATCAGTTATTGCCAAAGATATTTCTGCCCTTGAATACGGGGAGAACATCACTTTCATCTTCATCGGGATCATCGAAGATTGAACCGCTCTTCTTGGGAGGTGTTTCGATTACGTCGAAAGCCTGTGAAGGTGCAGTTTCAGCAGCTGCAGGTGCCTCAGCAGCAGGTGCTTCAAATACTGAAGCCTTTTCCTCTGCCTGTGCCTGACTTGCCTTTTCAAAGATTGAAACGAAGCTCTGACCGAACTTTGTTGAAGCAAAATCAACTGCATCATTGTTTACACCGAAGATTGAACCGCCGGCTGTTCTTGTTGACTGGCTGATAAATTCGGGAGCAGCACCCTGCTGAGCAGGAGCCTGAGCTGCTGCGAATGTGCCCGACTGTACGGGAGCAGCTTCCTCAGTCTTCTTCATACCGAAGCCGGTAGCGATAACTGTAATACGCATTTCGTCGCCCATATCTTCATCAAATACAGAACCGAAGATGATGTTTGCATCGGGATGAGTTGCCTCAGAAATAAGTGTACCTGCCTGCTCAATCATATCAAGTGACATATCGGATGAACATGTAACGTTGATGATAACGCCGCTTGCACCGTCGATAGCTGTTTCAAGAAGAGGACTTGTGATAGCCTGCTTAGTAGCCTCGGCTGCACAGTCTGCACCTCTGCCTGAACCGATACCCATATGAGCAAGACCTGCATCCTTCATTACGCTCTTGATATCAGCAAAGTCAAGGTTGATATAACCGGGAACCTTGATTGTATCAGAAATACTCTTGACACCCTGCCAGAGTACATCGTTGGCTTTACCGAAGGCATCCTTCATTGAAAGTGACTTGTCGCCCAGGAGCTTAAGTCTTTCATTAGGAATAACAATAAGGCTGTCAACATGCTTTTCAAGCTCTCTGATGCCGTCTTCTGCCTGCTGCATTCTCTTCTTACCTTCAAACTTGAAGGGCTTTGTAACGATACCTACTGTAAGTGCGCCGAGCTCTCTTGCAATTTCTGCAACAACGGGAGCTGCACCTGTACCTGTACCGCCGCCCATACCTGCGGTGATAAACACCATATCGGTTGAACGGAGTGCATCAGCAATTACGTCACGGCTTTCTTCAGCAGCCTTTCTGCCGATTGCAGGATCACCGCCTGCACCCATGCAGCCTGTAACCTTTTCACCGATCTGAATCTTATGTGTTGCCTTTGAGTTTTCAAGAATCTGTCTGTCAGTATTGATTGAAAGGAATTCTACGCCGACAATGCCGGACTCAACCATTCCGTTAACAGCATTACCGCCGCCGCCACCGACACCGACAACTTTAATCTGGTTATAAGAAATATTTTCGTTATCCATTATGAAAGCCATTTTACTTCCTCCTAAAATATATTTGAATTAAAGCAGTTTTTAATTTTGAACCATGCTCAAAAAAGGGCATAGCAACTTATTATTCAAGTTATTATAACACGCCTTTTCAAAAATTACAATAATAAATCAGCAGAAGATTTAATAAATTTGCTTAATTTTTTGTAAAAGCTGAGGATATAAGGTGTTTTCTGCAGCTTAATGTATCTCCATACTGCCCAGAGCCAGATATGCTTTATCACTGAAACGCATATCAATATAGCCTGTCTGTCCTTCGGAGGCACTGTCTTTTATAACCTCCATTGCAAGACTCAGCTGCTTATCGGGAGTTTCACCCTCACCGAGATAAATCCTTATTCTCGAATCATAGGTATAAGTGATATCCTTAAGGTTAGCAAGGTCAACAACACCGCTTGAAAAGCCTTCAACCTTTTCGAGAGCCGCAACAAGCTCTTTGGCTTTATTATACTTTTCAAGGTTGTTTTCGCTCGGAATATACTGCTCACCTGCTGCAGCTGTCTGCTCCTCGAAGCCCGTGAGGCGATATCTTCCCTCAGTGAGCTTTTTCTTTTTAACAGAGACTACCTTGTCCTTCCCGTCTACGCAGATATATCCCTCACCGTTGGTTATAAGATATTTTTCCTCAGTTGCCGTAACCTTAAGAAGAAGAGTGTCGGGAAGCTGATAGTCTACCTCTACCTCAGAAATATAGGGAAGCTTCTTCGTTACCGCTTCGTTTACTGCTTTTTCTCTGACGCTGAGCATATTAAGTCCCGAATACACATTGGCGGCCTCAATTATTTTCTTGTCTTTATACCGGCTTTCACCCTCAATACTGATAACGGCAATGGGCGCACCCTCCGTATAGGCATAAGCTCCGATAAAGCCTGCCACAAAAAGCACAACAATAAATGTGGTTACAACAGCGATAATCTTTGCTTTATTTCTCTTTCGCCTTATGGTGTCCTTGCTTATATCATCATGAGAGTGTCCGGACTTTCTCTGTTCATTGTACTCGAGTCTCGATTTGTTGAGATTCTTTGCTCTCTGCTTTTGTCTCTGCTGTTCAAGACTTCTCGTGTCTCTGCCCTTAGGCTCACGCTTTTTTGAACCGACAGCATTCTTCTTGCTCTTAGGGGCAGACTTTTTCTTTTTTTCTTCGGGCTTTATCTGCTTTTTAGGTGCAGATTTTCTTCCGCCCTCGGAAATTCTGTCCTGAGTTACATCTACAGGTGCTTTCTTTGTCTGCTTTTTTCTGTCAGGCGATTTGCTCTTTGAAGAAGATGCACTCTTATTCTGTGTTCCTGACTTTTTATTCGGTGCAGGACTTTTTCTGACAGGAGTATCTTTCTGCGGTTGAGAAGAACGCTGTGAAGGTGCAGATTTTTTTGCAGGTGAGCCTGTACTTATAGGCTCCCACATATCCGAGGTAACATTCTGAACTGTTCTGCCCACATTCTTTTCACTGTATCCGAAATAATTATTATCGTTACCCTTCATAAAAACACTCCTTTCAAAAAAATATAAGGCAACCTGTGACAGCTGCCTTAAAAATCAATATGAATAATCTAAGCTTTATTTATACGTTTAATATCTGCACCTAAGCTTTTAAGACTTTCCTCGATTTTTTCGTAGCCTCTGTCAATATGACTGACAGCACAAACCTCTGTACTGCCCTTGGCAAAAAGACCTGCTGTTACAAGTGCCGCACCGCCTCTTAAATCGGGCGAATAAACGGTAGCACCGTATAGCTCTTCTACACCGTCAACGAGAGCAACCTTGCCCTCTATTTTTATCCTTGCGCCCATTCTTGCAAGCTCACTTACGTGCTTGAATCGGCTTTCGAATATATTTTCAACTATTACACTTGTTCCCTCTGCCGCCGTAAGCATTGCCATTATCGGAGCCTGTGCATCGGTGGGGAAGCCCGGATAGGGCATTGTTCTTATGTCACGGACTGCTCTGAGTCTCTTATCAGCCTTTATTCTGAGGGACGTTTTTTTATCCTCTATATGACAGCCTGCACCTCTGAACACAGGTAAAACGGAAACGAAATCACAGGTGTTGACACCCTCTAAAACCACATCTCCGCCGGTTATTGCCGCTCCTGCCATATAAGTCAGTGCAACAATTCTGTCGCCCATTACTCTGTATCGGCAGCCGTGTAGCCTTTCTGTGCCGTCAATTATTATTGTTCCCTGAGAGCGCATATCAATCTTACATCCGCACTCACAAAGAAAAGAGGCAAGGTCATATATTTCAGGCTCTCTTGCACCGTTGAGAATTACGGTTCTCCCCTTTGAAAGTGCAGCAGCAAGAATAATATTCTCCGTTGCTCCGACACTGGGAAAAGAAAGACTGATAACCGTATCCTCGTATTCCTTTTCCCTCACGCACCTTATGTAGCCGTAGCCTTCATCTATACGAAAGCCCATAGCCTTAAGAGAGCTCAGATGAAGGTCAATGGGTCTCAGACCTATTTCACAGCCTCCCGGTGTAGAAAGCTCCGCAACTCCCATTCTTCCCGCAATAGAACCCAGAAAGACTATAGACGACCTCATTTCACGCATAAGTGAATCGGGAATATTATAGCACGATATATCCGTAGAATCAACGGTAACGGTGTTATTTCCTGTTTTTACTTTGCAGCCGAGATGCCTGAGTATTTTTACCGCCGCATCAACGTCCGTAAGGTCGGGACAGTTTTCTATCTCACATACACCGCCCACAAGGACTGTCGCGGCAAGAATGGGAAGTGAGCTGTTTTTCGAGCCCTGAACCAAGGTCTCTCCCCTTAAGGCTCTGCCGCCGTTTATGATTAAACTGTCCATAAAATCACACCTTTCAACCCATTCTATGCAAAAAGAGTGAAAACTGTGATTTTATTTTTTGTTTTATTTATTTTATAAGAGAAAGTACAATATCTGCTATTTTCTCCTTTGCGTCAAAGTGAGCCATAGCCTTAGCGTTATTCTCTGTCTGATGTCGGAGGCTCTCACTGTTTATAAGAGACAGGAAAAGCTCGTTCATTTTTTCTTTGGTAAGATTTTTTTCCTCAATAACGAATGCTGCGCCCTTGTTTACAAGAGCCATTGCGTTGTGATACTGATGATTCTCGGCAACATTGGGTGAAGGAATAAGGATTGATGCCTTACCGAGAGCCTGAAGCTCTGAAAGTGAGCTTGCACCTGCACGGCAGATAACCACATCGGCAGCAGACATACATCTGTCCATATCGCTTATGTATTCACGGATTTCAACATTCCCTGCCTTTTCAGTATCAACACCCTTTTCCTTAAGCTTGTCGGGAACCCACAGTCCGTACTGTCCCATTGCATGAAGGAAATAAAGGTTTTCGTTTTTATGGTGGTCAGAGATAATATCGACCATCGCATTATTGATTGTAGCCGCACCGAGACTGCCGCCCATTGAAAGCACAAGAAGCTGATTGTCCTTTACGCCTAATTCTGCTCTTGAAATATCTCTGTCAGCTCTGAGCATTTCGCCTCTTACGGGAAGGCCTGTAACTACGGGAGGATTCTTGCACTGAAGGTATTTTTCTGCCTCAGCAGCCGTGAGCATTACACGGTCAACAGCCTTGGCGAGAGTCTTATTGGTAACACCGGGAAAGGCGTTCTGCTCATGAATAGCCGTAGGAATACCCATCTTTGCCGCCATTCTTAAAACAGGGCCGCTTACATATCCGCCGAAGCCCACAACAACATCGGGAGAAAAGCCTTTGATTATCTTCTTTACAGCCGAAGAAGATGTAAGAAGATAAAAAACTGCAAGGATGTTTCTTATAATATTCTCAACGGAAATCTTTCTCTGAAAGCCTGCAATTCTTATTGTTTTAAGGTCAAAGCCGGCATTAGGTACAAGCTTTGTTTCCATTTTGCCCTTTGCACCTACGAAAAGTATTTCTGCATCGGGATATCTTTCTCTGATTTCTCCTGCAACGGCAAGAGCAGGATTGATATGACCGCCTGTGCCGCCTGCTGCAAATAAAATTTTCATCTTTATACTCCCCTTTTTATAGCTGATACATCACTTATTCTTTTTCTACGGTTGAATCCCTTGAAACCGACAGAACAATTCCCATTTCAGCAAGAAGCACCAATAGTGCCGTACCTCCGTAGCTGAAGAAGGGAAGAGCCATACCCGTATTGGGTATAAGGTCAGTAACAACGGCGATGTTTATTATTACCTGCAAGGCAATCTGAATCATTATGCCTATTACAACAAGTGAACCGAAATAGTTTTTACACTTGGCTGCAATTACAAAGCCGCGGCAGATAAGAGCGGCAAAAAGCACAATTACAACCACTGCACCGATAAAGCCGAACTCTTCACAGAAAACAGGGAAAACAAAGTCGTTCTGAGGCTCGGGAATGTAAAGCTGCTTCTGCTTGGAGTTACCCAGACCCACACCGAAAAGTCCGCCTGAGCCGATTGCATAAAGGCCGTTGACGGTCTGACGGCGGTTTTCTATATAGAGAGGATTATCCTTGTCGAGCCAGCACATAATACGGCTGGCGGCAAATCCGAAGCCGTCAAGAATGTCGGGTTTTATAATTACAACGGCAACTACAGCGGCAATTGCACCGAAAACCATAGCAAAATAAACCTTTTTTGTGCCGCTGAGCCATGTCATCGCTATAGCCATAAGCATAAGAAGAATAGCTGCCGAGTAGTGCTTTTCAAGAAGAACAAGTCCGAAATATGATACAGCTACAATTGCAAGTAACACACAAGCCGAGAAAGGTGTTCTTGCAAAGGAAAAGATTTTCTTTTCAAAGCCCGTGAGCCCGTCTTTTTCGGGAGTGAACTTACCGACCTTATTTTTCGGCGCTCTGAGTGCATTTTTCATAACGCACATCATATAAGCCATAACGATAATAAGAGTAAACTTAGCAAATTCAGAGGGCTGAACCTGAACAGGACCGATATAAAGCCAACGGCTTGTTTCCGCATCGGAGCCGATATTTACAATAAGAGTCAGCACAAGAACCGCAACTGTACCGAAATAGGCAAGAAGAGCAAATCTGCCGTTATATATTTTATAGTCAATTTTACTCAGCACTGCCATTGCAAGAAAGCCCACAAGAGCATTCTGAAGCTGAGAAACAAAGAATTCGTTTGAATCGCCCCGGTTATAGTTTGCATAGGCATAGCTTGCCGAATACATAGCTATAATACCGATAGTGAATAAAAGAAGAACGATACAGGCGAAAACCACATCAAAGCTTCCCTGCTGTATGAAATTGGTTCTTACATTTTTAAAAATCCTGCCTTTTTTTAACAGTTTACCTTTTAACATAGTTTTTCACCACCCTACTATGAGGAGATATTTCCTCAAAAAACAACTAAGAATCAGAATGTATAATACATTACTGCAACACCGATTATGCAGCCGATAAGGCTAACTGCACTGAATACGGTAACAATCTTGTTTTCATTCCAGCCGCACATTTCAAAATGATGATGAATGGGGGCCATTTTGAAAACCTTCTTTTTACGGATTTTGATAGAGCCAATCTGAATAACATCGGAGAGAGCCTCTATAACGTATACGATACCTACGGGAAGAAGAATGAGAGGACACTCAATCGCATAGGCAAGAGCAACAATAAGTCCGCCTAAGAACATTGAGCCCGTGTCACCCATCATAACCTTTGCGGGATAGTGGTTCCATACAACGTAGCCTGCACAGCCGCCTGCAAGTGCAGCACCGAGAATGCCCACTGCAGTGTTCTGCTGAATAAGTGCCATTACGGCAAAGGCAACACCTACAGGAATTGTAACACTGCCGCAAAGACCGTCAATACCGTCGGTGAAATTAACGGCATTGATTGCACCGTAAATTACGCAGACACTGAAAATGCAGTAGAAAATGATTCCGCCGACAGAATCAAAATTAACCTTGCCGTAGAAGGGAACAAACATTGATGTGCTTTCACTAATAATAAGCGAAGCAAGGTATGCCGCAATAATAAGCACCTGAGGAATAGTCTTCTGAATTTCAGTAAGGCCTAAATTTCTTTTCTTTACAACCTTGATATAATCGTCGGCAAAGCCTACAAGAGCAAAGCAGAAAGCCATAAGTATGCCCACAAAAATTCTTGTGTACTGCTGATATCTTGTAATATCAAGGTCAGCAAAAATCTGTAAGCCCGTAAACTTGCAGATAAGATAAGTCATAGCCGTTGCAAAGATAATACCGACAATAAACATTATACCGCCCATTGTAGGTGTACCCTGCTTCTTTGCGTGCCATTTGGGACCGATATCAGTCAGAATATTCTGACCGAATTTGAGGTTATGAAGCACGGGAATGATTACATAACCCAGAAGTGCCGTTACGGCAAAGGATATAATAAGTGAAATAATTAATGCTGCGGTGCTTGTCATTTAAAACATTCCTTTCAGATATCTTTATGAGAGTAATTCCTTAATGATCTTTCTTTCATCCATAGGAATATTCTCCCCTTTTACTTCCTGTGTTGTTTCGTGGCCTTTACCTGCCAAAAGAATTATATCATTCTCTTTAGCTGTTTTCAAGGCAAAAGCTATAGCTTTTCTTCTGTCCTGATGAATAAACATAGGAGTTTTTGTGTTTTTTACTCCCGAAATTATATCTTCAATAATTTCGTGGGGGTCTTCGCTTCGGGGATTGTCGCTTGTAACGATAACCATATCCGAATAAAGTGCGGCTATTCTGCCCATTTCTCCCCGCTTTTCTCTTTCACGATCACCGCCGCAGCCGAAAACAGTTATTACTCTGTTTTTCGGGAAGTCAGAAAGAGTCAGAAGCACTTGCTTGAGACTGTCGGGAGTGTGAGCGTAATCGATAATAATCTTGAAATCCTTGTCCGTGGGAACAATTTCAAATCTCCCCTTGACACCGTAAAAGCTTCTCAGTGCCGCCGCAGCGCTTTCAAGGCTTACGCCCGCTGAAAGACCTGCAATTATTGCCGCCATTGAGTTGGAGACATTGTAATTACCGGGAATATTGAGCTTTATACGGTGGATAAGACCATCGGAAACAATTGCGTAATCCGTTACGCCGTCGGAAAACTTGATACATTTTGCAGTAAAATCTGCTTCATTGCTTCTCAGAGAGTATGTTTTTACTTTTCCCTTTGCTGAGGCAATAAATTCATCCTTATATAAATCATCATAATTTATAATTGAAAGCTCACTCTGTGAAAAGAGTATTTTTTTCGCCTCTTTATAATTTTCAATTGTGCCGTGATAGTCAAGGTGGTCTTCGGTAAGATTAAGGAAAATACCCATTTCAAAGTCAAGGCCGTAGAGCCTCTGCTGACAAAGACCCTGAGAGGATGCCTCAATTATACAGAATTCAGTTTTGCATTCTGTCATATGCTTAAACATTTCGTGCATATAAAAGCTGTCGGGAGTCGTAAGCTCAGAAGCACTGTCTTCGCCGCAAAGCTTGTTTGACACCGTACCGAAAAGAGCACATTTATACCCTGCCATAGTAAGTATATTATAAATCATTGTACTTACTGTGGTTTTTCCGTTTGTACCCGTTACGGCTATAAGACGCAGCTTTCTGTGGCTGTGAGAAAAGAATGCTGCAGAAAGAAGGGAATATGTTTTTCTTGTATCCTCGGTTATAATTGTATTTTCACATACCTCTTTTTGTGCTATGACTGCCACAGCACCGTTCTCAATTGCCTGACGGACATAGGTCTCCCCTTTTTCGTGACAGATAAAGAGAGTATCCTCTCTTACCTTACGGGAATCGTCGGTAATATATTTTATATCTCTGTCCTGGGTTTTATACTCAATGTCTGCTTCAAAAAGCAATCGGGATAAAAGCATAATGTTCCTCCGTTAAACCTTGTATGGTTTTAATCAACCGCTATATTTTCCTGTCTGAAATATACCGTAATATTTGAGCCTGCGTCTACTACCGTACCTTTTGGTATATCCTGGTTATATGCCAGTGCACCCGCCGCCTCGGCAGGACCGGAGAAGATAACGTTTATTCCGCTCTCTACTCCCTTGACATTTACCTGAGATGCCGTAAGTCCGGTAAAATCGGGAACTTCAACTTCCTGTGACTGTGAGTCTTTTTCTGTATATACAATAATTACGCCGTTCTTCGGAATACTCTGTCCCGAAGCGGGAACCTGTGAAACGACGCTTTCGCCGTCGCCTACTACCTTTACGGTAAAGCCTTCAGCAGCTGCCGCTACCTTTGCCTGACTTGCAGTTCTGCCTACAAGCTCGGGAGTTACACGGCTGATTGAAGCGAGCTCTTTTGCTGTGTACTGAGGCTCAACGTTGAGATAATCAAGGGTTGCTTCCATAACCTCTTTTGCTATAGGTGCCGCAAGAACACCGCCACCTCTGTAGGGGCCGGGTGCATTATCAACGCCGACGAGAATTGCAATCTCGGGGTCATCGGCAGGAGCAAAGCAGCAGAAGGAAGCAATGTAGATTTCTTCGTCACTGCCGTCATCAAGCTTTTCTGCTGTAGCTGTTTTACCTGCTACGCGGTAGCCTGCAATATATGCGTTCTTACCCGTACCGCTTTCAACAACGGATTCCATCATTGAACGGACAGTTGCCGCCGTTGATTCGGAGATTACGGTTCGTCTTACGGTAGGCTTTGTTTCAGAAACAACATTTCCGTCACTGTCAACAATACTGCCCACAAGGTAAGGCTTCATAAGCTTACCGCCATTAGCTATGGCTGATGTTGCGGTAATAAGCTGTAAGGGGCTTATTCTTACAGACTGACCGAAAGAGGTACTTGCAAGATCAACTATCGACATATTTTCCTGCTTATGTACATAAGGATACGCCTCATTACCTATATCAATACCCGTTCTTTCAGTAAAGCCGAAGGCCTCAAAGTATTTGTAATATGCATCAACACCCAAAGACTGACCGACATTGATAAAGCCGCAGTTGCAGGAATTCATAAGCATCTGAGTAAGGCTCTGTGTTCCGTGAGCTCTGTTCTGAGCACAGTGGTAGGTTATGTCTGCAACACGGGTTGCACCTCGGCAGGTGTAGCTTGTATTAAGATTTGCCGTACCCTCTTCAATTGCGGCAGAAGCCGTGAAAATCTTGAAGGTTGAACCGGGCTCATAGGTATCGGTAACACAGAAGCTGCTCCACTGATCATAGAGAAGACGGCTGTATTCCTCGCTATACTCTGTTGTTCCTTTTTTAAGCTCTTTAAGAGTAGTTTTATCTACCGAATCAATAAGCTCTCTGGGATTGGTAAGGTCAAAGTCGGGCTTATCACTCATTGCAAGAATAGCACCCGTATCAACATCCATTACTATACCGTAAACTCCGTCGGGCTTTATGCTTTCAAGTGCCTGCTCAAGTGCATTTTCAAGGTAGGACTGAATATTTTCATCAATGGTAAGTACGATACCCATACCGTCCGTTGCGTCAAAAACAGTTTCATAATTGGAATCAAGGACATTTCCTCTTGAGTCCTTGGCCGTTACGATTCTTCCGCTTTCGCCTCTGAGAAGTGAATTGTAGTAGCTTTCTATACCTGTTTCACCGTTGCCGTCGGCACTTACAACACCGATTACCGTTGAAGCAAAGTTGTTCTGAGTGTAAACCCGCTTACTGTCATTTTCATAGGAGAAAAATCTTGAGGGAGTAACAGATCTGTCCTTAAGCTCAGTTACTGTCTTGCCCCAGCTTGTGCTTTCGACGGGCACCTGAAATGTATATTTTTCTTCGAGGAAACTCTGAAGCGCGATTTTCTGTGTCGGAGTTACCTCCTTCTTTACTCGCACATACTGACTTTCTTCTCTCGAAATAAGAGCCTTGATCTCCTTGGATTTTACGGAGAGTATCTTAGCAACGCCTTTGGAAACATAGGTATAAAACTCTTTCAGATATTCTTCATCGTAGTTTCTGAAGCTTTTTCTTATCTCATTGGGGTTTGCACATAAAATCCATGCCGATGTGCTTGTAACAAGAGGAGTCATATTACGGTCATAAATTGTACCTCTTACAGCATCGATAGTCTCATCATAAAGCTGATTACGTGCAGCTGCTTCGCGGTATTCTTCGCCGTGAACAACCATAATATATCCTACTGCACCTAAATTAACGCAAAAGAAAAAAACAAGAAACAGAGCAATAAGACTTCTGACTCTTTTTACGAAAACCATATCGGTTTTTCTCTTTACTCTGTCCTTGAAAATTCTTATATACACCCTTCTTCACTCCCGTCAGTAAATTCCAAAACAGGGGCTGTACACTAAAAAGCTTATACAGTCCCCTTTTAATAATATTCAGTATGTTTCTTTTTTATTTGTATCAGTTGCCGTTCTGAGATAAAACAACGTGATTTCCTTCGCCTGCACTGAGATAGATTTCGTTCTCGGGCGTAACCTTAACGAGACCTAATTTTTCAACGGCAAACTTATCAATATTTTCAACACTCTTTAAAGCAGTAAGCTTAGCGTTAAGCTCTTTGTTTTCTGCCTGGCAGATAACGTATGCTTCGTTAGCGGCATCAAGTCTTCTCTTGGCATCGTCTCTTGCACAGAAGCTGTTGCAGACAAGACCGAACATTAATATTACACCCGCAAAGGCTGCGGCAATTTTTAAAAGCTGCTTGTTGGCCTGCTTTTCGAGAGCCTTGGCATTGGGCTGAACCTTTGTAAGTCTCTGTAATTCGGGCTGCTTCTCCTGTTTTCTTTCAAGAGGCTGTGCCGGTGCTGCTGCATAGCCGTAGTCATATTTATAAGCGTATTCCGCTGCCATCTTCTTTCACCCCGTAAAAATTAAACTTTAATCTTCTTTTATTTTTTCCACACATCTTAAGGTCGCGCTTCTTGACCTCTGATTTTCTTCTATTTCTCTTTCGGAAGGAAGCACCTTCTTAAAGGGCAATGAACCTGCCGGTGTCTTTCCGCAGACGCAGATGGGATAGCTCGGAGGACATTCACAGCCCTTACAGTAGGATGCGAAGGCCTTCTTTACTATTCTGTCCTCAAGGGAATGGAAGGTTATTATTGCAATTCTTCCGCCCACGTTGAGACTTGCGAACATATCGCCAAGTGTCGAAGCTATTTTTTCAAGCTCACCGTTGACTTCAAGTCTCAGTGCCTGAAAAACTCTTCTTGCAGGATGCCCTCCGGTTCTTCTTGTTGCGGCGGGTATTGCTGCTTTGATAATCTCTGCAAGCTCTGTTGTGGTTTTAATTTCCTGTCTTTCTCTTTCATTTATAATGGCAGAAGCAATTCTCGGTGCAAATTTTTCTTCACCGTAATCTCTGAAAATTCTTGTAAGGTCCTTGTGAGAATAGGTGTTTACTATATCTGCGGCAGAAATGCCTTTCTGCGACATTCTCATATCAAGAGGGGCTTCATTGTGGAAGGAAAAGCCCCTCTCAGCCGTATCGAGCTGGTGGGAGGATACGCCCAGATCGGCAAGGATTCCGTCAACCTTTTCTATACCGAGGTTGCGGAGAATATCTTTTAAGTTAGAAAAGTTATCGTGCACTACGGTTACACAGTCGTAGTGGCCGATTCTTTCTTTTATAATCCCGATTGCGTCAGGGTCCTGATCGATTGCGATAAGTCTGCCGCCGTCGAGTCTTTTTATTATCTCACTGCTGTGTCCTGCTCCTCCGCAGGTACAGTCAACATATATTCCGTCTTTTTTGATATTCAGTGCCTCTATAGTTTCTTCAAGAAGCACACTCTTATGTGAAAACTCCATCCGCTCACCTCTTAAAGTGAACCTTCGGGTAAGGTGATGAATTTACCCTCGGCAACATAAGAACGGCTGATTTCCTCTTCTTTCTTGAATGCCTCTTCATCGGCAATATTGTCTTCACATATAGACTCAAGATACTTGTCATAGGTTTCGGGACTCATTACCTCAACGTAAGAGCCGAAGCCAACGAAAATGCACTGCTTTTCAATTCCTGCCTTTTCGGCAATTTTAGGATTGATAACTATTCTTCCCTGACTGTCATAAGAAGCAGTACCTGTTCCGAGATAGGCTTTAGCAAGAGCGTTTCTCATTTTAATGGGGTGGGTAATTCCCTGAACGGATAAAAGTGCGTTCTCTTCAAAAGCCTCTTTACTGAAAAGCTGAATTGACGGATGAGTTGACGGGAAGATTTTATAGATAAAATTATCGCCTAATTCTTCTCTGAACTTAACGGGAACAAAAACTCTGTTCTTACCGTCAAGATTATGTTCATAGGTACCGACAAACACCGCAATTCACCTCTCTTTCAAAAAATCGCTTTCGGGAAAAAACTTTTGATTTTCACCAAAAATCACCTTAGACCGACACTTATATGGTCACTTTCCCCACCTTGTAACACTTATTATAAACTTATACGCTGAAAATGTCAACAGTATTTACCATATATTTTGGACTTTTTTTAAAGTTTTTTCGCCATAAAAAGCAAAAAATCTCCCTCATTCCTAAGAATGAAGGAGATACAGAATTCCGGTGGTGAAAAGTGGTGTTTTCGCCCTGTGAAAAAGTGTAAAATCAGCCCTTTGCGTCGTACCAGGTCTTACCCGAATGAACATCGGCAAGAAGCTTTACCTTAAGCTTGCAGGCCTTTTCCATTTCCTGCTTGAGAATGATTTCGACTGCAGCTTTATCACCTTCGGCACATTCGACAATCAGTTCGTCGTGCACCTGCATAATAAGCTTCGCATCAAGGTTTTCTTTTCTGAGTCTTTCGTAAACTCTGACCATTGCAATTTTGATAATATCAGCGGCAGTACCCTGAACGGGTGCATTTTTAGCAACTCGTTCACCGAACGCCTGAAGCATCTTATTACTTGCCGTAAGCTCGGGCAGATATCTTCTGCGACGGAACATTGTGCTGACAAAGCCGTCATCTCTTGCCTTGTCAACTACCTTTTCAAGATAGTTTCTTATACCGCTGTAATGATGAAGATAGCCCTTGATATAATTGTCGGCTTCCTTTCTTGTAACGCCGATATCCTTTGCAAGAGAAAAGGCACCGATACCGTAAACAATACCGAAATTAACTGCCTTGGCTCTGCTTCGCATTAAGGGTGTAACCATAAATAAAGGCATATTGAACACCTGAGATGCTGTAATCGAGTGGATATCCTCACCGTTATTGAAGGCCTCAATCATTATTTCGTCGCCCGAAAGATGTGCAAGAACACGAAGCTCAATCTGTGAATAGTCGGCATCCACAAGGCATCTGCCCTCGCTTGAGGTGAAGAAGCGGCGCATTTCTCTGCCAAGGTCGGAACGGACGGGAATGTTCTGAAGATTAGGCTCAGTGGATGAAATTCTGCCCGTTCTTGTTTCAGTCTGATTGAGAGTTGAACGGATTCTTCCGTCAGAGTCAATAACCTTTAAAAGTCCCTCGCAGTAGGTTGACTTGAGCTTTGCAATCATTCGGTATTCGAGAACATCGGCAACTATGGGGTACTCCCCTGCCAGCTCTTCGAGAACGTCGGCGTTGGTTGAGTAGCCGCTTTTGGTCTTTTTCTTGCAGGGCAGACCTAATCTTTCAAAAAGTGCAACACCTAATTGCTTAGGTGAATTGATGTTGAATTCGAAGCCTGCACTTTCATATATTCTGTCGGTAAGCTCCTGAACCTTATCAGCCATAACCTCGCCGAATTTTTCTATACCCTCTCTGTCAACAAGAAAGCCTGTGATTTCCATATCGGCAAGAACCTTTGCAAGAGGTATTTCTATTTCACACAGAAGCTCATTCTGCCCGTTTTCTGAAATAAGGTCACTAAGCTTTATGCAAAGCTCCTTAAAGGATGCAGCTGCAAGTGCTTTTTCTTTTTCCTCTTCCTCGCATTTCACATCGCAGAGAGCAGAATACTCCTCACAGAGTCTTATTACATCGTAAGATGAAGCAGAGGGATTGAGAATATAACCTGCAAGTGCAGTATCAAAAGCAATATTCTTAATCTCAATATTTTTCTTAAAGCCGTATTTATAAAGAGTCTTGATATCACTTGTATGCTTTTCGTAGTCGGAAGAAAGAAAATCTCTTACAAAATCGGAAAAGTCAAAGCAATCGGCACTTACATATACAGCCTCATCATCGAAGGAGAACCATATTTTATCTATACAGCCGTTTTCCTTATAATCAGTGATGAAATATGCCCTGCCCTCATTTTTGATTTTACCGAGGAGAAGAGGTAAATCTCTTTCCTCTCTGCAGGTCTTTTTCTTTGCTTCTTCTTTAGGAAGAGCATTGATTTTTTCTTTGGAAAGGTTAAGCTTTTCGATTATTCCGAACATTTCGAGAGTAACAAGAAGGGAAAGGGCTTTCTGAATATCACCCTCACCGACAGCATAGCTGTCCATATCCGTATCAACAGGCGCTTCAAGGCAGATTGTACCAAGCTCTCGGCTGAGATATGCACTGTCCTTGCCTGCTGAAAGCTTTTCATAAACACCCTTTTTGATATCAAGCTCATCGAGATGCTCATAGATATAGTCAATACTGCCGTAATTTTTGATAAGGTCCCCTGCCGTCTTCTGTCCTACGCCTGCAACACCGGGAATATTATCGGAGGAGTCACCCATAAGAGCCTTGATTTCAATCATACCCTTGGGCTCAACACCGTATTCCTCCATAAGCTTTTCCTTATCGTAAACAGTAGTAACAGCCTTGCCCATTTTAGTGGAGGCAAGAAGCACCCTTGTGTTATCAGATACAAGCTGAAGAGAATCTCTGTCACCCGTGGCAACAAAGCACACATCATCGCCCTTACACTGTGCGGAAAGTGTGCCTAAAATATCGTCAGCCTCATAGCCTTCCTTTTCTACAATAACGTAGCCCAGAGCCGTAAGAAGCTCCTTGAGTATAGGCATCTGACTGCGAAGCTCGGGAGGCATACCCTTTCTGCCCGCCTTATATTCCTCATACATCTTATGTCTGAAGGTAGGAGCCTTAAGGTCAAAGGCAATAGCAACCCTGTCGGGCTGACACTCCTCCTTAAGCTTGATAAGTATATTCATAAAGCCATAAATACCGTTGGTAAACTGTCCCTCTTTATTGGTAAGGAGCTTGATACCGTAAAAGGCACGGTTAACTATACTGTTGCCGTCAATAACAAGAAGTCGCATTGAAACACCTCTTTTTAATTAATTGTTATATAGTATAACACATTTTTTAAAATAATGATAGATATAAAACCGCCTTTGAGTAAAATTTCTCAAAAGCGGTTGAAATAATCATAAGGTCATTTTGTCATTCTGAACGCAGTGAAGAATCTTACACAGCTCAGGATGACAGACAAGGTGAACTGCATCAATGATGATGGTGATGATGGTGGTGATGATGTGTATGGGCAGAGCGACTTACATGGCAGCTCTTTTCGTGGCAGTGCTCATCAGTTCCTTCCGTTTCAATAACACTGTGACCTATGCCGTGCCCGGAAAGCTCTTCTCTTACTCTTTCTTTGATTTCACCTGTATTTTTATCTGTCACAATATGAAGAGTAGCGTAATTATTTATGCCGTCCATACTCCATATATGAATATGGTGAACATCAGCTATACCGTCAATCTCCCTTATATGCTCTTCAATTTCACTGACGGAGATATTACGGGGAGTTTTTTCGAGAAAAAGGTCAAGGGCTTCTTTAAGATTTCTCAGAGCATTAATAAGAATAAACACAGCCACTGCCACCGACATAATCGGGTCAATAATTCTGATATCCGTAAATCTCATTATCACTGCGCCCACAAGTACAATTATCCAGCCGAGCATATCCTCAAGCATATGAAGGTTGACTGCCTTCTGGTTAAGGGAGTCTCCTTCTTTTGTGAACTGTGCGGCAATAAAGTTGACGGCAGTGCCAACAAGGGCAAAGACTATCATTCCGTCATAGTTGATTTCAGTAGGCTCAATAATACGCCTTACGGCATTGTAAATAACAATAAGTGAACCGACGGTCAGCACCGTTGTAGTAATAACACTGCCCATAACGGAATATCTTAAGTACCCGTAGGTATAGTTTTCATCAGGCTCCTTCTTGCTCTTTCTTTCAAGAAAATACGATACACCTATTCCCGCCGCATCGCCAAGATCGTGAAGGGCATCGGAAAGAATAGCAACACTGCCCGTAAAGGCACCGCCGATAATCTCAAAAACGGAAAAGAACAGGTTAAGAAGAAAAGCAACAAGTATTTTTCGGTCAGCTTTCATCATTCAATCACATGCTCCAATCCTAAGTTAATAATCTCTTTCACGTGGTCATCATCAAGCATATAGAAAATAATTTTGCCCTCTCTTCTGCATTTTACAAGCTTTGATGCCTTGAGTATGCGAAGCTGATGACTTACGGCTGAGGAAGAAAGGCCCAGAATTCTTGCAATATCGCTTACGCAAAGCTCCGTACCCGAAAGAGCATAGAGTATTCTTATACGGTTGGAGTCGCCGAAGATTTTAAAAAGCTCGGCAAGGTCAAAGAGCACATCTTCATCGGGCTGACACTCCTCCACCTTTTTGGCCTCATCATTTTCAATTATAAGATATTCTTTTTCCATAATCTCACCTTGTCAAATTGTCATTTGAACAGTTGTTCATATATTATTATATGCTATGTTTTCTTTTTGTCAAGCCCCCTTTTAATTTTATTTTATATGTGCTATAATCAGAAAAGCATAAAAAAGGAAGATGATAAATGAAATTAGGAAATCTTGAAATAAATTCCCGTTCAGCCGCCCTTGCACCTATGGCCGGAGTTGCAGACAAGGCATTCAGAGAGCTTTGTGTGGAGTACGGTGCAACCTATGTTGTATCGGAAATGGTCAGCAGTAAGGGGCTTACCATGTGCGACAGAAAAAGCAAAAAGCTACTTTCCCTTTCGGAAAAGGAACGCCCTGCCGCAGCACAGATTTTCGGCAGTGACCCGAAGATAATGGCTGAAAGTGCAAGAAGCTGTCTCGAGTATAATCCCGAGGTTATTGATATAAATATGGGCTGTCCTGCACCTAAGATTGCAGGTAACGGCGGCGGCTCGGCACTGCTTAAGAATCCTGAGCTTGCCGAGGAGATAATGCGAAGCGTAAAGGAAGCCGTTGATATTCCCGTAACGGTGAAAATCCGTCTTGGCTGGGACAGCAATTCAATTAACTGCATCGAAATGGCGCAGAGAGCCGAGAGAGCAGGTATGTCTGCCGTAACTCTTCACGGAAGAACAAGACAGCAGATGTACGCTCCCCCCGTTGACAGAAGAATGATTTCCGAGGTAAAGAAAAACATCGGTATACCCCTTATCGCAAACGGAGATATTACCGACGGACTTTCTGCGGCACAGATGATAGAGGAAACCAACTGCGACTATCTTATGGTTGGAAGAGGTGCTCTCGGAAGACCTTGGGTATTCAGTCAGATTACGGCGTATCTCGAACACGAAATAATTTTACCCGAACCTCCCGTCAGTGAGAGAATGAGAGTTATGGTAAAGCATATAAAGAGAATATGCGAATACAAGGGCGAAAGAGTAGGTATCAGAGAGGCAAGAAAGCACGCCGCCTGGTACATCAAGGGCATAAAGGGTGCCGCCGCATACAGACAGCAGGTAGGTATGCTTGAAAGTGTTGAACAGCTTGAAGAGCTGGCGTATAAGATTATGATGGAGAACAGCTGAAAAGCCGAAGGCTTTTCTTAATGCAGAATGCAGAGTGCAGAATGCAGAATTGCGCCAAACAGGGTGGAATGAGTGAAATTCTGCCCGCCCCGAAAGGATAATAAAAAATCTTCTTAAGAGGCACCTGTCAGGTGCCTTTTTTCTGTTTCTATGATTCAATTGAATATAAAAAAGGACGCCCATCGGACGCCCTGAAAACTATTAATTTATGGACTTAATTTGGCGGGTACAACCTTACACTTTTCCATCCCGTCGGACGCAATTCTGCATTCTGCACTCTGCATTCTGCATTAAATTTTATTTCTCTTTCTTCTCCATTGTGTTTTCCTGGTTTCTGTAAACAACGAACTTACAGAAAAGGAATTCAAGAATAAAGTTTGAAGCCATTGTAAGAGCAAGAACTATGTATTCGTTAACGCCGCCGTCGGTTGCCATATCGCCGAGTATTGTTGAAACGGGAGTAAATACAGCATAGAATGCTAAAATCTTTGCCATTGCAACGGGTACATTAGCAGCTGAACGGAAGGTGTAACGGCGGTTGAGGGTGAAGTTCCACACAATAGATAAAAGAAGCGAAATCAGATAAGCCGGCCAGTAAGGAAGCTTAACAACCTCATTGAGCACGGTGAAGGAACCCACCTGAATAATTCCTGCTGAAGCAGAAAAAAGAGCGAATTTGATAGCCTGTAATACATCATTTTTCTTCATAATACTTTCTCCTTTATTTGTGTTTTTATCTGTCATTCTGAACGCAGTGAAGAATCTTTTGCCTACTTAAGATTCTTCGCAAAGCTCAGAATGACAAAAGGTATCATAACTAATCCTTTCGCGGCGGGTAGAATCTTACCCGTTCCACCCTGTCGGGAAACCTTAGCCCTATGCCCTTGACCCTTGGCCCTTAGCGAAGCTTCTCTATCATTCTGTCGGGGAAGTTACCGATAAGTGAATCTACACCCATTGCGGCAAGTCTTTCGATATCCTCGTATTCGTTGACTGTCCAGGTGTTGATTTCACGGCCCTGGGCGTGCATTTCGTCAACAACAGCCTGACTTAATGTAATATGCCAGGGGTGACAGCACTGAACGTTTCTTTCCTTTGTATACTTACCGAAATCATAAATCCAGTCACCTGTAAGGAAGCCTCTCTTGATTTCGGGTGCAATCTCCTCACATCTCTTGACTGTAAAGTGGTTAAAGGAAGAGAAAATGATTTTCTCCTCAAGACCGAATTCCTTAATAAGCTCAACCGTTCTCTTTTCGATTGTGGGATATTCGTACACACCCGTCTTAAGCTCAATGTTGGTGATAATATCTGTATCCTTCACAAGCTCAAAATATTCTCTGAGTGTGGGAATACCGCAAAAGCCGTATACACCTCTGAAGGTAGCCGAAGCATCAAACCTTCTGAGCTCTTCGAGAGTCATATCCTTTACAAGACCTTCACCGTCGCAGGTACGCCTGATATCCTCATCGTGAATGATAACAAGCTCATTGTCCTTTGTAAGATGTACGTCAAGCTCAATTCCGTCAACACCGATTTCTACTGCCTTCTGAAAGGCGAGCATTGTGTTTTCGGGATACTTACCGCTGAAGCCTCTGTGGGCAAATATTTTTGACATAAAAAGCACTTCCTTTTTTATATTTTACATATCAAATAAGCTCATCTGTCTCGTCTCAGGCAGAGAACCGAAGGCTCCTACCTGTCTGAGTGCTTCAATAGTTGAGGATGAAGCAGATGCTCTCTGAGCAAAGTCGTCAATGGAGACGAACTCCCCTGCCCCTTCTCTCGCCTTGGCAAGAGCTATTGCCGCATTTTCACCTACACCTGCAAGTGCTCCGAAGGGCATACGGATTTTTCCGTCCTCTATTCTGTAAACATTTGCGTCGGACTTATAAATATCAATGGGCAGGAACTCAATTCCTCTTGCCATCATTTCGTTGACAACCTGAAGAGAGGGATACATATTGATTTCCTTGGGCTGTGCATCCTTACCCTTCTGCTTAATCTCTGCCATTCTTCTCTTTACGGCATCTCTGCCCTGAAGAACGGTTACAGCTTCAATATCTCCACCTCGTACAGTCATAAAGGCTGCGTAATATTCGAGGGGATAATATATCTTGTACCAACCGAGTCTCAGTGCCGCACTTACATAAGCAGCTGCGTGAGCCTTGGGGAACATATACTGAATCTTCATACAGGAATCTATGTACCACTGCTCAACACCGTTATCCTTCATGGCCTGCTTATGCTCGTCGGTGAGAAGCTTTGTAGCCTTACCCTTACGGACAATCTCCATAATCTTAAAGGCCATACTGGGCTCAACACCCTTATGCATAAGGTAAACCATAATATTGTCTCTTGTACCGATAACGTTGGCGATTGTGCAGGTGCCTTCCTTGATTAAGTCCTGAGCATTACCCAGCCACACACCCGTTCCGTGAGACAGACCTGATATCTGCAGAAGCTCAGAGAAGTTTCTCGGCTTTGCATCAAGAAGCATCTGAATAACAAAGGGTGTACCCATTTCGGGAATGGAGAGTGTACCCGTAGGACAGTCAATTTCTTCAGCCGTAACGCCTAAGGGAGCAGGTGAAAGGATAAGCTCGTACACCTTCGGGTCACAGATATCCGTATCCATTACGGGAATACCCGTAAGGTCCTCAAGGTGCTTATAAAGTGAGGGAACATCATGGCCCAGATTATCAAGCTTAAGAATCGTATCGTGAAGAGCGTGGAAGTCGAAGTGAGTTGTTCTCGTATCGCTCTTTGAATCGTCGGCAGGATGCTGAATGGGAGTAAAGTCGGCAGCATCAAAGCAGTCGGGCACAACAACCATACCTCCGGGGTGCTGACCCGTTGTTCTCTTTACACCGGTACAGCCTCTTGTGAGTCTGTCCTCTTCGGCACGGCTGACAACGATATTTCTTTCGTCAAGGTACTTTTTAACATAGCCGTAAGCTGTTTTATCGGCAACTGAAGCGATTGTACCCGCCTTGAAAACGTGGCCGTCACCGAAAAGAGTTTCCGTATAGCGGTGAGCTCTCGACTGATATTCACCTGAGAAGTTAAGGTCGATATCGGGGCTCTTATCACCCTTGAAGCCGAGGAAGGTTTCAAAGGGGATATCGTGGCCGTCTCTTATAAGACGGGTTCCGCAGTGTGGGCAGTCCTTTATGGGAAGGTCATAGCCTGAGCCTACCTCACCCTTAAGGAAGAATTCGGAATATTTACACTCAGGGCAGCGGTAATGAGGTGCAAGAGGATTAACCTCGGAAATACCCGAAGCATTGGCAACGTAAGATGAGCCGACAGAGCCTCGTGAGCCAACGTGATAGCCGTGCTCCTCTGAGTTTTTAACAAGCTTCTGTGCAATCATATAAAGAACACCGAAACCGTGCTTGATGATTGAGGTCAGCTCCTTATCAAGTCGCTTTGCTACATATTCGGGAACGGGGTCACCGAAAAGGCTCTTCGCCTTATCCCAGCAAAGACGGGTAAGCTCCTCGTCTGCACCTTCAAGGGAGGGAGGATAGTTGCCGCTTGGAATGGGGATAATCTTTTCCACCATATCGGCAATTTTATTGGTATTGGTAATAACGATTTCCTTAGCAGTTTCTTCACCGAGATAGTCAAATTCGGCGAGCATCTCCTCAGTGTTTCTGAAATAAAGAGGTGCCTGCATATCTGCATCGGAGAAGCCCTGACCTGCCATTAGAATCGCTCTGTATCTTGCATCCTCAGGGTCAATAAAGTGAACGTCGCAGGTAGCAACAACCATTTTACCGAGCTCGTCGGCAACGTGAATTACCTTACGGTTAAAGTTTCTTATATCCTCAATTGAATTGACATGAGGGAACCTTTCACTTCTTATCATATATTCGTTGTTACCGCAGGGCTGAATTTCAAGATAGTCATAGAAGGAGGCTATTCTTAAAATCTCCTCATCGGGTGCTCCCTCGGCAATAGCACGGTAAACCTCACCCGCTTCACAGGCAGAGCCGATAATAAGACCCTCTCTGTGCTTTATAAGCTCACTCTTGGGAATAATGGGACGGCGGTGGAAATACTCAAGATTGCTCTTGGTGATAAGCTTATAGAGATTCTTAAGACCCGTCAGATTTCTTACAAGAATAATCTGATGGAAATACTTGTTCTTGCTCTTTTTCCAGTCCTCAAAGCTTACCTCGGTATCGTCCATAAAATAGCCTTCCATACCGTAGATAATCTTTATCTTACCCCCTGCCGCAGCTACGGCTTCGGGGAATGCCTGAACAACGCCGTGGTCCGTTATGGCTATAGCCTTATGTCCCCAGGAAATTGCTCTTTTTACGAGTACGGAAGCATCGGTCATACCGTCCATCATTGACATTTTGGTATGTAAATGAAGCTCGACTCTCTTTTCTTCGGCATCGTCGGTTTTCTGTATCTTTTCAACAAGGCAGATAGCTCTCGGGGAGATTACATTTTCGCCTGAGAACTTGTCAAAGGCAAGGTCGCCTCTTATCATAACCGTTACGCCGTCCTTGATTTTGGACATAATGGCGTCACAGTTTTCTTTTCTTTCAAAGACCTTGCAGGTATATGCATAGGTGTTATCCGTAATATTGAAGGTGATGATATAGCTTCTGCCGTCTCTTGTTTCACGGCTGTCAAAGGAGAATACATCACCCCATACCACACAGGAGCCGTCCTCAACGGAAATCTCATTAAGAGGCTTGGGATTCTTTGTAATCTTCTGACCGTAAATAGGCTTTGCCGTTTCAAGATAAAGAGGTATACCCTCAACAATTTTATGCTCCTTTGGCTTTGGCGCCATATATTCGGCCGGGTCAATGCCCTTCGCACGAAGATTATCCTCTTCAGCTTTCTTATGGAATGAAGCTATTTCATCGTCGGTGATTTCAAGCTCTCTTGTACCCGTGAACTGAACCTCAACCTTTCTGCCGAAGCGTTCACCGATAAGTCTTGACATAAATTCACCCGTGCCTACACCTTCGAGGATAGACGCACCGCCGTGAGAAAGGACTACGGAAAGCACTCTGCCGTCAAAGGTGCAGTGACTCTCCTTGAAAAAGCCGTTGGTTGCGGCGATTGCAGCATTGGCTTCACGGACAAGGGTTGAATAATACCTTTCCGAAAAGCACTCAGCGGGCATTGTGGGCTTTATGGAAACAGAAGAAACACCAAGACGGGTTTTCAAATCCGACTCAGCCTCTCCCGTAATTTTATAGGTTACAAGACGGGGAAAAAACACACTGATTTCAATGTGTTTTTTCTCCATAGCTATAGCAACATTTTTTATTTCACTGTCCAAAAATGCCTCCGACAGCTTCTCCGAGGAAAAGGCGCCGAAAAGCTCTTCAAATCTACTGCTCATTTATTTCTCCTTGGGGAATATTAAATATCATTAATTAAGTCAGAAGTAACCCTTGAGCGTCATTTATAAACGCCTTTAAGATTCTTCACTGCGTTCAGAATGACAATTCAATTAATGATATTTCGATATATGCCCTGTTTTTATAACTCTTCAATTTCTTTCATTAATTCGTCTAAAATATTTTCTTCGCTGACTTTTCTTAAAATCTCACCTTTTTTGAAGATGATAGCACAGCCGTCACCGCCTGCTATACCGATGTCAGCCTCCTTAGCTTCACCGGGGCCGTTGACAACACAGCCCATAACGGCTACGGTTATGTTCTTCTTTACAAAACGGAGTCTTTCTTCGACTCTGTTTGCAAGACCGATAAGATCAATTTTTGTTCTTCCGCAGGTGGGGCAGGAAACAAGGGTTGGTGTGCTTTTATCAAGACCGATTGCCTTGAGAATGTCAAAGCCGGCATAGACCTCATTTACAGGGTCATCGGTGAGTGATACTCTGATTGTATCACCGATACCTCTTGTAAGAAGTGAACCGATGCCGACGCTTGATTTTATAAGTCCCATTCGTGCAGTGCCCGATTCCGTAACACCTAAATGCAGAGGATAATTGCACATTTCGGCTACTCTTTCATAGGCGCTTATCATATTGGCAACATTAGATGATTTGATTGAAATGGCAATATCGTCAAAGTCATACTTTTCAAGGAGTCTTACATGATACATTGCACTTTCAGCCATTGCTTCGGGAGTAGGTCCGCCGAAACGGGCAAGTATCTCCTTTTCAACAGAGCCGGAATTTACACCTATTCTTATGGGTACACCGAAGCTCTTGCACTTGTTTGCAACTGCCTTTACATTTTCGTCCTTACCGATATTACCGGGGTTGATACGGATTTTATCAACGCCTGCTTCAAGGCTCTCAAGGGCGAGCTTATAATCAAAATGAATGTCGGCAACTATTGGCACAGATATATTCTCTTTAAGTGCCGCAACGGTTCTGACGCTTTCCGTATCGGGTACTGCGACTCTGATAATTTCACAGCCTGCCGCTTCAAGTCTCTTCGCCTGATTCACGTTGCCCTCAATATCGTGGGCAGGAACATTAAGCATTGACTGAACAGTGATTTTACTGTCACCGCCTATAAAAGTGTTACCGACCTTTATTTTTCTGCTTTCTCGCCTTGTCATTTTTCTTTCACCCCGAAAAGTTTATTTTAATAAAATCCTCTTCCTGAAATCAGCTTCCAGATATCGCTGAAGCTGATTATTGCCATAAAGCCCAAAAGAATTACAAGTCCTGCTGCGTGAATCCAGGATTCATATTTCTGCGGAACGGGTTTTCTGAATATAAGCTCAAAAACCATAAAGAAAAGGTGTCCGCCGTCAAGTGCAGGTACGGGAAGAAGATTGAAAATACCGATGTTAATGGTAATCATGGCAAGCATCATAAAAAGACTGCTCCAATCAACATTAACCATACTGCTTTCGGCTATGTCGGCAATAACCGTTACTGTGCCGATAGGCCCTGCAAGGTCATTAAGTCCGTACTGACCTCTTAAAAGGTCGAAAAGGCTCAGATATACCATTCTGCCCATTGAAAGAGAATAGCCGAGAGCACCGCCGAGCACATTCAGTACGTTCTTTTCTTCACCTAAAATTGAAAAATCAAATACTGTAACTGTATTGAGCTTAACTTCCGTGAGGCTGATTTCTTCACCTTCACGAAGAAGCACAAAATCATAGATATAATCCTCATCGGCACCGATGGCGGCAATAAGCTCATCGCCGTTTCTGACCTCAGCTCCGTTGACGGATTTTATAATGTCATTGTCTCTGACGCCCTGGTCCTTCATCGCGGCAGAAACGTCACTGATTGAGCATTCGGGAGAATAGGAAAAGTTACCGCTTGTTCTTTTGCCGAAGGTGACATTTTCAAGCTCGACTTTTTCACCGTCACGCTCAACAACAAAGTCGTAGGTTCCCGTTCCCTTTCTCTGCATAAGATAGCTTATATCATAGTCGGAAAATACTCTTTTGCCGTCGATTTCTATTATCTTATCCCCTGCCGCAAGTCCCGACTGACTGCTTACGGCACCTTCATAGAACTGAAGAATTGTGTTTGTGCCTACAAGCTCCTCGCTTGAAACGAGGCAGATACACACAACAAAGCCAAGTATCAGATTGAATGTGGCACCTGCAGCAATAATTATCATTCTTTTCCATGTCTTCTGGTTGCAGAAGGCTCTTTCGCTTTCGCTTTCTTCCTCTTCGCCCTCCATACTTACAAAGCCGCCGAAGGGTAAAAGTCTTAAAGCGTATACGGTTTCTTTACCCTTTTTCTTAAAGATCGTCGGGCCCATACCTATGGCAAACTCGTTGACCTTCACACCGAAGGTCTTTGCAAAGATAAAATGACCGAATTCGTGAATAAAAATCATAAAGCCAAAGAAAAGTATGGCTATTGCAAAGGGTAAAATTTTAGATAAAATGTTAGAAAAATCCATCGTGTATCAGGAGCCTCGCTCCACCTTTCTGAAATTTATCCGATTATTTCCTTATCTACAAGCTCTCTTGCAAGTTTATCTGCTTCGAGAACATCGGAAAGTGTGTATTCTTTTTTGTCGGGGGCTTTTTCCATTACCTTTTCAACTAAGTCGGCAATCTGCAAAAAGCCTGCCTTTCCCTCTCTGAAAAGCGCGTTGGCTCTTTCGTTGGCGCCGTTGGCAAAGCAGGGGTAAAGTCCTCCCCTTTCAATTGCACTGCGGCATACCTCAAGACAACGGAAGGTCTCATAATCGGGCTTATAGAAGGTGAGATTCTGATAGTCCCACAAATTAAGCTTTCTTACGGGAGACTCATATCTTTCGGGATAGGTAAGAGCGTACTGAATGGGAATTCTCATATCGGGTACGCCAAGCTGTGCAATAACTGAGTTATCAGCATATTCAATAAGGGAGTGAATTATGCTTTCTCTGTGAACAACAATGTCAATCATTTTCGGCTCTACATCGAAAAGCCATACTGCCTCGATAAGCTCAAGACCTTTATTCATCATCGTCGCACTGTCAACGGTTATCTTTGCACCCATTTCCCAGTTGGGATGCTTAAGTGCTTCGGCAACAGTAATATTCTGAAGCTCTTCTCTCTTTTTGCCGAAGAAGGGGCCGCCCGATGCTGTTAATATAATTGACTTGAGCTCACTCTTTTTATTCATGCCCTCAAGGCACTGAAAAATTGCACTGTGCTCACTGTCAACGGGCAAAATCTTAACTCCCTTTTCTTTTGCACTTTTCATTACAAGTGCACCGCCTGCAACAAGGGTTTCCTTATTTGCAAGGGCAATATTTTTACCTTCACCGATTGCAGTAAGGGTAGGTCTGAGACCTGCAATACCTACAACAGAGTTAAGAACCGTATCAGCCTCTTCTGCCGCTGCACACTGACAGACACCCTCTATTCCCGAAAAGACCCTGGTGTCCGTATCAGCTACGGCTATTTTCAGCTCAGCTGCCGCTTTTTCATCGGCAAGAGCAGCATATTTCGGCTTCCATTTTCTTATCTGCTCTTCGAGAAGCTTCACGTTTCTGTCAGCGGTAAGAGAGATAATCTCGTATTCTCTCATTTCGGCTACGTCAAGACTCTGTGTACCGATTGAACCTGTGGAGCCTAAAATAGAAAGTTTTTTAGTCATAAGAGGTAGACCTCCTCTATAAAGTATATGCCTGTAGGTTTAAGCAAAAATTAAAGAAACAATACCATAAAGAACGGGTACTACAAAGGTACAACTGTCAAATCTGTCCATAATTCCGCCATGACCGGGAAGAAGCTGAGAGTAGTCCTTGATGCCGAAGTTTCTCTTTAAAACAGATGCATTAAGGTCGCCTATCATGCTTACAACAGAAAGGATCATTGAAATGGGAACTATGTAAACATATTTCATAAGGCTGTCACCGAAGATTACATAGTCGAAGAAATGTCTGCCAACAAGATCGAAGCAGCCGAGAATAACTACGTTGGCAAATGCAGTTACGATTACGCCGCCGATTGCACCCTCGATGCTCTTTTTGGGGCTGATAACCGGTGCCATCTTATGCTTACCGAACTTTCTGCCCACAAGGTATGCGAAGGAGTCCGTAATCCATGAGCATGCAAAGCCGAGACCTACAAAGTATATGCCCTCATAATGAGTATATCCCTCTGCGATTTCATAAATGTTATTAAGTCTTATAAAGCAGGAGAAGGCATAAGGAAGTGCCATTGAGGAGAAAAATGCCGTTACTGCGTGAATAAAAGTAATGTTCTTGTTATCAAAGACCGCAAGGGAGAGAATTATAAGAGCATAAAAGCTATATAAAACACTCACTGACGGAAGAGGAATTTTAAAGCCTACAGCAAGGACGCTGAAAAGGCTCACTGTGCAGGCAACAACATAAAGAAGCTTACTTTTATTGCCTACTGCTCTTACAACCTCAAAGGTTGCAGTTGCGGCAATTGCAGCGAGTACTACAGTCATAACGGGAACCATATCATAGATTACCGTAATAAGAAAAATAACAAGTCCGATAATAATTTTTATGGTTGAAGCTGTACGCTCACCTTTGAAAATCTTCTTTTTCTCTTTAGTTTTATTTTCCATTTTGTTCCATCCTTTACACGCCGCCGAAACGACGGTTTCTCTTTGAATATTCTTCTATTGCCCTGTCCAAATCGTCGGGAGTATAGTCGGGCCAGAGTACATCGTCAATATAGATTTCACTGTAAGCCGACTGCCACATAAGGAAGTTTGAAAGACGGTATTCACCGCTGGGCCTTATTATAAGGTCGGGGTCAGGCTGACCTGCAGTATAAAGATGTGAGGAAACTGTATCCTCGTCAATATCGTCTATGCTGATTTTACCTGATTTTACGTCAGCAACTATGTCCTTTACGCTTTTTACAATCTCTGCCCTTGAGCCGTAGTTTACGGCAATATTGATATAGGTCTTACACTTATCGTCAGATCTTCTTTCAACCTCTTCCATAAGCTTTACTATATCCTTGGGCATACCTTCCTTTGAGCCGATGAAACGGATATGATAGCCTGCCTCTTCGTTTTCGGCGGCTCTTTCCTGCATTTCATCAAGGTATTTTCTCAGAAGGTTCATTATTGCCGCAACCTCTAATTTTGACCTTTTCCAGTTTTCCGTTGAAAAGGCATAGAAGGTCACATATTTAACACCTATATCAGAGCAGTACTGACAGATTTTTCTGAAGACCTCAGCGCCGACCTTATGTCCTTCGGTACGCTTGAGTCCTCTGTTTTTTGCCCATCTGCCGTTGCCGTCCATTATGATGGCTATATGCTCGGGAAGGCAGGTAAACTTCTTTTCCATAACATAACTCCTGAATTAAAAAGTGGGATAATTCAACCCCGATAAAAACACATACAGTGGCTGCCCCAACGGAACAGCCACCCTTAAACCTATGCTCAGATTTCCATAATTTCCTTCTGCTTTGCTGCAGAAAGGTCGTCAATCTCCTTAATGAAATTATCAGTGATTTTCTGAATTTCCTTTTCGCCGTCCTTAAGGTCGTCCTCTGTAATTTCTGATGCCTTCTTCATTGCCTTGAGCTTTTCAAGACAGTCACGGCGGATTGAACGGGCAGCTACCTTTGAGTTTTCGGCAATCTTCTGAATATCCTTAACAAGCTCCTTACGTCTGTCCTCAGTAAGAGGAGGGAATGTAAGTCTGATTACAGAGCCGTCATTCTGAGGATTGATGCCAATATCAGAGGTCTGAATAGCCTTTTCAATAGCCTTGAGAACGCTCTTGTCCCAGGGCTGAATTGTAAGAACTCTTGCCTCTGTTGCTGAAACGGAAGCGAGCTGATTAATAGGTGTGGGTGTGCCGTAATAGTCAACTGCAATTCTGTCAAGAAGCTGAGGGTTAGCTCTGCCTGCTCTGATTGCTCCGAATTCACTTACAAGTGCATTAACGGTTTTGCCCATTTTGGTTTTAGCGGTTTCGTATACTGTTTTCATAAATATTTCCTCTCTTATGTAAATAGTTTATTTTTTTATTTCAAGTATCCTTACGGATTACTCACTTACTACTGTGCCGATGTTTTCGCCTTCAAGAGCTCTTACTATGTTGTCATAATCGTTGAGATTGAAAACAAGAATGTCAATGCTGTTGTCTCTGCAAAGAGAAGCAGCCGTTGCGTCCATAACCTTAAGGCCCTTTGCAAGAACCTCGGAATGCGTGAGGGTATCGTACTTGACTGCATCAGCGAACTTATTGGGGTCCTTATCGTAAACGCCGTCAACATTGGTTGCCTTGAAAATAACCTCTGCACCGATTTCAGCTGCACGAAGAGCTGCCGTTGTATCCGTTGAGAAGAAGGGACAGCCTGTACCTGCACCGAAAATAACAACCTCACCCTTTTCAAGATGCTCAACTGCGCCTCTCTTTGTGAAGGTGTCAGCCACCTGAGGCATTGAAATTGCAGTCTGAACCGTTGCCTTAACGCCCATCTGCTCAAGAGTATCGCAAAGTGCCAGAGCATTGATACAGGTTGCGAGCATACCCATATGGTCGGCTCTTGTTCGGTCCATTTCGCCGCTGCTTCTTCCTCTCCAGAAATTGCCGCCGCCTACAACAAGGCCAATCTGCACACCAAGCTCTGTAGCCTGCCTGATTCTCTTACACACATCGGTTACGATATCAAAGTTAATACCCTTGCCCTCTTCACCGGCTAAAACCTCGCCGCTGAGCTTAAGGAGTATTCTTTTATATTTACTTGCCATAAAGCACCTCCGAAATTTTATCTCTATTGTTATATATTTTACTAAATATAAAGTAAACTGTAAAGTCTTTTCAGACTTTTTTCTCAGATTATTTTTATATTTTCGTACTTTTCCCCTGCACTTTCGGCAGTAAATCTTACTGTATCAAGGTTTTCTACGTTCTCACAGTAAAGACCGTGAGCATAATCGTCGCAGATATTACCGAAGCGTGCCTTGGTTTTGAGAATGGTAACATCCTTTGCATTCTTTATGTAAATGCAGGAATTCTTGCTTTCGGTAATTCCGTAGTCAATAGCAGGGCGAAAGTCATATATTCCGCAGTTCCACTTTGATGTTTTGTCAAGAGTAACTCTCACATTTTCAAGGGTAACGTCCTCAATGGGATTGTTCTCGGTGCCGTGAATGAGAATACCGTTTTCACCGTGACAGGTAATATTGTTGAAGCGGATATTCTTAATGTGGCCGCAGACAGTGTTTTCGTCTCTTCTGAAGGCTGTAATTGCTATAGGCTCTGCACTGCCCCACCAGTCGGGACAGAAGCGTCTTGTTTCAATGATGATATTCGAAAAGCTTACGTTATCAACGTTGCCTCCGTCTCTTATCTGAATGGAGATACCTCTGTTTGACTTAGAAATAACACAGTTATCAACTACAACATTTCTGAAATTGCCTACGCCCTCAGTGCCGATTTTGATTGCGGCAGAGGTTGAGGTGAGAGTACAGCCCGTAATTACAACATTTTCCGTCGGTCCGTATTCACTGTTGCCCTTGGATGCCTTAAGACAGATACAGTCATCGGCACATACAACGTGACAGCCAACGATTCTTACATTGGAGCAGTGGTCAGGGTCAATGCCGTCACTGTTGGCAACGTCAATGGGATTAAGAATCCTGATATTTGAAATAAGCACATCATCACAGCCTGCCGGATGAAGAGTCCAGAAGGGTGCGTCAACGATTGTCACATCCTTGACTGTAATGTGATGGCTGTTTTCGATATAGATCACTGTTGGTCTGGGGTAGAAATTACCCGTTACATAGTACTGACTCTTTCTTTCAACGAAAGCGTAGCAATTACCGTCAATTACACCCTCACCGCTGATTGCGGCATTATGTGCGCCGTAGCCGTAAATGAAAGCAAAGGACGGCTTACCCGTTACGGGATTACCTACAAGAGCTGTCTTCGGGTCATTGATTGTTTCGCAGGGTCTGATATATGAATCAATATCTGAGCTCGCCTTAAGGTGTGCGCCCTTCTGCAGATAAAGCTCAACGTTTTCTTTAATCTGAATTGAATGGCTGCAGTATTCACCTGCTTCAAGGACTACAGTACCGCCGCCCTCAGCCGTACATTTATCAATAGCCGACTGAATGGCATTGCCGTCATCGTGCTTTCCGTCACAGACTGCACCGAAATCTTTTACATTGAATATTCTCATAATCAGTTCCTCCGATTATACTTTCTGTAATTTTGCAAAGTTAGCCATAAGCTTCTTTGTGCTGCCGCCCTCAAAGGCAATTTCAAGCATAAAATCGTTTGCCATAGGCTTTGCCGATACAACAACACCCTTACCGAAGACCTTATGGGTAACCGTATCGCCGACATTATAGGTCTCTGTCGGTACAGACTGAGGCTTTTTAGCAACTGCCGCCTTCTGCCTTGCAAGGTAGCCGTTACCTGAGAAGGTGCTTCTTTCCTCACCTCTGTAGCTGTCTCTTTCGTAGTCACCTCTTGCAAGGGCCTCAAATGACATCTGCGAGGAGGGTCTTCTGCCTGTCTTTTCCGTCAGTGCATCGGGAATTTCAAGAACAAACCTTGAAGGAAGATTTCGGCTTGTTGTACCGAAGAGCATTCTCGAATTTGCGTGGGAGATAAAAAGTCTTCTCTTTGCTCTTGTGATACCTACGTAAGCGAGTCTTCTTTCCTCTTCAACATCTTCGGGATTGAACATACTCTGCACACCGGGGAATATGCTTTCCTCCATACCCGGCAGGAATACAACGGGGAACTCAAGGCCCTTTGCCGAGTGGATTGTCATAAGCACTACCGCATCCTGCTGTGCGTTATAGTTATCAAGGTCGGTCATAAGAGCAACCTCCTCAAGGAAGCCCGAAAGAGTAGGTTCTTCGTTTTCCGTCTGGAAATTCTTAAGGTTGGTTACAAGCTCGTATATGTTTTCAATTCTTTCTGCGCCCTTTTCTTTATCAAGGCGGAGATGTGACATATAGTCGGTCTTACGGATAATATTCTCAAAAAGTTCGTCAAGCGGAATTTTATCAAGGTTCACTCTTACGGATTCGATAGTCTCCGTAAACTGCATAAGCTTCTTCGCGCTTCTCTTGAGTGCTTCATACTCGTCAGCGTGGGAGAATACCTCGTAAAGACTTATACCGAGGCCCGATGAAATCTCACTTGCCTTATTGACCGTCGTGTCACCTATTCCCCTTTTTGGTACGTTGATAATACGGCGAAGACGAACATTATCGTTAGGATTATTGACAACAGTGAGATATGCAATAGCATCTCTGATTTCTGCTCTTTCATAGAATCGGTAGCCACCGATAATACGGTAAGGAATACCTGCTCTTACAAGAACATTTTCAATAGTATTTGACTGGGCATTCATACGGTAAAGAACTGCGTGGTCGCTGAAGGTGAACTTACCCGTACTTACACCGTCCTCTATGGTTTCGGCAATAAACTTTGCCTCATCGGTTTCATCATAGGCGGTGTTGATTACTACCTTATCACCGCCGCCGTTGGCTGTCCAGAGACTCTTGCCCTTTCGTTTTTTATTATTGGATATAACCTCATTGGCAACATCAAGAATAGTCTGAGTTGAACGGTAATTCTGCTCAAGGCGGATAATCTCCGACTCGGCATAACGGTGCTCAAAGCTCATAATATTTTCTATTGTTGCACCTCTGAAACGGTAAATACTCTGGTCATCATCACCCACAACGCAGATATTTCTGTGTCCCGCCGCAAGGAGCTCAGTAAGTCTGTACTGGGCGTGGTTGGTGTCCTGATACTCGTCAACCATAATATAACGGAATTTCTTCTGATAGTATTCCCTTACGTCCTGATGCTCCTCAAGAAGCTTTACGGTGTTTACAATAATATCGTCAAAGTCCATAGCATCAGCGTTCTTAAGCTCCTTCTGATACATCTTGTAGACCTTGCCTATCTGCGCCTTTCTGGCATCCTTGCCTGCTGAAGCGATATAATCCTCAGGCGTTACAAGGCTGTCCTTGGCGTGACTGATTTCATTCTGAATGGTCTTGTGGGGCAGATTGGCATCACTGATTCCCAGCTGTCTCTGACACTCCTTGATAAGCCTTTTGGTATCGTCGGTGTCATAAATTGTAAAGCTCTTGCTGTAGCCTAAAACCTCACCGTCACGGCGAAGAATTCTTACACAGCTCGAATGGAAGGTTGACGCCCAGATATCCTTTGCCTCTTCACCGAGCATTTTTTCAAGTCTTTCCTTAAGCTCGTTGGCCGCCTTGTTGGTGAAGGTGATGGCAAGTATCTGCCAGGGTCTTGCAGGCTCAACGGAAAGAAGGTCCTCAATATCAAAAAGAGCACTTTCATCACCGTCAAGATAAGCCTTCATATAGCGTAAATCTCTTTCACTGGGCTCGAAGGCTACCTCTTTACTTTTATAAGCATCACCGTATTTTACGATATTGGCAATACGGTTGACGATAACGGTGGTTTTGCCGCTACCTGCACCTGCAAGAATAAGCACAGGGCCCTTAACCTGAAAGATTGCCTCCCTCTGCTTATCGTTCATATATTTAAAGTCTTTTTCAATTATCTTTTTTCTCAGTTCTAAAAATTCTTTTGAAGCCATATTTTACCTCTGTCCTTATAAACATACATACGGATTAATTTTACATTAAAATCCGGAAAATTACAACCTTTAAATCAAAATATTTGACTATTATTCAAAAGTGATGTAGAATAAGCTGAAATTAAAAGAGTAAACGAAAAGGAATGATATAAATGTCAATTGAAAAAGGCAAAGAACACCTTAAAAAATACGGTGCAGAAAACAGAGTTCTTGAATTCGACGTTTCAAGCGCAACAGTAGAGCTTGCCGCCAAGGCCCTTAACACCGAGGGCAAAAGAATTGCAAAGACCCTTTCTTTCCTTCTCTCTGACGGTGCAATACTGATTGTAACTGCCGGCGACGGAAAAATCGACAACAAGAAATTCAAAGCTACCTTCTCACAGAAAGCAAAAATGCTCTCCTTTGAGCAGGTGGAAGAAATGATAGGCCACAGTGTCGGAGGTGTATGTCCTTTCGGTATAAATGAGGGCGTCAAGGTTTATCTTGACGAAAGCCTCAGGAGATTTGAAACGGTCTTCCCTGCTGTCGGAAGCAGTAACAGTGCCATTGAGCTGACTATTGACGAGCTTGAAAAATTCAGCGAATGTGACGGATGGGTGGATGTTTGCAAAATTACGGAATAATTTTGCAGGGCCAAGTACCGAGGTCCAAGGGCCAAGGCCGCCCGACTGAGTGGTAAAAATAAAACTGTACTCGCACAATAAAGTTATGATGAAAGGCACCTTCAGGTGCCTTTTTCGCATTAAAAACGGGGGGCAACAAAAGTTGCCCCCTAAAATTTTTTATTACCTTACAATGCGGGTAAAACCTTCCCTCGACCGAGCCGTCGGACGGCCTTGGCACTTGGCCCTTGGCCCTATCAATCAAGGCAAGCCTTGATTGATTCAACCTTGTCTGTCTTTTCCCACTGAACGTTAAGGTCTTCTCTACCCACGTGACCGTAAGCGGCAAGCTGACGGTATATGGGTGCACGAAGCTTGAGCATATCAATGATTGCTGCAGGACGAAGGTCAAATACCTTGTTTACGATTTCAGAAATCTTTTCGTCGCTGATTTTACCGGTACCGAAGGTCTCAACAAGAACTGATACGGGCTTTGCAACACCGATAGCGTATGCGAGCTGAACCTCGCACTTTGAAGCAAGGCCTGCAGCTACGATATTCTTTGCAACATATCTTGCGGCATAAGCGGCACTTCTGACAACCTTTGTGGGATCCTTACCTGAGAATGCACCGCCGCCGTGACGTGAATATCCGCCGTAGGTATCAACGATAATCTTTCTGCCTGTAAGACCGCTGTCACCGTGAGGTCCGCCCGTTACAAAACGGCCTGTGGGGTTGACAAAAATCTTTGTGTCCTCTCTCATAAGCTCAGCAGGGATGACGGGCTTGATAACGAGGTTTGTTATGTCTTCTCTGATCTGTGAAAGCTCAACGTCTGCACTGTGCTGTGAAGAGACAACAACTGCAGTAACTGCTACGGGCTTACCGTCTTCGTATTCAACGGTTACCTGGCTCTTACCGTCGGCACGGAGATAATCAAGTGTGCCGTCTTCTCTTACCTTTGTAAGCTGCTTTGCAAGCTTATGTGCAAGAGAAATAGGAAGAGGCATAAGCTCAGGGGTTTCGTCACATGCAAAGCCGAACATCATACCCTGGTCGCCTGCACCATGAAGGTTGTAGTCGTCATCCTCGCCGCCCTTCCTTTCAAGGGAATTGTCAACACCGAGAGCGATGTCTGCCGACTGCTCGTCAAGAGCAACAAGAACTGCACAGGCATTGCCGTCAAAGCCCTTATCGCCGCTGTCATAGCCGATTTCGTTAATAACCTTTCTTGCAATCTTTGCAACGTCAGGCTTATAGGTTGAGCTGATTTCACCCATAACAAGCACCATACCTGTTGTAACTGCAGTTTCGCAGGCTACTCTTGCCATAGGATCGTGTGCGTAAATATCGTCAAGGACTGCATCGGAAATCTGGTCACAGATTTTATCGGGATGTCCCTGAGTAACGGATTCAGATGTAAAAAGATGTTTTGCCATTTTCATTTTCCTTCTTTCTTTAAAATATCTATAAATTACTGACATTTCCTTAACTTTGATTTTCACGGAAATATTCTCGTCAGACTCAAGGCGAAAAACGAAGGCCATACGCGGATATTACCAAGGTTTTCAACGCAGAGACGGCGGAAATATTACGAGAAAAAAGCGGTCAGCATTCACCGACCGCAGATACAAGCCTTATCTTTCGGTCTTTACCGTAGGATTTAGCACCTTGCCTTAGCAGGTTGCCGAGCTTCATCGGGCCTATCCCCTCCACTACTCTTAATAAGGAAATATTCAATTTACCGACATAGTATATCAGCACAAGGGCTCTAAGTCAATAGGAAAAGAGAAATTTTATCTGACAAATTTCTGTAATCTTTCAATAAGCACCTTAATTACGGGAAGGCTTATAACCGAAAGCATAACTCCTTTGATTGCGTTTACTGCCGTAGCACCCCACACTGCTGCCCATATACCTGCACTGTCAAGCTCAATACCGAGAAAATGCTTGAAGAAAAGAGGTGCAATAAAGTAGTTGGCGAGAATGCCTACTCCTACGATTACGGCTATTCCTGTAACCGAGCCGAGAAGAATTCCCTTGTCTTTTTTGCCCGACTTGTCGAATTTTCTGTAAATGATGCAGAAAGGAACAACATAGGCACAGCCTACAATAAAATTCATTATGTTGCCGTAGCCCATCTGAGTGCCTACGCCCTTGACAAGAAGCTCGATTATGTTTTTCACAAGCTCGACGGTCACTGCGGAAAGGGGCCCGAAGATAACACCTGAAATCAGTGCAGGAACGTCACTGAAATCAAGCTTGAGGTGTGAAAGTGAGGGTATGACGGGAAACTCAAGCAGAAACAGTACAAAGCTTACTGCAGAAAGCATTGCAATAGTCACTATTTTTATAAGAGCCTTCTGTGATAAATATTTGTTAGCCATAATAAATCATTCCTTCAAAAAGATTTATCTTCAAGAAAAAACGCCTACGGTAAAAATACCATAGGCGAAAAACACAAAAAAGCATTTTCTCTTCTTTCGTCCGGACTGTACCGTCGGCTTCGGAATCACACCGAATCTGCGCAAAGTATTCTTTGGCTCGCGGGCTAAGGTCAGAGACCTATTACCGCCGGTGAGGAATTGCACCTCGCCCTGAAGATATTTTATGTATTTATTTTAACACTGTGAATGGGGTTTGTCAAGGGAAATAAATGCAAAATTGCACCAAACAGAGATATGAAGGTTAATATGTACCCGCAAGTGCAACAGTTTTTTTATGTCATTCTGAACGCAGTGAAGAATCTTTTACACTTACCGGGATTCTTCGCCAAGCTCAGAATGACAAAATATTTCTTAAGTGAAAACGGAGCAGTCAAAACAGACCGCTCCGTTTAAAATTTAAACATTTACATATTTCACATAACAGACCGTCATATTCTTAAGGCCCGACTTTTTCAGCGCTGATTTCCAGCTTTTTGCGGCAGTGCTGTTTTTAGCCACAAACTTAATTCCCTCAGCTGTTTTGCCGAATGCCTTCTTGCCGATAGAGGGTGCCTGCTTTTTGCTGTTTACCGTAACCTTTTTCAGCTTCGTACAGCCGTAAAATGCTTTTTCGCCTATTTTGGTTACCTTTGAAGAAACAGTAAGGCTTGTGAGAGCCTTACAGCCACGGAAGGCTTCAGCACCTATATTGGTAATGTTATCCGTATTGTACAGCTTGGCAAGCTTTTTACAGTTATAAAAGGCTTTCTTTGCGATTGTGATTTTCTTTACATTTTTAGGGAAATAAACCTTTTCAATGGCAGTACAGCCCTCAAATAATCCGTCTTTTACCGTATATTTTTTCTGTTCACCGTCAGACGTAAATACAACTTTTTTCAAAGACTTGCATTTATAAAAAACATCATATCCGTCATCCGTAATAAAAGAAACAGTAACAGGAATCCTTATTTCCGTAATACCTGTTAAGGCAAATGCGCCCTCATAAATCTCTTTGACATTTTCTGAAATTTTAAAGGATTTAAGTTTTTTACAGCCGTAAAAAGCGTTTCTTTCGATAACGGTAATTTTTTCAGTGTTTTTTATGGCGGAAAGCTTCGGACAACGGCTGAACATATTGGCAGAAACGGCAGTTATTTTCGGGGAAAGAGTCACCTTCTCAAGCTTTTCCATATTGCTGAATGCATATTCGGATACAGAGGTAACTGAATTGGGTAAAGTAATCTCCTTTACGCCGTCAAGGGTGGAAAAAGCACCTCTGCCTATTTTTACTACTGTATTCGGAATACTTACAGATTTAACATTGGGATATGATTCCATAAAATATTCCTCTATAAAGCTAAGTTCATCGTTAAATACTTTGATTTCTTTGACAGGAATGCCGTCTATTTTACTTGCTATAGTGATTTTTTTCGCTTTTTCTGCTGCTTCCTCCGTAGCAAAATAATCAACTACGCTGTAAAACTTTTCTTTACTTTTTTTGTTGTACTGCTGTACATATACTACATTATCCACTATTTTATAGCCTTCGTCTTCAGTATACGGTCTGTGTTCTGCCCGTGCACTTACACCAAATGCACAGCAGACTGCAATCAACATCACGGATAAAATAAATAACAGTTTCTTTTTCATAATTTCACTCCTGACTTAAAAGATTTTTCTTTTATAAATCAATAATACTATTCAATTATTTCAAAGTCAATAAAGCTGAAGAAAACTTAAGAATTATTACTTTGAATGCTTGACTATTCACTCAGACATTTAAATTCGGTCGGGACGGCAGATTAAAAGGAAAAGCCTCCTGTCTTTCCTATAAGTATGTATGTTATCTGTTCTGAAACATAAAAAAAGCAAATATCATCAAAAGAAATATCCATAAGAAAAGAAAACCGTATGTCTTCAGTTCCTTTTTCAGCTTTTCTTTATCATTACCTATGATTTTTGCTGTTGCAGATAATACAAAACATACCATAAGAACTATAATGGGGTACTGCGATTGAGGCGCATATCCCAAAACAAAAACTCTGTAAGCCCAAATTAAAGCAATTAACACCATAAGTAAGTTCAAAAAAACAGAAATATATTTTCTTTTCATAAGTTTTCTCCCAAGATAAACACTGCAAAAAATACTACAAACTGAATGATAAGCAGAAGTATTAATAATTTGTGGTTTTTTATACGATTTCGCAGAATTCTGTATTCAAAGAAGCCACAAAGAAGCATATTAACACATGTCACAGCTGTATTTAAAAGCGAATAATTCAAAGCCCTGCAAAAAGATGAAATTATCATAAAAACAATTATACACACAAACAAAAGTATATTAACAATCATCTTTATACCTCCAACACCCTGTATATTTCCGAGTAACAACAAGGACAAAAATCACGCTATCACCTATATCTTGAATATTATTATACCGAACGAGTTTCTTTTTTTCAATCAATATAACCCAACCAAATTAAACGATGTGTTTAAAAAATCTTTCCTTGTTGCCCTCCTATTTTAGAACATATAAGTTCTAATGTCAATAGAATATATGTGTTCTTTGATAAAATTGTCATAAGCTATAAAAAGGGGCTGAAAAGTTGTGGCAAATTATCAAAGCCGAATGAGAGATTTAAGAGAAGATAATGATTATAAGCAGGAAACCGTTGCTAAATATTTAGGCGTAACCCAGACATACTACAGCAGATATGAGCTTGGCAAAGTACCCTTACCTCTTGATAAATTTATTGCACTTTGCAGGTTTTATAATGTATCTGCCGATTATATGCTCGGATTTACCAATGAAATGAAGGTTTTACCTAAAAAATAATCACAGGTGATGTTTTAAATCTCCTGTGATTTTTCTTAATCAATATTTACTTTTTCATTACCGAAGAAATTTTATTTACCAGACCGCCGAGGCTGAAATCATATCCGCCCGAAACACTCTTTGCTTTAATAATTGAATAGAACTCACTTCTGCCAAGCTCTTTTGCTGAAATTTTCTCTATCTTTTCAATAAGCTTTGCAAAAGTCTCTGTCTGCTCGGTCATAAGGTCAATATCAAACTTATCCATTTCGTGACCGTCACTTACGACACAGAGATAATAGGGTGCAGGAACAAGACTGATTTCGGGGACACCCATTGTAAAGAAATTCTGTCCCTCACCGAAATGAAGAGCATTGTGTCCCCTGAGAGTCATTGTGCGCACAGTTTTTCTCTCTTTAACCGTATCGATATAGAGCTTGTCCACAAACTTGTTGCCTGTATAAACAAGCTCAACCTCAGGTCTGCCCGTATATTTATATTCGCCGTCAATGTCTCTCCACTCTTTACAGCCCATATGCTCAAGAGTAAGGTTTGCAACACATCTGAAATGCTCGCCCTTGCCGTCCCACAGCTCTCTGTGCATAGCCAGCCAGCGTGAAGCAGACTGGAATGAACCCGTTCTTATATCCTCAAAGTGAGGCAGACGGAAATGTCCCGTTGTGAAAACAAAGATGTGTGTTCTTTCGGGCTCCATATCCTTCATATTCTTCATAAGCTCTAAAAGTGCTATGGGACCGTTTTCTTCAACGCAGTTAGTGCCGTCCGTATGAGTGTTGACTATAACATTTTCTTTTTTGTTTTTACCGTTGATGATACAGTAAAAGCTTTCGGTATATGCGTGCTCTTCAATTTCAGCCTCAAGAACAAATTTCGCTTTCTTATGTGCCTTTGCAGCCTCAATTATCTTTTTACCGTTGGTTTCATTTACCCATAGCATCGGGATATTCTGATAACCCATAATGAAAGAAAGGTACTGACCTTCAATCATATCATCGTGAAGACCTTTCCACACAAGGATAACTGCCTTTGCCTTGGTAAGCTTTGAAAGAATACCGTAAAAGCACTGAACAAAGCTTGTGATAACGGGACCCTCGTATTTCTTTTCAAGGACAACATCCTCAGGGTAGCTCGTTCTCTTATCAAAGGCAATTTCACTCGGAAGAAAGTTGATGTTTGCAATATTAAAAACAGCTATTTTTCCCGTTGTATCGGGTATGGCTTTGATGCCGTCAACATATACAAGCTCCTCGGTTATTCCCTCAGGTGATGTTTCTCCCGAATAGGGATAAGCCGAGGAAACAGGTATATTAATTTTTTCGTCGCCGTCAATTATTTCGATTGAAGAATTCTTTTCTTCCCAGCGTCTGAACCAGAAGGGGTCGGAATAAACGGGAATACCCATTTCCCCTATTTCAGCCTTCAGCCAGTTGATAAAATCTCTGTGTCCCTTGCTGCCTGTAAGTCTTGTGCCGAAGGAATTCATTTTGTGCATACCTTCAAGCATAGCTTCCTTAGAAATATTAAAATTCATATTGATTCTCCTTTTATATTCTCGTTTCAATAACCGTTACTGCACCTAAAATCTCGCATTCGCCGAGACCTGCAGGAATAAATACGCTTTCGCCCTTATAAAGAGTCACACAGCTGTCACCGTGCATAATCACACCGTTGCCGTCAAGAGCAACAAGGGAAACAAATGACTTTTCGTCGGCAACAAGCTTTGCCTTTTCTTTAACATCAAGTCTCTTCACTGTGAAAAGGTCGCAGGAACAGAGAAGAGTCTCGCTGTAGCCGTCCTTCTTTACTGTTTCACCAAGAGGCTTACCGTCAGCGGCAATAGCCTTTGTAGAGGTAACGTCAATTGCCTTTTCGATGTGAAGCTCACGGGGCTTTCCGTTCTGGAGTCTGCCGTAATCATAGACACGGTAGGTTGTGTTCGAATTCTGCTGAATCTCCGCAATGAGAATGCCTTTGCCGATGGCATGCAGCGTGCCCGCCTCAATGAAGAACACATCGCCCTTTTTGACGGGAACGCGGTTCACCTTTTCAAGAAGTGTGTTTTCCTCGATGGCACGGCGGAATTCTTCCTTTGTGATGTTCTCCTTAAAGCCATAGATCAGCTCTGCACCGGGACTTGCCTCCACGATGTACCAAAGCTCCGTCTTGCCATATTCTCCCTCATGTGCAAGGGCATAGGCATCGTCCGGATGCACCTGCACCGAGAGATTATCCCTTGCGTCAATGAGCTTGATGAGCGTCGGGAAGCGTTCAAACCGTGTGCAGTTTGTGCCCGCTGCTTCAGGATGTTCTGCGAGAAATGCGGT
>JAZPYL010000078.1:0-5621 GCA_045544175.1 Acutalibacteraceae bacterium | reverse complement strand
ATTCGCACTTTCAGGTTGCAAATTTTTTGCAGTAGAGATTTTTGGCAAATCAAGGCACAAAACGCAGCAAATCCTTGCCGGATTTGCGAGTATTTTAACAAAGAGTTGACGAAAATCTACCTGCAAAAAACGGGTTCGGATCATATTCGTCACCCTAGGGTAATATTTATTGATTGAAAGGTGATTGTTAAATGAACGGTGACTTTTGTCATAAGCGGAGCTTTTTTGACAGAATAAGGTGTGAAGCGTCAGTTGCCGAAGTTATTTTATGGTGGATTACAAGAGCTCTTATATTGTTCTGCGGTATAAAAAATGTTGAAAATATTGCTTTTTATCTTGTTGCTTTTGCTCTTACCTTTACTGTGGATATTTTACATATTGTTTTTCCTGAAGTAAAACTCAGTGCGAGAGTGCAGAGCTTTATTTCTCTTATGTGTATTTTAAGTACTGTTGTCGGCTTTGGCTTTTCAGTAATTGAAATGTATCCCGAGTATGATATATTACTGCAGCTTGCGGGCGGTGCTTTCGGCGGTGCATTAGGCTATTATATTGCCCTTGCCTTAAGAAAGCCCACAAACAAAAACGAATTTACTTTTGTAAGCTTTTTTACCCTTGCCTTCGGAGGAACAGTAACTTATTTCAGAAAGCTTACAGAGTTCTTTATAGATTTTTATAAGGGTACAAATCTCTGCCACACAGAATTTGTTGAGGACAGCCACTGGCTTTACCATGTTTTCGGTATGGGAATGAGTCCCTATGAGCAGAGACCTCTTCTTGATACGGACGAGGATTTTATTTTCTCTTTAGTCGGTGTTATTATATCTATGACTACGGTATATCTGAAGGGCTTTATTAAGAACAGAAATCTTTTCAGAACCGAAAAAAACGGTGAAAGCTTTGTAAAGAGATATTTTAAGGATTTTAAGAATAAAATACATCTCGAAATACAAAAGGTAAACAAGGAAACGAGTATTTTTGATGTGCTTTTCTGGTGGGGCGTAAGATTTTCAATGGCCTATGCCTTTATTGTTATGGAAAACAGAGCAGAAGCCACGTTGCTTTCTGCCAACCTTGTGGCAACCTTCGCCATCACTCTTGTATACATTATTTTTCCGTCTTGGTCTGTTCTGTCAAAAATCAGCTACAGAGTGCAGACGCTCATTACGGTAATTGTTTTCCTCGGTTCATATTGCGGTAACTACTGCTTTGTTTATAACATTCTTCCGAGATTTGACCTGTTCTTACATTTTGTTTCGGGCACACTGTGTGTTCTCGGCGGTTATTATATAGTTCTTATTCTATTTGAGCCGAAAACAAAAAAGGATAGTCTTCTCACAGCACTCTTTTCTCTTTGCTTCTCTTTCTTTATTATGCCTGCGTGGGAAGTGAGCGAATTTATAGGCGATTTTATCTGGGGTACGTCAAATCAGGGCTTTTACTGGGGCCCGACAGATGAAAGCTTTTTCTTTAAGGTGTTCGGTCACGGTGTAGGGAATACGCAGCTTTACTATCTCTTTGACACAGTTTACGATGTGCTTCTTGCTACGGTAACAACAGTTATAACCTTTGTTCTTTTATATGCCTTCCTTGAGGTAAGAAGAATAAAAAGCAAAGAGAAGGCTGTAAGTGAGGCGAAGGACACAGACAAAGAAAAAGAGCTTGTCACCTGTTGACAAAAATTACAAATTATGGTAACATAATAAAAGTTAATACCTCTACAAATAAGGGGAGTAGCTTTTTGCTGTAAATCAACACGCGCCTTTAAGGCTGGTTTACAGGCCGATTACGGTAGCAAGACCTTTAACGGTACCACTGGGTTCTGTTAAGGGTCTTTTTTATTAAAATATTGTTTATCTGTCAAAAATAATTAAAAACAGAAAAATGTTAAAGGAAGGAAATGACTATGAAACATTATTTGCACACAGTCGATGAGGTGTTCTCAGAGGTTTCATCCTCTGCAGGCGGTCTTACTACCTCTGAGGCTCAGGCACGTCTTGAAAGAGACGGTAAAAACAAGCTCAACGAAGCTAAAAAGAAATCAACCCTTGCCCGTTTTGTTGACCAGCTCAAGGACCCGATGATAATTATTCTTATCGTCGCCGCAGTAATTTCTGCAGTAACAGGTGTTATTGAAGGTATGCAGAGCGGTGCGGGTATGGAGTTCCCCACTGACGTTATCATTATCCTTTTCGTTGTTGTTCTCAACGCAGTTTTAGGTGTTGTTCAGGAGAGCAAGGCGGAAGCGGCTATTGAAGCACTTCAGGAAATGGCGGCGGCTACCTCTAAGGTTATAAGAGACGGTAAGCTTTGCCACGTCAAGAGTGAGGAGCTTGTAGTAGGTGATATTATTCATCTTGAAGCAGGTGACTCGATTCCTGCCGATGCACGTATTATTGAGTGTGCAGGTATGCAGGTTGAAGAAGCTTCACTTACAGGTGAAAGTGTTCCCGTAAATAAAAAGATTGACGCCCTCTCTGCAGCTGAAAACGGCGATGTTCCTCTCGGCGACAGAAAGAATATGGTGTATATGGGCTCAAACATTGTTTACGGTCGCGGTGTTGCAGTTGTAACAGGCACAGGTATGAACACTGAAATGGGTAAAATTGCCGGTGCTATTGAAGCTGCTCAGGAAGGTCAGACACCTCTTCAGATCAAGCTCGCCCAGCTTAGTAAGATTCTTTCTTTCCTTGTTATCGGTATCTGTCTTTTCATCTTTGCTTTCTCTCTTATTACAAGCAAGGAAGGCTTTTCCGTAACTCTCGCCCTTGATACATTTATGGTTGCTATTTCTCTTGCAGTTGCTGCAATTCCTGAGGGTCTTGCCGCTGTTGTTACCATTCTTCTTTCAATGGGCGTTACAAAAATGTCAAAGCAGAATGCCATTATCCGTAAGCTCACTGCCGTTGAAACTCTCGGCTGTGCGCAGATTATCTGCTCCGACAAAACAGGTACACTTACTCAGAACAAGATGACAGTTGTAGAAACCTTCTGCGACAGTGAAGAGCTTTTTGCTACAGGTATGGCTCTCTGCACCGACGCTGAGGTTGAAGGTGAAACCGTTATCGGTGAGCCTACTGAGGCTGCTCTTGTTTATCACGCACTTAAGAATAATCTTAACAAAAACGACCTTAAGGCAAAATATCCGAGAATTGCCGAAGTTCCTTTTGACTCAGGCAGAAAGATGATGACAACGGTTCATAATTTCGGTGACGGAATTTATCAGTTTACAAAGGGTGCTCCGGACGTTATTATCGGCAGATGTAAAACAGCCATTATCGGCGGTAAGGAAGTTCCTATGACTGACGAGGTAAAGGCTGTAATTGCTCAGAAAAATAAGGAAATGGCTGATAAGGCTCTTCGTGTTCTTGCACTTTCCATGAAGGTTCTTTCTGCAAAGCCCGAAGAGGAAACCAGTGAAGCTCTTGAAAATGACCTTGTATTTGTAGGTCTTTGCGGTATGATTGACCCGGTACGTCCTGAGGTTAAGGCTGCTATTGATGAATGCCGCAGTGCAGGTATCACAGCTATTATGATTACCGGTGACCATAAGGACACTGCTGTTGCAATTGCAAAAGAGCTCGGCATCATTCAGAGTGCCGACGAAGCTATTACCGGTGCAGAGCTTGACAATATCAGCGATGAAGAATTCCTCGAAAAAGTCAAGCAGTACCATGTTTATGCACGAGTTCAGCCTGAACACAAGGTAAGAATTGTCAACGCATGGAAGGCTAACGGTATGGTTACGGCTATGACCGGTGACGGTGTTAACGATGCTCCCTCAATCAAGAGCGCAGACATCGGTGTCGGTATGGGTATTACGGGTACTGACGTTACAAAGAACGTTGCAGATATGGTTCTTGCCGATGATAACTTTGCCACAATTGTTTCTGCAGTTGCTCAGGGCAGAAGAATTTATGATAACATCAGAAAGGCTATTCAGTTCCTTCTTTCATCAAACCTTTCTGAAGTTCTTTCAATCTTCGTTGCAACAATGCTCGGTTTTACAATTCTCAAGCCTACACATCTTCTCTGGATTAACCTTATTACAGACACATTCCCCGCACTTTCTCTCGGTATGGAAAAGGGCGAAAAGGATATAATGAAACGTAAGCCCCGTTCATCCAAGGACGGCATCTTCGCAGGCGGTCTTGGCCTTGATGTTCTCTATCAGGGTGCAATGGTTACCGTTCTTACTCTCGTTGCATATTTCCTCGGTAACTATATGAGTGTACATGAGCTCTTCTCAAGCGGTATTATTTCAGGCGACCTTATGGCTGAAATCAGTAAGTTCTCTTCTGCATTTATGGCAGTTGAAAGTGAAGGCATCAAGGCTGCTCTTGAAGCAATTGCCGTAACCGGCCACGGAGTATATGACAATGCTTATGAGCTTATTCACGGTAACGGCATGACAATGGCATTCCTTACAATGAGCCTTTCAGAAGTATTCCACTCACTGAATATGCGTTCACAGAGAAAGTCCATATTTACTCTCGGTAATCATAATAAGTGGCTTTTAGGTGCTACAGCTGCAACATTCATTCTTACAACAGTTGTTATTTATGTTCCTTTCCTTGCTGACGCCTTTGAGTTTACGGCTATCAGCCTTAGCGAGTATGCAGTTTGCGTTGGTCTCGGTGTTCTGACAATTCCTGTTGTTGAAATTGTTAAGGCAATACAGAGAGCAGTGAAGAAGAAAGCCTGACGGCTTTCTAATGCAGAGTGCAGAATGCAGAATTGCGCCCTACGGGAGCAGAGAAGGGTAGGTTATAGCCGCCCCGTTGGGTCGTTAAATGAATATTATAAGGTCGCGGGTTAACTGCGGCCTTTATTTTTTGCTCTTTTTCGCAGAGGATACGGGGTTGTGACGGGTAGGTCCGTCGATTGTTTTTCCACTGTCCTTCTGAACGCAAATCACACATTGTCATTCTCAACGCAACCCCCACTGTCATTCTGAGCTTTGCGAAGAATCTTAGGCTTTATAATGTAGCTTTGAGGTGGTTCTTTTGATGTTTATATGGATGTTTCTTCTAAGTTCTACGCGCTTCGCTAAGAGTCACTTTTGTCTTGACAAAAGTAACCAAAATCGCTTTCTGGATGCTATGAATATATGACTCGTCGGATGCGGAAATGGACTTTTTCGGTCGCCTGTCAGCCTTAACCTTTTTGCTATCCCTTCAGTCTGCCGTTCATAAAGTAGCACACCCTCTGCACTACCGAAAAATCCGTGATTCCGCACCGCAGGTATGTGTATTTTTACCCAATCACCAAAGGGGCTTTCCCGTTGTTCCGTTTTCTGTCCGCGCCGCAAGCACGCGTACTGTCTTTTAAGGGCATCCCTGTTAGTATGCTTTTTCTGTTCTGTGGGGGAAAGCTGAGGAAGAGGGTAAATAGTGCTTTTCAGTTTATGTTTTGTAGGGGGGAGTTGATGAAGAGGGTAATTGGTCAGTTTCTGATTTATGTTTTGTAGAGGGAAAGCTGTGCTTTAAAATATATGTGGGCGGTGGGGCGGCGGCGAGCCGCGAAAATGCCCGACGCAGTCGGAGCATTTTCCAAATGTGTGGCACAGCCACACATTTGACCTGTGCACAAGTCGGAGGCCAAGCGGGCTTAGGAAGACAATA
>JAZPYL010000077.1:0-45729 GCA_045544175.1 Acutalibacteraceae bacterium | reverse complement strand
GGGTAAAGACCAGAGAGTTTACTACTTCAATACAAAGGAAATTTTAGACAATAAATTCGGCACGCCCAACCCGTTTATGTTCGAGGTTGTCAACAAGAGAATAGGTATGGCAAGAACCGTTCAGGTAAGATGCAACGGTGTCTATTCCTACAAAATCACTGACCCGCTTCTTTTCTACACAAAGATTGCAGGTAACGTTGACGACGAATACAGACGCGATGAAATTGATATGCAGCTCAAGACAGAGTTTATCTCTGCGCTTCAACCTGCATTTGCAAGACTGACAGAGCTTGAGCTTCGCCCTGCTCAGATTCCTGCTCACACAACAGAACTCAAGGATGCTATGAATGTGGCTCTTAAAGCCGAGTGGACAGATCGCAGGGGTATTTCTGTTGAATCCATTGCGCTCAATCCCATTACCCTCACAGACGAGGATATGAAGAAGATTACACAAATGGAAGATGCCGCAACAATGGGCTCTAATCCGTTTATGATGGCAGGCAGAATGACCGATGCTCAGGCAAACGCAATGGAAGCTGCAGCTGCTAACGAAAACGGAGCTATGATGGGCTTTATGGGCATGAATATGGCAATGGGCGCAAACGGCGGTTTCAACGCAGCACAGATGTATCAGGCAGGCATTCAGCAACAGCAGCAGATGGCACAGCAACAAGCTCCGCAGCAAGCACCTGTACAGAATGGTTGGAGTTGTTCTTGCGGTAACACAGTTGCAGGAAACTTCTGCCCAAACTGCGGTGCAAAGAAGCCTGAACCTAAACCTGCGGGAGATAGTTGGAAATGCTCTTGCGGTGCAACTGCTAACGGAAAATTCTGTCCTGAATGCGGTTCACCAAAACCTGCTGATGAAGGTTGGACTTGTTCCTGCGGTGCAGTAAATAAAGGCAAATTCTGTCAGAATTGCGGAAGACAGAAGCCTGCAGGGGCACCTCTTTATCAATGTGATAAATGTGGTTGGAAACCTGCCGATCCACACAATCCGCCAAAATTCTGCCCTGAATGTGGCGATATTTTTGATGTAAACGATGCTAAATAATTATTAGGAGGAAAATATAATGGGACTTTTTGATAAAAAATATTGTGATATCTGCGGAGAGAAAATAGGACTTTTAGGCAACAGAAAGCTTGAAGACGGCAATATGTGCAAGGATTGTGCAAAGAAGCTTTCGCCCTTCTTCAGCGAAAGAAGAAGCTCAACTGTTGACGAAATCAAACAGCAGCTTGCATACAGAGAGCAGAACAAGCAGATTCTTGCAGGTTTTTCACCGATGTTCACCTTTGGTGAGGACGATAAAATCTACATCGACCCGATGAAGCAGAGCTTTGTTGTTTCACACCGTAATCCCGGAAGCTGGAGTGACGAAAACCCGGATGTTATTCCGCTTTCAAGTGTTACGGGCTGTAATCTCAGAATTGATGAAGACCGTGAAGAAATCTATACACAGGGTAAAGATGGCGAGCAGGTAAGCTATAATCCGCCCAGATACAAGTTTACTTATGATTTTTACATTGATATCAATGTAAACAATCCTTATTTCGACGAAATTACTGCAAGACTCAACGACAGTGATGTTGAGGGCATAGGCACGATGGAATACAACCGCTATCAGCAGACAGCACAGCAGGTTATAAACAACCTTACACAAAACGGTAATGCAGGAATTAACAATGGCTTTAATCAACCAATGAACAACGGCTATAATCAGCCTATGAATAACGGTATGCCTATGAATCAGGGCTATGCTCCTGCAGGTGCTTACGGTCAACCCAATCCCTATGCTCAGCAGAATGCATACAATCAGCCGATGAACAACGGATATGCTCCTGCTAACGGATATAATCAGCCAATGAATAACGGTTACAACCAACCGATGAATAACGGTTATAACCAGCCAATGAACCAGGGCTACAATCAGCAGCCTGCTTACGGTCAGCAGCCCGTATCACAGGCCTGGGTATGTCCTGCTTGTAACGCTACAAATGAGGGTGGCAGATTCTGTATGGCTTGTGGTACGCCACGAGGATAAACAATGAAAAATAAAATCATACTCACAATAATTATCATTCTTGTAATTGTTTTAATCGGAGTAATATGTTACGTGAAAAATGTAATGATTATCCGGGATAAAGACGGAATGGTCTATAAACCCCAAAATCAGATTACTATGAATGATAAAACTTATGATAAAGGAGATGATTAACCTTGTCAACAATTCTTGAACAGAAATGCCCGTGTTGCGGTGGTGCGGTTGAGTTCAATACAGGTGTGCAAAAACTAAAGTGTCCCTATTGTGACACTGAATTTGATATTACCGCGATGCCCGAGGATACAGCAAATCAGGTTGAACAGATAAACTGGAATTCGCAGGGCTCACAATGGGGCGCAGGTGAAACAGACGGTATGAGTGTTTATGCCTGTAATTCCTGCGGCGGTGAAATTGTTGCCGACTCAACAACAGGTGCTTCAAAATGTCCGTATTGTGACAATCCTGTTGTAATGAAAGGTCAGTTTTCAGGTGCTTTGCGTCCCGATTTGGTTATTCCTTTCAAGCTTGACAAAAAAGCCGCCAAGGAAGCACTCAAAAAGCATATTTCAACAAAGAAGTTCGTTCCAAAAGCATTTCTTGACAATAACAGAATAGAAGAAATCAAAGGTGTTTATGTTCCTCATTGGCTTTTCACCTGTGATGCAATCGGAAATGCCAATTTTAAAGCAACAAAGGAAAAAACATGGTCTGATAACAATTACAATTATAAGGAAACATCATATTACGATGTTTACCGAAGCGGAAACATCAGCTTTGACAACATTCCTGTTGACGGCTCAACAAAAATGCCTGATGATCTTATGGAATCCGTAGAACCCTTTGACTTGTCACAGGCAGTTGATTTCAACACAGCATATCTTGCAGGTTACCTTGCAGATAAATATGATGTTACAGCAGAAGAAAGTATGAACAGAGCAAACGAAAGAATCCGTACAAGTGTGGGAGATGCACTTGCAGAAACTGTCAAAGGATATAACTCAATCGATTCACGAATTGTGAATATGAATATTGCAAACGGATTTTATAAATATGCTCTTTATCCCGTATGGATTCTCAACACTGCATGGAACGGTGAGAAATACACTTTTGCAATGAATGGTCAGACAGGTAAGTTTGTAGGGAATCTTCCGACTGATAAGAAAGCAGTTGTGACGGCCTCATTGTTACTGGGGGCAGGAATGAGTGCAGTTTTATGTGGCTTGTCCTTCCTGCTTGGTTGGCTTTAAGGAGGTGTCGGATATGATTAAAAAATTACTGACTCTTTTACTTATGATTGCAATTTGTATCTGTTTGTCAATTTCAGCCTCAGCATATACTGAACAGTACATTTTTGACTATGAAGAGTCATTATCATATAGTGAAATTGAAGAACTGGAAAGCACAGCACAGCAGATTGAGAATCGATACGGTTACTGTGTAATGTTCTGCATCACAGACGAAGAAACAGATGAAAACCATGCACAGAACATTTATGATACATACACAGACAATGAAAACGGTATGATTTTCATTCACGATACAGAAAGCAAAAGATATTACTGCTATGTAACTGAATCTGCAAAGTCAAGATTTGATTTGACAAAAATACAAAATGCATATGATTCAAGCAACAGTTATTTTGGTGGAATAGAGGCCTATTATGCAATTGCTGAAAACTTGTTGAGTTATGACGACGCTGTAATTGAAGATGACGACACAGATGTATATACAACAGATAACGAAGCAAACAGCAATAGAAGTCCTGTAAAAACAATTATCCTCTGTATTGTAGTTGGTATGGCTATGGGATTTATTATCATTTTCGCCATAGCATCAAAAAACAAGTCTGTGAGGATGCAGAAAAATGCAACGGTTTATACGAGACCGGGAAGTTTTGCTGTAACAGGCAGTTATGATAATTTCCTGTATAAAAATCTTGATAAAACACCAAAGCCAAAACAAGAAAACAAGAATTAACCTTTAAGGAGGAATTTCCAATGGGTCTTTTTGATTCTCTTAAAGGGCAGGCAGAATCCGCAATCAAAAGAGAGGTTTCGCAAGGAATAAACAAAGCGGTGAACAATGCCTTACAGTCAGTTGGTAAGGGTAAAAATCATACCGAAACCTTTACCTTTGCATCACTTCCTGCAAACATTACAGAGCTTAAGTCACTCTCCGAAGCGAGGCTTGATTCTGCTTTTAAAACAACAGCACTTACTATTGCGGTTTTGTGTAATTATGAGCACAACCCCGATGCGACAATTGAGATGCTGAACTTTCTCAAAGGACCCGGTGAAGTCAGCGGCTTTGAAAAGCAGTTTATCAAAGAGCATCTTGGTTCTGAGGGCTATAAAGCACGTTCATTTTTTGAGGGCGCAACTCCACAGAATAGTTACAAACCAAATGTTCCTTATAAAATAACGGTTATTGAAAATCCGTATTCTTTTGATAACGAAAACTGGGCAACACTCTATGTTCAGAGCGGCGGCGCAGATAATCCCAGACCGATGAAGCTTCGTAAAAAGCCTTCGACAGGGCAGTGGTTTCTTGTGGAAATCCAATGTCTTGCCGATATGCGTGTGCCCGTGGAAGAAGACCCCTGGGCATAACATAATTAAAGGAAAGGAGAATTTTATATGAAAAAAATATTTGCATTACTTATTTCGTTAGTATTGGTTTTTTCACTTGCGGCTTGCGGTGGTGAAAATACCGATAAACCCGAACCCGACAACACAAAAGTACCCTCAGGCAACTCGGATGCAGCCATTGAAGCATCGCTCTTTACCGTTGATTTTGGTGGCGACTGGATAAACATTGAAGATGACTTCAAGAATGAAGAAGAGTATTCCAAAGCTGTCCTTCAGGTTCTTGACCCCGAAGATACACAGTATTACTTAATCGAGGCAACAATCAGTGTTGAAATTGACGAGCCTTACGATTTCCGTGAAGACCTTTTATATTACGGCTTCAATCAGTATGAATATGAAGTAAACAAGGCTTATGAAACCGTTAAAATCGGCGGCGTTGACCTGCTTAAGTATGACGACGGCGATGACACCCTCGTTTATTTCAACCGTGTTGAAAATGCAAACGCATCGGTTTATGTCAAGTTCGATGCAACCGACATAAACGATAGCCGTATTCAGGCTCTTCTTGACGGTATAACCTTCAAACTTGAGGATATAGGTAATGAAGACGGCCCTTGGGAGTGGGAAGGTAAGCCCTTCTCTGCTGAACCTGCAAGCGTACAGGCAGGCTCATTGACAGTCAGCTCAACATTTGTTCCCTTTGAAGCACCCGTTACAACCTTTGAAACCTTTGACCACTCCGTTGCTGCAATCGGTGACAGAGTATATGTTCTTGTTGACGGTGAGCTCAGTGAGTGCCACTATGACGGTACATGCCTTGCCTTTGTTCAGCCGATAGAGCTTCCCGAAGACGATTATGACAGAATTGAAGCAACAGCAGACGGCACCCTCTGGGTAAGCGGCAGTATGAACGACATACACTGCATCAAGGACGGCAAAACAGTTGCAACATACGAAGATATTGATAACCTCGCAATTCATCCTTCAGGTGCATGGGGCGTTAACTTCTTTACTTCAAATGAATGCAACATTGTAACATTCAACGATAACACCTTCACATCAAAGCCTGTCGTTTTCAAGGAAGCAGATACAATAATGCAGCTTTGTGTTGATGAGGACAACATTTACGTTTGTGCAAATGCGGCTGACGAAAGCGGTCATAAGATATTTATCTACAACAAAGACGGCAAGCTGCAGAAAACTCTTTGCGATGCAGAGGGCGAAGGTCTCGGAAGCGTAACATTTGTTACGCAGACCTCCAACGGCTACATTGCTTTTGACGGCAATATGAGAGATGTTCTTCTGTGGGATAACAGCGGCAAATTCATTGCAGAGATTTATAGTGGAGACATTTTCTCCACAAATTACCCGTGGCTTTGCGACTCAACTGTTCTTTCTGACGGTAGTATCTTTACAATTATGACAGAAAAGCGTGAAGACAAATCTGCAACAGAGGTTATAGCGTTTATCGTTAAAGGATTCTGATTTTTATGAATAAGCTAAAAAGAATTATTTGCATATTATTGACCCTGTGTTTCACGGTTGCTTTAACCTCTTGCGGAAAAAAACCTCCGCAGGAGGTTACTCCGAGCGAAACAACTGAGAATGTCGAAAACAAAAAAACATCTGTTCTTTCGCTCGATAAAGAGTATATTTTTGATTGTCAATGGTCCTGGGATGATTCTGCAATTCTTGTCAGAAGCGATTATACGGATGTCACCCTTGATAAATCATTGGAGAAAGATTATCCGCTTCTTACGAAAGTCCTTTCCGAAACCTCAGTTATGCGCAAGAGAGCAATGGAGGAAGAAAAAGATAATTTAATTTCTGTGGCAATAGAGGAATTTGCAAATAATAGTGTGGACTTTTCGACCTATGTTTCAGCTCTTGATGTTCAGGTAAGACGAGCCGACAGTGTTGCAGTGAGTATTCTTGAGGATTACGGCACAGAGGGCTCACGCTCCTTCAACGGAATCAATTACGATACTGAAAGCGGAAAAGAACTTGGTCTTGAAGATATTTTTATTGACACTTCAAAAATTTCTGCAACAGTTGAAAAGGAATTTATGAGCCGTATAGGTGAAGATGAGCCTTTCGGTGATACTGCTGTTGGTGAGTATTTTAAAAATACTCCTGATGATAGTATCACATGGACTCTCGATTACAACGGTGTAACTTTCTATTTCAATCCGGGTGATATTGCTCCAACCAATTTTGGTGTTCAGGTTGTAACCATAACCTTTGCAGAATATCCCGATTTGTTCAATGAAAAATATACCATTGTACCCGATGAATATGTTGTAAGTCTGCCTGTTTCAGCACCGTTTTACACTGATGCAGTGGGTGACAATGAAACAGATGAGATTGTCGTTTCGGGTGATTATGATGAAGACATTGAGTTTTACCATACCATCAGCATAAATGCTGAAACCGCAGAATTCGAAGCAGAGTGGTTCTCATATATTGAACCGTATTATGTCAGAACCGCGGATGGTAAAAGCTATCTCAGTGTTTTCAGCGTGAACAATGAAGAAGAGGGAAAGGACTTCACACTTAGTGTTTATGAACTCGAAAACGGTAAAGCTAAACTCTTAAGTACTTCAAAAACGGGTTTGGAGTGTAAAGGTGAAAATGTATTTGCCTTGCCCGCTAACCCAGATGAGCTTGTGTCTGTTGGATGATGAAAGCTAATCGATAGGTTATTTGTTCATTAGACATATTGTTACATATATGATATTTGAATATGTAAGCATAGTTAAAAGCGTTGGTGGTGTCGGTGAAAACCGACACCATATTTTTTCTAAAAAGTTCTCGACAAGCAAACAAATGTTCTGCATAATAATGAATTGGTAAACAATGTATTTACCCTACAACTAAATATAATCTAAAACACATATTTTTTTACTTATTGGCTTTATGCCACACATATTATCTGACCGAAGAAAGTATAGTCCGATACTCGGTCAGCAACACATGGACAATCAGAGCTTAAACTTTAAGCCGTTACATAGTTTCAGTACAAACTGTGCGAGAGGATGAAATGTCCTCCCGCTATTTGCGCTGTCTATGTGACGGCCTTTTTGTTGTGCAAATTTTACGAAAATAAAAAGTTTGCAATTTTCTTTTTATTTTTGCCGTTCTAACTCCTTACCCCTTGCTTCTCTTTATGAGAAACTGTATGAGGACAATGCCACAGGAAAGGTTACGAATGAATGGTTTACCCACATGTCTCACAAATATGAGGTTGAACGAACAGAGCTGAAAATCAAGATATTTAACCTGAGAGAAAAGGTCGCAAATATGCAGACAGTTCAGCACAGCAAGGATATGTTTATCGGTGCAGTACAAAAGTTCTTGGATATGGATACAATCACAGCGCCACTCATTCACGAGCTTATTGACCACATTGATGTTTACGAGGCAGAAGGCAAGGGTAAGAACAAGACACAAAGAGTGGTGATTCACTACAACTTTGTGGGTTATCTTGAAATACCCGAAAATGACGAGCTATGCTTCACAGCAGATACCCGACAGGGAGTAGCAATAGGATATATTGCAAAACCTACAGAAAAGTCAGCATAACAAAAAAAGTCGCACTCCGAAAGGAATGCGACGATACATAAAAATTTATCAAACTATATAAAAACTCTATTTTAAGCAAAAAAATTGAGTATTCACAGGTCAAGTCCCTTATGAATACTCACTATGATGCGGGTGCTCATAAGGGATTTACTAAATACAAGTAAACCCGGCACAGACATTATATATTCAGTACGACTGCACATAGCTAAAAACGGATTCACACGGAGGAATACATAATGTCAAATATAATAGAAGAATTATTCTACGGAAACCTTGAGCCGCAAGCGCTCTCTACAGAAATCACACCAAAGCTCAAAAAGAAGCTGAGTTCACTTGTAAAGAAAGAGGAAGAGTTGATGGCTATGCTCCCCGACAAAGAAAAAAAGCTGTTCTCAAATTATGTAAGTGCATACAATGAGTTTTCAAGCATCAGTAATTCTGACAGCTTTATTTCGGGTTTCAGGTTCGGTGCGAGATTTGCATATGATACTTTTGTAAAATAATAATCTCACACATTCGACAAAAGTCGAGCCTTCTTGTACAATGTAATTACAAAATACAAGGAGGTAAAATTTTATGTTCCGTAAGAAAATAAAACTTAAACTTGACAGCTTTGAATGTAATTTACTTATCAATGGGATGAATGAGTTTCGCAATATGCTTTTGGCGGAGGATTTCCCCACAGAGGATGTTGACGAACTTCTTTTAAAACTCATTGATACATATGAAAAATAAGGAGGACAGAACTATGGCAAACAAAACAAAGATAACTTATCGACAGGTTGGCGACTTCAAAATTCCTAATATTATCCTACCACCTGAACAATCTAATATTACTGTCGGTAAATGGGGGATGATGCACAAAAACTACCTTGAGCACAACAAACAAGGTCTGTTTATGCTGATGGTAACCAAATGCACACTTTGGCCATATCTTGCAGATATTGACCGTCAGGCGAATGAAATGTACGAACTTTTGATTGAGCAGATGAAAGAGGCAGAAGGTGTCACAGAAGAGCTTAAAAAGAAAAAGCAACTTGAATGGGTGCAGAGAATGGGTAACATTCAGCAACGGGCAAGAGAGATTGTGTATGTAGAAATTATATACACGTAAAAAGAACAAGATAAACAGTTAAATATAATACAAACGGCAAAAAGAAATTTCTGTTTGCCGTTTAAATTTTACACGGATTTTACATAGATATGCTTATGGATTTTACCTGACAACTGTAAAATACAGGTAAAATGCAAGTAAAATAACATATTATATAAATCGGAGGTTAAAACAAATGGATATTTTTGACGTGTTAACTCTCATAGGCGGTCTATGTCTCTTTCTTTTCGGTATGAATCTTATGGGTGACGCTCTCGAAAGAAGTGCAGGCAGTAAGCTTGAGAATATGATAGGTAAGCTCACCACAGGCAAATTTGCAGGTCTTATGACAGGTCTCGGTGTTACAGCTGTAATTCAGAGTTCATCCGCTACAACAGTTATGGTCGTGGGCTTTGTAAACTCAAAGCTTATGACTCTCAAGCAGGCAATTCACGTGATTATGGGTGCTAATATCGGTACAACGGTTACTGCATGGATTCTCAGCCTCAGCGGTATTTCAGGTAGTAATATCTTCCTGAAATTACTTAAACCCACATCATTTACACCTGTTCTTGCTCTTATCGGTATTATTTTTGTTATGTTTACCAAAGGCAATAAGAAAAAGGACATCGGCGTAATTCTTCTTGGTTTTGCAACATTGATGTTCGGTATGGACACAATGACGGATGCCGTTTCAGGACTTAAGGACATCCCTGCATTTCAGGAAATGTTTATTATGTTCAAGAATCCTATTCTTGGCGTACTTGTAGGTGCAGTTCTTACAGCTGTTATTCAGTCAAGCTCCGCTTCCGTGGGTATTCTTCAGGCTCTCGCGGCAACAGGTGCAGTTTCCTTCGGTGCGGCAATCCCTATCATTATGGGACAGAACATCGGTACTTGTATCACTGCCTTGCTTTCATCAGTAGGCACAACCAAAAACGCAAGAAGAGCTGCCCTTGTTCATCTATCCTTTAATGTAATCGGTACTGTGGTTTGTCTCGGGGCATTCTCTATTGTTAAGGCTGTATTTGCTCCATCTTTGCTTGATGAATCTGCAACATATGCAGGTATCGCAACAGCTCATTCGCTTTTTAACGTTGCATGTACCTTGCTTCTTCTTCCTATGTCAGGTCTTCTTGAAAAGCTTGCATATAAGCTTATTCCCGACAACGAACAAAAAGAAAAAGCATCAAAGCTCGACGAAAGATTACTCGTCACTCCCGCTATTGCTCTTGAATGTGCACGTAATCTCACCTGTGATATGGCCGAGTTAGCAACTACTGCTTTGAAAAGCAGTATAGAATGTTTATCAGGATTTGACAAAGCAAAAGCTAAATATGTGCGTGAAATTGAGGATAAAACAGACCGTCTTGAAGATACCATAGGTACTTATCTTATTAAGCTCAGCACAAAACAGCTTAACGAAAACGAAGGTGCAATGGCATCTATGCTCCTTAAGGCAATCGGTGATTTTGAAAGAATATCGGACCACGCCGTAAATATCATTGAATCTGCAGAAGAAATGCAAGAAAAAGGTATTGTCTTTTCCGAGGGTGCAGAAGCTGAAATGGAAGCACTTTCAAATGCTACAACAGAAATTGTCGATATGTCATATCTCTCTTTCATAAATGAAGATGCTGAAAAGGCTACTCTTGTCGAGCCGCTTGAACAGGTTATTGACAGAATGAAGGAGCTTCTTCGCACAAGACATATTGACCGTTTACGTATGAGTGAATGCAGTATTGAAGCCGGATTTGTCTGGAGTGATCTTCTTACAAATATGGAAAGAGTTTCTGACCATTGTTCAAACATTGCTGGTTGTGTCATAGATACAAAGCAGCAAAATATGAATCTTCACAAATCCCTTAAAAATTTCAGAAGCGACAGCCCCGTTTACAGAGAAAAATATACTGAATACACAAAAAAATATCTTTCCTTTGTGTAAGAACCAAAAATGATAGCGTTGCTTCGAAGTGAAGCGGCGCTTTTCTTTTACTCCGATTTTACAACAATTTGATTACAGATTTTACAAGGCAGATTTAAAATACAGGTGTAGTTGAGAAAAAACTGCGAAAAATAAAAATCAAAGGAGTAATTAAAAATGAAAAAGATTATCTGTTTAATCACATTAGCTATTGCGCTTGTATGCGTACTTACCGCTTGCGGAGGTAACAAGGAAATAGTTGCAACTGACGGTTCAACATCAATGAACAAGGTTATCGGTGCTTTAGGCGAAGCTTTTCAGTCAGACAGCGGTATAACCGTAACCTACAATGCAACAGGTTCAGGCGCAGGTATTCAGGCAGTTCTTGAAGGCAGATGCGATATCGGTCTCGCAAGCCGCGAGCTCAAGGATGAAGAAATAGCAAAAGGTCTTGAAGGTACTGTGCTGGCTTATGACGGCATCGCAATTATCGTAAATCCCGAGAATCCTGTAAATGACCTCGACTTGAAAACAATCGCAAAAATCTACACAGGTGAAATCAAGAATTGGAAAGAAATCGGCGGTAATGATGCTGAAATCGTACTTATCGGCCGTGAGGCAGGCAGCGGCACAAGAGACGGCTTTGAGTCAATCACAGGCACAGAGGATAAGTGTGCTTACCGTCAGGAGCTTACTTCAACAGGTGATGTTATCACAACAGTTGCAAGTAACCCCGATGCAATCGGTTATGCTTCTCTCGCATCAGTTAAAGATACTGTAAAAGCACTTAAAATTGACGGTGTTACAGCAAGTGAAGAAACCATCAAAAACGGTACTTATGTTGTACAGCGCCCATTTGTACTTGTAACTAAAGCCGATGTAACTCTTGCCGAAAGTGCACAGTCTTTCTTTAATTTCATCACTTCAGAAGCAGCACACGAAATTATAATTGAAGCAGGTGTTGTTCCTGCTAACTAAGGAATTTGAGCGACGGTGGTGCATCTGCCGTCGCTTGTTCCCTTTGAGGTTGAACTATGCATAGAAGATTTTTTAGAGATATATTTGAGTGGATTCGCAATAAAAACTCAAAAACCTATGAAAATATTATTCATGGTATATTTTTGATACTCGGTCTCATTACAGTGGGCTGTGTTCTGCTTATAACTGTGTATCTTATTATTTCAGGTATCCCGGCGATAAAAGAAATAGGTCTTTTTGATTTTCTCTTCGGCAAAGAGTGGGCATCCACCGCAGCCGAACCCAAATACGGAATACTGCCATTTATTTTAACAAGTGTATACGGAACGGCAGGAGCAATCCTTATCGGTGTTCCAATCGGATTTTTTACTGCCGTATATATTTCCAAGCTTTCCGACAAAAAGATTCGTTCAGTTATGGAATCAGCCGTTAATCTTCTTGCGGGTATTCCTTCGGTTGTATACGGTCTTGTAGGTATGCTTGTGCTTGTACCTGCAATAAGAGAAATATTCAATATTCCTGACGGTGCGAGCTTGCTTGCGGCTATTATTGTCCTTGCAATTATGATACTGCCTAATATTATAAAAGTATCTGTTACAGCTCTTGATGCTGTTCCGAAGGAATATGAGGATGCTTCACTCGCTTTGGGTGCTACTAATATTGAAACATATTTTAAGGTTTCAGTCCCTGCCGCCAAAAGCGGTATTGCCGCTGCAGTTGTACTCGGCGTTGGTCGTGCTATCGGTGAAGCAATGGCAGTTATGATGGTGGCGGGTAATGTTGCAAATATGCCTTCGCTTTTTCAGAGTGTTCGCTTTCTTACCACAGCCGTAGCAAGTGAAATGGCTTATTCAAGTCCGGGAAGCTTACAGAGAAATGCACTCTTTTCCATTGCTCTTGTGCTGTTTCTGTTTATTATGCTCATTAACGCAACGCTCAATTTCTTCCTGAAGCGTGACAAGGAGAAATAAGATGAACAATAAAAGAAAAATATATATTGGCTTAATGCGTGTAGCAATGATGCTTTGCACTGCACTTACAGCGGCACTTGTTCTTTTCCTTTTGGGATATGTACTAATTAAGGGAATCCCCAATATTACCTGGGAATTACTTTCTACTAAACCGAGCTATTTAACGGAAAGAATCGGTATTTTACCCGATATTCTTAACACGGTTTATGTTGTTCTTGCCACACTAGTTATTGTGTTACCTCTTGGTGTCGGCGCGGCAATATATCTTGCGGAATACGCCAAAAATAAAAAGTTGGTTGGAATGATTGAATATGCCGCAGAAACTCTTTCAGGCATTCCGTCAATTATTTACGGCCTTGTCGGTATGCTTCTTTTTTCAAACAACTTCGGAACAAGCCTTCTTGCAGGTTCTTTAACACTCGTTATTATGAACTTACCTACCGTAATGCGTACAACCCAGGAAAGCCTTAAAACTGTTCCGCAAAGCTACCGTGAAGGTGCTTTCGGCCTTGGTGCAGGACAATGGCGTGTTATTCGCACAGTAGTATTGCCGGGTTGTGTAGACGGTGTTGTAACAGGTTGTATCCTTTCTGTAGGAAGAATTCTTGGAGAATCAGCGGCACTCCTTTTTACTGCTGGCTTTGCCCACGCTCTTAACGGTATTTTTGAAGGTCTTACAAGTCCCGGTGCAACCTTGACCGTAGCACTTTATGTATATGCAAAAGAGGAAGGCGAATTTGGTGTTGCCTTTGCTATTGCAGCAATTCTTATGATTTTAACATTACTTATAAACTTATCTGCCACAATGGTAGGAAAACATTTTGCCAAAAGGAGAAGCGTATGAGTGAAATAATGACAGCCAAGGATTTATGCTTATGGTATGGCGAAAATCAGGCTTTAAAGAACATAAATATATCAATACCCGAAAAAAGTATTACAGCCTTGATAGGTCCTTCAGGATGCGGTAAATCAACATTTCTTAAAACTCTTAACCGTATGAATGACCTTATACCTTCTGTGAAAATTCAAGGTGATGTTTCATATAAGGGCAAAAACATTTTTGATAAAGATGTGGATGTAAATGAGCTTCGCCGCTATGTGGGTATGGTATTTCAGAAGCCCAATCCGTTCCCGATGAGTATTTATGATAATATTGCCTATGGTCCACGTACTCACGGAATCACAAGCAAGGTGAAGCTTGATGAAATTGTAGAAAAAGCACTTAAAGATGCTGCCATATGGGATGAAGTAAAAGACCGTCTTAAAAAGAATGCGCTTGGCCTTTCGGGTGGTCAGCAGCAGCGTCTTTGCATTGCCCGTGCTCTTGCGGTGGAGCCTGAAGTTCTACTTATGGATGAGCCGACATCGGCTCTTGACCCGATTTCCACTTCACGAATTGAAGAACTTGCATTGCAATTAAAAGAAAAATATACTATAATCATAGTAACTCATAATATGCAGCAGGCAGTTCGTATTTCTGATAATACAGCGTTCTTCCTTCTTGGTGAATTAGTTGAGATGGGTGAAACTGAGAAGCTATTCTCACAACCTAAAGATAAACGCACAGAAGACTACATTACAGGAAGGTTTGGATGATATGAGAAGCAGATTTGATGAACAGCTTATACTGCTGAATAAAAAAATGACACAAATGGGTGCACTCTGTGAGGAGCTCATTGCTTTTGTAGCAAAAGCTCTTCTGAACGGAGATATTGAAGGCGCAAGGGAAGTAAAGTCACGCGGACAAGAAATTGACCACATGGAAAGAGAAATCGAAGCTATTTGTTTAAGACTTCTGCTTCAGCAACAGCCTGTTGCAAAAGACCTTCGTGTTGTTTCGGCGGCTCTTAAAATGATAACCGATATGGAACGAATCGGAGATCAGGCAGAAGATATTGCGGATATAATTCCGCTTCTCAACGGAAGAACAGGTGCCGAAATTTCCGATTTTAAATCTATGGCAGAAGCAACATGCAAAATGGTAACAGACAGTATTGACGCTTATGTAAGGCAAGATGTAAAGCTCGCCCGAATGGTTCTTGAGTACGACGATATAGTTGATGATGCTTTCAGAAAAATGAAAGATACTTTAATTAAAATGATTACCGATAACAATGCAGACGGTGAATATGCCGTTGACCTGCTTATGATAGCAAAATATTTTGAACGCATCGGAGACCACGCAACAAATATTGCTGAGTGGGTAGAATTCTCTGTTACAGGCATTCACAAAGGAGGATAAATTATGGTTTGGTGTGTAGATGATGACAGCACAATACGTGAGATTGAGGTTTACACATTAGAGCAAACGGGCTTTGCTGCCCGTGGCTTTGCTGACGGTGTTTCTATGCTTGAAGCTCTAGAGGATGAGATTCCCGAGCTTATTATTCTTGATATTATGATGCCTGAGCTTGACGGTATTGAGGTGCTCAAAAGGCTTCGTTCAGAGCCTTTATATAAAGATATTCCTGTTATTATGGCAACAGCAAAGGGTACGGAGATGGACAAAATTGGCGGATTGAATATGGGTGCGGATGATTATCTTGTAAAACCCTTTGGTGTTATGCAAATGGTTGCCCGTGTAAAGGCAGTCCTTCGCCGTTCAGTAAAGACAGTTGAGTCTGACGGTATAACTGTCGGTTCAATTACGCTGAAAGAGAAAGAGCATAAGGTTATTTCTGACGGTGAAAAGATTGAGCTTACTCATAAAGAATTTGAGATTCTCAAGCTGTTTATGCAGAATCCGAATATGGTATTTTCAAGAGACAAGCTGATGAGTGAAATATGGGGCATGGACTACATATGTGAAACCCGCACGGTTGATATGCATATTAAAACTCTCCGTCAGAAGCTTGGCAGTGCAGGCAGTCAGATAAAAACCGTAATCGGTGTCGGCTACAGATTGGAGGATGAGGCATGACTAAAAAAATATTCCGCTCCATTTTTACAGTAGCGTTCGTTGTGCTTCTTGCAAGTATAGGTATTGCAACAAGCTTTCTTTATGACTATTTCAACGACTCTCAGCAAAGCCGGTTAAAGGCAGAGCTTTTGCTTGTTGCAGATACAGTAAATGAGGTCGGTGTTGAATATTTTGATAATTTTGACTCTACGGTATTTCGTTTTACTATTGTTGATGCTGACGGTACCGTACTTTATGATACACAGGCAAAAGCAGACGAAATGGAAAATCACGCCGGAAGAGAAGAAATTATTGAGGCTTTTGAAACAGGTGAAGGCAGCTCAGCAAGAAATTCTGAAACTCTGACAGAGAAAACATTTTATGAAGCTGTTTTGCTTGAAAACGGCGATGTTCTTCGCATTTCAGTCAGTCAGCTTACATTAGGAGCCCTTATTTTAGGAATGATTCCTGCAATTTTTGCAATTATTCTTGTTGCTACCGTTGTTGCTATCGTACTTTCTCTTGCAATGGCAAAACAGGTTACAGAGCCGCTTATGAAGCTCGACCTTGAGCATCCTGCCGACAATGTCGCTTATGAAGAGCTTACGCCGATACTCACAAAGCTTCACAAGCAACACAAACAAATCAAAAAACAAATGAACTCTATAAGACGTAAATCTGATGAATTTGAACAGCTCGTTTCATCTATGAATGAAGGTCTTGTTCTGCTTGATGAACACGCTATGGTTCTGAGTATGAATCAGGCTGCAAAGAAAATTTTTGGAGTCAGCAAAGATGTTAAAGGTGACGATTTCCTTTTATATGACCGCACAACTAGAATGAGTAAAGCTATATGGGAGGCACTTGAAGGTAATCATACTGAATATACTGAGCAGAGAAACGGTTCAGAATATCAGTTAACCATTAATCCAATTGAGTCATCAGGTAAAATCAAAGGTGCAATTATCCTTATTTTTGATATTACCGACCGAGCTTTTGCAGAGCGTAACCGTCAGGAATTCACAGCAAATGTCAGCCACGAACTGAAAACTCCGTTACAGTCAATAATCGGTAGTGCTGAACTTCTTGAAACAGGTCTTGTAAAGGATGAAGATAAGGGTAAGTTTATCGGTAATATCCGTAAAGAGGCTTCACGACTTGTAAATCTTATAAACGATATTATCCGCCTTTCACAGCTTGACGAAAATAGCGAACCTGCAACAGAGAAGGTAGAGCTTATGAATGTTGCATATGAAGTCATTCAAGAGCTGAGCGCTTATGCTGCAGAAAAAAATGTGAGTCTTTCTGCAGAGGGTGAGCCTTGCAATATTTTAGGTGTTCGCCGTTATATATATGAGATTATATATAACCTTTGCGACAATGCTATTCGTTACAATGTAGACGGTGGAAAAGTTACGGTCAGAGTTTCAAAAGACTTAGGAAGGGCCGAAATATCTGTTTCCGATACAGGTATAGGTATTGCTCCGGAACATCACGGCAGAATTTTTGAACGCTTTTACCGTGTTGACAAGAGTCATTCAAGAGAAACAGGCGGAACAGGTCTCGGTCTTTCGATTGTGAAACACGCTGTTCAGTTTCATAATGCTAAAGTATCTCTTGAAAGCGAAGTCGGTAAGGGAACTACTGTTACTGTAAAATTCTGATAAACAAAAATATCCCGTTGGATAAACAAGTGCTTATCCAACGGGATTCTGTTATATATTACAAAATTTCCTCGTTATAAACCGCTCTTTCACCACCGATAAATTTAGGACGGGTGCGAGCAGCAACAACAGGTGCCTCACCAATTTTATTGTTTTCTAATCTTAAAGGAACAGCAACTTTTTTTAGGTGCATTCCAATTAGAGTCAATCCGATATCAAGACCGGCATCTGCCTTTATCTCCTCAAGTACAACAGGGTTATCAAAGCTTCTGTATGCGTGAGTTGCAAGTGAGCCTCCTGCTTTAGGTTGAGGAACTACATTGACAGACTCTGAGAAGGGTGCAGCCTTTTGCTCTGTAACAATGGCACGATTCAAGTGCTCACAGCACTGGACTGCAAGGAAGACACCTTTGCTTTTCGTGTAATCGTAAAGCGCCTTAAAAATTTCTCCTGCAATTTCAAAATTAGAATTTGTTCCTATTACAGAGCCGACAACCTCACTTGTTGAACAGCCTATAACAACGGTGTTACCTTCTTTCAATTTTGCTTTTTCACAAAGCTCTTTAATTGCTGCTGTCGTTTGTTTGTATATTAATTTTTCCATATCAAAATATCCTCGTTTCAATGTTTTTTGATATATTTGAAATTTTTTAGTGCGATATAATAAGAAAAATAAAATACTGATTGTGACAATGATAATCAGATAGATTTTCTTACAAAAAATCGTCAACTCTTTTATTATGTTCCATTTATTCTGTCGCTCTGTAAAGCATACAGGGTCTACCGCCTGTTTCATAGTTTATCTCACCCTGAGCTTTGCCTGATTCGACAAGGTAGTTCATATATCTTCTGACTGTTACTGCGGTGATTCCCGTCTTTTCGGCTATTTCGTCACCGGTCAGCCATTTGTTTTTGTTTCCTTTCAAATGCTCAGAAATAATTGAAAGTGTCTTTTCCTGTATTCCCTTCGGATGCAGGTCTTCGTTTTTTTTACGGGATGAATCAATAATAAAATCGATACTTTTTTGATTCAGAGTGTCAAGCTCATTTAGTGCTTTTTGTTGTGTTATATATTTCTGAAGTGCCGTTTGAAATCTGTCAAAGGTAAACGGCTTAACGAGATAATCAACTATGCCCAGGTGAAGTGCTTCTTCAAGCGAGTCTCGGTCATTGGCGGCAGTTACCATAATCACATCAGCAGATATCTGTTTCTTTCTTATCTGACGTAAGGTTTCAAATCCGTCAAGCTTCGGCATATATACATCCATTATGATAAGGTCAACGCTGTTTGTTTCCAAAAATTCAAGAGCAGAAAGACCGTCTTTACATTTGCCGCAAACTGAAAAGTTTTTGTTTTTCATTACATACTGCTCGTTTATCATGGCAACCATTGGGTCATCTTCAACTATAAGTACCTTATACATTTTTGCAGCTCCTTTTTTATTTCTTAAAACTGACGGTAAAGGATGTTCCTATACCTTCCTGTGATTCAACATTTATTTTGCCTCCGGCAGCTTCAATGAGGTTCTTTACTTGATATAGTCCCGTGCCCCTGCCACTGCCTTTAGTGGAAAATCCGTTTTCAAAAATACGGCCGATGTTACTGTCGGATATACCTGAGCCTGTGTCGTCAGCAGTGATGAGAAGCGCTCCCGGTTTTGAATACATACCGAATAATAATTCTTTTTGACCGTCATAGTTCATATCGTTCATTGACTCAAAAGCGTTTTCAATGAGGTTTCCGATGACAGTAACAAGAACTTCAGAGGGAAGAGATATATCTGCAGAAGAATAGTAACAACCTTCCCTTAAAACGAACTTAACATTAAGCTCTGAAGCTCTTGCAATTTTTCCTATAAGAAGTGCGGCTATTGCAGGCTCGTTTATACAGTTCATAACCTTGCTTATGGTTTCTCGCTGTACCATTGTTATATTCTGAATGTATGATGTTGCCTCATCATACATTTCCATCTGTATCAGACCGAGAATAACATGAAGCTTATTAGTGAAATCGTGGTTGTTAGCTCTCATTGAATCTACAAGATACCTTGTACCCGTGAGGTCTTCCATAAGCTTTGTGTATTCTTTTCTGTCGTGAAGAATACCAACGGTGCCGGTAACAGAATCGTTTTCTTTAATTGGAATTGTATCAATTAGTATGTTGTCATAAGCTGAACTTACAGAACGACTAATTTCAGAAGCACAAAGAGGATTAAGCGCAGGAATTGTATTACTTAAATTACTTACATATTTTCCGATGAAAGAATCTTCTTTTCCGTCAGTTGTAAGCATTTCAACGGCTGATTTATTTATAAACTGAACTTTACCTGCCTTGTCAACAGCTACTATGCCTTCGTCAAGAGATTCGAGAATATTGTCACGCATTCGGAACATGGATGTAAACACATCAGGCTCATATCCTAAGAGACTCTTTTTGATTTTATCTGAAAGCTCTGCAGAGATAAAAAGCTCAATCAGAATTGCTATAATAGTAATAAGAATAAAGGTAAGTATAATTTGAATCGTTTCATTTTTTATATTTTTCATAAGCATAATTGCCATAACAAAGCCCGCATAGTTGCCTTCTTCGTCGTATATTGCAGCATATGCTCGTCTTTGCGTGCCTGACGGACCATTGTCTGTAGTAGTATAGTAATCTCGTGATTTTTCTTTAAAGTCAGGTATTGTACCGTCGTAAACCGTACCGATAAGCTCTTCGTTTGAATGGTAAAGACGAGTGCTTTCTTTTGTTACAACAGAGATAACATCGATATCTCTAAGAGTATCACACAGAGAATCAAGATATTCTTTGAGTAAAGGATAGGAATCCATGTTTGAGTATTCTGCTTCTACAACGAGTGGTGACTTTGCGATAGTTTCTGCCACATTCTGAAGATTCTGGTCACGGCGCTCTATTTCAAATTGCACATTTATAAAAGAACCTGCAAATCCTAAAAACAAAGCAAGGGTGAAGATAAGTATAATCTGAAAACGAAAAGACATTTTTTGTATATTGCCGAGAGTGGCTTTCTCGTTTTTTTGGTTGTTTCTTTTAAATGGCATATAAAAGACTTCTTTCATTTTAGTTTATGATGCAATAATAATAGATTTTTTGCCTTTTGAAAAGGTTTTGAAAGTAAAATAAATGAAAAAAACAAAAAAATTTCTTTTAAACTTTTGAATAATTGTATATAAGAAAAAACTGTGATATTCTTGGCTCAACAAAAAACAAAGGAGCGATTTTATATGGGTTCAATATTCGAAACAGTTATGCTTTTATGCTTCGGCTTTTCCTGGCCGATGAATCTTATCAAAGCATACAATGCAAAAACAGCAAAGGGTACAAGCCTGCCTTTCATACTTCTTATAATAATAGGTTATGTGGCAGGTATTACAGCTAAGATTGTTACGGGACAGACCAACTATGTTCTCGCAGCGTATGTATTAAATCTTGCTATAGTACTTCTTAATCTTGTAATTTATTTCAGAAATTCAACACTTGACAAGAAGAAAGCATAAGGAGAGATTGAAAATGACAGAAATTAAAAAGTATTCAGCACTCAACGACCTTGCAGAAAAAGGCGGAACAGTTATATTCGGCGGCAAAGAAGATAAGGATATTCCTCTTTGTGAGTTAAGACAGGCATTTGAGCTCGGTTCAAACTATTATAACAGAAGCTTTGAAAATCTCAGCATTGCAAATGCCGCAGAGCTTTATTTAAGCATTGTAGCACCTCTTGCTCCCGAAACATTGCTTCTTCATATCGGTGAAAACGACCTCGATTTGTTTGAAAACAATCCGGATAAGTTTTTGGAGCTTTACAGAGAGCTTGTTTGCAAAATTAAATCTGAAAGCAGAGACTGCTATATAGCAATTGTATCACTTAAAAATTATGATAATGATTCGTTAATTGCTAAATTGAATGAGCGTCTTAAGTATCTTGCCGATTCCGAAAGATGTGAATTTGTTGATGTTTCTCAAAAGAAGGTATGGAATCCGAGAAGCACAAAAGATGCAATTTCCTTTGTATGCTCTCTCGGTTTTGTAAGACATCTTAAAAGTCATGAGCCGGTATACGACCTTGCAAGAACACTTTTTTGCTATGCTTGATTTCTGTAAAGAGTACAAATTAAAACAGATGTCCTCAAAATAAATTGAGAGCATCTGCCTAAATAATATTTACAACGGAGGTAATTAAAAATGAAAAAGTTTTTTGAATTAATCACATTGGCAGCATTATCAACAGATCCCTATTTTACTGTTTATCATAACGGTGAAGCCACGTATGAGTTATACAAAAATATTCTTGCTGACTTAACAAAGAAAGCTTCAAATACGGATGAACATAAAACCAAATAATAAACTAAAAGGAAGCAAACAAAGATGATTTACAATTATTTTTTGACGTTATTTTGAGAATTTACCTTGTTTTTCTTCCTATATTCACTCGGTGTCATACCCGTATATTTTCTGAACAACCGGCTGAAATACAGCGCATTGTCATAACCGACAGTGGCTGCTATTTCAGCTATATTTTTATTACTGTTTTCAAGGTATCCCTTTGCAGCAGCGATTCGTAAAGAAACAATATATTGCATGGGCGGTACCTTCATAACATTTTTAAAGCTGTGTATGAACCAATTCACACTCATCAGGTGTTCACTTGCATACTGTTCAACTGAAATAGGCTTACTATAGTTTTCGTTAAAATAATGTACGGCTCTTTCAATATCGTTTATGGTGTCGTTTTTTGTTTGCTTACCTTCTTTTATATATCTGTTTATAGTAAGGAAAATGTGGTGCATAAACAGTTTAATCACATCTTCATAGTTTGCTCTTTGCAACTGAAGCTCTTTTATAATCTGATTATAGATCCAGGGATAATCAGGCGAAAGACCCGTAAAGAAAACATTTTCTTCCTTTGGCAGTTCATAGCTGTCAAGATACTGTTCTACCTTCCAACCGGTAAAATGCACCCAATAAACCTCGGTTTTGTCAACGGCGTAATAGTAATATACCTGTGGTTCCTTTGGTCTGAAAAGAACCATATTTCCTTTAGTTACTACGGTAGGCTCTTCGCTGCCTTTAAAATAGAAATATCCTTTTCCGGCAGCAATGTATAAAAGCTGATAATCGTTTCTTCCTTCAGGGTGAGGAGTTTCTATTACGGGGCCCGTATGCACCCTGTAATAACCGCAGTTGTTTACTCTTATGGGCACGGTTAAATCTTCAAGATTAGGGTTTTCATCATCAACATATGCTACGTTAATATACAAGAGAATCCCTCCTTGTGTGATAATGTATATATTATACAGTAAAATATACATATTTTCAACCTTGAGCGAAGTGACTTTGTGCATATTTTGGTTAATTTTATATATTGAAAACAAAACGGCACGCTTGTATAATGAAATCGTAAACTAAGCTTGGTAAACGAAACAATAAACAAGGAGAAAGAACAATGGAACAGAAAAAGTATTTGAAATGGTATCACAAAGTGGGCTACGGCTCCGGTGACGTTGCAGGCAACTGCGTTTACGCACTCTTAACCGCATTTATGATGATTTATCTGACTGACACAGTCGGACTGAGCATGGGTATCGTAAGCACCTTAATTGCGGTATCAAAAATTTTTGACGGCGTATCGGATTTCTTCTTCGGCAGAATGATTGACAAGACTCACTCCAAAATGGGTAAAGCCCGTCCTTGGATGCTCTGGCCTTACATAGGCTGTTCAGTTTCTCTTGTTGCTTGCTTTGCAATACCTATGAACTGGGGTGAAACAGCACAGTACATTTTCTTCTTTATCGCTTATACTCTCCTCAATGCAGTATTCTTTACCGCAAACAACATTGCCTACGCTTCACTTACCGCTCTTATCACAAAGAACACAAGCGAAAGAGTTCAGCTTGGTTCCTTCCGTTTCATTTTCGCATTCGGTACAAAGATTATTATTGAAGCTGTTACAATTCAGGCAGTAAGCATGCTTGGTGGCGGTGCTTCAGGTTGGAGAACAATTGCAATTGTATATGCAATCCTCGGTCTTATTGTAAACACAATTTCAGTATTTTCAGTTAAAGAGCTTCCTGAAGCAGACGAAGGCATGGAAAAAGAACGTGAAGAAGAACACAAGCTCACATTCTTTAAGTCCTTTGGCTTACTTATGAAGAATAAGTACTATGTTATCATTTGTGTAACTTACATTATGACTCAGTTTTACGCTTCCGTTATAGGTATGGGTACTTATTACGCAAAGTATATTCTCGGCAACGAAAATCTTTTCAGCGACCTCTCACTTGCAATTAACATAACAATGGTTGTAGCTTTGATTGCACTGCCTATGATTATTCAGAAGATGGGCGGTATGTATAAGCTTAACATTGCCGGTTACATTCTTGCTACTGTAGGCCGTCTCGGAGTTATGGCTGCAGGTTATATAGGCAGTATTCCTCTTATGCTTGCTTTCACAGCAGTTTCAACCTTGGGTATTGCACCTTTACAGGGCGATATGAATGCTCTCATCGCTTCCTGCTCCGAATACACCACATTAAAGACCGGTCATAGACTTGACGGTATGATGTATTCCTGCTCATCGCTCGGTATTAAAGTTGGCGGTGCTCTCGGTACAGCTATCTGCGGTTGGCTTCTTGAATTTGCAGGCTATATTGAAAACAATCCTGTACAGACTCCCGCAACAGTAAATATGCTCCACTTCCTCTATCTCTGGGCTCCTGTAATTATTTGTGCAGTTGTAGCAGTCCTTCTTTCACAGCTCAAGGTTGAAAAAGCAAACAAAGAGCTTCTTGAAAAAAAGCATATGACAGAAGACGATGTTGAAGTAGTTTACGGTAATGTATAAGGGTGAACATTATGAAAGAATTTCAGAAATTTGACCGCATAGGTACAACACCTCACAGAAGCTATTATATTCCATTTGCTCCCGAGGATATGGTAAAAACAAAGCACTCAATTTTGGACCGAACCTCAAGCTCAAGATTTACATCTCTCGACGGTGTATGGCAGATTAAACAGCTTGACCATGTGGAAGACTTTGATGTCAATGAAATGCTCGGAGATTCCATTCCCGTCCCTGCCTGTGTACAGATGCACGGCTACGACCACATACAGTATCTCAATATCAGATATCCCTTTCCCGTAATGCTCCCTCATCTGCCTTATGAGAATCCTTGCTGGCATTATCGCCGTACATTTAACCTTAAAAAGCAAAAAGGTGAAAAGTATTATATCAACTTTGAAGGCGTTGACAGTGCATTTTACATTTACATCAACGGTCAGTTTAAGGGATACTCACAGATATCTCATGCAACAAGTGAGTTTGATATTACCGAGCTTGCAGTAAACGGCGAAAACACTATTGATGTGCTTGTTCTTAAATGGTGCATTTCCACTTATCTTGAGTGTCAGGATAAATTCCGCTTTTCGGGCATCTTCCGTAATGTATATATGCTTACCCGTCCCGAAAACCATATTACCGATTACAAGATTGAAACATCATTTTCAGATTCTGACGGCATACTCACATTTATAAATGAAAGCTCTGTTGATATTAAAATTGTTCTTGAAAACAACAGCGTTATTGTTCCGGGAAAGATGAAGGCTGAAATGGTTCTTCCCGATGTTAAGCCCTGGACTGCTGAAAATCCGAATCTTTACACCCTTGAGCTTTATGCAAACGGTGAAAAGATAATTGAAAGTGTCGGCTTCAGAGAGATTACCATTGACGGAAAAGTTTTCAAAATCAACGGCGAGCCTGCAAAGCTAAAAGGTGTAAACCGTCACGATTTCAACTGTGAAACTGCGGCAACCGTAAGCCTTGAAGAGTTGGCAAGAGACATTCATCTGATGAAAGAGCTGAATGTAAATGCAGTAAGAACCTCACATTATCCCAACAGTCCCGAATTCTATATGCTTTGCGACACCTTCGGCATTTATGTGATGGATGAAGCTGACCTTGAAATGCACGGCGCTTGCAGCCGTGACGGAAGATATGATGTGGATTTGTGGTCTGAGTACGCAGAAAACGACTTCTTCACCCCCGGTATTACAGACAGACACGCCGCATTGGTTGAGCGTGACAAAAACCGTCCAAGCGTAATTATTTGGTCTCTCGGCAACGAAAGCTCCTTCGGAAAAGCCTTCTTCAAGGGTGCAAACTATATTAAAGGCCGTGATAAAACAAGACCTGTTCACTATGAAGGCTTACAGAATGCAAATCCGAAATACTACTATACTGAGCTTGTGGATATGGTTAGTATGATGTATCCGAGCTTCCAAAAAATCCGTGAGGATGTCCTTGACAACCCGAAAGAAACCCGTCCCTTTGTGCTTTGTGAGTATACACACGCTATGGGTAACAGCTGTGGTGATATTGCCGAGTATTGGGATATGATCTATAACAATGAGCAAATGATGGGAGGCTTTGTATGGGAATGGGCAGACCACGGTATCAAGACAGACAAAGGCTTCCTTTACGGCGGCGACTTCAAGGAGCCTGAGCACGACGGCAACTTCTGTGCAGACGGTCTTTTGACTCCCGACAGAAAGCTGAAGTCTAATGCTCTTGAAATGAAAGCAGTGTATGGCGGTAAGACCAAATCAGAGGTTAACATTGTTGAAATTCCCGCAAGCACCTACAAGTTCTCGTCAGCAATTGATATTGAAGTTAATGAGCATACGGGTGAAATCACTTCGATTAAGGCAGACGGTAAAGAGGTTCTTCGCACACCGATGCACTTCAATATTACCCGTTTTACAGATAATGACCGTGACCTTGTTCCCCATTGGATTGGAAGATGTCATCTTGATTCCTGCAGACCTCACATCTTCTCCTGTGAAAAGAATGAGAATTCCTATAAATTCAAAGGCTGTCTAGCGGCTAACTGCTTGATGCCTGCCGTAGAGTTTGAGCTTATGTATGAGGTTGCAGGTAATGTTCTGACTGCAACTATTGAATACAAGCTTGCTGATTATGTTGAAAGATTCCCTCGCTTCGGTGTTGAGTTCGGTGTGGATAAAGCATACGGTAACTTCTCCTATGCCGGCTTCGGACCTACAGAAAGCTATGTTGATAAGCATATTGCCTGTGAATACGGTTACTATGTAAGCTCTGCCCGTGAAAACTATGACCGCGAATATATCCGTCCTCAGGAATCAGGCAGTCATTATGCCTGCAAATATATGGCAGTAAAAGATTTGTTCAAGGTGACGGCTGAACAGCCCTTCTCCTTCTCAGTAAATCCCTATACAACAAAACAGCTTTGTGAAACACTTCACTCCTTTGAGCTTGAAGAAAATGACTTTGTAAATGTTTGTATTGACCTTGCAATGAGAGGCGTAGGCTCTCACTCCTGCGGACCTGAGCTTCCGGATGAATATGAGATCCCCAGAAAGGGAAAAAATACATTTAAGTTTACGTTTTAATAGGCGAAGTTACGGTTGACTTGCGGTAAAACTATACTTATAGCAGGAACATCTTACTTAGTAAGGTATTCCTGCTATTATTTTTACTATAATAAAAAGTTTACAGATAAGTTGACAGATGTAAAGTGAAGTGATATAATTTCCAACGCTATAAAATATTATCAAGGAAGCAAAAAAATGAAAGCTGAAATTCTTAAACTAAAAAAAGAAAAAAACGCAGTTATTCTTGCTCACTATTATGCACCTGATGAAGCACAGGAAATTGCCGATTTTGTGGGTGATTCATTTTATCTTGCAAAAAAAGCAAAGGAGACAAGGGCTGATATAATAGTTTTCTGCGGTGTACGCTTTATGGGCGAAAGTGCGAAAATTCTGAATCCCGACAAAAAAGTTCTTATGCCTGACCTTACCGCCGATTGCCCTATGGCACATATGGTAAAGAAGGGTAAAATAGAAGAAATGCGAAATGCTTACGGTGACTTATCAGTTGTGTGCTACATTAATTCAACAGCTGAACTGAAATGTCAGAGTGATGTTTGTGTCACATCCTCAAATGCCGTTAAGATTGTAAAAGCACTTGACAGTGAAAATATATTCTTCATTCCCGATAAGAATCTTGGATCGGTTGTTGCTAAGCAAGTACCTGAAAAGAATATTATCCTTAACGACGGCTTTTGTCCAATACACGCTAAGATTACCTGCGGTCAAGTGTTAAAAGCAAAAATGAAGCATCCTGAAGCGCTTATACTAAGCCATCCCGAATGCGAAAAGGAAGTGCTTGATGTATCCGATTTTATCGGCAGTACGGCAGAAATCATTGATTATGTAAAAAACTGCAATGCCGATAAATTCATTATCTGTACTGAAAAGGGCGTTGAATACAAGCTTCTTTGCGACAACACCGATAAAAGGTTCTTCTTCCCCGAACCTTGTCCGTGCTGTGTCGATATGAAGCTGAATACATTGAAAAACATTTTAAATGTGCTGAAAACCGAAAGTAATGAAATCGTTGTAGACAAGGAAGTGAGCCGCAAGGCTATGCTTCCTCTCAATAAAATGCTTGAAATTGCGAGATGATAAAATGAATACAGATATTGTAATAGTGGGCAGCGGTGTGGCAGGTCTTTACTGCGCGCTTAATCTGCCTGAATATAAAAAGATTACTATTGTAACCAAAGATGAAGCTCCCAAAAGTGATTCTTTCCTTGCACAGGGCGGTATATGTGTGCTTCGTGACGAGGCTGATTTCAAAGCCTTCTATGAAGACACAATGAGAGCAGGTCACTACGAAAATAATCCCGATTCGGTAGAAATTATGATTCGTTCCTCTCAGGAGGTAATAAGAGACCTTATTTTCTTCGGTGCAAAATTTGAAAAAGACGGTGAAGAATTTACATATACCCGTGAGGGTGCCCACTCAAATCCAAGAATACTTTTTCACGAGGATGAAACCGGTAAGGAAATCACACAGAATTTACTTAATACCGTAAGAAACAGAAGAAATATTACCCTGATAGAAAACTTTACAATGGTTGACCTTATCTGCTATAATAACGAATGCACAGGTATAATCGGTAAAGACAGTAAGGGTGAATTTGTAAGCATTTCTGCTGATTATACTGTTCTTGCAACGGGTGGTATAGGCGGATTGTTCAAGCATTCCACCAATTACCGTCATCTGACTGGTGATGCGTTGGCGGTAGCCTTAAAGCATGGAATTAAGTTGCAGCATATTGATTATATACAGATTCATCCGACTACTCTTTACACAAAAAAGAACGGCAGAGAATTTCTTATATCGGAATCCGTAAGAGGTGAAGGAGCAATCCTTCTTAACTCAAAGGGTGAAAGATTTATAAATGAGCTTCTTCCGAGAGATGTTGTGGCAAATGCAATTTTTGACGAGATGAAAAAAGAAGGCAGTGAACACGTGTGGTTGTCTCTTTCTCCCATACCTGAAGAAGAAATAAAAGCTCATTTTCCGAATATTTATCAGCGTTGCCTTGAAGAAGGCTACGATGTAACCAAAGAGCCTATTCCGGTTGTGCCTTCACAGCACTACTTTATGGGCGGTATTGATGTTGATAAGTTCAGTAAAACATCAATGGAGCGTCTTTATGCTGTGGGTGAAACTGCCTGTAACGGCGTTCACGGACGCAACAGACTGGCGAGCAATTCACTTTTAGAAAGTCTTGTTTTTGCAAAGCGTGCCGCCGGTCATATGGTAAATAATTATCTTTCGGCAGAAAACAAAAGAGAAATAAAAATAGACCCGTCACAATATGACGGATACGAAGAAAGATATAAAAATGCAGTTCTCGAAGCAATAGAAAAGGAGAAGAAAAAATGAACAGTATTACAATGAAGCTTAATGCAGATAATCTCATTTTGAGTGCCTTACAGGAAGATATCACAAGTGAGGACATTACAACCAATTCAGTTATGCCGCAGTATCAGCTCGGTGAAGTTGAGCTTATATGTAAGGAAGACGGCATTGTTGCAGGTCTTTATGTGTTCAAAAGGGTTTTTGAACTTCTTGATGAAAAGACTGAATTTGATTTCAGCTGTAAGGATGGAGATGCCGTTAAGAACGGTCAGAAGCTCGGAACTGTAAAAGGTGACATCAGAGTTCTTCTTTCAGGCGAGAGAACTGCTCTTAATTATCTTCAAAGAATGAGTGGTATTGCAACATATACAAGAAAGATTGCCGATTTATTGGAGGGTACCGATACAAAGCTTCTCGATACCAGAAAGACTACACCTAATATGAGGGTATTTGAAAAATATGCTGTTAAGGTCGGTGGCGGATACAATCATCGTTATAACTTAAGCGACGGTATTCTTCTTAAAGATAATCACATCGGTGCGGCAGGCGGTGTAAAAGAAGCCGTTACTATGGCTAAAGAGTATGCACCCTTTGTTCGCAAGATTGAAGTTGAGGTTGAAAATCTTGATATGCTGAAAGAAGCACTTGAAGCAGGCGCAGATATCATTATGCTTGACAATATGAGCGTTGAAGAAATGAAAGAGGCTGTAAAGCTTTGCAAGGGTAAAGCAGAAACAGAGTGCAGCGGCAACGTAACAAAAGAAAATGTGGCAAGACTTGTCGATATAGGTGTTGATTACATTTCAAGCGGTGCACTCACTCATTCTTCACCCATACTTGACCTTTCCCTTAAGAATCTTCACGCTATATAAATTTTTAATTCGAGGAGAAAATTATGAAGGCGCAGGAAAGAAGAAAAACAATCATAAATATTCTGCTTTCAGAAGACAGACCAATACCCGGCGGTGAGCTTTCTGAAAAATGCGGAGTATCGAGACAGATAATAGTTCAGGATATTGCCGTTTTGAAAGGTCAGGGCTTTGATATTCTTTCTACCCACAACGGCTACCTTGTGCAGAAGTCGCCGTTTAAAGATAGAGTTTTTAAAGTTAAACACTCGACTGAACAGACTGAAGACGAGCTTAGCACAATTGTTGAACTTGGCGGAACTGTAGTTGATGTTTTTGTATGGCATAAGGTTTACGGAAAAATGTCGGCTCCTCTGAATATTTTCTCCGAACTTCAGATAAAGCAATTTATTGAAGGGATAAGAGCCGGAAAGTCAACAGAGCTTATGAACATTACGGGCGGTTATCACTATCATACCGTCCGTGCAGAAAAGGAAGAAACTCTTGATCGGATAGCAGAAGTATTATCAAAAAAAGGTTATGTAGCTCCTGAGATTTAACTGAAATTTATAAGGATTTAAAAAAATACCGATTGTTACAATTGACAATCGGTAATAATAATTAAATTTTTGTCTGTCTGATAATATTCTTAAGGCTTTCTGAACTTTTATGAAGAGCTTTGATTTCACCTTCGGTCAGGGGAAGCATTACCTTGTTGTGTGCACCCTTGTGTCCGACAACAGTCAGAAGGCTCATACATACATCGTCAATTCCGTATTCACCGTGGAGCATTGTTGAAACGGTCATTGTTGTATCAATGCCGCTTAAAAGGCATTTGCATATGTGACAAACAGACATTGAAACGGCATAGAAGGTTGCGCCTTTTCGTTCGATTACTCTTGCACCGGATTTTCTGACATACTCCTCAACCTCATTGATGTCGAGTTCAGGGACGATTATGCCGGGCTTTATGAATGATTTGCTGTATTCCATAACAGGTACATTTGAAATATTTGCAGTTGACCAGGGGATAACGGAAGAATCACCGTGTTCACCTAAAACATAAGCGTGAACATTCTGTTGGCTGAGAGAAAAATACTCTGCAAGACGGCTTCTGAGTCTTGCCGTATCAAGAATAGTGCCTGAGCCTATGATTCTTTCTTCAGGGATACCGGAGCATTTACAGAATGTATATGTAAGAATATCAACGGGATTACTTACTATGACATAAGTCGCATCGGGAGCATATTTAGTTATCTGCGGAATGATGCTTTTAAGAATGTCAACATTTATCTGAGCAAGGTCAAGCCTTGTCTGACCTGGCTTTCTTGCAACGCCGGATGTAATGATAACTATGTCGGAATCCTTTGCATCGGCATAACTGCCTGCATAAATTGAGCAGGGAGCACAGAAGGGAGTACCCTGACGGATGTCGAGTGCTTCACCCATAGCTTTTTTGTCGTTGACATCAATCATAACGATTTCTGAAGCAATATTTGTTGCGGTAAGCGTGTATGCTATTGTTGAGCCGACACTTCCTGTGCCGATAATTGTAATCTTATTCATAGAAATATCCTTTGCATTTATTTTATTATAATTATAAACAGATTTTTTGTTTGTTGTCAATATTTGACGGAATTTTGAATTGATAAATATAGAATTACATGGTATAATTATTCACATCTCAAAGATAAGGAGGCAATAAATGAATATTTTACATATGAAGTATGCAGTGGAAGTGGCAAAGGTTGGTTCACTCAACAAGGCCGCTGAAACCCTTCTTATTGCTCAGCCCAATATAAGTCGCTCCATAAAAGAGCTTGAAGCTGATTTGGGAATTACAATTTTTGACCGTACCTCCAAAGGTATGTTTCTTACTCCTGAAGGTGAAAACTTTATCGGTTATGCCAAAAATATATTAAGGCAGATTGAGCAGGTAGAGGATATTTACAAGAACGGTGCGGTGAAAAAGCAGAAGTTTTCCATTTCTGTACCCAGGGCTTGTTACATATCCGAAGCCTTTGCTCAGTTTTCAAAGTCTCTTTCTTTTGATCCTGCAGAAATATTTTATAAAGAAACCAATTCCCAAAGAACAATAAACAACATTCTTAACCACGATTATAAACTTGGTATAATCCGCTATGCTGAAAACTATGACAAATATTTCAAAACAATGCTTGAAGAAAAGGGCCTTTCTTATGAAATGGTTACGGAGTTTTCATATAGTCTTATTATGAGTGCGGACAGTCCTCTTGCCGAGCTTGATGAAATCACCTTTGATGATTTGACAGACTACATAGAAATTGCTCACGCCGACCCTTATGTTCCGTCACTTCCCTTATCAAAGGTTGTTAAGGAAGAACTGCCCGATAATATTGAACGCCGCATATTCATATTTGAAAGAGCAAGTCAGTTTGATCTTCTTTCTGAAAATCCCGATACATTTATGTGGGTATCACCTGCACCTCAAAAGGTGCTTGACAGATATAATCTTGTTCAAAGAAAATGCGTTGACAACAAAAAGGTTTATAAGGATGTATTGATATACAAAAACGGATATAAGCTTACTAAATTGGATAAACAGTTCATTACTGAACTTTGTGAGTCGAAACGGAAAAATCTGAATAAATCAAATTCTTAAACTGTCCTTCGGGGCAGTTTTCTTTTTTATTGATAAGTGTTATATCGATAAATATATTACCGATATAACATTCTTATAATTCCCAAAAAGTGAAGCTTTTGATAGAATATGCAAGGCTTGAGATAAAGGAGGTAGCAATAATGGATAAACCGATAGTTTCAAAAGCAACTTTAGGTAGACTTCCTGAATATCTTAATTATCTTAAAAGCATTACTGCAGAACATATTTCAGCAACAGCCGTTGCAAATGCTCTTTCTTTGGGAGAGGTGCTGGTGAGAAAGGACCTTGCCGCAGTAAGCGGTACGGGTAAACCCAAGGTAGGTTATGCTGTCAAGAAGCTCATCAAGGATGTTGCGGCCTGTCTGGGCAGTGACAAAACAACACCTGCTGTACTGGTGGGAGCCGGCAAGCTTGGCAGAGCACTTCTTGAATACGACGGATTTCAGGAGTACGGGGTAAAAATTATTGCAGGCTTTGACTGTAATAATCAGACACTTTACTTCGGAAGAAACAAATTGCCGGTGTATTCTATGGACGGATTTAAAGAGTTTTGCGATAAGAACGGCGTCAGAATAGGAATAATCACAGTAGGCTCAGGCTCTGCTCAGCAGGTTTGCGACGAAATGATAAAATCCGGCATAAAGGCTATCTGGAATTTTGCTCCCTGCAAATTGAATGTGCCTGATGAAATATGTTTAAGGCAGGAAAATCTGGCTTTATCATTGGCGTATCTTAACAGCCAATTAATCCAATAAATTATTTTAGGAGGACATAAAATGGAAACCAAAGCTTATGAAATTGTTGACAGTGTAGAAAAGCTTCAGGAAGCTATTTCTCGCACAAGAAAGGCTCAGCAGGAATTTGCAACCTTTAAACAGGAACAGGTAGACAAGATTTTCCTTGCAGCCGCTTCTGCAGCTAATAAGGCAAGAATCCCTCTTGCAAAGATGGCAGTGGAAGAAACAGGCATGGGTGTTGTTGAAGATAAGGTTATCAAAAACAACTATGCAGCCGAATATATCTACAATGCTTATAAGGATACAAAGACCTGCGGTGTTATTGAAGAGGATAAGGCATTCGGTATTAAGAAAATCGCAGAGCCTATCGGTGTTGTTGCCGCTGTTATTCCCACAACCAACCCCACATCCACAGCAATTTTCAAATGTCTTCTTGCTCTTAAAACAAGAAATGCAATCATTATTTCTCCCCACCCCAGAGCAAAGAACTGCACAATTGCTGCTGCAAAGCTTGTTCTTGAAGCGGCAGTATCAGCAGGTGCTCCCGAAGGAATTATTGATTGGATTGATATTCCGTCCCTTGAAATGACAAACACAGTTATGAAGGAAGCAGATATTATCCTTGCCACAGGCGGTCCCGGTATGGTTAAGGCTGCTTATTCAAGCGGTAAGCCTGCTCTCGGTGTTGGTGCAGGTAATACCCCTGCAATTATCGACGACAGTGCAGACATTCTTCTTGCCGTTAACTCAATTATTCATTCAAAGACCTTCGATAACGGTATGATCTGTGCTTCAGAGCAGTCTGTTATCGTTATGGAAAGCATATACAATGCCGTTAAAGAGGAATTTGCTGCAAGAGGATGTTATTTCCTCAATGCCGCAGAAACAGAAAAGGTAAGAAAGACAATCATCATCAACGGTGCTCTTAATGCTAAAATTGTCGGTCAGAAGGCCGCAAAAATTGCAGAGCTTTCAGGCGTGACAGTTCCTGCAGGTACAAAAATCCTTATCGGTGAGGTCGAGAGCGTTGACATCAGCGAAGAGTTTGCCCACGAAAAGCTTTCTCCCGTTCTTGCTATGTATAAGGCAAAGGATTTTGAAGATGCACTCACAAAGGCTGAACAGCTTGTTGCTGACGGCGGTTACGGACATACCTCTTCCGTTTACCTTAACGAAGTTACCGAAACAGAAAAGCTTTCAGCATTTGCCGCAAGAATGAAGACCTGCCGTATTCTTGTCAATACACCTTCATCACACGGCGGTATCGGTGACCTTTATAACTTTAAGTTAGCTCCGTCACTTACACTCGGTTGCGGTTCATGGGGCGGCAACTCCGTTTCGGAAAATGTAGGTGTAAAGCATCTTTTAAATATCAAAACAGTAGCAGAAAGAAGGGAAAATATGCTTTGGTTCCGTACACCTGAAAAGGTATATATCAAAAAAGGCTGTCTGCCTGTAGCTCTCGACGAGCTTAAAAACGTTCTCGGTAAAAAGAGAGCCTTCATCGTAACCGATACCTTCCTTTATGAAAATGGCTACACAAAGCCCATTACAGATAAGCTTGATGAAATGGGTATTGCACACACCACTTTCTCTAATGTTGCTCCCGACCCCACACTCGCTTCTGCAAGAGAGGGTGCCGCACAGATGGCAACATTCAAGCCCGACACAATCATTGCTCTGGGCGGCGGTTCTGCAATGGACGCAGCAAAGATTATGTGGGTACTCTACGAGCATCCCGAAGCAGACTTTATGGATATGGCAATGAGATTCATTGATATCCGTAAGAGGGTTTACACCTTCCCGAAAATGGGCGAAAAAGCATATTTCATTGCTGTTCCCACTTCAGCAGGTACAGGCTCAGAGGTTACACCTTTCGCAGTTATTACAGACGAAGCAACAGGCGTTAAGTATCCTCTTGCAGACTATGAGCTTCTTCCCAATATGGCTATTATCGACACTAATTTCCATATGTCTGCTCCCAAGGGACTTACAGCGGCATCAGGTATTGACGCTGTAACACATGCAGTTGAGGCTTATGCCGCAATGCTCGCAACAGATTATACAGACGGTCTTGCTCTTCAGGCACTCAAAAACATATTCAAATATCTTCCCCGTGCTTACGAAAACGGTCAGACAGACGTTGAAGCAAGAGAAAAAATGGCTAATGCCGCTACAATGGCAGGTATGGCTTTTGCAAATGCCTTCCTCGGTGTATGCCATTCAATGGCTCATAAGCTCGGTGCTTTCCACCACCTTCCTCACGGCGTGGCAAATGCACTTATGATTGAAGAGGTTATCCGCTTCAATGCTTCTGAGGCTCCCGTAAAAATGGGTACATTCTCACAGTACGATCATCCTCACACTCTTGCACGCTATGCTGAAATCGCTGATTATCTCGGTGTAAAGGGTGAAACCGATACAGAAAAACTTGAGGGTCTTATTGCAAAAATCAACGAGCTTAAGAAAACTGTAGGTATCAAGGAAACAATCAAGGATTACGGTGTTGATGAAAAGGTATTCCTTGACAATCTTGACGAAATGACTGAGCAGGCATTTGACGACCAGTGCACAGGTGCTAACCCCAGATATCCTCTTATGAGTGAAATTAAAGAAATGTATCTCAATGCTTATTACGGTAAGCATTTCACAGAGCCTGATATGCCTACGGCTGACGACATCGAAAAGGATGTAAAGCCCGATGCAGTCAAGGCAGCATACCGTGTAGGCAAGAAAGCATAAGAGAAGGAGGAGAATAAAATGAAACTTGACAGAGTGATTGCAGTAAGAAACAACAAAACAATTTACCGTGACGGAGATGTCTGTGTTAAGGTGTTCAACGACGATTATTCAAAAGCAGATGTTCTCAATGAGGCACTCAATCAGGCAAGAATCGAAGAAACCGGCCTTAACATTCCCAAGGTCCGTGAGGTTACAATGGTAGACGGCAAATGGGCAATTGTTTCCGATTATATCAAGGGCAAAACACTTCAGCAGCTTATGGATGAGGACGGCGAAAACAAAGATAAGTATATTGAAATGCTTGTTGACCTTCAGCTTGAAGTGCATTCAAAGGTAAGTCCTCTTTTAGGAAAACTCAAGGATAAGATGAACAGAAAAATCTGTCTGTCAGACCTTGATGCAACAACCCGTTATGACCTTCATACAAGACTTGAGGCAATGCCAAAGCACAACAAGGTCTGCCACGGAGACTTCAACCCTTCAAATGTTATTATTACCGATGAGGGCAAGGCATATATTCTTGACTGGGCACATGCAACTCAGGGCAATGCTTCTGCCGATGCCGCAAGAACATATCTTCTTTTCTGGCTTCACGGTGACATTGACGGAGCAAAGAAATATCTTGATCTTTTCTGTCAGAAAAGTGACACAGCCAAACAGTATGTTCAGAAGTGGATGCCCATCGTTGCGGCTTCTCAGTCCGTAAAGGGTAACGAAAAGGAAAGAGAATTCCTTCTTTCATGGGTTAATGTTGTTGATTACGAATAATTAAAGGAGAGATAAAAATGAAAATTACAGTTTGCATCGGTTCTTCATGTCACATCAAGGGCTCACGTCAGGTGGTTGAGGAGCTTCAGTATCTCATTAAAGAAAACAGCCTCGGAGATAAGGTTGAGCTTGGCGGCACCTTCTGTATGGGCAAATGTCAGCAGGGTGTTTGTGTTACGGTTGATGATGCCTTCCATTCAGTAACACCCGAAACAGTTAAGGAATTCTTTGAAAAAGAAGTTTTGAAAAAGGTGTAAAGCTATGATAATCCAGGTATGTGTCGGCAGCTCCTGCCATTTAAAGGGCTCACCCGAAATTGTGGAGCTGTTTCAGAAAGCCGTAGCTGATTATCATCTTGAGGACGAAATAACACTTGCCGGTAGCTTTTGCATCGGCAAGTGCAACCGTATCGGCGTTACGGTACAGGTTGACGATGATATTCACACGGGAATAACCAAGGAAAATTTCAAGGAATTTTTCAAGGAAAATGTATTAGACGTTATAAATAAAGAAAGGGGTTGACATTAAATGTCCAACTGTCTTACTTTAAAAAAATCAAACTGTAAAAACTGTTATAAATGTATCCGTCATTGCCCGGTTAAAGCCATTCGCTTTTCGGGCAATCAGGCACATATTATAGACGATGAGTGTATTCTTTGCGGACAGTGCTTCGTTGTCTGTCCTCAGAATGCAAAGCAGATAGTTGACGAAACGGAAAAGGTTAAGGTGTTTATCCAGAGCGGTGACCCGGTTATAGTTTCTCTCGCACCGTCCTTTATTGCCAACTATGACGGTGCAGGCATAAACGCAATGAGAAAAGCACTTAAGAAAATGGGCTTTTACGATGTTGAGGAAACAGCAATAGGTGCAACCATTGTCAAGAATGAATATGAAAGAATACTCAGCGAAGAGGACAGAGATATAGTTATTTCCTCCTGCTGTCATTCGGTAAATCTGCTTATTCAGAAGCATTTTCCCTCTTGTCTTGAGTATCTTGCCGATGTTATGTCACCGATGCAGGCTCACTGTATTGACATAAAAAAGAGAGTGCCTAATGCAAAGACTGTTTTTGTGGGACCTTGTGTAGCAAAAAAAGATGAAGCGGAGCACTATAAGGGTATTGTTGATGCTGTTCTTACCTTTGAAGAGCTTACGGAATGGATGAAGGAAGAAAAAATTGAGCTTGAAGCAGAGCTCGATTACAACGAATACAGCAGGGCAAGATTCTTCCCCACAACCGGCGGCGTTCTTAAAACAATGAACGAAAACAGTGAATACACTTATGTTTCAATAGACGGTGTAGAAAACTGTATGGCTGTCTTAAGAGATATAGAAAAAGGCAAAATACACAAATGCTTTATTGAGATGTCCTCTTGTACCGGAAGCTGTGTTGCAGGCCCCGTTATTGAAAAGTACCATCACGATTCAAGCATAAAGGACTATCTTGAGGTTGCTTCTTATGCAGGTAAAAAGGACTTTGACGTTCTTCAGCCTAAGCCGTCAGAGCTTAAGAAGTTCATTTCTTTCATTGAACGTAAGCTTCCCATGCCTTCGGAAGTTGAAATCGCAAGTGCTCTTCGTCAGATGGGCAAGTTCAAGCCTTCAGACGAGCTTAACTGCGGCTCCTGCGGTTACAATACCTGCCGTGAAAAGGCTATTGCCATTTGTCAGGGAAAGGCAGAAATTTCAATGTGCTTACCCTTCCTTAAGGATAAGGCTGAAAGCTTCTCTGACACAATAGTAAAGAATACCCCCAACGGTCTTATTGTACTTAACGAAAACCTTGAGGTTCAGCAGATAAACGAGGCAGCAAGAAAGATTATGAATATACGTTCTGCTTCTGATGTGCTTGGGGATCAGGTAATACGAATTCTCGACCCTTCCGTATTTATCAATGTTATTACCAGCGGTAAAAATGTAAAGGATCAGAGGGTGTATCTTGCTGAATATAAGCGTTATGTTGAACAGACCATCGTTTACGATAAAGAGTCACATCTTCTTGTGGGCATTATGCGTGATGTAACCGATGAGGAATACGAACGTGAAAGAAAAGAGAATATAAGCCGCAAGACTATTGAGGTTGCCGATAAGGTTGTTGACAAGCAAATGAGGATTGTTCAGGAAATAGCCTCACTGTTGGGTGAAACTGCCGCCGAAACCAAAATTGCACTTTCCAAGCTGAAGGAGTCGATAACTGATGAATGATTTGTGTGCAGATATCGGATATAAAAGTATAAATCATTTCGGCGAAGAGCTTTGCGGAGACCATGTGGATGTTGTTGAGGAAAGTGAAAACTCTACCGTTATTGTTCTGGCTGACGGTCTTGGAAGCGGTGTTAAGGCGAGTATTCTTTCTACCCTTACCTCGAAAATCATATCAACAATGATGGCAGAGGGGCTTCCTATTGAAGAATGTGTTTCTACCATAGCGGCAACGCTTCCTGTTTGTTCGGTAAGAGGAGTGGCATATTCTACCTTTACAATTATTCATATAAAAAATAATGAAACAGCCGAAATTATTCAGTATGATAATCCTCACGTTATAGTTATCCGTAATGAAAAAAACTATGATTATCCGAAAACTGAAATGAATATTGACGGCAAAAAGATTTTCAAATCAGTTATAAATCTTCAGGAAAATGATATTTTTATTGCAATGAGCGACGGCTGTCCTCATGCAGGCATCGGTATGATGTATAATTTCGGCTGGAAGAGAGAAGACATCGTTGACTTTCTTGAAACTCTTGCTCCGGCAGGGTATACTGCAAAAACTCTTTCCACAATGCTTGTTGATGAATGCAATAAGCTTTACGGCGGAAAGCCCGGTGATGATGCTACGGCTTGCGTTGTAAGAATAAGAAAAAGAGAGCCTATGAATATGCTTTTCGGACCACCGTCAAACCGCGATGATGCAAACCGTATGATGTCCCTTTTCTTCTCAAAAGAGGGTAAGCATATTATCTGTGGCGGTACAACATCATCAATAGCAGCCAAATATCTCGGTAAAGAATTGAGAGCAACACTCAACTTTGAAAAGAGTGATGTTCCTCCGATTGCGGAAATTGAAGGTGTGGATCTTGTTACGGAAGGTGTTATTACCGTCAACAAGGTGCTTGAATATGCCAAGGATTATCTCGGTGATAACGAGCATTACGAGCATTGGAGCTTTAAGCGTGACGGAGCCTCTCTTATAAGCAGACTGCTTTTTGAGGAAGCTACGGATATAAACTTCTATGTAGGCAGAGCGATAAATCCTGCTCATCAGAATCCTGACCTTCCTATTAACTTCAGCATAAAAATGAATCTTGTTCAGGAGCTTTCAGAGTGTCTGAAAAAGATGGGTAAAAGAATTAAAGTAAGCTATTTCTAAGGAGCTTAAAATGAGAAAGTTTGATACAAAAGTTCAATATTTAAAATATAAGGTGCTTCGTGAGGTTGCCTCTCAGGCGTGGAATGATACACTCTTAGAGAATCTTCTGGATATTCCGAAGATAATTGTTCCGGGAAAAACCTCTACAATGCGTTGCTGCGTTTACAAGGAGAGAGCCATCCTTGCTGAAAGAGTTAAAATGGCAATGGGCGGTGAAACGGAGAATAATAATGTTATTCAGGTTATAGATATAGCTTGTGACGAATGTCCTGCTGCAGGCTATGAGGTTACTGATTCCTGCCGTGGCTGTCTTGCTCACAGATGTGAGGATGTGTGCAAAAGAGGTGCGATTTCCTTTGACCACAACCATGTGGCACATATTGATAAATCAAAGTGTGTTGAGTGCGGTGCCTGTGCAAAGGTTTGTCCCTTTGCTGCTATTGTAAACCGCAAAAGACCTTGTCAGATTTCCTGCAAGGTGAAAGCAATTTCCATAAATGAGGATAACGCAGCTTCCATTGATAATGAAAAGTGTATTCAGTGCGGAGCTTGTGTTTATCAGTGTCCCTTCGGTGCAATTACGGACAAGTCATTTATACTGAATGTAGTTGACCTTATTAAAAAGAGTGAAAACAACAGTAAATACAAGGTTTACGCTATGGTTGCTCCTTCAATTTCAAGCCAGTTTACTTATGCTAAATTAGGCCAGGTAATAACAGGCCTGAAAAAGCTCGGATTTTTCACTGTTGTTGAAGCCGCTCTCGGTGCTGATATGGTAGCTCACGCCGAGTCAAAGGAGCTTTCGGAAAAGGGCTTTCTTACCAGCTCCTGTTGTCCTGCCTTTGTACAGTATGTCAAATCAGCTTTTCCGAAGTTATTACCCTTGGTATCACATAATCTTTCACCGATGGCAACCCTTGCCAAATATATAAAAGAAACGGATAAAACGGCAAAAATTGTATTCATAGGACCATGTACTGCAAAAAAAGCTGAGGCACAGCTTGAAACTGTAAAGCCTTATGTGGATGCTGTTCTGACCTTTGAGGAGCTTCAGGCTCTTTATGACAGCCGTAACATTGACATAACAACACTTGAAGAAGATGTTCTTGACAACGCCTCTTATTTCGGCAGAATCTTTGCACGTTCAGGCGGTCTTACCGATGCTGTGAAGCAGGGACTTATAGAGCAAAAGATTGATTTTGACCTTAAGCCCATAGCCTGTGACGGTATTGAGGAATGCAGAATAGCACTGCTTAAGAAGAATAAAAATATACTTGATGCCAACTTTATTGAAGGTATGGCTTGCACAGGTGGATGTATCGGTGGTGCAGGCTGTCTGACTCACGGCGAAAAGAACAAATCTGAGGTTGACAAATACGGCAGAGAAGCCTTTGAAAAGACAATAAGCGATGCAATCTCTGTGCTTTAACTGACCTAAAATCTCCCCTAATCCATACACTAAAACACACGAACCTCTTTCTGTTTAATACGGAAAGAGGCTTGTGAGTTTTTGTGAGTATAAATATGTATCAAACTGTTGACCTGATACAGTATATTGGTGTAAAATATAATTAAGATTTTCAAATCTTAACTAATAAAAAGGAGCAAGTATTATGGCAAACAGATTTGTACTTAACGAAACATCTTATCACGGCAAGGGTGCAATAGCAGAAATTGCAACAGAAATTAAAGCAAGAGGCTTCAAAAAGGCTTTCGTATGTTCTGACCCTGACCTTATCAAATTTGAGGTTACTAAAAAGGTAACCGATATTCTTGACGGTGCAGAAATCGCTTATGAGGTTTATTCAAACATCAAGCCCAACCCCACAATTGAAAATGTTCAGACAGGTGTTGAAGCTTTCAAGGCAAGCGGTGCTGACTGTATCGTAGCAATCGGCGGCGGTTCATCAATGGATACAGCAAAGGCAATCGGTATCATTATCGAAAACCCCGAATTTGCAGACGTTCGCTCACTTGAGGGCGTTGCTCCCACAAAGAACAAGTGCACACCTATTATCGCAGTACCCACAACAGCAGGTACAGCCGCTGAGGTTACAATCAACTATGTTATAACTGATGCTGAAAAGAACAGAAAAATGGTTTGCGTTGATGTACATGATATTCCCGTTGTTGCGGTCGTTGACCCAGATATGATGGCTTCAATGCCCAAGGGTCTTACAGCCGCTACAGGTATGGATGCCCTTACCCATGCTATCGAAGGCTATATCACCAAGGGTGCATGGGAAATGAGCGATATGTTCCATATCAAGGCTATCGAAATCATCGCAAAGAGTCTTCGCGGTGCAGTTGACAACACAGCCGAAGGCAGAGAGGGCATGGCTCTCGGTCAGTACATTGCAGGTATGGGCTTCTCAAATGTGGGCCTTGGTATTGTACATTCAATGGCACATCCTCTCGGTGCTGTTTATGACACACCCCACGGTGTAGCAAACGCTATCATCCTTCCTACTGTTATGGAATATAACGCACCTGCAACCGGTGAAAAGTACAGAGACATCGCAAAGGCTATGGGGGTTAACGGCGTTGATGCAATGAGTCTTGAAGATGCACGCAAGGCAGCTATTGATGCCGTTAAGCAGCTTTCAATTGACGTTGGCATTCCTGCTGACCTTAAAGAGATTGTTAAAGCGGAGGACATCGATTTCCTTTCACAGTCGGCCTTTGACGATGCTTGCCGTCCCGGTAATCCCAGAGATACAAGCGTTGAGGAAATCAAGGAGCTTTATCTTAAGCTTATGTAATATTTTACGTTACAGAAAACTGACAACTGTTAAAGCTTAATTTTCAAAACAAGACACTTACCACTCGGTAGGTGTCTTGTTTTTTTTCAAGGAAGGATGTAATAATTCAATAATACTCAGAAAAAATTCAAACACGCCGGTGTTATGCGGCAGGTTGCGAAGCAATAAAATCAAATTTTGGTTATATGAACACTGCGTCACATTTTTCTCACTCAAAAAAATTTTTTCAACTTTTTTGAAAATCCCGGAACATTTTGACCCTCCTTATGTCGTAGTATTTATGGGAGATAAAAAGTTTTTTCAAAAGCCCAAATTAAATATTATTGACCGTGAAAAAATTTTTTAAACCGTTCGACAAATTTCCCGTTGTCAAATTTTTCAAAATAATATATCATACCACCGTCACGATGTTTTTGTTGAGCTTGGCAAAACCACAACTTCTTTAATTACGCTTTGCTCAAACAGCCACACACATCGATTTATATTTAGCTTTAATTAAAAGCTGTTACATAGTGACCCAACAGAATATGAGCGCGGTGAGATTTTCTCTCCACGCTTGTTTCTGTTGCCTGTGTAACGGCTTTTTTGTTTTGCAAATTTTCTTGCGACAGGTTGTAAATGTTTTGAAAATACTTTGCGAGTTGGGTGTGCATTTACTGTTTCTCAGTGGGAATAAGTGAGAAAAGTTTTTCAATCTGTTTGTAAATAATTTTAAAACATTTTGATTTTAGGGTGTCCATTAGGCCTCTCCCTGTGCGTATAGATGAGAATTGTTTTTCAAGTTAGTTGTAAACAGTTTGAAAACTTTCGGGTTCGATGGTTCTCTTTTGCTCAAAAAATGTCCGTAGGAAAGTAGAGGGGTATTTAAAATTACCGCCTCTGAACGGAATCGATGTTTCTGTGTCCTTGTCTTATCGAGCATTGGATTTCGGGCCCGGAAATCCCCAAACGGGCAAAAAGCCGTTTTGCAAAACAGAATGAATGGAGATGAAAAGAAGAAAAAAGAATCAGGTTAACAGCAGACAAATGTAATTATGACTTTAAATATTCTGTTAACTTTCGGGAATAAGGGTTTCCACTTGCGCTTTCCCAGTCCGTATAAGTGGAAACAAAATTTTAAGGAGGTGAAAATCCAATGACAAAGAAAAATCACGATGTGATTGTCAAAGCGTATCTTAACAAAGATGAATATGAAAAGCTATGTGACCTGAGCAGAGCAACGGGAGTTTCAAAATCAAAGGTCATCCGTCTTCTGATTACAATGTGCAGGCTCAAGGAAGCTCCGCCTGCCGATTACCCGAAGCTCATCCGTGAGCTTCGTGCCGTGGGTAACAATCTTAATCAGCTTTTGGTTGTTGCCCGTGCAAGAGGCTGGAACAATCAGAAAGAAATTTCTTCTGCTCTTGATTCCATCCTTGAAACGGAAAACAAAATCGTCAGTGAGTTTACTTCAGAGAAGGATGAAGTGCCGTGGCAGTAACAAAGATATGGCCGATAAAGGGCAGGCTTCGCAATGTAATTGATTACACCGTGAACCCTGAGAAAACCTTTAATCCCGACTACACCTTTGAAGAGCTGCAAGCACTCAAGGATGTTATTGACTACGCAATGGAAAGTGACAAAACCGAAAAGCAGTTTTATGTTACGGGAGTTAACTGCACAGCAGGCTTTGCAAGAGAACAAATGGTAAACACTAAAAGACTTTTCAAAAAAGAAGACGGCATCCTTGCCTTTCACGGTTATCAGTCCTTCAAGCCCGGTGAGGTTACACCCGAGCTTGCTCACGAAATCGGCATTAAGCTGGCGGAAAAATTATGGGGTGACCGCTTTGAGGTTGTGGTATCGACCCACCTTGATAAGCACCACCTTCACTCACACTTTGTACTTAACTCGGTTTCCTTTGTTGACGGAAAAAAGTTTAACTCCTGCAGAAAAAGTTATTTCGAAATGCGAAGAGCATCCGACGAGCTTTGCAGAGAGTACGGACTGTCCGTCATTGAAAAACCACGCAAGGCTCCTTCACGAATGCAGTACCTTGCAGAGAAGAACGGTGAGATGACCAAGTACACAAATGTTAAACGTGATATTCAGGAGTGTATGGCAATGTCTTACTCTCCCGAAAAATTCAATCAGCTCATGGAGAAGCGAAGGTACACTATGTTTTTCATCGGTGACGAGCTTGCAATAGACCATCCCTTCATTAAGTCACCCATAAGACTGTGCGACCTTGGTGAAGGCTACAGCACCGATGAGATTCTTGAATTCATTTACAACAATAAGCACTACCTGAAAAGAATTAATGTGCCCGAACAGACAAGAGTAAAGGATATTTTCTTCGACGGTGATGTT
>JAZPYL010000076.1:0-20768 GCA_045544175.1 Acutalibacteraceae bacterium | reverse complement strand
AAAAGAAGAAAAAATATCAGGTGAAAATGTCTATCTTTTTCTGCATTATTATGGTACAATGTACAAAGAGTTCACTGATGCAGAGAAAAAGAAGTTTCTCAATACCTTTATAGAAAGTGTTGAGATATTCAAAGAAGAGCAGCCCAACGGCAGACTGTTAAAGTGTATTAATTTCAAATTCCCCGTCTTTTATGACGGGGATGAGAATGTGACACATATCCGTTGGGACAGTGAAACAACAGTCGAATGTATCGTTTTGCTTACAAGAAAATAATTTTCAGATAAAAAGGCGACAGAGATTTCTGCCGTCTTTTTGTTATGGTATAGCTTAAAGCAAAATTGATATTTACAAAACTACCCTTCTGTGTTAGTATAAAGAAAATTTTACTGTGGAGATATGAAAAGATGAAAACTAACGAAATCAACATCCGTGACCCCTTTGTGATTTACGAAGACGGAACTTATTATATGTACGGCACAAGAGCGAAAAATTTCGGAAGATATGTCGGTGGCTTTGATGTTTACAAATCTGAAGATTTAGAAAACTGGAGTGGGCCTCACGAATGTTTCAATTCTGCGGAAAACGGTATGAACCGGGAGGTTAACTGGGCGCCTGAGGTGCATAAGTATAAGGATAAATACTATATGCTTGCAACCTTTACAAGAGAAAACGGTCTGAGAGGTACATTCTCTCTTATATCCGACAGCCCTATGGGCCCGTTCAGGCGTCACAGTGAAAAGGCTCTTACGCCTGAGGATTGGGAATGCCTTGACGGTACACTCTATATCGGTAAAAACGGAAAGCCCTACCTTGTTTTCTGCCACGAGCATACACAGATTATTGACGGCACTATGTGCTATGCAGAGCTTAAGGAAGACCTTACAGGCATCGTCGGTGAGCCTGTAACACTTTTCAGCGCTTCTTCGCCTTATTATGTGAATAAGCTTCCCGAAGGTGAGCATTATATAACTGACGGTCCTTTTATGTACAGGACAAAAACCGATGAGCTCTTTATGCTCTGGTCAACTCACCTTAAGGGTAAATATGCCGAATGCCTTGTGAAATTCGTCGGTGGAGAAATTGGTACGGATTTTGAACACGTGGAGCCTCTTATTACAAGTGACGGCGGTCACGGTATGATTTTCAGCGGCAGTGACGGATTATATCTTACATATCACACACCTAACAAGACTGATTATGAGCGTCCCGCTTTCAGAAGACTCATTGACTGCGGAGACTGTCTTAAGGTTGAATAAGATTTGGCAGGGATACAATGAATACTTTCGATAAAATATATTCTGTAGTAAAGAAAATACCTGAGGGCAAGGTGGCGTCCTACGGTCAGGTGGCACTGTGGGCAGGCAATCCCCGTTGGTCGAGAGTAGTGGGATACGCTCTTCACAGCAATCCTTCACCGGGAGAAATACCCTGCCACAGAGTAGTTTTTTCTGACGGCAGACTGTCAAAAGGCTTTGCATTCGGAGGGGAGAATGTCCAGAGAGCACTGCTTGAGGGCGAAGGCGTTACCTTTGACATTGAGGGTAAGGTAGAGAAAAACTGTTTTACGGATAAAATATAAGGACGGCGGAGCCGTCCTTTTCTTTTTTGCCTGAGTATATGATGCAAGGAGATTTGCTTACATTTTGCGTAGAAATGAATTTTTTTCTCAACGGATAAATAGCCGATAAAACAGTTGACTTTTCCATTTGCGTAGGGTATAATAACTTTTGCAATTCAGATAAGTGGTGGAGTCTGTCATAGAATATAATAGTATTCTATTTGTTATGAATTGCGGGGGATAAAATCTGTTTTATATAAGCTGAAGCATTTTTTGTACTTTCTTAATCCACTTATTAAGGTGGGTTTTATTTTTTGTACAGACACACCCAAGAAGTTTTTTAACCGTAAAGGAGTTTTCAAAATGAGTTCAATTACAATCGCTGCTCTGGTTATCTTTGCCGTTACATACGTTCTTATGCTGGCATTTCAGAAAATCAGACCTTATGTCACTGTAGGCTCGGCGCTTATTTTCGTTGCCCTTGGTGTTATCGCCACGGTAAATCCCAATCTTTTCGGCGAAGGCTTTTTCAGTCTCGGCTCCGGTTCCTTCAGCTACACAATAGCCGATGCTCTTTCGGAGATTGACTGGAATGTAATTATGATGATTGCCGGTACCATGGGTACTGTTTATCTGTTCATTGAGTCAAAAATGCCCCAGCTTATGTCCGATATTCTTATTTCAAAAATGCCCAATATGAAATGGGTTGTTGTTGCTCTTTCGCTTTTTGCGGGTATAGTTTCAGCCTTTGTTGACAATGTTGCAACTGTGCTTATGATTGCTCCCGTTGCCCTCGCTTTCTGCAAAAAGGTAAATGTTTCACCTGTTCCGTCTATAATCTGTATAGCAGTTTCATCAAACCTTCAGGGTGCCGCTACACTTGTAGGTGATACAACCTCAATTCTTCTTGCAAAGGCTGCAAACCTCGACTTCTCGGATTTCTTCATTCACGACGGGCATATAGGTATGTTCTGGGTTGTTGAGGCGGGTGCTGTTATGAGTGCTCTTATCATCCTCTTTATGTTCCGTAAGGAAAAGGATAAAATCAGCTTTACGGGAAGAACAGTTGTTGAGGATAAGTTTCCCACATACCTTCTCATTGGTACAGTTCTTTCTCTTATTGCTGTTTCGTTTATTCCTTATAAGGACGCGGCAGCGGAAGGTCAGTTCTATAAGCCTGACATCACAAACGGTATTATCTGCATCGCATTCTTTGCTGTAGGCATTATCCGCGAGCTCTTCATCAAGAAGAATAAGGAAATTGTCAAGAATGCTTTTAAGGAGATTGACTATTACACAATCGTTCTTCTTACAGGTCTTTTCGTTGTTATCGGCGGTGTCAAGAGTGCAGGCGTTATTGATGTTATCGGCAGTGCAATCGCCTCTCTCGGCTCAGGCTCAACCTTCCTTGTATACACAATTATCGTATGGATGAGCGTTCTTCTTTCTGCATTTATTGATAACATTCCCTATACTGCAACAATGCTTTCAATTGTTCCCGTTATTGCAGGCGACCTCGGTATTGAGCCTACACTTCTCTACTACGGTCTTCTTTGCGGTGCAACTCTCGGCGGTAACCTCACTCCCATCGGTGCAAGTGCAAATATTGCAGGTATCGGTATTCTCAGAAAAGAAGGTCACGAGGTCAAGGCCACAACCTTTATGAAATACGGTGTGCCCTTTACTCTTGCAGCGGTTATTACCGGTTATCTCCTTCTCTGGTTTATCTGGATGTAAAACTAAAAGGCTGCTTCGGCAGCCTTTTTTAATTCGCAAATGTGAGAAAGGAATTGCAAGAAAAAAAGATCGTACCCGCCAAATAAAGCAGGATTAAATTTTTATATTTTTGTTTGTGTGTAAGAGATAGTAATTATTCATATACATACACATTATCCTTATCCTTATCTTTCTCATTTTCCTTATCATTATCGGCATATTCCGGTACAAAAAAATATGCGAACGCATAAATTTATATACCAAAAATATGCGTTCGCATAGATTTCCTGAGGCAAAGACTGAAAAGAAAGACCGTATCCATCTCACCCGTTTGTTTTGTGTTTAACAATCTTGAGGGGAGGGGGATAACTTTCTTTCCGGGATTTGCGTTTCGTGATTTCGAATTGGGAATTGCGAATTAACAATAGGGCTTTTTCTTCAAAGCTATTGATTATTATTTGTTTTAGGTTTATAATCAAATAAGTATGTTCAGAAAAGAGGCATAAAAATGAGGACGGTTAAAAAGTATTTCAAACGTTATTTTGTTGATGCAATGAGCTATATGGCTCTCGGACTGTTTTCTTCGCTTATAGTGGGGCTTATTATAAGTCAGATTGCAAAGATTCCTCACCTTGAGGTCCTTGCAACCTTTTCCGAGGTACTTTCTGCGTCCTCGCCCGTTGTCGGCGGTGCAATAGGTGCAGCTATTGCCTACGGTCTTAAATCGAAGCCTCTTGTTGTCTTCTCATGTATTGCAGTCGGTGCCTTCGGCTATAATCTCGGCGGCCCTGTCGGTGCTTATGCTTCTGCGCTCGTAGCTAATGAAATTGCACGTCTTGTTGCCGGCAAGACTAAAATAGATATAGTTGTAACTCCTATAGTCACTATCGTTGCAGGCGGATTTGTCAGCACCTTTGTGGGTCCTTATCTTTCACAGCTTATGTCGGGTCTCGGTGAAATTATCAACAGTGCAACTCAGCTTCATCCGTTCCCTATGGGCATAAGCGTTGCTGTTCTTGTAGGTCTTGCTCTTACAGCTCCTATTTCCTCTGCTGCAATTTGCATTATGCTCGGCATAGAGGGTATTGCAGCCGGTGCAGCTGCAGTAGGCTGTGCGGCACAGATGGTAGGCTTTGCAGTAACATCTTATAAAGCAAACGGTGTAGGCGGTCTTGTTTCTCAAGGTCTTGGTACAAGTATGCTACAGTTCGGCAACATTATGAGACACCCTCAGATTCTTCTTGCTCCTACCCTTGCGGGTGCTGTCTTAGGTCCTGTATCAACCTGTGTTCTTAAAATGACCAATACTCCCTCCGGCGCCGGAATGGGAACAAGCGGTCTTGTAGGTCAGTTCGGTGCTTTCTCGGCAATGAGTGAAAGCTTCGGCAGCAGAGATACAATAATAATGATAGTAGTGATGCACTTTATTGCACCGGCAGTTTTATCACTGCTTTTCCACTTTATATTCAAAAAACTGGGCATAGTGAAGGACAGCTATCTTTCGCTTGAAAAGCCCGAATAAGAAGGGGGCCGAGTATGAACGCATACGATTTTGACGATACTATTTATAAGGGAGACTCATCCTTGCACTTTTTCCTCTTTTATCTGAAAAAGGAGCCTTTACTTATAAAATATTTACCCTTCGTTCTTAATACTCTGAGAAAATATCATCAGGAAAAAATCGTGTTTGACGATATAATCAAAAGCTTTGGTTATGTATTCGAGGATTATTTTTCTTCTCACGATGTTGATTTTGAACAGATTGTCAAGGAATTCTGGGATAAGAACGAACACAGAATAAAGCCCTTTTACAAGGAAATACAAAAGGAAGATGACCTTATTATAACTGCGTCACCCAACTTTATGGTCAAGGAAATCTGCGACAGACTGGGTATAAAGCATTATCTCGGAACGGAATTTGACCTTGAAACAGGTAAGTTTATAAGAGGCTGCTTCAGAGAAAGAAAAATCGAATTCTTCCGTGAGGCATACCCCGATGAAACAATAGACGATTTCTATACGGATTCATATAATGACAAGTTCCTTTTCCCTTATGCAAAAAGAGTTTTCTTTGTCAAGGGTGAAAAGATTACAAGGATAAAGTAAAATGGAAAGACTTGATAAGGTTATTGCTTCTCAGGGTAAATATTCACGCTCAGAGGTGAAAAAGCTCGTCAGGGGCGGAAGAATTACCGTAGACGGTGAAACCGTAAAAAGCGCAGATATGAAAATCTCTCCCGAAAAATCGGTAATTACTGTGGACGGGGAGACTGTAGGCTATAAAAAGCACATCTATATTATGCTCAACAAGCCGCAGGGTGTTATTTCTGCCTCTAATGACAGCAGTCAGAAAACGGTTGTTGATTTAGTGCCCGATGAGCTTTTCAGACAGGGCCTTTTTCCTGCGGGAAGACTTGACGGCGACACAAGAGGCTTTGTGCTTATAACCGACGACGGCGATTTTGCGCACCGCATACTTTCGCCGAAAAATCATATTCTCAAAACCTATCACGCCACTCTTGAAAGACCTGTTAGCAATGAGGATATTGAAAGGTTCAGAGAAGGTATTGAACTTAAGGACGGAACACTCTGCCTTGAGGCTCAGGTGAGAATGATAAAAAATGAGCCGCCGGTGGCTGAAATTAAAATCCACGAGGGCAAGTATCATCAGGTAAAGAGGATGTTTGCTGCTCTGGGCAACAGAGTTGTGGATTTAAGAAGAGTAAAAATGGGTAATCTGTACCTTGATGAAAGCCTTGAAGAAGGGCAGTGCAGAGAGATTACCGACGGGGAATTGAAAAAGATAACAGAAGTTTAAGGTGATTTTAAACAATGTGCAGTTTAATAGGAACAGTGACTTCTGACGGAGGGATATTATGCTTAATAAATTAAGACAGTTTATGTACGGCCGTTACGGCAATGATGCACTCAATATATGCCTTATTATTACAGGCGCCGTTGTTACAATGATTCTTTCTGTATTTTTCTACAGAGCAGCTTTTGTAAGCTATATCGGTATGGTTTTCTATATCCTTGCAGCAGTGAGAGCTCTTTCAAAGAATCATCACGCAAGAATTAAAGAAAATCAGAAATTTTTACGGATTATTGAGCCTGTAAAGAGATTTACCGTAAATAAAATCAATCAGCACAAGGATAAGGACCACAAATATTATGCCTGTCCTCAATGCCGCAGAACCCTTCGTGTCCCTAAAGGCAGAGGTAAAATAAAAATCAGCTGTCCTCACTGCTCAAAGGAGTTTCTCAGAAAAACTTAACAGAAAAAAGCCCTTGTTTCTTTGTTGAAAATTACCAAAGAGCAGGGGTTTATTTTTGTTTTACTTTTATAAGGCTTTCTATTGCAAAATTCGTCATATTTTGTTAAAATAACTATGTTAAGGGAGTAGCTTTCCCTTAGTATGTTTTTTGAAGCGGAGGGTGATTCAGATGAGACTTCTCGAAGAGAGAATTGAAAAGGACGGAAAGGTGTTCCCCGGTAATATTCTCAAGGTAGATTCATTCCTCAACCATCAGATTGATGTATCCTTACTTAATGAAATGGGTAGGGAGGTTAAAAGATTATACAGCGACTGCGAAATTAACAAAGTTCTTACTATAGAGGCCTCGGGCATCGGTATAGCTTGTATAATAGCGCAGTTTTTTGATTGCCCTGTTTTATTCGCCAAGAAAACCAAAACAAAGAACATTGCAAACAGTGTTTACAGGACGCAGGTTGCCTCCTTTACTCACGGCACTACATATGATGTAATTGTTTCTAAGGATTTTCTCGGGGAAAATGACAAGGTTCTTATCGTTGACGATTTTCTTGCTGAGGGTAATGCGCTTGTCGGTCTTATTGATCTTTGCAAACAGGCGGGTGCTTCTGTTGAGGGCTGTGCAATAGCCGTTGAAAAAGGCTTCCAGCAGGGCGGTAAGAAAATCAGAGATATGGGCGTGAGAGTTGAATCTCTTGCAATCGTTGAGTCAATGAGTGACGATGCAGTCACATTCAGAAGGTAAATTGCCGAGAAATCGGTAAAAATAAAAATTTCCGGAAGGAAGGAAGAAAGCTATGAAAAAATTTCTTGCAGTGCTTCTCGCAGCATTAATGCTCTTTGCTTTTGCAGCATGCGGCGGTAATGGCGAAGAAGACACAACAACATCAGCAGCAGACGACACAACTGCAGCAGCAGACGTTGACTATTCAACAGTAAAGATGGGTCTTATCTGTCTTCACGACGAAAACTCAACCTATGATGCTAACTTCATCCAGGCTGCAACAGCAGCATCAAAGGAACTCGGCTTTGAGCTTGTTATCAAGACAAACATTCCTGAAGACGATTCTTGTGCACAGGCTGCTGAAGAATTAGCAGAAGACGGCTGCAACGTTATCTTCGCTAACTCATTCGGTCACGAGACCTATGTTATGACAGTTGCTGAAGAATACGCAGACGTAGAATTCTGTCACGCAACAGGTACCAACGCTAAGACAGCAGGTATCGCAAACTTCCACAATGCTTTCGCATCAATCTACGAAGGCCGTTACCTTGCAGGTATCGTTGCAGGTATGAAGATCAACGAAATGATCGAAGCAGGCGACATCAAGGCAGAAGATGCTAAGATGGGTTATGTAGGTGCTTATCCCTACGCTGAAGTTAAGTCAGGCTTTACTTCATTCTACCTTGGCGCAAAGAGCGTTTGCCCCACAGTTACAATGAAGGTTAAGTACACAAACAGCTGGTTTGACATTGCTCTTGAAAAGGAAGCTGCAGACGCACTCATCGGTGAAGGCTGCGTTCTTATCAGCCAGCACGCTGACTCAGAAGGCGCTCCCAAGGCTTGCGAAGAAAAGAAGGTTCCCAACGTTGCTTACAACGTAGACACAACCAACCTTGGTCCCACAACAGCTCTTATCTCTTCAAAGATTGACTGGACTCCTTACTTCAAGCTCATCGCTGAAGCAACAGCTAAGGACGAAGCTATCCCTGCAGACTGGTGCGGCACAATCGCAACAGGTTCAGTTGCTCTTACAGCTCTCAACACTGAGGTTGCTGCTGAAGGCACACAGGAAGCTATCGACGCTGCTAAGGCTAAGCTCGAAGACGGTACTCTCAAGGTATTCGATACAGCTAACTTCACAGTTGGCGGCGAAAAGCTTACAAGCTATATGGCTGACGTTATTTCTGACGAAGCTTTCACACCCGATACAGAAGTTATCATCGACGGTGTGTTCGTAGAATCAAACGTTGACGGTATGAGAAGTGCACCTTACTTCGATATCATCATCGACGGTATCACAGAATAATTTTTTCTAAAGCTTTTACGGGCGGAGCCTTAATACTTCGCCCGTAAATTTTAGTTTTTAAAGATGTTCAGATTTACCTTATCTGTGTATCTTTAAGAATTAAAAAAACAGGAGGAAGATAAATGGAAAAAAAGATTCCTGCTATTGAGCTTAAGGGAATTACCAAAACCTTCGGCCCGATTATTGCAAACAAGGACGTTGACCTTACGGTGAACAAGGGTGAAATCCTTGCAATTCTCGGTGAAAACGGCAGCGGTAAAACCACCCTTATGAACATGATTTCCGGTATTTACTATCCCGATGAGGGCCAGATTTTTATCGATGGCAAGGAGGTAACCATAAGCTCACCCCGTGATGCCTTCGAGTACAAAATCGGTATGATTCATCAGCACTTCAAGCTTGTTGATATTTTCACGGCTGCAGAAAATATTGTTCTCGGTCTTGACGGAAAAGAGAAGTACGATATAAAAAAGATAAGCGCAGATATTCAGAAAACCTGCGACCGGTTCGGCTTCTCAATTGATATTAATAAGAAGATTTATGAAATGTCTGTTTCTGAAAAGCAGACCGTAGAAATCATCAAGGTTCTTTACAGAGGTGCAGATATTCTTATTCTTGACGAGCCTACAGCTGTTCTTACTCCTCAGGAAATCAAGAAGCTTTTCTCTGTTCTTAAGACTATGCGTGAGCACGGCAAGGCAATTGTTATTATCACTCATAAGCTTAATGAGGTTCTTGAGGTTTCCGATAAGGTTTCCGTTCTCAGAAAGGGCGAATATATCGGTACGGTCAATACAGCCGAAACTGATGCAGCCGCTCTTACACAGATGATGGTAGGTAAAAAGGTTGAGCTCAACATTGACCGTACAGAGCCTAAGAATTCTACCGACAGACTTATTGTTAAAGGCCTTAACTGCCGTAACCGTGAGGGTAATTATGTGCTTCACGATGTAAGCTTTACCGCAAAGTCAGGTGAAATCTTAGGTATTGCAGGTATTTCGGGTAGCGGTCAGAGAGAGCTCCTCGAAGCAATTGCAGGTCTGCAGAAGCTTGACAGCGGTATAATTCACTACATTGACCCCGAAACAGGTAAGACTGAAGACCTGAGAAACAAGACTCCGCTACAGATAAGAAACCTCGGTGTCCGTCTTTCCTTCGTTCCCGAAGACCGACTCGGTATGGGACTTGTAGGCAATATGGATATTATCGACAATATGATGCTCCGTTCCTACAGAAGAGGCAAATCAGCCTTTCTTGAGAGAAAAGAGCCCAAAGACCTCGCTGACAAAATCATTAAGGATCTGGGTGTTGTAACTCCCAGCGCAAAGACTCCCGTGCGCCGTCTTTCCGGCGGTAATGTACAGAAGGTTCTCGTTGGCCGTGAAATCGCTCTTTCGCCAACAGTTTTTATGGTGGCTTATCCCGTAAGAGGTCTTGATATCAATTCCTCATATCTCATTTACAATCTTCTCAATGAGCAGAAGGAGACAGGCGCTTCAATTATCTTTGTCGGTGAAGACCTTGATGTGCTTATTGATTTGTGCGACAGAATTATGGTTATCAGTTCAGGCGGTATTTCAGGTATTGTTGATGCAAGAAATACAACCAAGGAAGAAATCGGTGTTCTTATGACAACTGCAGGAGGTGAAATCAATGGCTGATATGACAAAAAAGCATGAGCCTCTTGTAAGGTTCGCAAAAAACAGTGCTATCCCATCATGGAAGGCCTGGGCGATAAGACTCGGCGCGATTGCAATTTCAATTGTTGTCTGCGCAGTATTTGTTGTTCTCCTTACAGATATCAACCCTATTGAATTTTTCAAGGAAATGATTGACGGCTCCTTCGGTTCTTCAAAAAAGTTCCTTAAGATGCTTCAGGAGGTTGCTATTCTTCTTTGTATCTCCCTTGCAGTTACACCTGCCTTTAAGATGAAATTCTGGAATATAGGTGCCGAAGGTCAGGTTCTCGTAGGCGGTCTTGTCACTGCAGCGTGTATGAAATATCTCTGCAATGACCTTAGCGGTGTTGCTCTTATTGCCGTTATGTTTGTTACTGCCGTTGTTTCGGGTATGATCTGGGGTATAGTTCCTGCTTTTTTCAAGGCTCACTTCAGAACCAATGAGACTCTCTTCACTCTTATGATGAACTACATAGCAATTCAGCTGACCTCCTTTATGATTGCCGTATGGGTGCCCACAGGCTCTCAGGTTGTCGGTGTTATCAACCGTCAGACCAAGGCAGGCTGGCTTCCCGATATCTTCGGTCAGAAATATCTTATCAACATTATAATCGTAGTGTTTATTATGCTTATAATTTATGTGTATCTTAAGTATTCAAAGCACGGCTATGAGATTTCTGTTGTAGGTGAAAGCGAAAACACTGCAAGATACATAGGTATTGACGTCAAGAAGGTTATCCTTCGCACAATGGCTGTGTCGGGTGCTATCTGCGGTATCGCAGGCTTCCTTCTTGTTGCAGGTACTGACCATTCAATCTCAACTGACACTGCAGGCGGTGACGGCTTTACGGCTATTATGGTTTCCTGGCTTGCACAGTTCAATCCCTTCATTATGATGTTCACCTCCTTCATTATCTCTTTCCTTGAGATCGGTGCCAGTGAAATTGCATCGTCCTTCAACCTCAACCAGAGTGTTGCAGATATTCTTACAGGTATCATCATATTCTTTATTATAGGCAGTGAATTCTTTATCAACTATAAAGTGATTTTCCGTACAAAGCACAGTAAGGAGGTAAAGAAATGATTTTCGCAATTGCCCACTTTTTCAGACAGGCCGTAATTCAGGGCATCCCCCTTCTTTTCGGCTCAACCGGTGAAATCATCACCGAAAAATCAGGTAACCTTAACTTAGGTATTCCCGGTATTATGTACGTCGGCGGTATTTCGGGTATTATCGGTGCTTTCTTCTATGAGATGTACGGCAATACAGATAATGCCTTCCTTTGCGTTCTTGTACCTCTTATTTCATCTCTTATAGGCTCAGCCTTAATGGGCCTCATATACAGTGTTCTTACAATTACCTTAAGAGCTAATCAGAATGTTACCGGTCTTGCTCTTACCACCTTCGGTATCGGTGTGGGTAACTTCTTCGGCGGTTCTCTTCCTAAGCTTTTAGGTCAGCAGAGCGGTACAATTTCTCTTGTTACTACAGGTAACTATTTCAAGACAGCTCTTCCCTTTGCTGAAGATATGGGGGCTTTCGGTGAGGCATTCCTCTCTTACGGCTTCCTTGCCTATGTTGCAATTATAGTGGCTCTTATCTGCTCCTTCGTTCTCACAAAGACAAGAGTTGGTCTTAATCTGAGAGCTGTCGGTGAGTCTCCCGCAACAGCCGATGCAGCCGGCATCAGCGTCACCCGTTATAAGTACGTTGCAACGGTTGTCGGTGCTGCTATTGCAGGTCTCGGCGGATTATATTTCGTTATGGACTACACAGGCGGTGCATGGACAAACGGCGGCTTCGGTGACAGAGGCTGGCTCGCAATTGCCCTTGTTATCTTCGCTGTATGGAAACCGAAATTTGCAATCCTCGGCTCAATTCTCTTCGGCGGACTCTTTATTCTTCCCGTTCAGCTCAGCGGTCTTTCTGCCTCAGCTACGGAGCTTATAAAGATGCTTCCTTATGCAGTTACAATTGTTATTCTTATAGTTATCAGCATCCGCAAAAAGAAAGAAAATCAGCCTCCCGAGGCTCTGGGCCTTCCTTATTTCAGAGAGGAAAGATAAAGGGAATAATTATATCTGAAAATTAATCTTTGTTTATTTTGTATACTTTTATAATCTTCACTTGGTCAAAAAGGCAAAATTGCAGAAATATTTTGAAATCTTTGTCTTAAAAGTGAGAAAATCTCTTGACTTTTTGACGAAAATATTGTAACTTTATATAGTAAATGACTACGTCCAAGACGAGCCATTATTACTAATTTAAACAAGCGTGAACAAACGCAAATTTTGAAAGGGGTTAATAACCATGAAAAAAGAAATTAAGGTTGTTGCTATCGTTCTTGTAGCCCTTATCGTTTTCTTAGCAGGCTTCGGACTTGGCGCAACAAAAGGCATTAACATCAACATCGGTTCAGAGAGCGGTATCAACGTTAATGTTAACGGTTCAGCAGGCAGTGCAGCTCCCGTAGCAGGCACAACAGCAGCTCCCGTAACACAGGCTCCCACAACTGCAGCTCCCACAACAGCTGCTCCCGCAGGTGACACAACAACAGCTGCTCCTTCAGGCGATACAACAACAGCAGCTCCCGCAGGTGACACAACAACAGCTGCTCCCGCAGGCGACAGTGTAAAGGTTCCCTCAACAAAGGCTGAAATCGCTGCAGCTTACAACAAGGCAATTAACGATGCAAAGCATTATACAGGCAAGGTAACACTCAAGAAGCACGACATCATCGATGTTCAGCTCAGAGACCTTCCCTCAATCGCAGCAGCAATCATCAATCCCGTTATTGCTAACCTTACAAAGACAGAGCCCAGAGAAGAAACATTTGAAAACGGTGCAGGCGTAAGCGATAACACAAGACAGTTATCACACTGGATCATTCCCGGCGGCGGCAGAGATGCAGCAGTTCAGGAAGCAGGTCTTGCAAATGCAACTGCAACAGCTAACGCTGACGGCGGTTACACAATGGTTCTTACTTTTGTTGCTGAAAGCTCAACATTTGACGGCACAAAGAACACATCTGAACCCGTTCATCATATGACAGCTATGGATCCCCTTAACCTTGGTTCACTCGACCTTGGCGATGCTATTTCAATTACTCAGGCTGACCTTAAGTATCCCGGTGCTACAATGACTGCTACAGTTGACGGCCAGGGCAGACTTGTTAAGCTTGAGCAGAAGCTTCCCATGGAAGGTACAGGTACAGGTAAGGCAGGTATCTCTCTTACTCTTAACCTTGCAGGTTCAATGGACGGTACATACGAACTTATCTACGCATAATTTTAAAAATAATAATCGGGCTGTCTTCGGGCAGCCCGTTTTTCGTAAAGCTTATGAAAGGATAGGACAGAGTTTATCTGAATTGTTTGTATTATGAAAAAATCAGGAATAGCAGCTATCGCACTTGGCGCTGCAGGCGGTGTCGGCTTATATAAATTTTATGAATGGGCATTCAATGCTCTTATTGACCGTAACTTTAAGGCGCCGGAAGCACTGTCAAATTTCTTGACGGAGGTAGAAAATCCGGGCAGTGCCGAAGAAGAAAAAAGAATCGGTAACAATATGAAATGGCTTCTTGACTACGGTTTTGAAAAGCACAGCATTGTAAGCGACAGGGGACACAGATTGCAGGGCTATCTTATGAGACCGAAGAAGGAAAGTAATGTATATGTATTCGGCTCACACGGCTACAGAAGTGACGGTAAGGGCGAATGGTGCCATTATTCAAAGTATTATGTTGAAACCTTGGGCTACAATATGTTCTTTGTTGACCATCAGGCAGCAGGTGAGAGTGAAGGACAGTATATCGGTTTTTCTTCTTATGAGTCACAGGACTCTATGAAATGGCTCCGGTATATGATTGATACCTTCGGCAAGGATATTCAAATTATTCTTCACGGTATATCAATGGGCAGTACTACAGTAATGCTTATGACAGGAAATGAGAATCTCCCCGAAAACGTAAAGTTTACCGTTGCTGATTGCGGATTTACCTCAGCTATGGACGAATTTACATATAAGTTAGAGTCTCTTCATATACCTCAATTTCCCCTTCTTCCTGCCGTTAAACACTTCCATAAGCAGAGGGTAGGCTACGACTTTCAGAAGGATACAAATGCTCTTGAAGCTGTTTCAAAGGCGAAAATACCGATGCTTTTCATTCACGGAAGCAAGGATAAGTTCGTACCTACATTTATGGCTCATAAGCTCTATGACGCATGCAGTTCTTCCTATAAGGATATTCTTATAGTTGAGGGTGCTGATCACGCTATGAGTTACCGTGAAGGCAAGGAAGAATACGAGAAAAGAGTGTATAGCTTTGCCGAAAAATTTATTGCTGGTTAAGGAGACTTAAATTATGTTAAATACAGAATTCATTCTTGATTTTATTGATTTTATAATGTTTATAATAAACACTTATATACTTGGTATAAAATAAAAAAAGAGCCATACACTCATCAACAAAGTGTGTGGCATTTTTTATGCAAAAACCGCAACCCTTTAAGGCTGCGGTATATTTATATAATTATGCTTTTTCTTCGGGGGTTTCGTCAGTATTTTCGTCGTTTTTAAATAAAGCGATTAACTTCATAATAAAATCAATAAGAGCTTTTATATAATCCATAAATTCCAAAGTATACTCCTCCTCACATAATTATCTATCTACATAGACAGTATAACTTAAGTTTTAAGTTTTGTCAACTTTTATTAAAAAAATTTTTACAAAATTTTTATCATTATTTATTTTCGCAGTGTTTTGAAATCTGCAGTTTTATTGCCGCTATATTGTACATTAAAAATTATAAATTTACAAGATATCTGATTACAAAAAGTTCAATTGGAAGAATTTTAATAAATTCCCGACAAAACTGCCGGGAATTTACATATTTTATACAGTTGTTTCATTCTTCTCTGAAGATTCATTTTCACACTGCTCTGCTTCAGAAGCTTCTTCGGCTTTCTGAGCTTTGAATTTTTTGAAGAACTTTCTTTCTTTGATTTCTTCTTCGTCATCATCGTCATCATCGTCATTAGCAGCAGGTGCAACAGCGGGAATTTCATGCTTTATGAAAAGAGGGTTATCTGTTGAGTAAAGGTTTACCGCTCTTTCAAGCACGTGAACCATAACCTCTTTATGAGCTCCGCCGTATTCGCCGTCAAGTGTCCAGTCAACAGGATCACCCTGAAGAACGGTAACCTTGAGCTTGGTTGTGCGAAGGAAAATAAGCTGCTTACCGTCATATTCCTGATGTCTTACCTTATAAAGAGTGGGGATAACAGACTTGAATTTAAGGCTTCTGCAAAGAAGAAGCTCGAAGACACCGTCGTTAAGTCTGAGTGCATCCTTCTTGAATTTAAAGAAGCCACCGACAGATGTTGAGTTGGAAATTGAGCCGAAAACAAAATCGTCTTCAATTATGCCGCCGTCATGCTCGATTCTGAGCCTGTATTTTTTTATGTTGAAGGCATCGGGGATAGCTGCAGGGAAATATGCTGCATGGCCGAAAATGTTTTTCAGCTTCTGGCTGGTAGCGTAGCTGGCGCGTGTGAAAGCACCGAAGGAAGCAACATACGAGAAATAACGGTTATTGAAAAGGCCGATATCATAGTCATTGAGATTTTTGCTTTTGATGAGCTCGGAAGCTTCTTTAACCTTTACCGGAATACCTAAAGTGTTGGCAAGGTCATTGGTTGAGCCTGAGGGTATGTAGCCGATGGGTAAGCGACGGGCAAGGTCCATAACACCGTTTATTGTTTCGTTAAGTGTACCGTCACCGCCGCAGCAAACAACAATATCGTGTTTGTCGGCTTCTTCTTTTACGATGTTGGTAGCATCACCCTGACAGGTTGTGTTACGAACAGTGAATTCATAGTCATCTTCAGGAAAATTGCTGATAATTTCAGGAACAGATGCTCTTGTTGAGGTTTTACCTGCACAGGGATTGACAATGAGCAGGACTTTTTCTTTTCTATTACCCATAATATATAGCCTTTCTTTATAAACTTAATCTTATGTATGTAATTTTAGCACTTAAATAATAGCTTGTCAAACAAAATGTTATTGTACAGTTAATTTTTAATATTTTTGGAATACAGTTAACAGTTTGTTGATAAAGAGATATCAAAATAAAAAGAACTGCCAAAGAAACAGGCAGTTCTTTGAATGTTTTTACAGCTTATGCTTCAGCTTCGCCGCCTTCTTCTTTGTCTTCGCCCTTAAGGTCTTCAAAGAGAGGTCCGAGGTATTCCATAAGAATTTCAAAGATTGTCTTTAACATTTCAATTACTTCTCTGATTGACATTGCGGTGTTCTCCTTTCTTGGAATTAATGTTTCTACATAACGATAATATCACAGAAATTTAAAAAAATCAATAATCATATAATATCTATCTGGCACATTTTCATTGCTTCAAGAGCATTACGGTGGCTTTCAGGTGTGACGCCTGCACAGCAGGAAGAATCAACCGTAACAGGTGTTTCATAGACCTTTGCCTTTATCATCAGTGCATTGGAGATAACGCAGATATCGGTGCAAAGACCGATGATTTCAACTGCTTCAAGCTCCTTTTCACCAGCTATTTTTTCTGCAAGTTCGTAAGAGCCGAAGGTGGGTTTATCGATAATCTCACAATTCTCGGTGCAGAGAAGAGGTGAAATCTGCCATCCTGCAGTATCCTTTACACAGTGAGGGACAGGTAGCTTTTTGCCCTCAGCAGTGGTGAGATAGTCTTCGGTATGGGTATCTCTTGTAAAAATAACCTTATCACCGTTTTTCAGATAGCTTTCAATTTTTTCTTTTACGGAAGGAACAATTTCAACAGCCTCTTTCGTGCCCAGAGAGCCGTCGATAAAATCATTCTGCATATCAATTACGCATAATATTTTCATTTTTATGCCTCCGATGTTGATTGGGCATTTGCATGGGCAAGAGCTCTTCTTTCTTTGAGCTGCTTTTCAACCTCTGCAATATGGTCCGAATTGTCTTCGAGGAACCAGATAGCGATGACATAAAGAACGGCACCGATAACGGGACCTAAAATAAACTGCTCCCAACGGTATTTGAGGAAGCGGGGAGCTACCTGAGAACCGATAACAGTTTTACCCGGCTTTACGGTAATATTCTGGTCAAAGCCTAAGAATTTAAGAAGATAGCCCTGAATGAACTTGGGGATAGCGCCCGTAACCTTGGAAACAAAGTTCTGGAAGGAGAAGGTGATGCCCTCGGTTCTTTCACCTGTCTTAAGCTCCATTTCGTCGATGGAGTTAGTAAGGAGTGAACGGTGAGCGATATCCTTCATATTGGTAAGAATCTGAGATGTGCCGAGAATTGCCATAACAGCAAGCATCGGACCGATTCTCATAAATCTTCCGTTAGCACCGATAAAGTAAGCGATAATTCTTGCACCGATTGCAATAAGCTCCGAATAAAGAAGGAGATTTTTATTGCCGCCCATCTTTTTAATCATAGGTACGGCAAAGAACATAAGAACAGCACCGGGAATACCCATAATATAGCCGTAAACAACCTGTGCGGTACCGCCTGAGATTGTAGCACCCATAACGTTATATGAAATGCCTTCCGTTTCAAAGAAGTATTCCCAGGGGAGAGTAAGTGAGAATGACTGAACAATTCGTGCAATGCAGATAATGATAAGAGTTTTATTATATCTGAGATTAAGAAGAGACTGAATAACACCCTTGGTCTTATCGGGATTATTCTCAACCTTTTCTTTCATACGGTAAGCCAGCATTGCGATAGCCATACCGCCTACGCCTAAGAGAATAGCACCTGAGAAATATGCTTTTTCCTCACTCATTACCTGACCGGAAACGAGCATATCCTTGAACATCGGGAAAAGACCGCCGATTGTACCGCCTGCACCTGCGCCGATGCTTATCCACTGGGCAACTCGCCTTCGCTCTTCCGAATCGGGACTCGACAGTGCAGCCATACCCCAGATAGCAATATCCTGATAGGAATAGAACAGGTCAAAGAGAATATACATGCATAAAACGAAAATGATTGTCTGGGTTTCATTGAAGCCGAAATCAGCAAACATAAATACGGTAATGATACCGATGATAATAGGCGTCCATAAAAGGAAGGGCCTCATCTTGTTGCCGGGCTTATGCTTTCTGTGGTCCATAATTGAACCGATAAGAGGGTCGTTGATTGCATCCCAGAGGGTACTGATACCTGTTATAATACCTGTTTTCTCCGAGGGTATTTTTTTAACGGTATTCAGAAAAACAAACAGTCGGTTAGAGATGAAATTATAAGTAATATTCTGTCCCGCAAGACCAACTGCATAGGAAAACAAACGGTCATTTGCTACCTTTGTGTCTGATTCTTCTCTTGAAAAAAGAAAAAACGGTTTCATAATATTCTCCCTTCAAAGCTTTATTGTAAAAATTATACAATAATGTATATAAAAAAGCAACAATAAAAGAGTTGTGTTTTTTAATAAAAAATCTTGTCATCTATTGTCTTTTGTGCTAAAATGTTCTGCAAACAGAATGAAAAGAAGTGAAGTGTTTATGTTGGGTGTACTGGTGAATGTGTGTACGGTAGTTATCGGCAGTACAATCGGTATGGTTTTTAAGAAAAGTATCAGCAAAAAATACAGCGATGCGGTTATGACAGGTATAGGTCTGTGTGTTGTGCTTATCGGTATACAGGGTATGCTTAAAGGAGAGAATGTTCTTGTCGCCATTATTTCAATGGTTATCGGTGCTCTGATAGGTACAGCACTTGACATTGACGGGAAGCTGAACGGCGTGGGGGATTTTCTTTCTTCTAAAATCAAAAAGAAGGACGGAGATAAATCCTCTCTCACTGAGGGCTTCGTTACGGCAAGTCTGGTTTTTTGTATCGGTGCTATGACTATTATCGGCTCTCTTGAAGCGGGACTTAAGGGCGATAACGCTACTCTTTTCACAAAGAGCATACTCGACCTTTTCTCTTCTATGATGCTTTCGGCGTCTCTGGGAATCGGTGTTATCTTCGCAGCTATATTCGTTTTTATTTTTCAGGGCGGTATAGTTCTTCTTGCAGGTGTTCTTGAGCCTCTTTTAAGTGACAGTGCCATTGCAGAGATTACCTGCGTAGGCTCACTTATGATTCTTGCCTTAGGACTTAATCTTACGGGTCTTTCAAAGTTCAAGGTTGCAAATTATTTCCCGGCTCTTGTGCTTTCACCCTTCGTGTGTTATCTCTTCAAATTCTTAGGTCAGTACATCCCTGCGTTAGCATAATACAGCTCAAAGGTCAAAAGGGAGTTAAAATGGAAAAGAACAGAAAAAACAATCTTATAGGCTCACTGCTTCTCACTCTCTGTGCAATTATATGGGGCAGCTCCTTTGTCGCACAGACAACAGGTGCAGAGTATGTCGGTCCCTTTACATTTATTGCAATGAGAAGCCTTCTCGGCGCAGTCGCACTTATGCCAGTGGCGGCGGTTATGTCATTCTTCAAAAAGAAGAACAGCAAAGGAAATAACACAAAGATGTCACATGAGGAGAAGAAATATCTCCTTAAGGGTGGTGTAATCTGCGGCGTGGTGCTTTGCGTTGCGTCATGCTTACAGCAGCTTGGTATTGACGGCGGAACCGAGCCGGGCAAAGCGGCGTTTATCACTGCACTGTATATTCTTCTTGTACCCATATTCTCTCTTGCTCTGGGTAAAAAAATAAGACCGATTATCTGGCCCTGCGTAATAGTTTCGGTTATTGCACTTTATCTTCTTTGTGTAAAAGAGGGAGGAAAAATTCAGCCCTCTGACTTTTACGTTCTCGCCTGCGCATTTTCTTATACTGTACATATTCTTGTTATTGATAAGGTTTCGCCTAAGGTTGACGGTGTTATGCTTTCAATGATTCAGTTTCTCGTTGCAGGTCTTATTGCTCTTATACCTATGTTTCTTACGGAAGAGGTGTCAATTGACCTTCTTGTGAAGGCAGCTCCCTCAATTGCTTATTCGGGTATAATGTCAAGCGGTGTCGCTTATACTCTTCAGATTTTAGGTCAGCAGAGAACAGAGCCGACTATAGCTACTATGATAATGAGTCTTGAGTCAGTGTTCGGTGTGCTTACGGCGATGATTATTCTTCATCAGATACCTACTGCAAGGGAAAGCATTGGCTGTGTGCTTATGTTTGCTGCTATTATTGTGGCTCAGCTGCCGGAGAAGAAGAAAGCCTGACGGCTTTCTGAATGCAGAATGCAGAGTGCAGAATGCAGAATTGCGGTCGCGGGTTTTCCGTGACCTTTATTTTTTTTGCTCTTTTCCGCAAAAGGATAGGGTTGTGACGGGGAAATCCGTCGATTGTATTTTTGCTGTCATTCTTAATGCACGCTACATTGTCATTCTGAGCTTTGCGAAGAATCTTAGGCCTTTTAGTGCTAACTTTAAGGTTGTACTTTTGATATTTATACGGATGTCTCTTCCAAGTTCTACTCCGCTCGAGCCGCTCGGGCTTTTCCTTTGGCTCAGACGAGCAC
>JAZPYL010000075.1:0-6078 GCA_045544175.1 Acutalibacteraceae bacterium | reverse complement strand
CCGAGAATGTTGCAAGATGCCCTTTTCTTCACTCCGAAGGCGTACACAGGTACTCCGAGAGGGTGAAAAAAGGGCAAATATATGCGAAAATCCGGGGGAATTCGATGTTCCTCCGGATTTTGTTGGCAATATTGTTATTATATCTGCTTTAATTTATATGTATGTATATTTCGCATATATGTTCTTGCGACTTTATCGACAGTCTGAGCGAAGGCAGAATTTTCTGCCTCCGCTACAATTAATTCACATTGGATATATAAAGATATTTTTCAAGAAAAGCATCAACCACTGACCAGTATTCCTCGTGGAACCAGTGAGATGACACAGCATGCTCTGCGCCTCTTATTATGTACTTTTCCTTAGGTGCGGCACAGGCATCGAAAACGGGCTGAAGATTTGACGGAAGAACAAAATCGTCCTTATCGCCGTGAATGAAAAGTGTGGGAGTTTTCGATTTCTTTACCTGCTCAACACAGGAAGCACTGCCGAAGAAGAAGCCGTTAATAAGCTTACAGATTAAGCTTGCCTGAGGCATAACAAGCTTCGGAGGAAGATGATATTTTCTGATGCACTGGTCCGTGAAAATATCCTTTACCGACGTATAGCCGCAGTCCTCAACGGCAAGAACAACATTTTCGGGAAGCTTTTCACCCGTTGTCATCATTGTTGTTGCACCGCCCATTGATGTACCCTGAATAACAATCTTTGCCTTGGGGTTTTCCTTGACAATGCTGTTAATCCAGTCAACAACGTCAAGTCTGTCCATCCAGCCCATTGTGACGAATTTGTGTTCGCTGTTATTGTGTCCGCGAAGGTCGGGAAGAAGCACATTGAAGCCTCTTTTATAAAATTCCTGAGCATAGCTTGACATTTCTCTGTTGACATTGGTCCAGCCGTGAAGAACAATGGCCCAGATATTACTGTTAGAGGGGTTACGGAATTCTACGCCGTGGAGATTTTCTCCCTTGCGGTTTTTGATGATAACCTCCTGATGATAGGTGTTATCGTACCATTTGTAGCCCCTTATAAGATTTATGTTATCCTTATTTCTTTCAAAGAGACTGTCCTTACGGGGAACGGTCATATCCTTTCTCTTCTTATTGCCCAGAGCAATAAGGAAGAATACAAAGCCTAAACCCAGCCATAAGACAAATATAACTGCAGCAATTATTACAAGCACCGTAAGCGCAACCTTTAAACCGTGATCCATTTTCATTATCCTCTCCTGTTAATTTACGGAAAATATTATACACAAATATGTAATAAAAATCAATACAGTTGACGTTAATTGTCTGTAGGGGGCAGAGAAGGGCCCAGGGTCGAGGGCCAAGGGCCAAGGGTCGAGGGCCAAGGGTCGAGGATAAAGATACAATAAGAAATAAGGTCACGGTTATACCGACACAGGTACATAAAAGCAAGGACGGCCAATGGCCGCCCCTACCGTATATAATTCTGTTTAGGTTGATATTTTCTGCGGACACGGCAAGCCGTGTCCCTACATTTTGAACCTAAAAGTAAAAGAATGTCATCCTGAGCATTGCGAAGGATCTTAAGATTCTTCACTGCGTTCAGAATGACAGTGTGCACCCTACGGGGCGGGGATAACCTTTTTTCCTGCTGCCTGTTCCCCGCGATTGCGAATTGCGAATTGCGAATTGCGAATTGTTGTCAGTTGATCTTCTTATATTCAAGATTTATCGCCTGCTGCATATATGCGTCAATATCATAGGACGGGCTGTTGTCTTTTTTCGGCTTTTCTTCCTTACGGTCAAGAAGCTTCCAACTGCAAAGCCTTGCAAAATCGTCCTTATAGGTCTTCCCCTGAGCCTTCATATAAGAGGACATTGAGTCTATTCTCTGCTGATAATCGTTGGGAAAAAGCTGTCTTATCTGCTCGTACTGACCGTCGTCAAGGGAAATATTGGAGAAAATACCGTATTGCTTCTTATGTGTATGTATTGCTGATGATTCGTCTTCAGAAAGGCAGACTTCATCATTTACATATTCTTTATAAGTATCCTTAACAGTATTATTTTCATTAACATATACAGTATCGGTATTTTTGGTATTAAAAGAACTACCATTTGATACGGTCGTATACGAGCGTATACGGTCGTATTCTTCACCGACAGCAGTTTTTTCACTTTCCCAGCGTTTGTTGATATTATCTCTGTTCTTTTTGCAAGTTTCTTCATATTTTTCTTTGTTTATATCAAGACTCTTTGCTATGTTGCGGAAAACTATTCTTGCGCTACGGCTTTTAAGTTCAGGTAAAACACCGTTTATTTCATAATTGAATGCTGCTAATATCACATCGGCTATTTCTGTCTTGGTCAGATTCTGCAGGTCTTCATAAAGTCCGTAATATAAGATCAGCGAATCCTTCTTTTTTGCCATATATTATCTCCTTTCCTGAGTATTAATTATCGCTTGAAATAAATAAAAGACAGTACAGTAAATCCTTTTTTTACTGCTGTCACTATTAATTTTACAGACAAAAATCAGACTTGTCAACAAATTTATTTTTTGCGGGTTTCGGGGGTTTTTTTGCAGAAAACACGCAAATTTACGGGTTTTTGTATGTAGTAGTTTTTTTGAATTGAGGTGCATTCCCCGTCGTTTCCGTTAAAGTGTGCATAAATTGCGGACACGGTAACTCTTTCGGACACAGCACGCTGTGTCCCTACGGTTATACCGACACAGGAACATAAAAATAAGGACGGCCAATGGCCGCCCCTACCGTATGTATTTCCGTTTATCTACCCTACAGAGAGGGCAGAGTTTACCCGTTATTACTCTGTCGGGTATCCTTGGCCCTTAGCAAAAAAAGCGGCCGCAGGTATTCCCGCGACCACTTAAAAGCAATATTGAATTATCAGTCAAACTTAATGACTCTGATAACATTCTCGCCCTTTGAAATATTATCGACAATTGAATCGTCAAGCTCTGTCGGTGTATCAACAATTGTGCAGGCATAGTCGCCCTTTGAACGGTTGAGCATATGGTCAATGTTGATTCCCTGAGCAGAAATAAGGGAGGTAATGGAAGAAAGAATGTTGGGAAGGTTCTTATGAAGCACAAGAAGTCGTCCGCCCTCGGTTCTTGCCATTGAAATATCAGGATAGTTCACACTGTTCTTGATGTTGCCGTTTGTGAGGAAATCGTCAAGCTGATGTGCTGCCATAACGGCACAGTTGTCTTCACTCTCAGCAGTAGATGCACCAAGGTGAGGTGTTGTGATGATACCGGGAACATTGATTGTCTCTTCCGTGGGGAAGTCGGTTACATAGCAGCTTACCTTGCCGCTTTCGAGAGCTTCCTTGATATCATCATTGTTTACAAGGTCGGCACGGGAAAGATTGATAATCTTTACGCCGTCCTTCATCTTTGAGATAGCCTCTTTATTAATCATACCTCTTGTCTTCTCGTTTGAGGGAATGTGAAGAGTGATATAATCAGCCTGAGCGTAAACCTCTTCATAGCTTGAAGCCTTGTTGATTGATCTTGAAAGATGCCATGCAGCTTCAACTGTAATGAAGTTATCGCAGCCGAGAACCTTCATGCCGAGGCTCTTTGCAGTATTGGCTACAAGACCGCCGATTGCACCAAGACCGATAACACCGAGAGTCTTGCCTAAAAGCTCGTTACCGCCGAAGGCACTCTTGCCCTTTTCGACCTGCTTTGCAACATCCTCTGTAAGAGTGTTTGCCCACTGAATGCCGTCAACAACCTTTCTTGATGCAAGAAGAAGAGCTGCAACAGTAAGCTCCTTAACGCCGTTTGCATTGGCACCGGGAGTATTGAAAACGATAATGCCCTTTTCTGCACACTTATCGCAGGGAATATTGTTTACACCTGCACCGCAGCGTACAATAGCCTTTAAATTGTCGCCGAACTCCATATCATGAAGTGACGCTGAACGGACCATAATGCCGTCGGGATTTTCTATGCTGTCGCTGATATCGAATCTCTCTGCACTGAGCTGTTCAAGACCGACAGGTGCGATTTTGTTCATTGTTTTGATTTTTTTCATTTCTCTCTCACTCCGAATAATTATGCTTTAGGATTTTCTGCGGCGAACTTCTTCATAAATGCAACAAGTGCCTCAACACCCTCGTAGGGCATTGCATTATAAATTGAAGCTCTCATACCGCCTACGCTTCTGTGGCCCTTAAGGTTCTTGAGTCCTGCCTTGTCTGCCTCTGAAGCGAACTTCTTGTCAAGATCTGCGTCACCGGTAACAAAGGTTACATTCATCATTGAACGGCTGCCCTTTTCTGTAGGTGCGATATAGTAGTCCTGTGAATCAAGATAATCGTAAAGAAGAGCTGCCTTTTTCTCGTTGAGCTTCTTCATTTCTGTAAGACCGCCCAGAGACTTTATCCACTCGTAAACAAGCTTTGCAACATAGATGCAGTAGCAGGGAGGAGTATTATACATTGAATCGTTATCTGCCATAAGCTTGTAATCGAACATTGCAGGGATATCCTCCCTTGCATTACCGATTAAATCCTCACGGACAATTACAATTGTAAGACCTGCAGGAGCCATATTCTTCTGTGCGCCGGCATAAATCATACCGAACTTGCTTACATCAACGGGCTCCGAAATAATGCAGGAGGACATATCTGCAACAAGAGGAATATCGCCTGTGTCGGGAATATAGCCGAACTTTGTGCCGTAGATTGTATTGTTATAGCAGATGTGAACATAGTCTGCATCTTTTCTGAAGGACTCTCTTGTTGTTTCGGGGATGCGACAGAAATTATCATCCTTTGATGATGCGGCAGCTACAACATCGCCGTATTTCTGAGCCTCCTTATAAGCCTTTGTGGAGAACTGACCTGAAAGAATGTAGTCAGCCTTCTTATTCTTATTCATAAGGTTAAGGGGTACTGCTGCAAACTGAGTTGAAGCACCGCCCTGAAGGAAAAGCACTTTGTAGTTGTCGGGAATTTCCATAATCTCACGGAGAAGAGCCTCTGCGTCCTTGATAATCTTGTCATAGACGGGAGAACGGTGGCTCATTTCCATTACGGACATACCTGAGTCTTCGTAGCAGAGCATCTCTGATGCTGCCTTTTCAAGAACAGAAACAGGAAGCATTGAAGGGCCTGCCGAAAAATTAAATACACGGTTCATAATAAACACCTCATTTTAAACATTATATTCATACCATTCCAAAAGATGAATAATGGGTTTATTATATCCCTTTAATGCGTGAAAGTCAATAAAAAATGTGCATAAAATTATTATTTGGGGCGATTTAAGCTGAAAACAGCATAAACAGGATGGGGTAAAAAGGGAAAAAGCTGTTCAGATGCAACGAACCGGCGTGATGGGGTCATTACGCCTTACGTACTCCGTTCTTCCGAACGCACGTCTTTTGTCATTCTGAACGCAACACCCACACTGTCATTCTGAACGCAGTGAAGAATCTTAGGCTTTATAATGTAGCTTTGAGGTGGTTCTTTTGATGTTTATATGGATGTTTCTTCTAAGTTCTACGAGCTTCGCAGCATCGTCGCCGAAGTGCTTCCGGTGGAAGATAAAGCGAGGCGAGGATGGCGCAGCGGTCAAAATTCATAGGCGCTCCAAGCCGTAATGAATTTTGGGAACCGCAAGAGTCCGTCACTTTTGTCTTGGGAAAAGTCACCAAAACCGCTTTTTGGATGCTATGAATATATGACTCGTCGGATGCGGAAATGGACTTTTTCGGTCGCCTGTAAGTATAAACTTTTCTGTTATTCCCTCAGTCTGCCGTACATTAAGAAACACTCCCTCTGCACTACCGAAAAATCCGTGATTCCGCACCGCAGGTATGTGTATTTTTACCCAATCACCAAAGGGGCTTTCCCGTTACTCCGTTTTATGTCCGCGCCGCAAGCACGCGTACTGTCTTTTAACGGCATTCCTATTGGTATGCTCTTTCTGTTCTGTGGGGGAAAGCTGAGGAAGAGGAGAAATAGTGCTTTTCAGTTTATGCTTTGTAGGGGTAGTTGATGAAGAGGGTAAGTGGTCGGTTTCTGATTTATGCTTCGTGGAGGGAAAGCTGTGCTTTAAAATATATGTGGGCGG
>JAZPYL010000074.1:0-49559 GCA_045544175.1 Acutalibacteraceae bacterium | reverse complement strand
CCGTGTTTCCCAAGCACATAATCCTTGATTTCCTGATATGTTGCTTTGGTTTCAGCTGCGGTTACATCAAGCTCTGAAAGGTAGAGTTTTATGTCGATATGTGTGTCCGGTCTGCGTTGGGACAAAAGAACAACCGTTTCGCAGTGTACCGTTCTCGGAAACATATCCACTGCACAGAGCCTTACCGTATCATATCCATATTCCCTGAACACCTTACAGTCTCTTGCAAGAGTAGCAGGGTCACAGGAAACATACACCACTCTGTCAGGCGACATATCAGCTACGGTTTTTATTACATCGGCACTGCAGCCCTTTCTCGGCGGGTCAAGTATTACAACATCGGGTCTTATTCCCTCTTCATAAAGAGTCTTTGCTGCACCCGAAGCATCGTCACAGATAAAACGTGCATTTTCTATACCGTTGAGCCTTGCATTTTCCTTTGCGTTTTCGATAGCCTGAGGAATAATCTCAACACCGATAAGCTCTTTAACATTCTTAGCCATTGTAAGACCGATTGTACCCGTACCGCAGTACAGGTCAAGCAAGAATTCGTCGCCCTTAAGTGAGGCAAACTCCTTTGCCTTGCCGTATAAAAGCTCGGTGCCCTCAGGATTTACCTGATAAAAAGACAAGGGAGATATTCTGAACTTAAGACCGCAGAGCTCGTCCTCAATATAGTCGCTGCCCCATATCGTCACACATTTTTCACCGAGAATTACATTGGTGTTCTCTTTATTGATATTAAGAACGATTGACTTTATATTTTCATCGGCAGAGGTGAGAGCTTCAATAAGCTTCTCTTTCCTCGGCAATGTGTCACCGTTAATTACAAGGCAGACCATAATTTCACGGCTTTTCTTACCCTGTCTTAAATAGATATGTCTTATAAGCCCCTCGCCTGTTTCCTCATTATAGACAGTTACGGGGTTTTCGATAATGTATCTTCTTACTGCAGACACGATATTTCTGAAAGAAGGCATCTGCAGAAGGCAGTCATCACTTTCTGTTATACGGTGTGAGCGTTTTGAGTAAAAGCCCGTGATTACATTTCCGTCCTTATCAAGACCTACGGGAATCTGAGCCTTATTGCGATACCTTTCGGGAGTCTCTATGGTATAAATATCCTCAGCCTCAAGGTCAATTCCGCCGATTCTCTGCATAGCATCGGTGACCATCTGCTTCTTTTCTCTTTTTTCGGCTTCATAGCTTATATGACGGTAGGAACAGCCGCCACATCTTCCGAAAACCTCACAGTCACATTCTGTTCTGTCCTTTGAGGGCTTATATATCTTTTTTATAATACCTACAGCATAGTTTTTCTTGACCTTGATTATATGCACAAGAAGGTCATCGCCTACTGCACTGCCGTCAACAAAAACCGCCATATCCTCATATCTGCCAAGACCGCTGCCCTGAGATGTGAGGGTGGTTATTTTGAGTCTTATTTCATCGTTTTTCTTTATTGCCATATCTTAATCCTTTACTGCTTTTCTCTCATAAGCTCAATGGAAATCTCAAGACCTCCCAGGTCGCTTCTTCCGGCATAAATTCTGCCGCCGTGCGAGTCTACAATCTCACGGCATATTGAAAGGCCCAGACCTGCCACCTTTCTGCCCTCATCGGAGGTATAAAGAGGCTCAAAAATTATTTCAAGCTTTTCTTCTTCAACGCCTCTGCCGTTATCGTGAATATTGATGAACACTCTTTCCTTATCGGCAGATATGTCAAAACGGATAATTTTCTCCTCGGTCACAAAGTGCTTGAGAGAGTTTGCAATAACATTTCCGAAAACGCGCTTGAATTTCTGTAAGTCCACACTTACAAGCGCTGAGCCCGCATAATTGTTCACACTCAGCTTAACGCCCGTATCTTCAAGCTCTTTTTCATAGTCTTCTCTTATTCGCACTGTTAACTCTTCAACGCTGATAACAGTCTTATCAGGCAGACGGTGTCTGTCAAAGCTGAGATACTCGTCAAATTCATTGACAATATCCTTGATTTCAAGACTCTTTCCGTATACGGTAGAAAGATATCTCTTCTTTCTTTCCTCAGAAATATTATCCTTCTGAAGCTGCTCCGCATAGCCCATAATAGATGTAAGGGGTGTTTTTATATCGTGGGATATGGAAGCTATAATCCTTCGCTGATTCTTTTCGTTGGCTTCAAGGTTATGGGTCATTGAAACAAACCGCTTATACACCTGCCCCGGATAGCCTCTTATATAAGTTTTCTCAAGCTTACCGGTTTTATCATACTGTTCAATGGATTCATAAAGCGTTTTATAGGGCTTCATTGCAAGACTGTAAATTATAACAAAAAGCAGCATAAGGGCAGAAATGCCTATAAGAAATTCCACAAAAATAAACTTTACAAGTGTTCTTACATCGGCCACATAATCTCTGAGAAGATAAACGGAGGACTTTATAAGATATGACTCTCCCTTATATTCAAAGGGAGTCTGCACCTTAACATCGAGAGCTGACCATTCTACGCCTACAGTTTCCGTAACAATATTATTTTTCTGATCCTCAATGGAAATAGCTACGCCCTCATATTGCTCTACGATTCCTTTCCAATCTGCAGAGGATTCGGCCTTAATGAGCTTTCCGATAATCTCATCATTGTATTGCTGAAGAATTTCCTTGTCATTATAGGCAGCATCAGTAACAACCCTTGTTACATAGGCGTTATAAGCAAAAGCAAAAGCAACAATAACACCGAGAAGAATTAAAAAAGTGAAAATGTTTGTTTTTTTGTTCTGCACTGTTTTTTTCCTCCCTTACTGCTGCTTTTAAAAATTATTTATGCTTTACGAATTTATATCCTACACCCCAGACAGTTTTGATATATTCGTTGTCGGGGTCAATTTTATCTCTTATACTCTTGATATTTACCGCTACGGTGCCTATATCACCGAACTCCGTATCCCATACGTGTGAAAAAATCTGCTCACGGGTAAGGACCTTACCTGCATTTTCCATAAGATACTGGAGAAGCTGAAACTCTCTTGTAGAAAAGGGTACGGGTTCATCCTTCCTGAACACCTCAAAGGAGCCTGTGTCAATAGAAATATCTCCCACCTTTATAATGCCGTTTTCAGCAGGTATGTTATTTCTCTGCTCTCTTCTTAAATGAGCCTTTACACGTGCAACAAATTCCTCAACAACAAAAGGCTTGGATATATAATCATCGGCACCTATTTCAAAGCCTAAAATTTTATCGAAGGTATTACCCTTTGCCGAAACAAAAATAATAGGACATTTCACCGTACCTCTTACAAACCTGCAAAGCTCCACACCCGATATTTCAGGCATCATAATATCAAGGGTAATAAGGTCAATATTTTCACCCTCATTGAGTATGTACTCATAGGCGCTTTTACCGTCATTTTTTATTACGGTTTCAAAGCCCTCATCACAAAGTGCATCGGAAATAAGTTCGGCAATAGCTATATCGTCATCTACAATCAATATCTTACCCACTGAATTTCACCTTCCTGTATATATAAATTTATCCGTAATATATAATAATACAAATCCATTCAAAAATAAAGACTCCCGATGAATATTTTTAATAAAAAACTATTAATCCTCTGCCCGAAGGTATTCTTAAGATAATCTTAAGATTCAGTCTATTCCAAATTATGAGAGTTTATGGTAAAATGAAAATACAATTAAAATTAAAGAGGAAGACTTATGAAAATTCTTATTGTTGACGATGAAAGAGAAATAGCCGATTTAATCGGTGTATATATGAATAACGAGGGCTACGAAACCGTAAAATGCCACAACGGCGCCCAGGCTCTTGAAATAATCAGAAAGGATGCCTTTGACCTTGCAGTCCTTGATGTTATGCTGCCCGATGTTGACGGCTTTACCCTCTGCAACGAAATACGCAAAAGCCACACATACCCCATAATAATGCTGACGGCTAAAACTGACTTTGCCGACAGAATATCAGGTCTTACCTTAGGTGCCGATGACTATGTGACAAAGCCCTTCAATCCTCTTGAGCTGACGGCAAGAATCAAGGCACAGCTCAGACGCTACACCCAATACAATGACGGTGCCGAAAAGGAAAGCACTATTGAAATATCAGGTCTTGAGACAGACAGTCTTAAGCATACCTGCACTCTTTACGGTGAGGAAATTCCCCTGACACCTATCGAATTCGGTATTCTCCGTCTGCTTATGGAAAAGGCAGGCAAGGTTGTCTCCACTCAGGAAATATTTGAAAAGGTATGGGAAGAGGATTACCTTGACAGCAACAACACAGTTATGGTACATATAAGAAGAATAAGAGAAAAGCTTAAAGAAAAGCCCAGAAATCCTAAGTTCATTAAAACAGTATGGGGAGTGGGATATAAAATTGAAAAAGACATCTGAACCCAAAAGAATAAAAAAAGGGGCTGAAAGTGCAGTCGCACTTATTGTATCCTCGTTCCTTAAATGGAACCTTATATGCCTTGGTATAATACTCGTCGGCTACATAATCTGCTACCTTTATGCCCTTCAGGACAACAATTTCTATTTTACCGTCAGGGAAATTCTCACTGACCTCATTAACGAGGAGGTCTCAGAATTTATCTGCCGTAACAGTCTTATTCTTGTGCTTCCTGCTTTCCTTCTTGTTTTTATTGTCAACTGCACTATCTACTCTTTTTCCACCCTAATTAATTTCGGCAGACTTTATAAAAGCCTTGATGCCTTTATAAGCGAAGAGGAGGAAATCCGTTCCTTCCCGAAATCCTTTTCGGAAATCGAAATAAAATTAAGCGATGTTCACCTTAAGGTTGTAGAAAACCGAAGAAAAGCCATTGAGGCAGAGAAGAAAAAGGATGACCTTGTTATGTACCTTGCCCACGACCTTAAAACCCCTCTTACAAGCGTTATCGGTTATCTTACTCTTCTTGACGAATGCAGAGATATCCCCGCTGAGCAAAGGGCGAAGTTCGTAGGTATCTCCCTTGAAAAGGCATACAGGCTGGAACAGCTTATAAACGAATTCTTTGAAATCACCCGTTTCAATATCAACAAGGTTACTCTCGAAAAGAACCGTATTGACCTTAATATGATGCTCGAGCAGATGACCGATGAATTTTATCCGATGCTTTCGGAAAAGAACCTTTCCGTTTCCATCGACATTCCCGAGCATATTGTTATGTTTGCCGACTCAGATAAAATTGCAAGGGTTTTCGATAACCTTCTTAAAAATGCCGTAACCTATGCCTATAATGACACAGAAATCAAAATCGGTGCAAGAATAAGAAGAAACAAGGTGCTTATCAAGTTCCGTAATAAGTGCGACGAAATTCCCCCTGAAAAGCTCAACCGTCTTTTTGACAAGTTTTACCGTATCGACTCCTCGCGCACCTCTTCAACGGGTGGCTCCGGACTTGGTCTTTCCATTGCAAAGCAGCTTACGGAGCTTCACGGAGGAACAATTCATGCAAAGAGCATTACCGATTATACGGATTTCACTGTTGTTCTTCCCTACATCAATGCGGAAGAGCTTACAAATGAACAGCTGGAATTTTAAACCGATACATATTACATCTTGACTTTATCCCCCGTAATTTTATATAATCAATCATGATTATATTTTACGGGGGTGCTTTTATGTCCGATAAGGTTATGGTAGGTATGAGCGGCGGCGTAGACAGCAGCGTATCTGCTCTGCTCTTAAAAGAAAAGGGCTACGACGTTACAGGCGTAAACTGCTATTTCTATATAAAGGAAAATGACGGCTTCAGCGAAAGCAAGGATGCAAAGCTTATCTGTGACAGACTCGGCTTACCCTTTGAGACTCTTGATTTAAGGGAGGATTTCAGAAGCACCGTTATTGAAGACTTTATCGCCGTCTATGAAAAGGGCGGCACACCCAACCCCTGTATCGTCTGCAATAAGTACCTTAAATTCGGAAAGCTCCTTGACAGTGCCACAGAAAAAGGCTTCGACCTTATCGCAACGGGACATTATGTGCAGAGCGGCTTCGACGGCAGCCGTTACTATCTTAAAAAAGGAGCCGACGAAAAAAAGGATCAGAGCTATTTCCTCTACTGTCTGAATCAGCATCAGCTTTCACATTCCCTTTTCCCCTTAGGCGAGCTGAGCAAGGATGAGGTAAGAGAAATTGCCGAAAAGAATTCTCTTATAACTGCAAGGAAGCGCGACAGTCAGGATATCTGCTTCGTGCCTGACGGAGATTATGCCGCATTTATCGAAAAGACCTCAGGCAAGACTTACCCCTGCGGTGATTTTACCGACACAAAGGGCAACATTCTCGGTGAGCATAAGGGAATTATAAGATACACTATCGGTCAGCGAAGAGGTCTCGGTCTTGCTCTGCCGGCCTCTATGTATGTAAAAGAAAAGAGCCCCATAGAAAACAAGGTTGTTCTCTGCTACAATGAGGAGCTTTTTACAAGGAATGTTGACGCTTACAACATCAACCTTATCGCCTGTGAAAGAATTGACTCACCCATAAGAGTAAGAGCAAAGACAAGATACACCCATAAAGAGCAGTGGGCTACCGTGTGGCAGACAGACGAAAACACTCTTCATGCCGAATTTGACGAGCCCGTAAGAGCCGTTACCTCAGGTCAGGCGCTTGTTCTCTATGACGGAGGCCTTGTTGTAGGCGGAGGAACAATAAGATAATTATACAAAACTGTCATCTTCGGATGGCAGTTTTCTTTTATAGTAAAAAGAAGCACAAACCTTAGTATAAAAGCACAAAAAACTCTTGTGCATTTTGTATAAAAATATTCTTGACTTTATAAAAAATTTAATATATCATAGCTGTATGTATAGTATTATATGAGAACGGACGAGCTTTTAATGGAAAACTATTATCAGTTAAGTGAAGAACAGCTGGTAAGACTCAGTCAGGAAAAGGATGACCTTGCCCTGTCTCTTCTTACAGAAAGATATATGAATGTTGCAAAGTATATTGCAAGCGGTTTTTCCTTAAAGAACTCCGACAGTGCTGATTTGGTTCAGGAGGGTATGATTGGCTTTCTCGGCGCAGTCTATTCCTTCACCGAAGGCTCCGGTGCTTCCTTTAACACCTATGCCTCCTGCTGTATAAGAAACCGTATTCTCAGCCTTATAAGAGCAGACAGTGCCAAAAAGCACATTCCCGATGAGCTGATTGTTCCTCTTGAAACTCAGTCAAATACGGGCTGCCCCTCTCTCTCCCCTGAGGAAAGAATTATTTCCGAAAAGGGTGCTGAATACATTACGGATATTATAAACTCCGAGCTCACTCCGAAGGAAAGAGAAATCTTTATGCTCCACCTTGCAGGACTTTCCTATGAGGAGATAGGCAGAAAAACGGATATAACCGTAAAGGCAGTTGACAGTGCTCTGCAAAGAGGCAGAAAGAAGCTTAAAAATAAACTTCAATATGAAGTTTGATATATGCCCTGACTCAAGCGAGTAAATTTTCGGTGCAATTCCGATAAGGGCGATTTTAATTCAAGCGAGGTAAAAAAATCATGTACGAAGACAAAACACTCAAATGCAAAGAATGCGGTGCTGACTTCATCTTCACTGCAGGCGAACAGGAATTTTATGCTGAAAAAGGCTTCCAGAACGAGCCCCAGCGCTGCAAGGAATGCCGCATTGCACGTAAAAATGCTGCAAGACCTGCAAGAGAAATGTTTATCGCTACTTGCGCTAACTGCGGCGGCGAAGCTAAGGTTCCTTTCAAGCCCACAGAAGGCAGAGAGGTATACTGCAGCGAATGCTTTGCAAAGATGAAAGAAGAAGCAGAAGAAGCATAATTTATTTGAGAGGTTTTACGTAATTTCTTATACATAAAATATGCATGCCGGATTACACAGGGTAATCCGGCTTTTCTTTTTTTGTCTTTATTTGGTTTTAACGGTCTTTTTCGCACTCCAGGAGGAATAAATCTTTTCTCCCTTTACAGTCTTATAAGCTCTGATTCTTACATAGTATTTTTTGCCTGACTTTAATTTCTTTACTGTCTTACTTGCTGACTTTGCTTTCTTTACAGTTACTGTCTTTGAAGAAGAGAAGGATGATTTCAGGCTGTACTGAATCTGATAGCCGTCCACTGCTTCGGCTTTTCCTGCCTTCCATTTAAGCTTGAAGCCGTCGTTAATGGCTGAAAGAGAGCTTACTGTTACCTTGTCGGGCTTTACTGTAAAGTATAATTCTTCATAGCTTCCGTAAGTATTCTTAAATGTAACAGTAACCTTATACTTTCCTACATTCTTTCTGCCCTTCTGATAGCTTACTGTATAGTCTGTACCTTTCTGCAGAACTGCGCCGTTACTGAGGGTTATCTTATTGACTGACGGCTTATGTGCCTTTCCGTTATAGGTATATGAGGTTTTGGAAAGAGATACGGGATTTACAAGGGTATATGTTGTAAGGCCGTATGCTTTCTGATCCCATTTGAAATACTTGTCATTATTGTTGTCCTTATAGTAAATAACAACCTTTTTATATGCCTTTTTGAGCTTATCACTGCCGTGCTTTTTAACAAGGGCGTAGGCATCCTTGCCGTAATAATCAACCTTTGAGCACATTTTGGCAAAGCTTCCCATAAAGCTGTCATATCCGCTCATATCGAAAAGTGTCATTGACTGCTTGATTTTACCTTTAATAAGGTTCTTCCTGCAATCTGCCCAGTGCCTTACCGTTATATCAACAATACGCTTGGCTGCCTTTTCTACGGATTCGCCGTTCTTGAACATATTGCTGTACTGGTAATCTACACCGTTCTTTTTGAACACCTCGTAGTCCCATTTATCCATACTGTATCCGCCGTAATCAAACTGAGAAGCAAGAAGATAGTTGGTGAAATTATGATAAACCTGAAGATAATTTGTATCTGAAGAACGGCAGTTTGTGCCGAAATCAATAAGAGCAAATTTCTGTCCGAAAATCTTTACACCTTCCTTAAGAGTTGCCTTGGTATCTTCAACATTCATACAGCCGCAGAAGCCGATATTTCCGTGGCCCGAGTATTTAAGAATAACATTTTTAGAGGGTGTCTTTTTGTTGACAGCCTTGAAAAAGGAAATAAACGCCTTTTTCATCGTAGATGAAGACTTTGAAATATTTTCTGTATCCTCGCAGAGAACGCTCTTGATACAGAAGGATTCTCTCCACTCGTAGTAGGCCTTTCTGCCCGCTTTGGTATCAAGATCGTTTTCACCGAAATTAAAGCCGTATTTTTCATTCTGTTCAAGGTCATTGGGGAACTTATAAAGATTGATTCTGTCCTCCCATATAATTACATCGTAAAGAACAAGGCCTGTTTTATCCTTTACGGGCACAGCCGTAAATACACCGCCCCAGCTTTCATTGAACTTGCTTGTGGCAAAGGATGTACGGATAATGACGGCAGGATTTTTCTTCGATATTACATTCTTTTCTACCGCCACCGTCTGAAAGCTTATTCCCGAAGCTACGGAAAAAACCATAAGCAGTGAAAGAATAAGTGATAAAAATCTTTTCATTCTGCATTTCTCCTTTTTTCTTTTATTATATCATCTTAAAAATATATGTGTCAACAGAATATTTCCTCTTGAGAAAATTCTTCAAAGATCATCTTTTCTTTGGTTACAGGGTGCATAAAGGATATATAGCAGGACCAAAGGGCAATTATACCGCTCTCCTTTCTGCTCCCATATCTTCTGTCACCCACGAGGGGCATTTTCCTTGAAGCGAACTGCACTCTTATCTGGTGAGTTCTTCCCGTATGAAGAGTTGCTCTTACAAGAGACAGACCGTCCTTTTCGCTTATCACCTTATAGCTTAAAAGAGCTTTTTTTACTCCTCTTCTTTCCTTTTTTACCGTAAAGGATTTATTCTTAGCTTTATCGAAAAAGAGTAAATCACTGAGCTCTCCCTCTTTTTCCTCAGGAGTGCCCTCGATTACGGCAAGGTACTCCTTTTCCATTGTTCTGTCACTGACCTGTGCAGAAAGTGAAGCGGCACTCTTTTTATTTTTGGCGTAGACCATTACCCCACCCACCTCTTTGTCAAGACGGTGTACGGGATAGATTTCGCTTTTAAGCTCCTCACGCAGAAGAAGGGGCATTGTTCTTTCTCCCTCTTTGCCTTCTTGGGAAAGAATGCCTCTTTCTTTAATGCAGACAACAATATCCTTATCTTCAAAAAGTATTTTCATCTGTCTCACCTATTAAAAAAGAGCTGCAACAGTGTCACAGCTCCTTCTTTTTTAATTATTTTGCATAATCAACGGCTCTTGTCTCACGAATCATATTTACTCGGATCTGACCGGGATATTCAAGCTCCTGTTCAATCTTTTCAACAATATTGTGAGCAAGAAGAACCATCTCTTCATCGCTTACAAGCTCAGGCTTGACTAAGATACGGACCTCACGGCCTGCCTGAATAGCAAAGGCATTTTCAACACCGCTGAAGGATTCAGAGATTTTTTCAAGATTTTCAAGTCTCTTGATATAATTCTGAAGATTTTCTCTTCTTGCACCGGGACGTGCGGCTGAAACAGCATCGGCAGCCTGAACAAGACAGGCAATAATGCTCTTGGGCTCAACATCACCGTGATGTGCGTGAATTGCATTGATAACAGTTTCGTTTTCCTTATATTTCTTAGCGTATTCAACACCGAGCTCAATATGTGAGCCTTCCTGCTGATGGTCAACAGCCTTGCCGATGTCGTGAAGAAGGCCTGCTCGTCTTGCAAGCTTAACATCAACACCAAGCTCTGCTGCCATAAGACCTGCAATATAGGAAACCTCAAGTGAATGGTTAAGAACATTCTGTCCGTAGCTGGTACGGTACTTAAGTCGGCCGAGAAGCTTTACGAGCTCGTTGTGAACGCCGTTTACACCTGCGTCAATAACGGCTCTTTCACCGGCCTGCTTGATTGCCTGGTCAACGTCACGCTTTGCCTTTTCGTGAATCTTTTCAATGAGTGCCGGATGAATACGGCCGTCAGTGATAAGTCTTTCAAGAGTGATTCTTGCAACCTCTCTGCGAACGGGGTCAAAGCTTGAAAGAGTAATTGCTTCAGGTGTGTCGTCAATAATAAGGTCAACACCTGTAATTGTTTCGAGGGTACGGATATTTCTGCCCTCACGGCCAATGATACGGCCCTTCATCTCATCGTTGGGAAGAGCAACAACAGAAACCGTAGCCTCTGATGCGTGGTCAGCTGCACAGCGCTGAATAGCAGTGGTAATAATCTCTCTTGCAAGATTTTCGCTTTCCTCGCGAACCATCTGCTCATATTCCATAACCTTAACAGCCTTTTCTCTTTTAAGAGATTCTTCGATTGTTTTGATTAAATCAATCTTAGCCTGCTCTTTTGTATAGCCCGATATTTTTTCAAGCATTTCTAACTGACTTCTTTTGATGCTTTCTGCTTCGGAGAGTTGGTTTTCAGCCTGCTTGATTTTTTCATCAAGAGCTTCTTCTTTTTTCTCAAGATTTTCAGTTTTCTTATCGAGACTTTCTTCCTTCTGAATCATTCGGCGTTCCTGACGCTGAACTTCATTTCTTCTTTCACGAAGTTCTTTATCAGTTTCACTTCTGAGCTTGTGAATTTCATCCTTAGCTTCAAGAATAGCCTCTTTTTTCTTTGTTTCCGCTTCAGTTACCGCCTGATTTACAATACGGATAGCCTCTTCATTTGCGGAGCCGATAAGTGCTTCGGCAGTCTTTTTACGGTGTGCCTGACCGAGTACAAAGCCGATTACGGAAAATACAACCGCACAGACAACCGGAATTACAATAGTTAACCAATCCAAAGTAGCAGCACCTCCTTTTTTAGTTTTTTGTCGGCGAATACGCCTTCAGTAATACATAACAGGAAATATCTGCAAATCAATGTGGTTAAAGACGACGGGTACCGTCATTTAATAGCATCAATTTTCGATAATCAATATATCACCGTTGTGGTCATCAAAAGAATTACAGTAATATTACTCGAGATAGTTATACACTATCTCGTATATTTTAAAACAATTTATACAATATGTCAAGGGATAACGGCAGAATTTTGATTAAATTTTTATACAAAATGAATAAACTTTAATTTAAACAGCTCTTTTCCGCAGAGCTTTTGTCGGCCGCAGTTTTTTCAAAAAAAGAAAGGTGGTAAGTTATCCTTACCACCCTGTTGTTATATTTTATTCGTCTTCGCCTTCATCTTTTTCTTCAGCGAAAAGCTCTGCACCTCTGTGCTTCTTATTCATCATAAATCCGACCAGACCGCCAAGGGCAATAAGTCCTGTGGGCGCAGCCACAATTTCGGGATTTTCTGCAACAGCCTGAGTTACCTTCTGAACCACATTGGGCTCTTCTTCCTGTGTGCCCTCTGATGTTGTATAAACCTTAGTGGTTATAACATTACCGTTTGCGTCAGTTTCATAAACATTACTGAGAAGCTGCTCAAGATAGTCAAAGTCATAGTCTCCCGTTACGCCCTCGCCTGCAGATTCAACATATGTAGAATAGGTTGAAAGAATATCCTCTGCAAACTCCTCGGGTACCTGAGCTGTAATTCCGTCAACAACACCGAAGACACCGCTGAGAATCTCATCTGCCTTTTCACCCTCGGGTACTACTGAATTGACAAAGCCCTGTACCTGACCGACGACATCATTTGACGTGCCCTCTTGCTTATTTTCAAGTTCGGGATTCTTTATAACCTTAAATTCATATACTGCACTTTCCTGTATGGCACCGTCATTATAAATAACCTCAAGGCGTACAGTCTCTTCACTCTTTGATTTGTCGAGAGCTGCGGCGGTTGTTGAACCGGGAGCAATCTCCGTATCCTGAAGGAAGAGAGTAAGCGCTGTTTTATCTCCGCCGTTGAGCTGATCGCCTAAGGTAATAGGTGTGAACCAGATTTTCTCGCAGGAGGGAGCAACCTCAATTTCATATCTGAGCACATCACTGAAAAATTCCTTTTCAAGTGCAAAATATCCGTTCTTACAGGCGAGCTCAAAAAGCTTTTTCGTAGAAGCATTTTCGTCAAAGACTACCTCTTTATTATCAAGCATAGTCTTAAGCACAAGTCGGTGAACACCGTACTCGCCTCCGTCCTGATGAGCATAAAGAAGCTTTTCGGGATCGATTCTTACCTCATAAGCAGATTCGAGAACAGATGAGAAATACACATAGTCAACATATTCTGCATCGTCCTTTGTTATCTGATTATACTTATCGGAGGGTACATCGTAGCCGTTATTTGAAGCTACGGCAGCCTTAAGCCAATAGAAAAGCTCTTCATCAGTGGGGTTCTTGCTAAGAGGAATATTGATTTCATCATAGCCTTCCAGATACTTCTTTACTGCCTCAGCACCGAGACCTGAAAGTGTGTTGACACCTTCGGGAAGCTCTACGCCCGTAAGCTTTGCAGAAATCATTACAAGGGCTTCTTCAAGAGAAACACCGTAAGGAAGAGTAAGCCCTTTACCTGTGATTATGTAAACTGCATTATTTTCCATAGTGGCATAAACAACAGCTATTGCCATTTTATCCTCTGCAGTGGGATTTTCGGGAAGGACGATTCCGTTTCTTACAAGTACCTGACTCATAAATCCGATGTCATCCGTAAGACCCATAGCCACAGCTCCGTAATAGAAGGCTTCAATTGCCTTCATATATGTACCGCCGACATTTTCTGCATTAAGGTTGTAAAGGTCAACATATCTGTCACATTCTTCAAGGAAATCCTCATATTTAACACCGTAGGCATAATCGTCAGGTGTGGGGGTGAGTTCCTTAAGAGTTATGGAATTTGAATCGTCTCTTACAAAAAGCTGATCAATCCATGCGTAGTTATATTCGGGGGAAAGCCATCTTGTGTTGCCGGGATTGAAGCCGAAGCCGTCTTCGAAGGAAACAACAACTGCTGATGCCATAGGCATCAGGGATATAAGCAATATTAAAATTGTAAGGAAAAGTGCTGATGCTTTTTTCATTTCCGTACACTCCTGTCTTAGTGTATATATAAACATAGAAATCCAATTTTACTCATATTATATGATACAACTTTCCGTCCCGATTGTCAACCGAAACGCTTATTATTTCAAAAAATTTTAGAAAGTGTGTAACGAATTTTGATATTATGTCGTTTTAAGGTCTCAACGGTAAGGTCGGAATAAAGACGGAAGAGTTATAAAACAGTTTATGCTCTCTGAAGGGAAAGTAAGAGCTGCAGAGTTTATGTGGGCGGTAGAGGGCGGCGGCGAGCCGCGAAAATGCACGGCGAAGCCGTGGCATTTTCCATTTGTGTGCCTTGGCACACAAATGACCTGTGCGCTGCTTCGCAGCTCACAGGTGCGGCTCGCCGCCGCCTTACCGCCCTATAAATTCAAAAAAGCAGACCTTCCGGCTGCCAACCTGAAAATCTGCTGTTTTTTATATTTTACGGAAGCTTCTTCCCGCAGCTGTTGCAGTACTCGAAATCGTTTCTTACTGCCGTACCGCAATAGGGACAGAACTTACTGTCTCTGTCATCATTCACTCTTGTATAAGTCTGAGAATTACCGAAGCGCTCATTCCACGGGTCAGGCTCCTCGTCACCGTCGGTAATATCAAAAGAAGAGTATCTGTTCTTACCTGTAGCATTTTTAAAATTATACACAGACTGAACTACGGCAACGGTAATAAAAATTACACCGAAGAGAGCAAAGAGACCTCCGCCCGAAGTTGCGGCAATAATAGTCCACACTACGCCAAAGAGACCTACCAACACACTCATAACTCCGCCCATAAACGACGGACCTCTTCCGGGTTTAACGCTTTTCATAAAGTCACTCCTTTCATATTCTATCTGAGAGTCCTCAGATATGCCTTCTGCTCAGGGGTAATCCGATAGCTTTCGATAGCTTTCTGAACAGTCTTTCTGTGTACCCACTGAGGAAGAGCCTTGTTCTCTATGTAGGGAATTGTGCTTTCCCACTGTTTTGCAAGAGCCGTGGCAAAGTACCATGCAATCATCATATTGATATAATATTCTTCGCTTGTAATCCCTGCGACAAGCTTCAGATGTACGGTTGAAAAGTTATCATCAAGGTAAAAGCTCATAAGAAGTCCTATGCCGTACCTTACGGTGTAGGTCTTATTGCTCTTCAGAAGCTCAAGGATAAAATCATAAACCCTTTCGGGCTCTTTTTTCAGCACCTTAGGTCTTACACAGTCGCAGGTCGCCCAGTTATCCATATAAGGAATGAACCTTCTGAGCTCACTGATACAAAGGTCGAAATCCTTAATACCCTCAATAATAAAGCCGTGGAGATTATCTTCCTCATAATATTTATGTGGCAGAGAAGAAAGAAAATTCCGGTAATCCCCCTCTTTCAGAAGCTCTTTTGCAAAAGAGCGAAGAAGAGGAGTTCTTACTCCTATAATTTTCTCTTTTGGTACTGTCGGCATAAGCCCGGCCGTAAAATCTCTGTACTTTTCATCCTGCAAGGATAAAAGCTTCAGCCGTATATCTTCATTTTTCATTATATAATCCTCTCACTGCAAATGCGGCCATGGCAAGTCGTGTCCCTACGTAATCACATATTTATATATGTCATCCTGAGCAAAGCGAAGGATCTTAAGATTCTTCACTGCGTTCAGAATGACAAAACAGGGAGGGTTCAGAATCACAAAAGCAGGGTCTTCTCTACGCACCAACGGGGGCGGAGAGAACATTTCTCCTACAGCCTCTGTCAGACGCAATTCTGCATTCTGCATTTGCCGAGCACTCCGTTCTCAGCACCCCGGATGCACATAGGTTGCCGCAAGACCGCCCTGAGATGTCTCCTTATACATAGCATTAAGGTCCTTGCCCGTCTTATACATAGTCTCGACCACTGTATCAAAGCTTATTTTTCTTGTAGTCGAGAGGAAATTCGCAAGGGAAAGTGCATTGATAGCACGCATAGCCGCAACGGCATTTCTCTCTATACAGGGAATCTGCACAAGACCGCATACGGGGTCGCAGGTAAGACCGAGCATATGCTCCATTGCAACCTCGGCGGCATATTCAATCTGGCCGATACCCATACGGAAAAGCTCACAAAGAGCTGCCGCGGCCATTGAGCAGGCAGTACCGATTTCAGCCTGACAGCCGCATTCTGCACCGCTGATTGATGCATTGGTCTTGACAAGATTACCCACAAGGCCGCCCACTGCAAGTGCTCTTACAATGTCCTCATCACTGAAGCCCTTTTTATCCTGCATATATTTAAGAACACTGGGAAGCACTGCACAGGCACCGCAGGTAGGTGCCGTTACAATAATTCCTCCGCCTGCATTCTGCTCACTTGCCGCAAAAGCATAGGCACAGACAAGACGGTTTTCCTTCGTAATGTCACTTTCGTCAATATGGCTCTGATTGTAAAGATACTGAGCCTTTCTTTCAACACCGAGACCTCCGTCAAGAATACCTCTTGTGGTAAGGCCCTCATTGATTGAATTCTTCATCGCCTTCCATATATCAAGAAGATAGGCTTTGATTTCTTCACCTTCAACCTCTTCAACATACTGAGATATTCTTATATTATGAGAATTGCAATATTCGGCAATTTCGCCGAAGGTACCAAGAGGATATATATCTTCTTCCTCAAGCTCAGGCTTGCCTTCAATTACAATCTGACCGCCGCCCACAGACATAATTCTCTCTTTTGCAATTTCCCTGCCGTCCTTGAAGGCGTAAAACTCCATTGTATTTTCGTGAGGGAGATTTTCTGTTTCTCCGCTTCCGAAGATAAGCTCAATCTCACTGCCTTCAAAAACATCAAGAATAGCCTCGTCGGTTTTGTGTCCCTTTCCGGTACTTGAAAGTGAGCCGTAGAGAATAACCTTATAGCTGTCTGCATCGCGGTAGGTCTCCTTAAAATATCTTGCGGCCTTATCGGGACCCATTGTGTGAGAAGAGGAGGGCCCTCTTCCTATTTTATATAAATATTTAAGAGATTTCATTTTTTCACCTGTCAATTCTGTTTCTGAACTACCTTATATTCATCGTAAGGACTGAAATAATGGCAGGAGTCCATATTGCCGCTGACATACTTTTCCATTTCGTCCTCATCAAGATTTACCGAGCAGTAGTATTCGTCATACTCCTCGTCATAGTTATAGTAAGCACACTGCTCACAACAAAGGCTCATTCCGCCACACCCTTTCCCTTTAATATATCAACTCAAACCTGACGTGGCGGGAACACCCTTTCTCCCACCACTCTGTCAGGCGCGATTGCGCATTGCGAATTGCGAATTCAGATTTCAATAACCATTCCCGCATAAAGCTGCTCTGCTTTATCGCCGAGTCTTTCCTTAAGAAGTCTGAAAGCCTTATCACCTGTGCAGTGACCGGTGACAATCTTTTCTATGCCTGTATCCTCTATTCTGTCAGCAAGAGCCTTAACGTCTTCGTCACTGCTTTTGTAAAGGTGAAAGCCGCCTATAAGAGCATAGATATTCTTGTCGGGGAATGTCCCTTTTATTTCATTGATAATATTATCTGCACCGCCGTGTGAACAGCTGTTGAAGATAACGAGTCCTTTGTCCGTTTCAAAAACAAGGCTCTGCTCATGGTCAAAGTCATCGGGCACCATTCTGCCGTTTTCAAGCTTAAGAAGCCCTGCCTTTTTACCTATGGCACCAAGGCCTTCTGTCTTGTGAGGAATAAGATATACACCCTTTGTTACCTCTTTGTCTCCCGACACATATTCAATTCTGTCGGCATATTTCTTTGCCGTACCCTTTTTCGTGCCGATGTACTTGAAGAATATGAATCTTCTTCCGAAGCAGTTTTCCTTGCAGGCATCTCTCAGAAAGAACTTTGCTTTACTGTTCTCTCTGAAAAACTGTGCCATACCGTTTGCGTGGTCATAATGGGCGTGTGAAAGAATGCCGTAGTCTGCATCTTCGAGGCTTACGCCCTTTTTCTTTGCGTTTTCGCTGAAAAGAGTGCCTGAGCCCGTATCAAGAAGAAACCTTTCACCCTCATATTCAATAAAGAACGAAAGCCCCCACTGACCTTTAAGATTGTCCTTTGCAATATTATCTACTAAAACTGTTGCTCTCATTTTTTTGCCCTCTTTTTAAGTGTAACCTTTTCTTTTATTCTCTCCCAGGCCGCAAATTCAGCCTCAGCCTTTTCTGCATCGGCATCAAGTCTTTTATCCATATCGTAATAAAGAAGGTCACAGTTGCAGTCGGGACAGTTCTGTTTGATATACCATACGCTTAATTTTCTTCCGCATTTGGGACATTTGTTATCCATTATTCTGCCTCCTTTGTTGCTATTACGGAGTTGTCTCCTCTTCTGATTGCAAGCTCAGACTGAATTGTACGGAGCTTTTCGCCTTCAATGTCATAGAACTTGTAGGGAATAAGTGCAAGAAGTCCTAAAAGTGTGGGTACGCAGGTAATAAGTGCCCACATAAGAAAACAGGTTCTGTCTGCACTTTCGGCAGGAAGAGTCCACTCCTCAGCATTAACCTGAGTAAGACCGATAACGGGCATAAGAGCTGTACCGATTGTAGTTGAAAGTGAGCCTGTAAGCTTACTGATGAATGTAAGAATTGAGAAGCCCATACCCTCGTTTCTTTCTCCTGTCTTCCATTCCATATAATCAACGGTTTCGCCTATCATCTTAGTAGGAATAACGGCATTGATTGAACCGCAGATGCTTGAAGAAACACCCTGAAGCGCAAGAAGAGGAACAATAATTTTCGGGTCGGTATAATTTCTGCAGCCGAGAAGGAATACAACTACTGTTACCGCTGCGTGAATAAAGGGAACTCTTATAACAATCTGCTTGCTTGACCAGCGTTTTTCAAGCTTTGACATAAGACCGTAGGTTGCAAAGCCTGCAAGTGTACCGGGAAGGCCAGCAAGAAGCGAGAGACTTGCAATACCCAGCGAGAATGAATAGAAATATGTTGAGAACATACCGCCAATACCGCCGACAGTGCTGATAACCGAAGAAAGAGTGATAAGGAGCAAGGGCTTGTTCTTAAAGAGATGTCTGAAGCAGTCAAGAATACTCGGTTCATCGTTATTGGGATTAATTCTTTCCTTGGTGCAGATGCCTGCAAGAGAGAAAAGAACCATACCGAAGGTACCGCCGATAATACCGAGAATAAGGAAGAGCTGAGCAAGAGAGAAGGGAAGGTATCCCTTGTCGTGAAGGTCGATACAAATCGGAACTACCAAGCCGGGAATTGCACCGATAATACCTGAAAGGAAGCGTGCTGACTTGATAACTCTTGAACGGTCCTCAGGGTTGGGAGAAATAGCAGCGGAAAGTCCCCAGAAGGGAATATCGCCTATTGTATAGAAAAACTCCCAGATGAAATATGTAACACACATATACACTATTCTTGCTGCAGTGGACTCAACACCTTCAAGGAAGGTAGCTCCGCCGAAGAAAAGAACAGTGATTATACCAAGGGGAATAGGTGTGAAAATAAGGTAAGGACGAAGCTTACCGTAACGGGTACGGGTTTTATCAACGATTGAACCCATAATCGGATCGTTGAAGGCATCCCAGAAGCCCATAAAGAACATCATTGTCGTAACAACCTGAGCAGGTACGCCCATAATTGTAACAAGGTACAGTGACAGCTGACCTCTTACAAGGTTGTAGCCGATACACTGACCGCCGTTTGCTATGCCGTAAATGACTGTTTCCTTAATGCCGACATAGCGTTTTTGTTTTACTGCTGTTTCGCTCATAAAATCTCTCCTTTTAAATCATTATGTTATATTGTAACGTGATGAGTCATCACGCCCTACGGCACACGCCATTATAAATCTTGTTTTTCGGACACGGCAAGCCGTGTCCCTATGTAATCACTGTCATCCTGAGCTTTGCTAAGGAGCTTAAGATTCTTCACTGCGTTCAGAATGACAAAATGGTAAAAGATCACACGGAGGTCTCACCGATAATTATATTATTTACAACTCAACGGGACGGGAACAACTTTCCCTTCACCACTGCGTCTGTCGTCCTTGGCCCTGGGCCCTCGACCCTTGGCCCTTAGTATAAACGGGTGCTGTCATTGTAAGCAGCTGATTTTCTTGGTCGTTCAGCTTCCCCCACAGCTCAAATATATAAAAGCTGTCTTTTTCTGTCTGTACGGTGATTTTTCCGTTTTCTGCACTGCCCTCGTATACCCTTTCGCCTTTTTGGGTTATTACCTTAAGTGTCTCGGGTACGAGGGTATATTCATCCGAAAAGAGTTCAGCTCTTTCGGTGTCAATCTTTATATTGAAGCTGATTTCACCGCTTTCTACGGTATCGCCAACGGTTTCGCCCTTTTCTGCAGTGATTTCAAGTAAGGGTGCAAGGGAAATCTGCGTTCTTCCCTTTTCTATGGCCTCTTTCATCTTCATATCGGTAATTTCACCGTCAATGAGAAGATAGGTGCATGCACCGATAAGTCTGTTGCCTGCTTTTCTGTGCCAGTCTCTGCCGAAGGTGGGAGTTATTCTGTAACCCTTTTCAAGAAGAGACAGCCACTTCGCCTTTGCTCTGATATTAGCAGGCGTCATAAGTGCCTCGCCCTCAGACCATATCTCCATATAATTCACAAGAGAAAAGTCCTTGACATTATAGTCCCAGTGTCCGCCCGTACATATAGGTGTGCCCAGTTGATAAGGATGAGCCATACCCACAAGTCCGCCATAGGAGTGTACCTCCTTCATCTTTTCGTCAATATTATTGGGGACGGCATTTCTCCAGTCCACATCACCCTTGCAGTCGAGAACGAGCATATGGCCGAAATAGGTTGTCCACTCTATTCCCTTAAGAACTACGGGTGCAGACAGCTTTTCTGTCTCTTCGTGGCCTGCGGTGGTATTATGGTCCGTAAGGCAGATACCCTTAATATGTCTTTCGGCGGCAGTTTTCATAAGCTCCTCCACCGTAAAACCGCCGTCGGAGTGTACTGTATGACAGTGAAGCTCGCAGGGATACCATTTTTTATTCATCGCCCTCACCTCCTGCCTCGATTTTCACCTTGCAGGTACAGCTTTCCGTAACAAGTGCATGAACATTAAGGTACAGTATCCACTGCCCTTTTTCGATTTTTCCTTTAAGAAAGCCTACGGAAGAAAAGTCCTCGCTTATAATGTGGCACTGGTCCTTGTCCTGTCTGTGAGCCGCACCCATATAACGTGAGGGAGAATTGAGAGAAAGGGTCACGAGATTTTTAAGGGGCAGATAGAACTTATAATCGGGATAAAGATGTCTGTCACCGTGAGTATCATTTTCAAGATTCTTTTCGATTAATTCCTTTGCCCTTTCACAGTCGCCAAGCTCTTTAGGCGAATAGGAATAAGTAATTCTGAGTCTTTCACTTTCTTCCCCCACCTCAAAGGGCAGAACAATATTTGTTTTTTCATTCTCGGGTGTCAGAATGATTTCTTTTTCCAAAAGTGTTTTCATTTTATCACTTCCATGTGCCGAGATATGCCTTATATTTCTCATAGTAGCTGTCAACCAGCTTTTCGGCAAGGTCATAGGAACAGACAAGCGGATGAACCGTAAGTGCCTTTACAGCCTTACTTCTGTCCTTTTCCATAATAGCTTCAACAGTAAGGTTTTCGTAATCCTTGACGGCTCTTATAAGATTCTTCTGCATAGTGGGAACATTTTCAATTTTATGAGGATGGACACCGTCACTGTCAACGGTACAGCTGAGCTCACATACATCCTTGTCATCAAGGAAATCAAGGGCCCCCATATTAGGAATTGAAAGCACCATTTCAACCTTTTTGCCCGTATTTACCGCCTTGATGAATTCAAGAGCAACGGCAGCATAACCGCCCTTTTCGGGCTGAGCGATATATTCCTCTACTGTAGGAACGGGGAATTTCTCTTTTCTCAGGTGTCCCGTTTCGATTGAAAAATAGCTGTCCTCTCTCATTGCATAATGTCTCATAAAGCAGTGGAAGGCTTTTTCAAAATCCTTGTCAATATCAATTGTTCTCATTTCTTCAAGCATCATATTATTGATTTCAAGAATAGTCTCACCTCTTGTCTTCGCCCCCGAAAGAACAGAAGACACTGCCTTATTGCGATAATGGTAGAAGTAGAGATATTCGTTGGGGAGATAGTTATCGGAAAGCTCAACAAGAGCCTTTTCAAAATGCACCATCTCCGTATCCTCGTAGAGCTTCGGGTGATTAAGAATTTCATCGGTACAGTCTTCATCATCTGCTCTGAAATTACAGAACCAGGAAAGATGGTTAAGGCCGAAGCAGTCAAAGGTGAGATTCTCTCTTCCTGTCATATTCTTAAGCTGTCTTAAAAAGCCGCTTGGTGCATCGCACACACCGTAAACATTATCGTAGCCCATTGTACGAAGAGCCTGTGTCACAAGGCCGCTGGGATTGGTAAAATTGAATACGGGAGCATTTTTCTTTGAAAGCTTCTTTATCTTTTCGCAGTATCCGATAAGGGTATGTATTGAGCGCAGTGCCATTGCGAAGCCGCCTGCACCCGTTGTCTCCTGACCTAAAACACCGAGATTCAGAGCTGTTCTTTCGTCGAAAACTCTGCCCTCATCGCCTTCAGCTCTTATAGTAGTGATAATAAAATCAGCATCCTTAAGAGCCTTATCTGCATCGGGCGTAAGAGAAAAGGCAAGGCCGGGGTTGATAAGCTCTGCAATTCTCTTTGCTATTTTGCCGTAGGTGTAAAGCTTTTCTTCGTCTATATCCATAAAGACAACCTCGGTTATGCCCGTTTCATCAGCACCGAGGGCAATTGATTTTGCTAAAAAAGGGGAACGGACTCCGCCGCCGCCTAAAACTGCTAATTTCATTTTTCTGCTCCTTTATTCTTCGATAGATGCAACTGATGTGATGATGGGCTTACCGTCTCTGTCGAGAAGAGGAGTCAGACCGCCTGCATAGCCTGATGTGACAAAGATGTAATTCACACCTGTATTTCTGTCAACAAGCACCTGAGTAAGCGGTGCTGCAAGGCCGCCTCCGTGTCTTTCGGTCACAATAAATCTTTTATCCTTAATTTTATCCTTTTTCATAATCCAATCTGCCTTTCAGATATTTTTTTATTTGCGGACACGGCAAACCGTGTCCCTACATAATACCCTACCCAACTCGGCGGGTGAAACCTTTTCATTTACTCAGACCTATCCCGCAATTCTGCATTCTGCACTCTGCATTCTGCATTTATTACGAACTTGTTCGCAATATTCTCGTCGGGAAAGTCGAAGAAAAACCAGCCTTTGCCGTCCTTCAGCTCATACTGTCTGAAATAAACGTTCATCTCTTCAGCAGTTTTCACCAGTGTCTCATTTTTATATCGGAATGCCGTACTTATAAAATGCACGCAGATATTGTTTTCGTCAGGCTCTGCCCTGTCGATAAAAGGCTTGGCACAGCTATGCCACTTTCTTTCGGGCTCAAGAACATATCTGTCCTGTACAGTGGCCCTCTGCTCACTGCTGAGAATAACAGGCAAGGGCTTGTCGCTTCTTTTGTTTCCCTGATCCTTCCATAAGGAAAAATCGAGTCCTGAAGGATTATTATCCTTCCACTTCTTTCTGACCCTGCACCGTCTCATAAGCACCATTTTACCTCTGCACTCATTTACACAGGGAATTTCACTGCCCAGATACCAGCTTTCCTCATTCCCTCTTATATACTTTTCATAAAACTCAGGGAAGAAGCTTTTACTCTGCAGCCCTCTGTCCTGCTTTACCGAAAGAACAAGCAGCTCTTCGGGATTTTCCTTAAGGAACTTCATACATTCATCAAGCACCGGAGAAAAGCTCAGCCTTTCTTTTTTGCTTTCATCGGTGTAGCAGTCGGCAAGGGAATGAACAAGATAAAACTCTCCTTTTTCTTTTGAAAGCCTTATGTCAATAAGCCGCACACCAAGGCTCAGCTGCTCTTTAAGGGTAAGACTCTGACATCTCGACATTTTCTCCAGAGACACAAAGGCCGTAAGAGAATCGTGAGTGCCGAAAAGGTTAAGCTGAGATATTCTTCTGTTGCCGTCTGTACGCGAAATAACATTACGGTCACAGCTCATTTCTTTACGCCTCCCCTATTGTATATTCAGATAGAGTCAGTATAACATTTATAAAAAAAACAGTCAATATTCTTTACTCCTATTTATGTGAATTATACACAAAAAACATTCATTATTTGTCAAAATGACTATTGATTATGTTTGCTCATTTATTGTATAATCTAATGGATAAATTGTTGCAATTTTTACTGTAATAATAACGGAAAGGAAGATTATATGAGTAAAATACAAAAGCTGCTCTTCTCTCTGGCTCTTATCCTATGCGTAGGCGCTTCCGTATACCTTTCATTTCAGGCAATTTCAAGACCTACCTATGAATACGAATACCAGGAGAATATCGGCGGCATGGACCTTGAGGGTGAGGTTTTCAGCGGCTTCAACGGCAACAGCACAACTGCTGAGGTAAGAGTTTATCACCCTATGGTGAAAAATGAAAACAGAGTAAATGATGATGACCCTGCCTATGTTGAAGACACAACGAGAAATATTGTTGCTATTGACAGATTCACCTTCGTCAGTGACGAGCATATGCAGTACTGCTACATCGGCCCCGACGTTCAGTACATTGACGAACAGGCCTTCTTCGGATGCTTTGCTCTGAGAGCCATATATGTTGATGAGGCTAACCCCTATTTCACCGACATTGACGGCGTTCTTTATTCCAAGGATATGAAAACTATCTATCTTTATCCTACATATCACATTTCTCATCTTCAGGATACGGGCGTTGTTCCCGTAGGCTATTATGACGACGGTGCTCACGTGGAAACCTTTGAAATTCCCGAGGGTGTTGAAAAAATATCAACGGGCTGCTTCTATAAGACATGGGGAATTCAGGAAATCACACTCCCCTCTACTCTTAAGGAAATCGGCACTATGGCATTTTTCAAGTGTCAGTCACTGAAGCTTATTGATCTTCCCGACGGTCTTGAAATTATAAGAGAAGATGCTTTCAGCTACTGCTTCTCAATGACCGGCGCACTTTATATTCCCGAATCCGTTAAGGAAATATGCCACCATGCATTCTATGAATGTAACGTTGAGGATAAATCTCCCGACGGTGAGCTTTTCTTCTATCTTGCCGCAAAAAGCGAGGACGATATAATCCTCGGCAGCAGCTGGATGCCCAAGCACGGTAACTGGATTAAAGCAAGAGATCCCGAATTCGGCAAAACAAGACAGGATGCCGCTGACTTTAACGCATCCTATGTTGCAGACTACTTATAATAAGGAGGTAGAACAGTATGAGTAAAAAATTAAACGTCAAAGCTACTGCCTCCAATATTTATCACGAGTTCCGCGATCACTGGAATATACCTGCCGAGGGCAAACAGGTTCCTTATAAAGAATATCTGAGTATTTTCCTCGGTATCGGCGGTGACTATTCTCTCGGTAATGTTTTAGGCTATATATGGTTCGGTGCAGGCTGTTACCTTATAATGTACTATTACAACATTCCTATTCTTGCCTTTACGGCAATCGGTGCTTTCTTCACTCTTCCCGGTTACTTCTGGGCTATTTTCGATATGATTGTCTGTGACAATCTGGGCTTTATGCCGAAGAAAACGGAGCGGACTATGTTTACGGTCTACGGACTGTCTACGGCCTTCGGTCTTGCCCTTGTAGTCTTTGACTTTGCCAAAATTCTTCCCATACCCGTTGAGCTGAGCGATTATATCGCAACTCTGCCGGGTATGACCGTACGAAGCGTACTGAAAATCTTCGGTGCCCATTTCCTTACGAAAGGCTATTTCGGCATCAGAAATATTGTAATGAGAAAGATTTTCCTTCCTAAATACGGCCGTTTCAAATTCTATTTCTATCCCAGCTTTATCCCTGCAGTTATCTGTATTCTTCTTATCTGCTGGCTTCCCCTTTATGAGTGGTACGCCAATGACCAGGCCGAAAGAATCTGGATTCTTCACCTGTTATTCTGCATCTACGGCGGCTTCGGCTTCACCGGCGGTGCAACAAATATTGCCCACCATATTTCAACAGACTCCCACGAAAGAATGCTTGTGCGCTGCTATCCCGAAAAGCTCGGACATATCTTCAAGTCTGTTCTTGAAATTCTTATTCCCATTGTTACTGCTCTTACGGGCGGTCTTACAAACATCAACACATACAAATACGCTATTCCCTTCCTCGTTATTGTCAACACCGTTCTTATGTATGCGGGTCTCCGTAATATAAAGGAAAGAATTCCTCAGCCTCCCATTGAAAAGAAAAAGTATATTCCCTTCTGGGACGGCATTCACGGCGTTATCAAAAACAAATACCGCTGGATCAATGCTATTTCAGCTATGATTGATGCTCTGGGTAACGGCGGTCTTCCCGGTCAGACTCTCATTCTTCTCTGTACCTGGCGCGAGCAGGGTGTCATAATGGTTATCGTAAAGCAGATTGTTGCCTTCGGCGGAAATCCCGGCGCTCTTCTCGCACCATGGATAAGAAAGAGATTCCAATATAAATCCCTTGTTATTTTCAAGCGTTCCGTTCTTGCCTGTCAGAGTGCAATAACAATTATCGCCTGCTCGGTATTTGCCGACGACTATTTTGTAGGCGGTCTTATAATGGTTATCGCCTGGATTATTACCGATGCACTTATCTCTGCCGTCAAGCTTGCTGAAGAAGATATGGCTGTACGTGTAAGTGACTATCAGATGTATCTTTCAGGTGAGCGTCTCGACTCCTTCGGCGGTGTTGTAAACTGGTTCACTGCACCCTTCTCAGCACTTATCAGTCTTATTATTCCTATTCTCTTCTACCGCTACGGCTTTACATCGGACTGGGATGTGCTCTTCGTTGACGATATCAGAAACAAGTGTGCTATCGTTGCTACAGCCTTTGACCTTGTAGGTCACATTCTCTGCTGTCTTCCCTATCTCTTCTTCTGGGATTACAGTGACGAAAAGCACGAAAAGGTTATCAAAACTCTTGAAGAGAGAGCTGCTGCAGCTGAAGCTGAGCTTATTGCTGAGGAAGCAGCTGCAAGAGGCGAAGCTGTTCAGGTCGCAACTGACGGCACCGCAGCAATAGAGCAGGAATAAATTCAAGAATATAATAAAAATAACGGTTACGATTTCGTAGCCGTTATTTTTTTGAATATAAATCTGACGGGGCAGACATAGCCTTTCTGCATCGCACCGTCGGGCGCAATTGCGCATTGTGAATTGCGAATTGTTCAGCTCTTGCACTTTTTCCACACATACACTGTATAAAGCACGGGAACTACAACAAGTATTCCCGCAGAAAGCAACTCTTTACCGAGAGTCAGAGTGCTTTCATCAGAAAATACGCTTAGAGAATTAACAAGGCTGTGAGTAACAATACACGGAACGAGGGTCTTGGTTCTGTAGAACATAACAGTGAAAAGAAAGCCGATTGCTACGGCATAAAGAACCTGAAGAAGCGTTGAAAGAGTTTCGGCACCGCTTCCGTTTACAAGGTTTACAATATGCCCTATACCAAAGGTAACGCTTGATACAACAATTGCACTTTTAATATTATCCTTTGCCATAGCCTTAAAGAGAAAGCCTCTGAAAATAACCTCTTCAATGAAGCCGACACAAAGCATACTTATTATGTAAAGAGCAGTCTCCAAGGGTGACATATTCATCCTTACCCCGAATATGAGATTCACCGAAACTATAATCACCAAGGGCAGATAGAACAGCATTTTCCCCGAGGAGATTTCGCTTTTGCAAAGTCCGTACTTTTCTGTAAGTCCCTCTTTTTTTATCCACAGAAAGAGCCACAGAGACAGAAGAACCGTAGCTATAGCTGTTACAGACTTTTCTACCCCTAAGGAAGCGGAAACACCGTCAGCAATGCTTATTCCCACAACATATATGACAATGTGTATAATAGAAAATGCCAGTTCATTTTTTCTGTAAAGCTTATTCATTGATTATCGCCTCACAAAAGCCTATGCTCTCTCTTCCTCTGAGAGTGTCGGCAACATTACGGGCATTGAAATAAAGGCGGAGTCTGCCGTCATAATAAACGAGGTGGCTTGCATAGACGAACTGTGCCATCCAGTTGTTATCACCGCATTTCTGAGGCTCAAGGAACATACGGCAGAACTCAAAGTTTTCTCCGTCATCGGAGCGAAGAAGCATAATTGCCGAGTGACTTTTGCCGTCTTTTTCAAATATACCGTTCTGCAGTCCGATATAACAGTCCTTGAGCCTGTATACCTTGATGCAGCCCGAGCAGAGATTCAGATACTGATTATTCTTATCGGGGCTTATAATGGGCGTTTCGCGTGAAATATAGCCTTCTGATGCTTTTTCGCTTTCAGCATAGCTTATATATGTAGGCTCACAGAAGCCGCAGTCCTTAATGAAGGTCTGACCGCAGGAATAATAAAGGCGGTAGCCCTTGTCCATTCTGAGAAGGAACGGATTGGAGATAGCCTGTCCCTTATCGTCTTCTTCAAAGGGTCTTGTTTTGCCTATAACTCTGTAGGGCTCAGACCAGCTCTTAAGGTCAGCAGACTCAGTGCAGTAAATCTCTGACTTTCCCTTCATACCAACAACGGTAAGAGCCTGAAGAGCAAGAGGCAGAACCCTTTCATAAAAGAGATAATATTTTCCGTCAATGTAGTTGACATCAGGTCTCATAGCACGGGGAACAACCTTAGCCACAAACTTAAAATCAATTCCGTCACTGCTTTCATAATGGTCGATTCCGTAAAAGGTGTGGCAGAAAAGATGCCATTTTTTATCAGGTGTTTCATCAGGTGTGAGCACACTGGGGTCAGCGGCAACGAAGCTGTTCCGGCGGTGTTTTATTACAGGGTTATTTTTATAGAGAGTGAACTCTGCACTGTTAAATTTTTCGAAGGTGAGATTTTTCATAAAGCTACTCCTTTATATTTTCTGAAAAACATTATAACACATAATAATAAAAAAAACCACAACAATAAAAAAATAAGAGATAGGCGGATTTCTCTGCCTATCTCTTTTTAAATTCAGAGTATTTATATCTGAAAAATCAGATTATGCAAATAATCTTTTGAACCATTCGATAATTGCATTGAACCATTCTACAAGCTTCTTGAAGAATGCAAGGAAGCCGTTAGGAGCAATTCCGTCTTCATCAAGAATATCATCAAAGCCTACCCAATCAAGAATGTCAATGATGACATTACCGATTGATGCCTTGTCGGGATCGTCAGAATAACCGAGTTCTTCAAGAAGAGCTCTCCATTCTGCATTGAGGTTCTTAATGCCGCCTACTGTGCCGTCTACGCCCTTATCAAGGCCGAAGAAGATGTAGTAAATAGTTGCAAGAGCCTGATCCATACCTAAGCGTGTATTTGCAAGGCAATTGATAATTGATTCAAGAAGACCTCTTACATATTTCTCTGCATCAGCATCCATGTTGAAGTTATCCTTAAGAATACCCATAATATTGTTAAGGTTGTCTTCGTGTGCAACGAAGAGGAGAACAAGTCTGAGAATAACTGTCACCATTTCGCCCTTGAGCTCTTCAGGCTGATAAATCATTCTGTAAGCAGTCTTGCCGTTAACAGATGTGTATGATTCAAGAGTACCTGTTGTAAGCTCAAGAATTGCACTTGCATCAAATACTGTAAGGTCATAGCCTGTAGCCTCGGAAATCTTTTCGAGAGCCATATCAAAGAGCTTTTCGAAGGTAAGAGCTTCAAGGTCAAGACCGATAATTTCATAAAGGTCAACCTTGGCAATGGGCTCAATTGCATTGAGAAGAGTATAAACTGCATTGAGTGTGTTCTTAACTACAGTGTCAACACCGTTGGAGTTGATGAAGTAAATAAGGTTGGGAAGCACAGCAAGAAGCTCATCTGCAGGATTTGCAAGGATTGTATCTACCTTATCAAGAAGAGGATCAATGATTGCTGTGATGATTGTGTCAGCATTACTGTTTTCAAGTGCTGCATAGTAATCAACAGGAGCAACGATGCCGTCACAGTCAAATGCTTCAAGTACGGGTACTAAGCCGTATGCATAGCCCTCTGCACCGGGAAGAGTAATAATAACTTCCTTTTCTTCGTCAACGAAGAATGTAAGATCCTTGTCAGCAAGGAGCCATTCAAGTACGGGGAAGAGAGGCTCAAGAACATCACAGAGTGCTGCAACAAATGCTGCACGGTCATCTGTGAACTCGGGTACTGCGACCTTTTCTACTGCCTTGAGATCAGCAATTTCAGCGAGCTTGAGGATTTCAAGAATGTGGCTGCCTGCAGGAATGCTTTCTTCAAGAGAGTCTGCAAGACCGGCAATAGCATCACGGATGGTGATAACCATATCACTGTTATAAACCGAACCGCCTACAAGACCTGAAAGGAGTTCTGTAAGAGAGTCTACAGACTTGCCGTTGATTTCAATACCGAGAAGGTAAACAAGGTTGTCAACGAAGTAACCGAAGTTATCGCCGATATACTGTTCCATATCCTTGGTATAGAGAGGACCGTACTCGAATTCTCTGAAGAGCTCTGAGCTCTGGATAGCAGAGAATACTTCGCCTGTATCAGCCTTATCTGTAAGTGCCCAGCTGAAGTCCTGAACGGGAAGATTTACATTGAGTGAGATAACATTGAGAATACCCTCATAAATGCCTTCGCCTAACATTTCCTTAAGAGCTTCTTCATTCTTATCAAGCTTAACGATCTGAAGAAGACCGGCAACGATAATTGTTACCATATCATATTTTGCGAAGTCGTCAGTATAGAGCATTCTGAAGCCGTATTCACCGCTTGCTGATTTGTAAGCTACAATCTGTCCTACGCAAAGGCCGACAAGAATGTCTGCAACAGGTGTAAGATCAAGACCGAGAAGCTCCTGAACAAGTGTGAAGATTGACTCAAGGTCAAGGTCTTCTACATCAAGGGTTACGGTTGAATCCTCAGGAAGAAGATCATTGACTGTATCATTGATAATACCTATAAGATCAACATCAAGACCGAACTCTTCAGAGATTGTACCTGTAAGAGCAGTTACACCTGCAAGAAGGTTCTTGACGGATGTTGAAACGCCGTTTGCGTTAAGGAAGTAAACTATATTGGGAAGAAGCTCAAATACTTCATTTACGGGATCAGCAAGGACTTCATCTACGCGAGTGAAGGTTGCTTCGAGAACATTTGCTACTGTTGCTTCGTCCTTAGCAGGAGCAGCAACATCGAGAGCCTCGAGTACGGGAGCAAGACCGTAAGCATAGCCTTCAGCACCCTTGATTGTTACAAGGTCGCTGCCGCTCTTTGAGAAGAATGCATAATCTTCACCGAAGAGAAGCCAGTCAATAACAGGCTGGATTGTAGCAAGAACCTCTGTAAGAGCTGCTGCAAACTCTTCTGCAGTATCGATATCTGCAGGAGCCTTATATGCCTTGAGTGCAGCAATATCTGCGTCAAGTACAAGACCTACAGTATTAACAAGTGCCTCGTCAATATCTGCAAGAAGATCAGTAACAGCCTTAACGATTGCGTTTACATTGTCTGCAGTGTAGATATTTACCTTAGCATCAATAAGTGCTGCGATGCTTTCGTACTTCACACCGTCAATTTCAACGTTTGCGATAATTTCGTCAGCAATTTCATCAAGATTTTCAGCTACATACTCAGCTGTATCCTCTGTCCAGTTAGTGGGATAAGTGATTGTGTTGATTGTAGGCTGAATTGTAATGCCGGATTCGAAGATAGCTTCGTCAAAGCCGTCAGGGAAATTGTAAGCCCAGTTGATTGCTTCATATTCAGGATCAATACCGTTGATAATTACGATAGCGCCGTTTATATACTTAGCAATTTCTTCTGCCTTTTCTGCATCGTCGCCTGCAATAAGAGCTACGATGTCATTTGCGTTGTCGCCTTCCTGAAGCCAGCTGAGTGCGAAGGAAACAAGAACTGTTACAAGGTCAGCTGCGTCAAAGTAGTCGCCGTAAGCACCCTTCTTACCGTTTTCACCGATAAGTGAGGAAGCAGACTTGTAAGCAACGGGAGTAATAACTTCGCATACGTCATCAATGATTTCTTCAAGCTCTGTAAGATCAAGATCAATAAATGCGGGAAGAATATCAAAGATAGCTTCAAAGCTGAGGTTATCAAGATTGAGTGTAAAGCCGAGATCCTTTGTAAGACCGCCGATAAGCTCATTGAGATTAAGAGCATAGATGGGATCGATTGTTTCAAGGATTACAAGAACAGGCTGAAGAAGATTTCTTACAGCTGTTGTAAGGCCGTTACTCTTAATGAAATAGAGAACGCCGGGGATGAGGTTGAGAATAGCCTCAACGGAATCAAGTGATTCTACTCTTGCAAGAAGAGCGTTAACTGTAGCTACCAGAGCATTGTCGCCGTCCTTAAGAGCTGCGGGAGCTGCGCCGAGAGCTTCAAGGATGGGAATGATTGCACTGTCATAGCCGTTATATCCGATAAGTGCTACATCGCCGTCAAGAAGTTCAAGATCTTCGCCTGCAAGGATAAAGTCAATAACAGGCTGGAGAGGAGCGAGAAGAGATACGATAGCATTTACGAAGCCGTCCTTATCACCGTCTTCAAAGCCCCAGTCAAGAACTGAATCTTCTGTAAGGTCAGCATACTGTGCGTATGTGCTCAGGTCGATACCTGCGAACTTAGCAACAAGAGCATTAACGTCAATTTCTGCTTCATCGCCTTCAGCAAGTGTATCGGGTTCGTCTTCTGCAGCTTCCTTATCGCCTGCAAGGAGTGCATTAAGGTCAAGACCGCCGAGAGCCTTTGCAAGAGCTGTTACTGTCTTATTTGTGAAGAGACCGCTGATGAGGTCTGTAAGTGTTTCTGAAATGCTGAAATTAACCTTTTCATCCTCTGCCTTGTCTTTATTTACCATAGCAAGAACTGCAGTGATGATTTCGTCAACATTGTCAATAATATAGTCAGCCTTTGTCTTAGTCCAGTTGTTGTCATAACCAAGGTATTTCTGAATAGCAGGTGTCATACCTACAACTGTATCCTCGTCGAGCTCGCTTGCATACCATACGTATTCCTTGAGTGTATCGTATTCAACCTGATTGAGAAGCTCAACAACAGCTGCGATTGTGTTGTCGGGATTTTCTGTTGCACCGGCAATAATTCCCTTTACATCATCGGAAAGCTCGAGATTTTCAATAGAATTAAGAATACCGGGAAGAGCATTAAGAACATATCTGAGGAGATAGATAAGGACGTCTGCTTTGTTGGCTTCGATGTGGTAAGCCTTGCCGGCTGTGCCACCTGTGTAGGTCTTAACGCTTCTGTTTGTATCTTTTTCTGTAAGAGTTCCGAGAGTTGCAAGATAGCCTGCGTTGGGAGCTTCAAGGCCTGCGAGAAGTTCAACTGATTCAGAAAGCATATTCCAGATAGCCTGGAAGGAAGAAATGTCAAGACCCATATCCTCAAGGTTGATCATTTCACCGATGTTGATATTTATGGGCTCTTCTGACTTCATAGCTTCCTTGAGAACACTCGCTGCAACTTCGTAGCTGCCAAGTGAACCTGTATAATATGCATCAGCAAAATAACTGATTTCTGTCTTAAGCATATGGAGAAGAGGTTCAACAAGACCGCCCTCAAGAGCATAAGCAAGATTTGGAAGTGCTTCAAGAAGGAATGTAAGAGGAGCTGTATCGAGTTTTTCGATAAGCTGATCAATCATAGCAAGAAGGCCGTCTTCAAGAAGCTTTCTTGTATTAGTAAGAGTCTCACTGTGAGGAATGTTTTCAAGACCGAGAGCTTCAAATATGGGAGCAAGAGCATTGTCCCAACCATCATTGCCCTTGAATGTAAGTACAAGTGTAATGGGATCAATATTAAGATTCAAGTCAAGGGTAAGGAAGCCAAGAGCCTTTACCTGAGCAGTACCCTTACCTGTACCGATCTTTGCACCGCGGGCATCAGTACCTGATGTATTGGGGTTAACATAAGTAATATTTGAAATAATAGCAATAAGGAGAGGCTCAAGACCTGAAAGAGCTGCACAGGCAGCATTAACGAATGCTGCTCTCTTGTCAGTTGCTTCGTCAACACCCCAGTTGAGGTCATAAACCTGCTTGGGTGTACCGTCGTCGTTAAATACCTGTTCGCCGTTTTCGTCATAAACATCAGTGAAGAGATTTGCATCTTCCCAGGGGTTTACAAATGTATCATCCGCGTCACCTGCATCGTTGAGATTGTATACGGCTTTTGTTGTTGCGGATTCAAGCTTAGCGATTACCTGAGTATAACCACTGTAATCACTGTTCTTTTTAAGGTTTTCAGCAAGCTTAACAGGTGAAAGGTAAACACCTACTGCAGCAATTGCTGTTTCTACATCATTAAGATAAAGAGGACAGTCTCTAACGTCAGCTGTGGGAGCAAGAGAAACGCCTGTTTCAACACCTAAGGCTGTGAATGTTGAGGGAAGACCTGCCCATACCTTTGCAAACTCTTTACAAACAAGAGGATAAACATACTGAACGATTGTATTGATAAGGCTGTCTGTGAATACGACATCCTCAAGAAGTCCTTCAACAAGAGCACCGAGAGCGAAGGGCTCGCCTGTGGGTTCACCTGTTTCCTTATCCTTATTAATAAGGTCGCCGAGAAGAGCCTTGATATCTTCGTCAGCAAGGAGCTTTTCGAGAAGAGTTACAATCTTTTCTACATTTTCATCTGTAACTGTATAATCGCCGATGTGTGCATCGTGACCGTCAGCTTCATCTTCAGCTCTTACGATATCAGCGATTGTGTTCTGTTCATAGGTTGCAAAGCCGTGGCTATTAAGGAACTGCTCATACTGAGGGAACTGCTTCTGCATAGCATTGTACCTTGCAACAGCTTCATCGGAAATATCAAAGTTAGATGTTCCCTTAAGTAAGTTATATGCATCAACATCGATAAGACCGATTGAATTCTGCATAGCTCTGTATTCTGAAACAGTGGCCATATTAACCTTTTCACCGTAAGTATTTACATAAGCAGTGAACAGGTCGTAAGCAGCATCAATCTGAGCCTCAACAAGTGTATTAAGAGCAAGGTAAGCATCATCCATACGAGCAACCATAACATCGTTAAGATCATCAAAGAGCATCTCTGCAAGCTCGTCACCGAGTTCAGTTCTCATTTCGTCAATGAGAGCCTTAAGACCTGTGTACCAGCTGTCATAGCTCATAAGAGCATTACGGAGAGTCTCAAGGTCACCGTTTGCATCAGTTACTGAGAAGATTTCAGAAGCGAAGGTTGCATATCTGTCTGCAAAGCTGTCATTATATCCTGCAACTGAAGCAAGATACAAAAGCTGATTCTTAGCATCTGTTATTGTACCGAGGAAATTCGTTGTTTCAGTGATTTCGTCAATGTCAGCTAACTGATACTTGCCAAGCTGAGTCCTGTAAGAATCCATCTTACTGATAGCTGCACCAATCATAGCACTTGTTACTGTACCTTCGTCAATGCCTTCTTCGTCATACTGACCGTAAATGAACATATCGGTAACAACTTTTCCAATAAGCTCTCGAAGCTCAATAAGATCAATTGCACGAGCTACTCCTGCACGGAGAGCTGCAACTGCGGTAGCATCGTAGCCGTTGTTTGCGATAAATGTTCTTGCAGACAGTGACGCATTGTTATAAACCTGAAGGTTTGCATCAATTTCTGATAAGAGAGTAGTAAGAGCTACTTTGTTTTCAGTGATATCTGCATAGCCTGCTTCTACTGCCTCCATAAGAGCGCCTGCATAGGGGGCTACATCCTGAATTTCCTTTGCGGTTTTAATATCACTCACAAGAGTGTCAACTGCATAACCGCTGAAGAAATGAGTAAATACTGATGCGCTGAAATTGCTTACAACGTTCTGCTTTGCTGTACTTACAGCATTGCTTACGGTGGTAAGAGTAGCTGCATCTGTACTTACAAGCTCCATCATACTCTTGCTGAAATAATCTGCATAGGTTTCAAGAGTTGAAGCAGCGTCCTTAATAACCTGTGTATTCACAGTAGGACCGTTTACACCTGATACAGTGTTGCTGATATTATAGAAATACCAATAATACTCAGTATATCTATACGGACTTAAAAACCATCCGGAACCGCTTCTGCTGTATGTATAGTCAAAGTTTGTATTAGTATGACTGACAGTAAATGTCTTTGAGGTAACAACATTGTCGGGAAGGTTGTCAAGAGTATAGCCTGTAACAGCACTGCTCAACTTAACTGTAAGCTTGATATCGCCAATAGCTGTAAGGTTTGTACCGGGAGCTGAACTGTCATTACTCTGGTCCTGACCACCCAGTCGGCTACCTGTTTCTGCACTTACATTTGCACCTGCAAGAAGACCTGTAAGGAAAGAAGCAACACTGTAGGTTGTGTAATCAGTACCCATTCTTGAGCTGAGCTCATTTTTGATTGAGGTATTAACCTGATTGATTGTTCTGTTGCCTTCAGTTGAACCCGTAACATTTTTGTCAGCACTGGGGTTACCGCAAGCAGGGCTTCTGTTTGCAAGCGCATTGAAAACTGCATAATAAGCCTCAACGGCTGCCAGCACCTTTCCGTCAGGGTCATCAACAGTATAGTTGTTTGCTGAGCCTGAGAAACTTGCGTTCTTAACTGAATCGTACTTAAGAGCCGCAACAAGTGTGTTCCACTGCGCCTCTGAGGGTGTTCCGCCTGCGGCAAATGAAACTGTGCCGAAGCATACACTCATGCTTGTCATAATCATAACGACAGCAAGAAGCACACTTAAAAGTTTTTTTGTGACTTTCATTAGAAATTCCTCCTGTAAAAATATTTATGTATATTATTTTTATACACTGATTTATTGCCGGGGATTTACGAAATGATATTCAGATTATATCCCCTTGAAAATGCTTCTTTACGAAGATATCTGCACCAATATAAATATCTACATCCCCATTGTTCATAATATTAAACCATACGCCCATTAACGCAGCATAAATTAAACATATTATATTATTAATAATCTATGAATTCAGTGTTGAGTTAATTTTCAGTTAATCTACATTCATTACAATGCAACTAAAATATTATTTTTGGAAATGAGGCAAGGATATGTTTAAAATTCTGGTTGTTGAAGATGATAAAAATGCCGCAAAGCTAATGCAGCTTATTCTTACAAAAGAGGGCTATGATGTTCTCATCGCAAGCAACGGCAAAAGAGCACTTGAGCTTCTTGACAGTGAATATGTCGACCTTATCGTTCTCGACATAATGATGCCCGAAATGAACGGCTATGAGTTCACCGAAACTATCAGGACTCACGATATTAATATCCCTGTTCTTGTAGTAACGGCCAAGCAGCAGACTGAAGATAAATACAAGGCTTTTCTTGCAGGTGCCGACGATTTTCTTGTAAAGCCCGTTGATGAGCTTGAGCTTATTTTCAGAATAAAAGCCCTTCTCAGAAGAGCCAATATTGTCAATGAGCAGAAGCTCCATATCGGAAATGTCACTCTCGACTACAACGCTCTTACCGTTGCAAGAGGCGATGAAAAGCAGACTCTGCCGAAAAAGGAGTTTTATCTTCTTTACAAGCTCCTCTCCTACCCCGATAAAATTTTCACCCGTATTCAGCTTATGGACGAAATCTGGGGTATGAATTCCACCTCCGTTGACACCACCGTCAATGTACACATCAATCGCCTTCGCAAAAAGTTCGGTGAATATCCTGAATTCAAGATTATCGCTATCAAAGGCATAGGCTATAAAGCAGTGATTAATAATGAAAAAGTATAAGCACCGTAACCGTAGAATATGGAACCGCTTCAAGCTGGTTCTGTCTATGTCAGCCATCGTTTTTTCCCTTATCTGTCTGTCCTTTGCGGGAATGTACAGTACCTATCATCTGATTTTTCTCATTCCTTTTATAGATGCAGAAAGGCTGCCCCGCCATTCTGAAATATACATTTTCGCAATGATAAGTCTGATAATAGGTGTTGTTATTGCAATTATTTTCAGACATATTATACTTATCCCCCTTCACAATTCATATAATGCTCTGGGCAAGATATCCGACGGAGATTACGATGTTCACGTTGACATAAAGGGAATAAAAGCTGTACGAAATGTTGCAAGAAGCATCAACAAAACCTCCGAAGAGCTGGCAAGCATTGAAAAAATGAGAAACGAATTTGTTGATAATTTCTCCCACGAGTTCAAAACTCCCATTGTTTCCGTTTCGGGCTTTGCAAAAATGCTCAGAGATGAAAAGCTCTCTTCTGAAGAAAGACGCGAATACCTTGACATTATCATCAGCGAGTCGGAAAGACTTTCTCAGCTTTCGGCAAACGTGCTTAACCTTACGAGACTTAACAATCAGGTAATCCTCAAGGATGTTACAGATTTCAATGTTACCGAGCAGATAAGACTTTCCGTTGTTCTTCTCGAACAGAAATGGGCAGAAAAAAATATTACCATCTCATTAAACAGCGATGAACATATAATTTCGGGCAATGAAGAAACCCTCAGACAGCTCTGGATCAATATTATCGACAATGCAATCAAGTACTCCCCCGAGAACTCTGAGATTTCTATTGACATAGAAAAGAACAAGGGAAAGCTTGTATTCACATTTACAGACCACGGCTGCGGAATGAACGAAGAAACTGTAAAGCATGCTTTTGAAAGGTTCTATCAGGGTGATATGGCACACAAGGCAACAGGTAACGGAATCGGCCTTCCGGTTGCAAAAAGAATCTGTGAGCTCCATGGTGGCAGCATCAGAATCAAGTCCACAAGCGAAGCCGGCTCTGTATTTGAGGTTATACTTCCTATAGAACAAGCAGACTAAATAATACTCAAAAAAGTACTGTCATTCTGAACGCAGCGAAGAATCCTTCAGTATGCCTTTAAGATTCTTTGTAAAAGCCTCAGAATGACATATATATCTACAAAAAAACAGGGACGACCAATCGGTCGTCCCTTTAATGTTTCATTTCAATTATGAATACTTTGCAATCATCTGTTTTCTGTCAATCTTTCCGTTAAAGGTCTTGATGATTTCATCAACAGTTACAATAATCTTAGGAATCTTGTAGGGTTCAAGATTATCAGCGATCATATTTCTGATTGCTGCTTCATCAAGCTCCATGCCGTCCTTAAGAACAACGAGAAGCTTAAGTGCAGTGTTGTTAGCCTTAACGGTAGGAATAAGAAGGCATTCGTCAACGCAGGGTACTCGCATAACAACCTCTTCAACCTCCAAGGGTGCAACCTTAAGTCCGCCGAGGTTGATAGTATCATTGCTTCTGCCGACGAGAAGAAGCTCTCCGTTAGGAGCAAAGTAGCAAAGGTCGCTCATTACGAGCATGCCGTTTTTGATTGCTTCCTTTGTAAGCTCAGGCTCATTCCAATAGCCCTGCATAACAGACTTACTTCTGATAGCACAAAGGCCGGGATTCTGTGCAGTGGCATCCTTCATCTCGTTACCGTTTTCGTCAAGAAGAACGATTTCGCTGTAGGAGTTGGGGAAGCCTACACTGCCCGTATACTGTGAACCGCCGGAAACACAGAACTCATCAGTACATACAACGCCGGCTTCACTGCAGCCGAAGCAGTTATACATATATACATCGGGTAAAAGCTTACGCATTTTTTCCTTATCTGTTTCGGGGTATGCAGTAGAGCTTGAGTAGATAAAACGAAGCTGTGAATTGAGTGCAGCAAGATTCTTCGATGCAAAAGCAAGAAGAAGGTGAATTGCTGAAGGAGGAAGATAAAGCGATGTTACACCGTATTCCTCAATTGTACGGAAGTATTCCTTAAAGTTTCTGAAGCCTTCAAGAAGACAGCTTGTACTGCCCACTGCCATAGCAATATGAACCTTGCGGAGACCTGCTGCGTGGTTCATGGGAGTAGGAATAAGCCATACGTTGTCGCTCTTGATGTTGGTAGTTTCAATACCTGCAAGAGCAATATTAATCTGGTTACCGTAGGAAACCATAACGCCTTTTGATTTACCTGTTGTACCCGTTGTGAAAAGGATTTCAGCAAGTGAATTTTCATCGGGCTCCTTTGCCTCGTAAGAATCGTCACAGGCAAGAATATCAGCAAAGATATCCTTAAGTGACCAGCCGTCAGCAAGGTCATCTCTCTTTTCGAGACTTACCTTGACGCTTGCATCAAGCTCAGAAGCAATTTCGTTGATTCTCTTGGAGGGGGTATTTTTTTCGACGGGAACGAAGGTTGCACCGAGAAGCTGAATACCGTACCAGAAATAAATATATTCGAGAATATGGTCAGCCTCAACTACGAGTCTGTCGCCTGCCTTTACACCTTTCTTTTCAAGGTAAAGAGCAACCTTACGGTTATTTTCCGCAAGAAGCTTATAGCTGCATTTTTCGCCGCCTGCAATAACAGCAATCTGCTCAGGAGTTTCCTTGGCAAATTTCTGAATAGTAAGTGCAATTGATTTAAGCATATTTTATCATCCCTTCCGGATTTAGGATTTGTTTTTTTAGAATGCGCCGTAAATAAATGACTTTGCATCGTATGCCGGTCCGTATGTACCGAAAACAACGATAGCCACAATAAGAAGAATTACAACTGCCCAGCGGAAAGGAAGATTCTGCTTTGCAAGAGATTCACGCATTCTCATACCGCTTTCACGTAAAATGTCTACTACCATAAGAAGAACAATCGCAAAGAAGAGGAGAATTAAATCAGCCTGACTGATACCGATTTCCTCTATAAGATCGCCGAAATTAAAGAAGAAACTTACGCTCTGGTCGAGGAACAAGGCCTTTACCATTCTGAGAGACTCTCTGAGTCCGGGGCCCTTTACAATAATACGTGAGATGAAAAGAAGTACAGTTGTTCGTGCTATCTGGAACAGACGGAAGCTGAAGGCTTCTGTATTAACCTTGAAGGTCTTGATAAGCTTCTCATATACGGGTGTGAGAGCAACGCTGGCTGAAATAAGAAATGCATTATAAAGACCGTTTGTTATATACTGCCATGTAAGTCCGTGCCATATACCGATAAGGAAGAAAACAACCATCGGTGCTGCAACGGAGGGAACGAGCTTACCTGCATAAGTGCCGTGCTTTTTACGCATTTTCTTACTTAAGGAAGCTACAGGCTTACAGAGCATAACGGGATAGAACACGTATTCTCTCATCCACGCACCAAGTGACATGTGCCATCTGCGCCAGAAATCAGCCATTGAGGTAGCGAAGAAGGGCTGCTCAAAGTTAAGGGGAAGCTCAATACCCATCATCTGTGCTGCGCCTCGGGTAATATCTGTACCGCCGGAGAAGTCGCAGTAAATCTGGAATGAGTAAGCTATAACGGCAAACAGGATATGAGTACCTGTGTAATCCTCAATAGCACCGGAGAAAATCGTAGTGGAAATTATGCTGATACGGTCAGCAATGACCATCTTCTTGAAAAGGCCCCATAAAATCAGCTGTGCACCGAATTTTACGTTCTGATAATCAAACTCGTGCTCCTTCTGAAGCTGAAGGCCTGCATCGCCGTAACGGTTAAGAGGACCTTGAACAATTGAAGGGAAGAAGGATACGAACAGTGCAAATTTGCCAAGGTGAGTTTCAGCCTTGAGCTTACCGCGGCCTACATCAATAAGATATCCTATTGAATTGAAGGTGTAGTAAGAAAGACCCAGTGGAGCAATAATATTAACAAGAGGAATTGAAGCATCCCATTTGAAAACTGCAAAAATATCGTTGATGTTTCCGATGAAGAAGTTGAGATACTTAAAATAAGCAAGAACAGCAAGGTTGGCAAGAACGGTCAGCACCTGTATACGCTTGATACGGTTGGCTGCCGCTTTCTTCATAGCCATTCTCTGCTCTTTGGTTATATCATCACCCAAAGCATTGATTTCATCCTGCTGCTTTGTACGGATTTTCTGCATCCACTTTGCAGAAAAGAAATTGAAGAGAGTTGATACAATAATGTAAAGAACATTATCTAAACCGCCGGCTATATAAAAGCCGTAACTGGCAACAAGAAGCACAGCCCACTGATATTTTTTAGGTACCAGATAGTACACTGTAATCACTACTGCCAGAAAAGCCATAAAAGTAATTGAATTCAGAGCCATATTTCTTTTTCTTTCACTTTCCGTTTATTTTGTCGTTAATTCAAGGATTACGCCCGTCAGATGACGGGCATAACCAATGATTTTAAATTACATTTCTTCAAGAAGACGTTCAACAAGGTCATGAATAGCCTTTGCACTGTTGAAGTTTTCGGGTTCCATATCATCAACGGTAATTGTAATATCGTATGCATCACAGAGCTCACCAACGATAGAAACAATATCAAAGCTGTCAAGAATACCGTCATCGATTAATTTGTCTTCCTTATCATAATCGATATCATCACGAATTGAGTTGAGAATTTCTAAAATTTTTTCCATTGTTTTGTACTCCTTATAATATTTTTTTATTCTATCCCCACGGAAGAGCTGTTCTTCCGCAGGATTAAAAACTTATTAAGTTGCCCCACGTAAATTTGCAAGACAAAACAGAGATTTCTGCTTTATGAAGCGAACTTTTCTCTGTATGTATCCACTGTATTTTTATACCTGAGTATACGGCCCATAACGCTTTCAGGGTTGTACTCCTTTGAAAGTGCATCTTCGTCAAGCAAAACATCCGTTGTCTTAAGACCGTAGCAATCACGCACAGTGCCTATGTGAGTATCAAAAGCAGCAGAACCGATTACTTCGCCGAAAACGTTGCTGTAAACAGCTATATTAAGGCCTCTGCCCGTATTTCCGTGCGCATCACCGTCAATTACAAACTCAGCTTTATTGCCGTGCTTCTTGCCGCCGCTTGTGATTTTATAGGTATTTCCGTCATCAAGACTGCCTTTAAGAACTATAGGGCTCTTGTTATCATCGGACTTAAGCTTGAGCTTTTCTTTCAGAACCTTACCGCCGCTGATAATTCCTATATATGAATCCTTACTGCCGATTTCAGACAGTTCTTTTAGTCCGAGCTCCCTGAGAAACTGACGGTCACCGTCTGTAAGGCCTTCCGCTGCATCCTCCTGAACACTGATAAACACTGTGTTATCTTCAGTTGAGGCTAATTCAAGATATTCCTTAAGAGAAAGGGAAGAAACAAGCTTTATCTCCTGCATTACTCTTGCGGCGTACTCCTCAGCCTGAGCTTTCATAAAATCATATTTGGAATTATCACGGATATCGGCAGCACCGTAATTATCAACAAGATACCTGCCAAGCCACTTTGAAAACTTGACCGAGCCGAAATAATTAAGATGCTTACCGTCATTGGTATCGAAATCGTGAATATATGACCCGTCCAGATCAAAATAAGGGTCATAGTTAAAGTCAAGAAATTCTATACCGTAGCCGTCAGTAAGCTCCCGGCAGGCATTGTGAAGACCGTCGTTCCAATTATCTGCCGCAGTTTTGATAAGGATAAGTGAAAGGCCTTTTTCCTTACAGAATTCAGCCATTCTGCCAAAATATTCAACTGCGTTTTCGAGAAGTGCCTCAGGCTCGGCAGACATATCAAGAATCGGGTTCTTGATATTTTCTTTTGCATAGTAATCTTTTTCAGCATAGATTGTATCAATAAGATAATATCCTCTTGTGCCGCTGTCACGGTCGTAGGAAAACTTATCGAAATCGGTCTTTTCAAGTGAATCCCAACGGCTGTGATAAGAAACCAAAGGATTAATAAATGATAATACACGTCCGATATCGCCGTCCATATAGTCATAAACGGCTCTGAATTTAATGGTCGAAAACCTCATATTATCGAGAGCACGGTGATAAAAGGATTCATCCGTATCGCTTCGTAAGGAAGAAGCTTCGAGAACAACTGTTTTGAGGGTTTCCGGATGCCGTCTGTATGTCTCCTCAAGCCAGTAATATGAACACATAAGCGGCTGCTGGGCCATCCCGAGATTATAGGCGTTTATGCCGCATTCATCATACATTTCAATGGGTGAAATGCTGCTTGCAACAACGCTGGAGCCTAAGAATACAGTTTCAATAGTATTTTTCGGTTCTTCGTAGAAACCCTTTGTGGTGTGAAAATTGTTCCATTTAAGCCACACAGGCTGAAAAAAGTTGCCAAGGCATATAAGCACAACAGCAACCAAAGCACAGAACGCACCTGCTCTGAGCAAAGTCTTTCCTGCTGATTTCACCTGACTGTTGCCTCCTATAAAAAAATTGTCACATTTAATCTAAAGAATGATACCATATTAGATATGAAAAGTCAATATACTGTTCTGTTACAAAAGTATAAACTGAAAGTTTACCTCCCTTAATGTATATAACTGTTCCGTTTGATACTTACTTTATAATCATTCTCCATATAAATACAGTCGAATTGACTTGTCGTAATATAATGTGTATAATTGATATAATAACATCTTTGCGGAGGACGGCTTTTAATGAGTGAAAAAATAAAAATCAGTTTCAATGAAAAAAATAATTCCTATAAGATTTGTTATAACGGATTTTTATGGGTGAGCGACGGAAAGAAATCTTTTGTATCTGTTCGCAAAAGCATCGGCGGCAAGGAAAAAATCAAAGACATACCTTTCAGATCTGCCGGAAGCAGTAAAACAGAGTATTCGGATAATAAAATTGTAACAAGATACTCTGATTTTGTTCTTGCAGGTGAGAAATTACCGTTTACTCTGATCTGTACAGCCGAGGTCAAGGGAGAAAACGAAGCTGTGTTTTCCGTTAAGGCAGAAAATGAAACAGGCTATGAAATTCAAGGCGTAAGCTTTCCTGCTCCTTTCAATTCAAAAACGAAGGGCAGAAGCTCATATCACGTTGACTCCATGCGTCAGGGATTTATTCTTCCCGACGGATATAAAAAGAATTATTTCATCAATCACAGCTATAAAAATGTAAAAAGGCCTATCAACACAGGCGAATGCTATATGCCGCTGTGGGGCAGAGTATGCGACGGCCATACATATTCAGCTATCGTTGAAACACCTTACGATGCATCAATTCACAGTTCCTTCGGAAGGCACGGAGCTTTTCTTAATACCGTTTACTGGCAATCATCTTTAGGCAAGCTCTCTTACGAGCGCAAGATACTTTTTGTTTTCCACGATAACGGAGATTACAATACCGTTGCCAAGGATTACCGTAACTATCTGTTCGAAAAGAACGAGCTGATCACTCTTGACGAGAAAATCCGAAAGAATCCTAATATCAGAAATATTATCGGCGCGCCGGTTCTGCACCATAAGATTTTCTCAAAAATCAACGAGAAATCGCAGTTCTATAATAAAAACGGTTCAAATGAACTTCTTTGTGCCACCTTCGTTGAACGTGCAGAGGAAATGAAAAGGCTGAAGGCACTCGGTCTTGACAAGCTATATATTCATACTGACGGTTGGGGAAAAGACGGCTATGACAATAATCATCCCTATATTCTTCCTCCCTGCGAGCAGGCAGGCGGATGGGACGGCCTGAAGGAATTCTCTGATACATGCCGTGAACTCGGTTATGTTTTTGCCCTTCACGATCAGTACAGAGACTATTATTATGACAGTCCTGTTTTCGATAAGAATAAAGCAATAAAGAACCTTGACGGTTCAAATCCATATTGTTCAATATGGGACGGCGGAGAACACACCTATCTTTGCTCTGTATTCGCTCTTGATGCCGTTAAAAAGACTTACACTGAGCTAAAAGAACACGGCATTGATGTTCAGGGAGCATACCTTGATGTTTTTTCCATTATGCAGGGTGACGAATGCTTCCACGACGATCATAGAATCACAAGAGAAGAAAGCATAAAGCACAGAGGCTGTTGTTTTGACTATCTTAATGAAAAGGGTATGGTAATGTCTTCGGAGGAGCCCGGTATGCAGATGCTTAATCATCTTGCACTCGTCCATCACGGCCCTCATGCATTAAAGCCTCAGGAAAACGGCAGAGCCGTCGGTATTCCCGTACCTTTAGGCAATCTTGTTTATCACGACTGTATAATCGTTCCTTGGAACTGGTTTAATAACTGGGGAATTCCCAAGGGCGAAGACGGAGATTTATACGGTGCATTAAATGCAGGTATGCCGTATATTCACCCATACGGAAACTCACTTTGTAAAATCGGTACAGACAAGCGTACTGCAGATGTGGGAATGATGAGTGACGAAGAACTGAAAAAGGAAATTGAACGCATTAAGCCTCTCTGCGAGTTGCAGGCAAGACTCTGCAACAAGGAGATGGTAAAGCACGAATTCCTCGGCAGTTACCGCAAGCAAAAGGCTACTTATTCCGACGGAACAACAGTTGTTATTGATTTAGACAACAATACATATAAAATCGATTGATATCCGCGCAGTGTAATTTTAATATATAAAGCATCCTCCGCCTGAAGTTTTCAAGCGGAGGATGTTGAATTTTATATCTTTTCTTTGATAGCAGTATTTACTGCTTCTCTCGTTGTAAGCAGCCACTCATCACTGTGAGGATACTCTCTGAAGGTTAAGTTATGCTTTCCCTGCTCTTCAATTAAGGAAAGGCAGGTCTTTTTATCTGTAAGCTTTTCCAGAGTGTTGAGTGCGGCCATATCCTGAAGTGCATCATAGAATACTTTGAGTCTGAGTGAATGATGCGCAGTACCGTCCTCTGCCGGATAAACGACAAAGCTGTCACCTGACGGGAATTCTTTGCCTGCATCTGTTACCTCATAAGGATTTACGAGTGACTTCGAAAGTCTTGTAAAATAGAAGTTATAGCCCCAATGTAAAAAGCCTCTGATATCAAATTTGAACATCTGATATCCTATGACCCTCGTTCTTATTGATTCATTGCAGAAAAATCTGTTGGAAACATTGTGCTTTGTCTGAGCGCTGCAGTAATATACCCACAGCTTATCAACATTGCCGATAAACTTATCTATATGATCGTTTGACGGAATAGGATTTGAAACGATTTTCTTTTTATAGAAAGAGTAATCCGAAAGAGCATCTACAACCTTATAGCCTTTATAAATGCTGTGAATATGCTTTGAAGCTTTTTTATATGAACGAAGCATAGACCCGTTAGGCTCGTCACTCACATGGATAAGAACCTTATCCCGTAAATTTCTTTCTTCAAGATATTTCTTAAGTTCAACAGAAAGTGCAGTAAGGAATTTTTTATACTTGCGTGAGTTTGCTCTTGTACTCCAGCCAAAAATCTGATTATAACTACCGTCTACTGTTGCCATAATTTTCGGAGCATGCCTTGCACCCCACTGAGTATAAAAATGGGCAAGCTCAAAATATTCAATACCGCAGCGGTGAGCCATTTCAATCCACTGTGTAAGCTTATCAAAATTAAAGGAATAAGTACCGTCTTTAACTGTTATGTCGATAAGCTGAACCGTAGGTCTTTCTTTGCCCCTCTGTGTGTCAAGCGGAGGTGTGAAAATCGGTGTGAGAACACAGTTCATTCCATACTCTCCTGCAGTTTTAAGAAAGTTTTCCGTTACTCTCCAGTATTCATCTGAAAAAGCGTCAAAATTATAGTAAGACATGAGACAGTCGGTATGAAACCAGCAGGTATAAACAAAATCCCTGAAATCAAGCTCAGCGTCAATAATCTCAATATCAATACCTGCTTTTTTATCGCCGACAGTAATTTCAATTCTGTGCTTCTCTGCAACACTGTGAGACGCATCAACCTCAAACCAAAAGACTTTTATGCCCTTCTCAGCACTCACTTTTCCGTTAACGGGTAAAAGCAGATCAGGATAGTAGCCGCTTTTGCTGAATCTGAAATAGTCATCAGCGCCTTTTTTCCACATAGGGAAATCAGACTTGACGTGCTCAACCGTATAAATATGTATGTCCTTTACCGTACTTTCATATTCCAAATCAAATTCACAGTCTTCATTAGCTTCAATTGCAAGCTGAAAGGACTTTTTTTCATTTTTAAGCATCGAAAAGCCTTTATATTCGGCAATCGGCATTTTGTCACTGTCATAAATCTTTTCAAGAGAAGATAAGATTTTAATTTCTTTTATATCGGCCATAGGTCACCTCAATGTAATACTTTTATGAAAAGTTCCATAAATTATTTCTTGTATTTTTCCTTGTATTTCATTACAATTGCATTCATCTCGTCCATATGCTTTTCCATATCGGCTACAAGCCTGAACTGATTTCTTGCTCTTACGATATTATGCTCTGCATGAGTTGTTCTGAAATAAACATCGCCTTCAAGGTAGTCAGTAAGGAATCTGATACCGCATTCAAAGGTCATCAGCTTTGCGCCGAAAGCAAGATTTTCGATTTCAGCATCATTAAGACTTTCTGCAGTCTCACTGAGGAATCCGTCAACATAAACCTCGAAAAGCGTCAGGTCAATACTTACTTTTGAAGGGTCAGATTCATCCTCTGCTGCTTTATTGGCACCTGAACGGATACTGTCACCGAAATCATAAAGTGAAAGACCGGGCATAATTGTATCAAGGTCAATTACACAGATGCCTTTATCTGTATTTATATCGAAAAGAACATTGTTAAGCTTTGTATCATTATGGGTAACTCTGAGAGGCAGAACACCTTCTGCAATAAGGTCTGTAAGCTTATGTGTGTCAGCCTTACGGTCAGTTACAAATTTGATTTCTTCTTCACATACAGCCTTTCTTCCTTTTATATCAGCCTCTGCTGCTTTGAGAAAGTTTTCATATCTTGCCGGAGTGTAGTGGAAATCTTTTATTGTTTCGTGAAGAGTCGCTGCAGGATATCCGTCAAGAAGCTTCATAAATCTGCCGAAGGTCTGGCCTGCACTTCTGAAGATATCGTTATTTTTAGGCTTGTTGTAGGTTAAGGCATCGTCAACATAGATATACATTCTCCATGCGCCGTCGTTTTCATCACGGTAATAATATTCACCGCTTTTACAGGGAAGGAAGTTAAGATTTTCTCTTTTATAATCGCCGCCGGCTTCTTTGATTTTTTCTGAAATATGCTTTGTTACACCAACGATATTTTCCATAAGCTCATCAGGTTTTTTAAATACGAAGGTGTTGATTTTCTGAAGAATGTACTTCTCTTTTTTGTCTGTTTCAACAAGATATGTGGCATTGATAAGACCTGCTGTAATCTGATTTACGCTTACAATATTCCCGCCTCTTCCGAATGCCTCAAATGCGGTTTTAATGTCTTGGTTTACCATTTTTATTCTCCTTTCACCCTGACCTGCGATAACGGCTTCAGGTGTTTTTTATTTTTCAAATTCAAATAAAGCAAAGATAGTTCGAGCACCTGTAGCAGCCTTAAGGTAACGGTAATCGAACCGAACAAGCCAAAATGTCCGATTTCCGGCACCTTTGTAATTTTTTCTCCTCGCAATACGCGAGTATTGTTTCGTCGAATAAAATCCCAAATGCACCAAAACTCGGGCATTTACGGTCTTCGAGTTTAATGGGTGAAGATTTTTCTTGTAGCAAGGCAAAAGGTGAAGGGAATACTTGCGTATTTCCGAGGCTTTTAACGATGCTACAGGGAAAATATGCCCCATTAAACCTTGTACGGTTCGACTACCGTTACCTTAA